>NZ_JABXOU010000004.1:0-476382 GCF_014103035.1 Enterobacter sp. RHBSTW-01064 | reverse complement strand
GTGAGGCTTCGCGGGTATAACTCGCCAACCTTCGCCCTGGCTGCGATGGATAATGATGAGCAGCAGGCTGAGCAACATCGATATTATCGCGCAGAGGTTTATCTCAAAGAAGGCGGTCAAAATTATGATGTGATGGGCTGGAATCAGGAACAGCTTATTAATGACATACTCGACCAGTACGAAAAACATCTGCACTTCCTGCACCTGGTTCGTTAATATCCATATGCCACCCTGAGGGGTGGCATTTTATTTTTATCAGCCACTATACGAGGGAATGCAATATGAACTCACGCTGGCAATGGATTCTGAAGCAGATATTTAAAAAACTATGGTTCAGGGCAGGGTTATTCGCAATTGTAGCAATAATGACGGCCCTATTATCTATTCTTTTTAAATCAATGATCCCTGAGTCGGTATCAGTGAAGGTTGGCGCAGAAGCAGTGGATAACATTCTGAACATACTGGCATCGAGTATGTTAGCTGTTACCACATTTTCTCTGAGTATCATGGTCACAGCGTACGGATCAGCTACCACTAATGTAACGCCAAGAGCAACGCGTTTAGTTGTTGAAGACGTAACCACACAAAATGTACTGGCCACTTTCATCGGTTCCTTTCTCTTCAGTCTGGTTGGGATCATTGCCCTTAATATGGGAGCCTACGGAGAAAGGGGGAGAGTCATTTTATTCGTTGTCACACTGGTAGTGATTGCCTTAATCCTCATCACATTGCTTCGTTGGATACAGCATTTGACCTCTCTGGGAAGGGTTGGTGAGACGACAGCAAAGGTGGAACAGGCAGCAATCGAAACATTTGTCGAAAGAGCTAAAAGTCCATATCTGGGCGGATATCCATGGCTTGAGAACAATGAACAACCAAACGGAACGGTTGCAGTTTATCCGGAGATAATTGGCTATGTTGAATATATTGATATGCTGAAACTCAGCAGGTTGCTAACTGAGGATCCTCGACATGTATATCTTGTAGCACAGCCAGGCAGCTTCATACACCCCTCGATGCCAGTTTTGTATCTGAGTCAGGGGCAGGGGCCATTAATCAGTAAAGATCTGCTTGATACAATCATCGTCTCAGATGTACGTTCATTTTCTCAGGATCCCCGATTTTGTCTTAGCGTTATGGCTGAAATAGCCTGCAGGGCCCTTTCACCGGCAGTGAACGATCCTGGCACCGCAATTGATGTCATTGGCAGAGGTGTACGAATACTATCCGCTTATGCGCAGAATAAATCTGATGAAACTGAAGTGACATATCCTTCAATACATGTTGCGCCACTTCAGAACAGGGAGCTACTGGAAGACTTTTTCTTACCTATTGCCCGTGATGGTGCCGGTATGAGTGAGATCCAAAGGAGAGTGCTTAAAGGGCTTTCAATGTTAGGAAGTAGTTGGCCACACGAGTTTGAAGATGCTGCACATATTTTGGCACGTGAAATTTTAGAGTATGTAAATCGTGCAGCTCACACCGATTCCGATAAGGCTCGGATTCAATTAGTCTATGAACGTTTATTTTCCGACATACAATCAAAAACTATCAATGTTAAAACTGGCAAGAAGAACTAATGGGTTTGGGATGCGTTTCATAAGTGAGGATTGCCAAAAAGAGGTTATCAAAACCCAAACTTCATCGAAATTAATCAATGGGTTAGGTAAAGGTTTAAAATGCTTGACTAGAACTCCAGTTATGATAGATTCCTCTAAAAATCAATTAATTACTTTCGCCTTGTTGAAATACTGCTGCGTCATATGGAATGGTTCGAAGCCGCAGACCTGATCGTTAAAGGTATGGAAGGCGCGATTAACGCGAAAACCGTAACTTACGATTTCGAACGTCTGATGGAAGGCGCTAAGCTGCTGAAATGTTCAGAGTTTGGCGACGCGATTATCGCGAATATGTAATCTACTCGCTGGATTAAATATCAACGGGAGCCTAAGGGTTCCCGTTTTTTTACCTCGATTATTGTTACAATCACGCTTGTTATGGAAAATATAAAACCGAGTTAACTTAATCTGAGACTTTAGCCTTTCCCTTGATTAATGACTTTACTGAAAAGGGGAAGGATCGCTCTTCTGAATTTATGCTTGATTTTAGTCTTAAAGGCTCTGCCTGCCATAAGCTGATTCCATATTTTCTTCTTTCTTATATGGATTTCGTGCGCATCTTGCGGAACATTAATCGTAGAGTTCTTAGCTTCATCAGAAAGATGCACAGGATGAGGGACAACTGAATATACCTCAACCAATGACATATCTTCAAACAGCCCCCATTTATCAGACACAATCCAAACAGGATAAAGCCCTTTTAGTAACGATCTTGCGGCTTCATAGTTTATGATATAACTATGTGCCGTTGTGGCAAGTAAGGTTTTATGTAAAGAGTAATTGCCAAAAATAGTCTTTAATGGTTTTTTAAAATACTTGTTTGTGCGGCTTAGCAAGATAATCGAAGGACGTTCTGAAGGAACGGTGATGCTTTGGAGTATGTTTTTAAAATCTTCGGTCAAAACAACGTCATCTTCAAGGATCAGAGCATTATTGATCTTTTCATCAATTATTTTTTGGTAAATTTTTTGATGGCTTAGTGCACAGCCGATCTCACCAGGAAGAAAAGCGTAATTTACTTGAGCTGTGACACTTTGCCTCTCTTTCTCTGACATCGCTCTGCCATCTACGGCCTCTACAAACTCAGCAGAAAGCCCCAGAGCAACAAGCTGGGCCTCAATCTTCTGCCTTCTTTCTACGGACTGTTTAAGATTTACAATAAAAATCTTCATAAAAAACCTATTATTAAAAGCCTTTTTGTGGTCACGAGTCGAACTCTGTAGCTGAGCAGCAAAAAAGATGCACGACATGAATATGTCTGTCTATCAAGCTCAACCCGTAACGACATCTCACTGCGGTATTATGCTTGTCGCTGTTACTGCTGCAATAGCTATCTTCATTCTTATGCCAGAAATGTATCTGTGGATGGCCAAAACGGGTCGAAAAGGCATTAGTCGTTTGTTGAAGTAATCAGTCAACTGACTGAGCCTTCCATGGGCTTTTGTCAAAGAGCGTCGTCAGATATAATCGCGATATTGCTCTTTAATTGTTAAACTTGAGACAGGCATGAACAACGATATCCCACTTAAATTTTATGACATCGTCGACGAGTACTCGACGGAAGCCGCTGAAATGGTGAGCGAAGCGGAGCGAGATCAGCTGGCACACTATTTCCAGTTGTTGATCACCCGTTTGACGAATAATGAAGAGATCAGCGAGGAAGCCCAGCAAGAGATGGCCAGCACAGCAGGTATTCGCACGATGCGGATTGATGATGTTGCGAATTTCCTGAATCAGTGGGGCAACGAGTAATACGTTGATATCATGGGGCGAAGGGTCATCGTTTAGACATCCCGGCTCACCGCCCTTCAGTAATTTGAGTTATACTCTATCCGAATGAGTGAATCAGGATAACGTTCGGCAATAAACGATATTTTGTTTCACTTTCTCCCCCTTTTAAAAACGTGCTCGCAGACATCAGGTTGAGATAAATTGCGCAAACAACCAATACTGGTGGTTTCATTTGCATAGCTTAGGTACAATTTATTTTCCTCTTATACTGACCTTTGCTACAGTGACAAGAGTTGTCAGCCAGGGATATCAGGCGTGATAAGGTGGATTAGCTCGTGCATGTGAAAAACGCGTTTAACACAACAACCATTACCGTCATCATCGTCTCACTGATTATTTCGCTGTCGCTTGTCGTTCAGATCGCCACGTCCAGACAGCAATCAATTCAACAAATTAATACCAGCGTTGCCAACCTGAGCCATACCCTTGATGTGTACACTGAGGGGATTATGCGCCAAAGTGAAATGTTGATTACCACCGTCTCTGACATGATTGAAATTTATGGCATGACGCCGCAGCAGGCTGTGAATATTCAGCGGATAATTACAAATCAGGATGATTTACTTTCTCAGATAAATAATGTTGTCGTCTACGATGCGAAAGGGGATATCTTCACGGCATTGCATGAGGGGTTTTCCGGTTCCCGTATAGGGGCTGACAGGCCATTTTTTGTGTATCACAAAGAAAATAAAAATTCACAGATTTTTATTGGTCAACCTGTGGTGAGCAGAACAAACGGTAAATGGGTGATTACCATCAGTCGACGCCTGGAAACGCACTCGGGGGCCTTTAACGGGGTTGTCGTGGTTACGCTGGGTATCGAAAACTTTCTTGCGCTATATGGACAAATTAACATTGGTCATTCTGGGGTTATCGGTTTAACGACGCAAACAGGTGTATTACTGGTTCGGCACCCTTTTAAAAATAACTATATTGGCGCGATTGTTTCTGACTCACCCCTCTTTAAAGAGTATCTCAAGGTACAGAACGCCGGGATAGCCAGTTCCGTCTCGCGGTTTGATAAAATCGAACGCATCTACGCGTTTGAGAAAAACAGACGCTATGGTTTGGTGACGACCGTGGCGGTCAGCAAGGAGGAGGCGCTGTCTCCCTGGCGCAAGCAGGCTATTCAACTCGCCGTCGTTATTCTTATTTTAACCGCCGTGCTGATCGTGGCTTCCTACTTTTTGTATGTAGACTTATCCAGAAAAAACCGGGTTAACAAAGAGCTTCAGATCATTGCCTCTGAAGATGCATTGACCGGGCTTTTCAATCGCCGCGCATTTGATGAAAAGATCCTGTCTGAAATTGCGCGCTGTGCGGCTGACAATTCCCCGATTTCGGTGCTGATCGTGGATGCGGATTTCTTCAAAAAATACAATGACAACTACGGGCACCCGGAAGGGGATCGCTGTCTTAGCCTTCTGGGAGAGTGTCTCAGGAAAAGCCTTACCCGGAACAACCAAATTGTGGCGAGATACGGCGGTGAGGAATTTGCGCTCATCTTGCCTGACACCGATATCGAGGAGGCGTGTCGCCTTGGCAAATCGATTATTCGCAATGTCTGTTCCCTGAATATTGAACACGATTTCAGCCCCTTTGGGCGGGTAACGGTAAGCGTAGGGGTCTCAACCGCGCGTGCCGTGGAGATTGCAGGCAGCCAGCAGAACATTATTATTGCTGCCGATCGTGCGCTCTATCAGGCAAAACGGGCCGGGCGAAACCAGCACGCCTTTATTGCGGTATGACGTGTCTGCCCTGCAGACAAAAAAAAGCCCACTCAAGAGTGGGCAAGAAATACTGGAAGCAATGTGAGCAATGTCGTACTAAATACCTGAGTATTTCACTCAACTATTCAGTGTTGAGAAAGATAATCTTTCTCAACAAAAGATGCAACCCCACATTTCATGTGGAACGGCATTTTTTATAGCTCAGATTTTACTCAATCAAACCCTGTGATGCTTATCACAAATTTCCTTTCTTAAATCCTGTGCTATCCTTTTCTGTGTCGTTGATTTAATGACAAAAACCATACAGAGAGGAAAGCTATGGGAATTTTATCCTGGATTATCTTTGGGCTGATTGCGGGGATCCTGGCGAAGTGGATTATGCCAGGCAAAGATGGTGGTGGGTTCTTCGTAACCGTTATACTGGGGATCGTGGGTGCAGTCGTTGGCGGCTGGATCAGTACCCTGTTCGGGTTTGGCAAAGTAGATGGCTTCAATTTTGGCAGCTTTGCCGTCGCGGTGATTGGCGCCCTGGTGGTTCTGTTTATCTACAGAAAAATCAAAAGCTAAATCTGTTATTTGCTGAAAAAGGCTGCCAGATGGCGGCCTTTTTACATTGGAGGTTTACCACCAGCCGAACTGTGAACCTGCGACAGCCACGATTGCCACGACCAACATAATGATGGTTGTTTTTCTCATTTATGCCCCCGGCGCAGCGTAACCGCCAATGAAAAACCAGGCTAAAAAAATCACCGCCGTTATAAAAATAACAACCGGGAAGAGGATCCCTATTCGCATGCCATCACCTTTATCGTTTTACGTAACGCCGTAGAGTGTACGGCGTTAATCCATCGTGAGAAAGCGTGTTTTACTTTTTCCTTTTTTGTCTTGATACATCGCCATATCTGCCGCCTGTAACGCGCTGTCCGCATCGGTGCTGGCGGGATCAACTTCGACGATGCCCAGACTCGCACCCGGATACACAATATGAACCTGACCGAGCCAGTATTCACCCGCAATGCGAGCGCTAAGCCGGGTTTTCAGCAGATTAACCTGCGTCCTTTCGGCTTCTTTTGTGCTTTGACTCAGACAGGCTACCAGAAACTCATCGCCGCCTAATCTTCCGACGATCTCGTCCTCGGTCTGTTCGTCAGTGAGTCGCTTGCCCACTTCGATCAGGAATCGATCGCCCGTCTCATGCCCGAAGCGATCGTTAATCAGTTTGAAATCATCCAAATCGATAAACGCAATAATGGCGTTGCGTTTAAGGTGTTTAGCTAAGGAAAACAGGGTGGTGAGATTCTCGAAAATCGCCCGACGGTTGGGCAACCCCGTGAGGGCATCGGTATACGAGTGGGCGATGAGCGCTGCATTGGCCTCGCGAAGCTGGGCCACCAGGGACTCTTTCTGAATGTACTGTGCAATTAAACCGGCAAACAGTTTCAGCACTTGCTCACCGCGTTCACTAAGCTGCTTTTTTTCCGTGCTGGTCGCGCAGAGGGTCCCGTAAATCGAACCATCAGCCAGGTGAATAGGGATACTCATGTAGGTTGTAATCCCAAGCGCTTTTGCGGCTTCGCAATCAGGCCAGCGACCCGCCACGTCGTTGCTGAACAGCGTATCGCTGTCTATCGCACGCTTGCACAGGGTATCCCCCCACGGAACGCTCAGCCCTTCAGGGATCTGCATCTGCTTACTGTTGCGGGCATAAAGAATGTGCTGCAACCGCGCGTTGATATCCACCTTTGTCAGGTAGGTGGATTCCATTTCGGTCACAATTTCCAGCATCTCCAGCAGCTGGCGTACAAGACTTTCTAAGGATTGCTCGGTGGCGAGTGTTTCAGAAACACGGGCAAGGATGATATCCGACATGACGTGGGTTGACTCCCATACAGAAGACGTCTGCATCTGCATGTTATGCTGAAATTTTCCAATTTCGACATAGTAAAACATGAATATAACAAATTTTATACATTCTCCGGGGCGATTCTGGAGACAAAAAGGCCCCGGTGCAGAGACCGGGGCAAAGACATCTTGATTACGGAATGATGTTCTCTGGTCATATCGAGAACACGCTGCACTGTAAGGGGCAAAAGTGCAGTTACGATGGAGAAATCATGGAGAAAACCCTCCTGACCCGTTACCCTGACCTTTTCAGGACGCTTTAAGGATTGCGATGATGAAATATCTGTTACTGGCACTGGCGTTACCGCTCGCAGCATGCACAACAAAAGCCACTCAACCTGACGCCCCTATGCTGCCGCATGCGGTAGGTATGGCGAACCCAGCCTCCGTGTACTGCCTGGATAAAGGTGGCGAACAGATCCCGGTGCAAAGTCCGCAGGGTGTGCGTACCGAGTGCAAGCTGCCTGGCGGTGAAGTGATTGATGAGTGGGATCTCTACCGTCGCGATCATCCGCAACCTGCCAGGTGACAGCGGGATACTCTCTGCGATACACTTCTCTTTAGGATTATTCTTAGCCAGTTTCTGGCGATATTGACCGCGAGAGAAGTATGTTTCAGTTAAAGCCGGGCAGCCTGGCGATAATCATTGGCGCGCGTACGCCAGCTGGCCGCCGCAACGTTGGAAAATCAGTGGAGCTGTTTGGTCTTTGCCAGCCAGGTCAGCGTTTTGTTAATCCAGTAAACGGCGTGATGACGCAGCTGCCTGCAACGGCGGACCGTGCGCTGTGGCTGGTGACGGGAGATGTCTATGCGTTTGATAATCAGCATGGCTTTGCGTTTGTCCGCCCGGAACATCTGCTGCCGCTGACGCCGGACGAAACATCGCAGACCTGTGATGAACTGACGATCGGTTGATTACAGATGGCGCAGCCAGTCAGCCAAAACCAGGGCATGATTTTGCGCCTCGTCTTTAGCGCCGTAGAGCAGGGTTAAGGTCTGCCTGTTTGCCAGAGCTGCCAGACGCTGGCCTTCGTCCTTATGCTGCGCCAGTTCTTCCCGATACGCCTTACTGAAGGCAGTGAAATCAATCGTTTCGCTATGAAATGCTTTGCGCAATTCAGTTGAAGGCGCGAGCGTTTTACACCATTCATCATACGCGAGGTCTGTTTTTTTCATCCCGCGTGGCCACAACCTGTCCACCAGAACCCGATAACCGTCGTCCTGACTGGCCCGATCGTACAGGCGCTTGCACCGAATCATATTTCACCCCTCCCAATTTAAGGTATTGTGATAATTGCAGAAGATCGGTAGTCTGAGGTTCCTTATGTTATCTGATAATTCTTTGGCATAAGGACTCCCTCATGGAACACCTCCCGGTTAAAACGACGCTGCGCATTGCCCTTGTTGGCGATTATAACGCTAATGTGGTCGCGCATCAGGCGATCCCACTGGCAATTGACGATGCCGCCGCTGTACTGGATCTCACCGCCGATTATGACTGGCTTGCAACAACGGAGCTGACCAGTCCGGAAGACCTGGTAGGCTATGATGCCATCTGGCTGGTGCCTGCAAGTCCCTATAAGAACACCGAGGCGGCCTTCATCGCCGCACGCTACGCCCGTGAAAACAGTATTCCCTTCCTCGGGACCTTCGGTGGATTCCAGCACGCATTGATTGAGTACGCGCGCAATGTGCTGGGCTGGAGCGATGCGGCTCACGCCGAAACGGATACCGAAGGGACGATGGTGATTGCGCCGCTGACCTGCTCGCTGGTGGAAAAAACCGATGCCATTGAACTGCGCAACAATACGCTGATCGCGAAAGCCTACGGAAAGCCGGAAATTGTAGAGGGCTATCACTGCAACTATGGCGTGTCGCCAGAATTTGCGCAGCAACTGGAGAGCGGTGATATGCGCGTGACGGGCTGGGACGAACAGGGCGACATTCGCGCAGCCGAACTGGTTACGCATCCGTTCTTTGTCATCACCTTATTCCAGCATGAACGTGCAGCGCTTGAAGGGCGTCCGGTGGTGCTGGTGCAGGCGATGCTGCGCGCGGCGCGCGGATAAAACAAGGGCAGACTATCGGGTCTGCCCTTGTCATTAGCGGGGTGTGATCTCCCGGTCACGCCCGGCAAGCATGCCGCAAACCGCCATCACCGCGGCGGCCAGCGCGCAGGCCATCAGTGGAATGCGCCAGTCCCCGGCTGTGTCGTGAATTTTCCCCATCAGCGGTGGCCCGCAGGCGGCCAGCAGATAACCAATCGACTGCGCCATACCGGATAACGCCGCCGCCTGGTGCGCAGAGCTGGCGCGCAGACCGATGAAGGTCAGGCCGAGGATCATGGTCGCACCCGAGCCAAAGCCAAACACCAGCGTCCATATTACCGCCATGTCAGGCGCAAACCAGAACCCCGCCGCGCTTACCGCGCACATCAGTGCCACGATACCGGCGATCCCGCGCTGATCCTGCAGGCGATGGAGGAGCAGGGGGACAGCAAGACCCGGCACGGCGGTGGCCAGCTGAAGCAGGCCGTGCATCGAACCTGCCTGTGTTTCACTGTAGCCGTGACTGAGTAAAATCGCCGGCAGCCAGCCGATGATCACGTAGTAAATCAGCGAGTTGATTCCCAGAAACAGAGTCACCTGCCAGGCAAGGGCAGAGCGCCAGATGGCGCGATTGTGCAACGCACCTGCGCCGGTCACGGTGGCAGCAGGAGTCTGACGCCACTGCGGCAGCCACAGCAGCAGGGCGACCAGCGGGAAGATCATCAGCATCAGCAGCGCGCCGTGCCAGCCCGCATCACCCAGCGCCAGGGGAACAATCAGCGCAGAGCCTAATGCAGCAGACGCCCCCATTGTCAGGGAATACGCCCCGGTGAGCTTAGCCACCTGTCCCGGGAAGTCGCGCTTGATTAACCCCGGTAACAGCACATTGCCCAGTGCGATACCACAGCCGATGACCGCCGTACCGATAAACAGCAGAGAGGCCGAAGGCAGGGAACGCACGCCAATTCCGGCGCAAATCAGCAGCAGGGCGAGAAACAGGCTGCGCTCCATGCCGATACGGCGGGCGACACCTGCGGCGAGGGGAGAGATTAACGCGAATGCCAGCAGAGGCAGCGTGGTGAGCAAACCCGTTTGGGCGGTGGTTAAGCCGTAGTCCTGACGGATGGTGTCAAGCAGCGGCGCCGCCCCGGTAAAGGTGACGCGAAGCGTGGTGGCAATCATCAGGATGCCTGCAATCAGCAGCGCGCCGTGTTTTCCTGACGTTCGAATAGCTGTAGTCATTATGTTCTCATACGTTCAAGCGAGCGCACACAATACCGATTTTCAGCCTGGTTGAAATCAAGCTAAAATGACAGTTTATCGCTAATATCGGACAACTTTATGATCGGTCTTGGGCTGGATGGCTACGATCCGGATAGCCAGCACGACCCTGCGGTGGCGTTTCGCATCCGCGTGGTGGCTGAAGAACAGCATATTCCGCTGCATCATCACCGCAAAGGTCAGCTGATTCTGGCGCTGGGGGGCGCGATCACCTGCGATGTGGAAAACGCTATGCTGATGGTGCCGCCGCAGTATGCCGTATGGGTTCCGGGGGAGATGCCGCACAGCAATAAGGCCACGCCAGGCGCACAGCTGTGCTTCTTATTTATTGAACCCGGCGCCGTCAGTTTGCCCGATCGCTGTTGCACCCTGAAAATCTCCCCGCTGGTGCGGGAACTTATTTTATCGCTGGCGGATAAATCGCGTGAAGAGTTGCGCCTTGCGGCCACATCGCGACTTGTGGATGTCCTGTTTGACGAGTTACCGCTCCAGCGTCAGGAGCATCTGCAGTTGCCCGTGTCGCCCCATCCTAAAATTCGGCTGATGAGCGAGAAGATGGCAGAAGAGCCTGCCGCCTGGCAAACGCTGGCGCAATGGGCGAGTCACTTTGCCATGAGCGAGCGCAACCTGGCGCGGCTGGTCGTAAAAGAGACGGGGCTAAGCTTCAGGCGCTGGCGACACCAGCTGCAGTTGATTGTCGCCTTGCAGTTGTTAATTAGCGGGAACTCCGTGCAGCAGGTAGCACAGTCACTGGGGTATGACTCTACCACCGCCTTTATTACCATGTTCAAGAAAGGGTTGGGGCAGACGCCTGCTCGCTATATTGCCAGCCTGACTACGACTTCCCAATAAACAGCGAAACCAGCCCGGCGGCAATCAGCGGCCCCACCGGCACGCCGCGGAACAGCGCTACGCCGAGCACGGTGCCTACCAGCAGGCCCGCCACCAATGAGGGCTGGCTGCTCATCAGCGTCACGCCGCGTCCACCCAGCCACGAGACAAAAACACCCACCGCGATCGCCACCAGCGATTTCCAGTTCATGAACGAATGCAGCAGTGTCGAGGCGGGAAGCGTGCCGCTGGCGATCGGAGCCATCACGCCGATGGTCAAAATGATAATCCCGATAGTGAGGCCTTGTTTTTCTATCCACGGGAAAAAGGTATTGAGCGGGGTCACGCGCACAATAATTAGCACCAGAATCGAGATGGCGACCGTGGTGTTATGGCTGACAAAGCCGAGCGCGGCGAGTGCCAGAAGAATGAGCAGAGTAGGGTCAAACATAGGGAGTCCTTGCCAAAATAATTAACCTGCTTACTGTACGCGCAAACGCGACGCAGGACAGTTTTAAAAAGATTTTGTTGTTGTCATAACCTTGTCATTTACGCGGATTAAAACGGAGGCAGATATCGCAAAAGGGGTCGCCATCATGAACGATCACATGTTTGTTGAAACGCTGATTATCTCCTCATCGTTTTTCGCTATTGCCGTGATTCTCGTCGCCTCCGTACTGTTTCTGGAAAGAAAAGGCTGACGGGGCGTCAGCCTTAGCGGTTACGCTTTATGGAAGGTCACCAGCTCAGGACGGGCGATGCGCAGGTAATCCTGGGTATCCATAATGACGGATTTCTCCAGCAGGCCAGCGTTAAACGCGATTTCGTCGAAGCGCTCGAACAGCAGAGGGTCGGCCACCAGCGCCAGGTCAGGATGGAAGCTAAAGGGCGGGATAGCGCCGAAAACGCAGGCGGTCAGGGTATCGACTTCCGCCGGGCTGGCGAGCGAGGCCTTAAGCCCGCCAAAATGGCTGGCAAGCTTGCTCAGGTCGGCCTGCAGGTCGGCGGCCAGGATCGCCAGAACGTGTTTTTTTACGCCGTTGCCTTTCACTTTGCACACCAGCGCTTTTGCGCCTTGTCTCAGATCGGTCCCGCGAATTTCACTTACCGCTTCACATTTCCCCACTGCCTCGTGCTCCATCACCCGAAACCGCGCGCCCTGCTCGGTAAGTAAGGTAATCAGCTGCTGGTGAGTTGCCGTCCCAATAACATCTTCAGACATAACGATTTTCCCGGTAATAAACCCATTTGCAGCTTGCTACATTATCACGGGATGAACGGGGTCGAAAGAAAACAGCCAGCGGATTCGCTGGCTGCTGGGTTATGCATTGCTGGTGGCAGACTGCTTGTGGAACAGCTCCCGGAATACCGGATAGATATCATCCTGATCGCGGATATGCTGCATGGCAAAGTTATCGAACATCGACTGCAAATGTTCATACTCCCGCCACAGAGTCTGGTGCGCGCGGCGGGTGATTTCGATATAGCTGTAGTAACGCACGACGGGCAGAATTTTCTTCGCCAGAATTTCATGACACAGCGGCGAGTCGTCTGCCCAGTTATCGCCATCCGACGCCTGCGCGGCATAGATGTTCCACTGCGCCGGGTCATAACGCTCTTTCACCACTTCATCCATCAGCTTCAGGGCGCTCGATACAATGGTCCCACCGGTCTCCTGTGAGTAGAAGAACTCGTGTTCATCCACCTCTTTCGCCTGAGTATGGTGGCGGATATAGACCACCTCCACGTTCTTATAGGTTCTGCTCAGGAACAGGTAGAGCAGAATATAAAAACGCTTCGCCATATCTTTGGTGGCCTGGTCCATTGAACCGGAAACGTCCATCAGACAGAACATCACCGCCTGGCTGGAGGGCTCTGGACGTTTTTCGTAGTTCTTGTAACGCAGGTCAAACGTGTCAATAAACGGCACGCGGTCGATTTTTGCCCGTAGCTCGGCAATCTCTTTGCGCAGGCGCTCCTCTTCCAGCAGTTGCGCCGGTTCCGTGTTTTCCACGACCTTCAGGCTAGTTTCCAGCTCGCGCAGTTCACGCCGTTTACCTGCCGTCATCGCCGTCCGTCGCGCCAGTGAGTTCTGCAGCGAACGCACGACGCTGATATTGGCGGGCACGCCGTTTGCGGTATAACCCGCGCGATGGGTTTTGTATTCGTTAAGCTGGCGGTGCTGGTTCTTTTTCAGATTAGGCAGCGCCAAATCCTCAAACAGCAGGTCGAGATATTCATCTTTCGAGATCTGGAAGACAAATTCGTCCTGACCTTCACCGTCCTGGCTGGCTTGTCCCTGACCGCTTCCAGAACCGCCGCCACCGCCTTGTGGACGCTCGATTCGGTCATTCTGAACAAAGTGATCGTTACCTGGGTGGACGCGATGGCGCAGACCGCCTCGCCCCTGATGAAACATCGGTTCGCTGATGTCATCAGTGGGGATGGAGACAGACTCGCCGCTGTCGACGTCAGTCACCGAGCGTTTGTTGATGGCCTCGGAGATCGACTGTTTAATTTGCGCTTTATAACGACGCAAGAAGCGCTGGCGGTTCACCGTGCTCTTGTTTTTGCCGTTAAGACGCCGGTCAATAAACCAGGTCATATACCCCCCGTACTGCATTTGCCAACTTGCATTTTGTAGGCCCGGTAAGCGTCAACGCTACCGGGCACTTGTTTTAAGACGATTTGCGCACGCGCAGGTACCATTCGCAGAGCAGGCGGACCTGTTTGCGGGTATAGCCTTTCTCCATCATACGGTCGACAAAATCGTCGTGCTTTTTCTGCTCGTCGGTTGAGGTTTTGGCGTTAAACGAAATAACCGGCAACAGCTCTTCGGTATTGGAGAACATTTTTTTCTCAATGACCGTGCGCAGTTTTTCGTAGCTGGTCCAGTTCGGGTTACGCCCGTTGTTATGCGCTCTGGCGCGCAGGACGAAGTTGACAATCTCATTACGGAAGTCTTTCGGATTGCTGATACCGGCAGGCTTCTCAATTTTTTCCAGTTCCGCGTTCAGGGATTCACGGTCAAACAGCTGGCCGGTATCCGGGTCGCGGTACTCCTGATCCTGGATCCAGAAGTCAGCATAGGTGACATAACGGTCGAAAATGTTCTGCCCGTATTCTGAATAGGATTCCAGATAGGCCGTCTGGATCTCTTTGCCAATGAACTCGGCGTATTTCGGGATCAGGTAGCCTTTGAGGAACTCAAGGTAGCGCTCAGCCTGCTCCTGCGGGAACTGCTCGCGCTCGATTTGCTGCTCCAGGACGTAGAACAGATGCACCGGGTTGGCCGCCACTTCCGCATGGTCAAAGTTAAAGACGCGGGAGAGGATCTTAAACGCGAAACGCGTGGACAGACCGTTCATCCCCTCGTCGACGCCAGCGTAATCGCGGTACTCCTGATAGGACTTCGCTTTCGGGTCGGTATCCTTCAGGCTTTCACCATCATAGACGCGCATTTTCGAGTAGATACTGGAGTTTTCCGGCTCTTTCAGACGCGACAGAATGGAGAAGCGAGACAGTGTTTCCAGCGTTCCCGGTGCGCAAGGGGCATGCACCAGCTCACTGTGGTTAAGCAGTTTCTCGTAAATTTTGATCTCTTCCGAGATCCGCAGGCAATAAGGCACTTTGACAATGTAAACACGGTCGAGGAACGCCTCATTGTTTTTATTATTACGGAAGGTGACCCACTCAGATTCGTTGGAGTGCGCCAGAATGATGCCGTTAAACGGCAGGGCGGAAATACCTTCCGTCCCGTTGTAGTTCCCTTCCTGGGTGGCGGTCAGCAGCGGATGCAGCACTTTAATCGGTGCTTTAAACATCTCGACGAACTCCATAATCCCCTGGTTTGCACGGCACAGGGCGCCGGAGTAGCCATAGGCATCCGGGTCGTTTTGCGCGTGATGTTCCAGCTTACGGATATCGACTTTACCGACCAGGGCCGAAATGTCCTGGTTGTTCTCGTCGCCGGGCTCCGTTTTGGCGATGGCGATCTGTTCCAGAATTGACGGCCAGACTTTGACGACGCGGAATTTGGTAATATCGCCACCAAACTCGTGCAGGCGTTTTGCCGCCCACGGTGACATAATCGTGCCGAGATAGCGGTGCGGGATGCCAAACTCTTTATCAAGGATCTGCGCATCTTCCTGCGGATTAAACAGGCACAGCGGATGGTCATTGACCGGGCTGCGTTCCCCGTTGGCACTCAGCACGTAAATCGGCACGCGTTGCATCAGGGCTTTCAGGCGCTCAGCAAGCGACGATTTACCGCCCCCCACAGGACCCAGTAAATAGAGGATCTGCTTCTTCTCTTCCAGACCCTGAGCAGCATGCTTCAGGTAGGAGACGATCTGCTCGATGGCATCTTCCATGCCATAGAACTCTTCAAACGCCGGATATCGGGCGACGACCCGATTCGAAAAGAGACGGGAAAGCCGTGGCTCCAGGGCAGTATCAACCATGTTAGGCTCACCAATAGCCATCAATAGCCGTTCTGCCGCATTGGCATAGGCACTGCGATCTTGCCGACAAATGGTAAGAAACTCCTGCAGTGTGAACTCTTCGTCCTTGGCAGCTTCGTAGCGCTGGCGATAGTGATCGAATATATTCATGGCATGCCGTCCTTTCGTTTTTTAGCACAGGATAAGAGCCGTTCGTATGAGTAGTGGAGGCTCCCGGAAGAGAATTTCTCGCACCTCACTGCCAGAGCAGCAACCTGTGTGCCAGGTCAGACGCTAAGAAGTGCGGGGGTGTGCAGCAAAATCTCTTCTTAAATTAAAGCGTAGATGGCATTTGCAAAACTTGCATGCTGAGAAAATCTAATTTCAATGACATATCAATAACTCATCCAAAAATTCCCACCTGCGTAATAAGGCGAAGCCGCGTTTTTCATTCAGGGTTCACATAAATGAAAGCAGCCTGTCATCTGAAAAGTAAAAAATAACGGGTTAATCAGGCTCATTAGTCAGCAAAAAATTTTGGGATGAACGGGAATGGCGGTTACACTTCACCCGCTGATTATTTGACTACAGGAAAGAATGGATTGTGACCAAACTCAAACTTCTGGCATTGGGCATCCTTGCCGCTACCGCAGTGAACACCGCACAGGCAGAAAGTCAGTGGACTGTTGGCGCGGGCGCGGGTGTCATTAACAGCCCGTACAAACAGTATGACCGCGACGTGTATCCCGTTCCCGTTGTCACCTATGAAGGCGATAACTTCTGGTTCCGTGGCCTGGGAGGCGGCTACTATCTGTGGAACGATACGGCTGACAAGCTGTCGATAATGGCGTATTACGACCCGACGCACTTCAAGCCAGGCGACAGCGACAGCAACGCGCTTCGCCAGCTGGACAAGCGCAGAAGCTCGCTGATGGCGGGTCTTTCTTACGTACATAATACCCAGTATGGCTTCCTGCGTACTGCGCTGGCGGCGGATACGCTCGACAACAGCAACGGCTTTATCTGGGATCTGGCGTGGCTTTATCGCTACACCAACGGCGCGCTGACGCTGACGCCGGGCATCGGTGTGCAGTACAGCAGCGAGAACTACAACGACTACTACTATGGCGTCTCTAAAGCTGAGTCTCGCCGTAGCGGTTTGAACAGCTACAGCGCGGATGATGGCTGGGATCCGTACCTGGAGCTGACCGCGAGCTATAACTTCCTCGGTGACTGGAACGTTTACGGTACTGGCCGTTACTCCCGCCTGAGTGATGAAATCAAAGATAGCCCGATGGTCGACAAATCCTGGGCAGGCATCTTCTCTGTGGGTGTGACCTACAAGTTCTGAGTGTGCATCATTAGCATGCATTCTGTGCATCAAAACGGGGCGCTTGCGCCCCGTTTGTTTTATTTTGGTGCAGCAGAACAGAGTTAACGCTTCACAATCTTAATTGTCTGGCCTAAACGAGATGGTTTTTCTTCGCTTGCTTTCTGCGGCGTGCTCACGCAGGCGGTTTCTACGCAAACAAAGGTTTTATAACCGTCATCCGTTACGTCCGCCATGCTGACAGAAAGCGCCGGGCCTGGGTTCCAGCCGACTACGTCGCTGTGATGGTGATGAACCACTTCAATACCGCGATTCAGGGCACCGTCATGGATCACGCTGCATGCTTCCGGGTGCAGGTAAACGCGGTCGGTACGGTCAGGGAACGTTTGCACCCCGTCGCTCAGCTTACCTTCCTTCGCGTTATCCACCTTGTCGATAAAGGTATCACCAAGACCGCTCACTTTTACCGCGCTAATATCACCCACGTTGAAATAGGTGTGCAGGGCTGACGTGGTTTCAAACTCGCCATGGGCTTCCAGCTCAATTTCGCAGGTTTTCGCCAGCTTGAAGCGGGCATAAAGGGTGAAATCGTGCGGCCACAGGGCGCGAGTTTCATCGTTTGCCTGCAGTTCAAAGGTCAGCACCGCGCCGTTATCATCTTCGTTGTGTGCTTTCAGCGTCCATTGTTGATTACGGGCAAAACCGTGAGACGGCAAACCCGGTTGCGCGGAAGGGCCGAACCACGGCCAGCAGATCGGCACGCCGCCACGGATAGCCGCCCCTTTTTTGAATGAGGTCGCATCGCTCAGCCATAAGCCTTCCACTTCTCCTTCCGGTTTCCAGGAGAGCAGGTGAGCGCCGTTCAGCGCCACGGAAGCTTTTACGCGCGGATGGTCCACAACGATAATATCAGCACCGTCGATCTGACGGCGGGAGAGCACAGGGGTAAGTTGTTCGACTACCGGAAGTGCAAAAATTTTATTAATCATTAAGCAATCCTCTGTCTTAAAACAATAAAAAAGGCGACCGAAGTCGCCTTTTTGGATCAAGCACTCATCTCAACTTATTTGGAGATGTGAGCGATCAGGTCCAGTACTTTGTTAGAGTAGCCAGTTTCGTTGTCGTACCAGGAAACCAGTTTAACGAAGTTGTCGTTCAGTGCGATACCAGCTTTAGCATCGAACACGGAAGTGCACACTTCGCCGTTGAAATCGGTAGATACAACGTCGTCTTCGGTGTAGCCCAGAACGCCTTTCATTGCGCCTTCGGAAGCAGCTTTGATTGCTTTCTTAATTTCTTCATAAGAAGCAGCTTTTTCCAGACGAACGGTCAGGTCAACAACGGATACGTTAGGCGTTGGAACGCGGAACGCCATACCAGTCAGTTTACCGTTCAGCTCTGGCAGTACAACGCCTACAGCTTTAGCAGCACCGGTAGAAGATGGGATGATGTTCTGAGCTGCGCCACGGCCGCCGCGCCAGTCTTTGTGAGACGGGCCATCAACAGTTTTCTGAGTAGCGGTAGTTGCGTGAACGGTGGTCATCAGGCCTTCAACGATACCGAAGTTGTCGTTGATAACTTTAGCCAGTGGAGCCAGGCAGTTGGTGGTGCAGGATGCGTTGGAAACGATGTCCTGGCCAGCGTATTTTTCGAAGTTAGCACCACGAACGAACATTGGGGTATTGTCTTTGGAAGGACCAGTCAGAACAACTTTCTTCGCACCAGCGGTGATGTGTTTACGTGCGGTTTCGTCGGTCAGGAAGATACCGGTAGCTTCAGCTACAACGTCAACACCAATTTCGTTCCATTTCAGGTTAGCTGGGTCTTTCTCAGCAGTAACGCGGATGGTTTTACCGTTAACAACCAGGTGGCCGTCTTTCACTTCAACGGTGCCGTCGAAACGACCGTGAGTTGAGTCGTACTTCAGCATGTACGCCATGTATTCAGCGTCCAGGAGATCGTTGATACCAACGATTTCGATGTCAGAACGTTTCTGAGCAGCACGGAAAACAATACGGCCGATACGGCCAAAACCGTTGATACCTACTTTGATAGTCATATATTCCACCAGCTATTTGTTAGTGAATAAAAGGTTGCCTGTAAAATTACAAAAACCTTACGCAGCGTCAAGCGGAATCGTGTCAATCATTGCGACAAATCAATCCTGTGACTAACGTTTGTGCGACTGACTCGCCTCACTTTCCCTTTGAGCTAGCAACCACATGGGGGCTGCGGCCGGAATTTTAAAGGCCTCGCAGGATAAAAATGTGAAACAGGTCACAATTGCCTGACCGCCTTTTCGCGACACATAAGTTTAGAACAAAAGTGCACGCAAGGGTGTTAATGTTTTGTTAGAATTCGGGTCAGAAGATGTCTGTTTCTACAGCGAGATGTAAGCATATGTCGAACCAACGTAACCCCGACGATTTGAAAAAAAACCTCACAGAAATGCAGTTTTACGTGACGCAGAACCACGGAACGGAACCGCCATTCACCGGGCGTTTACTGCACAACAAACGAGACGGCGTCTACCACTGTCTGGTGTGCGATGCGCCGCTGTTTAATTCGCAAACAAAATATGATTCAGGCTGTGGCTGGCCGAGCTTTTACGAGCCGGTGAGCGATGACGCGATCCGCTATCTGACGGACTCCTCACACGGCATGGTACGCACTGAAATTCGTTGCGGAAACTGTGATGCGCACCTCGGGCATGTCTTCCCTGATGGGCCTCAGCCAACGGGTGAGCGTTTTTGCGTGAATTCAGCCTCGTTAAGCTTCACTGATGACGAAAATGGCGATCACACTAAAGGTTGAAAAATCGATTCAGCAAATTATTCCTTTAAAAGGGAGACATCATGAATATTGATGACATGATTAGCGGTATGACACCGGAGGTTTATCAGCGTCTGGTGACGGCCGTTGAACTGGGAAAATGGCCAGATGGTGTGGCGCTCACCCCGGAGCAAAAAGAGAACAGCCTGCAGCTGGTGATGTTATGGCAGGCGCGCAACAATACTGACGCGCAGCACATGACGATCGACACCAGTGGACAGATGGTGATGAAGAGCAAGCGCGAGCTGAAAGAAGACTTCGGCATCACGCCGAAGCCGATTGCGACTTTCAAATAATGCTCTCTGTGTAGGCCGGGTAAGCGTTAGCGCCACCCGGCACACTACACCTTAGTGTGGGATCCCGAGCGACGCCGCCAGCTGCTTCGCTAACTGGTTGTTGTCGTCCGCGCCGTACTCCCAGAACATCGCCCCTGCCAGACCTTTCTCTTTGATATAGTCCGCTTTGATGGCAACGGAACGCGGGTTCTCATAGGAAATCGCAAACAGCGCCTTCCCGTCGGCAGAATTCACCGACAGCCACGGCACCTTAGCCTGGTCATCCCAGTGCTCAGTAAAGCGCTTCTGCGGATCTTTCAATAGCTTCTTCACGATATCGTTGTACTTCACGTAGGTATCTTTGGTCAGGTCATAGCCGAGTGACGTGAACAACCCGATCTCCTGAGGTCCGAAGTAGGGCTGGGTCACCGGATTTTTTTGCGCATCCTGTTTCGTCCAGTCGATCCCCGGCTCGACGGCGCGTTTCGGCACGCGGCCATAGAATCCGATCCCGAGGTTCATCTGCTGTGGTTTCAACCCGGCGGTAAGATAGTTGTTCACCACAAAATCGACGCTGTATTTATCGGCCGCGGCAACCGTCGGCCAGGCGCTGGAGTCATACAGGTTCGCGTTGAAATACTGCGTCCCGTACGCCATGTCGTAGGTCATCAGGTTGATGTAGTCGAGCAGCGGGGCGATGGCTTTGACATCCACCCAGCTTTTCGGACTTTCCGCATTCGCGCCTACCGCGATAGTGACCAGTTTTTTCTGCCCGAACGCCTCACGCATCTCTTTCAGCAGCGCGGTGAAGTTATCCCGGTCGGCAGGCGTGCTGGCAACCAGCCCCCACGCGCCGTTGACGGGATACTCCCAGTCGAGGTCGATCCCGTCCAGACCGTATTTATCGACGATCTCCTGCGCGGAGCGGATAAACACCGCGCGCGTCTCTTTAGTTGCCGCTGCGCCAGAGAAGCCACGCGCCCCCCAGCCGCCAACAGAAAGCAGCACTTTGAGGTTCGGGTTTTGTTTACGCAGGGTCGGGATGAGGGCCAGATCGGAGGCGACTTTTGGCGATAGCCAGATTTGATGCAGTTTCGTCGGATCTTTTAGGGCGGCGTTGGTTTCATCTTTCTCATCGTTATAGACAAGGCCAAACGAGTAGTTCAGGTGGGTGATCTGGCGAACGTCCAGCTTATTGATGTCGCCACCCGGTCCGGCGGTGACATCGCCACCCCCGTTAAAGTAGCCTACGGACATCAGGGTACTGGCGGAGGCAACTGACGCGCAAAGCAAGGGTAATGCTGCCAGCAAGGGCAAACGTTTCATACAAGTTCCTCTTTGACAAACGAAAAAACCACGCCACTGAAAAAGCGTGGCGGAAAAATAACCTGATGAGAATAGCATTGCCGCTTCGCTGAGGATGCGAGGGAGTTCACTTTATGGGAGATCGGAGAGGGGGTTGCCGGGTGGCGGCTGCGCCTTACCCGGCCTACGGGGAAAGGTAGGCCGGGTAAGCGTCAGCGCCACCCGGCTAAAAAGGTTTACGCCTGCGTTTCCAGCCAGTCTTCCAGCGTATACAGCGTCGCGCCTTCGGCGGCCATATCCATAAACGCCTGAGCGCTGTCCTGCGGGTTAATGTTCACCCCGCGGCAGCCATCGGTGATGACGCTGACGGAGTAACCCAGCTGGAGCGCATCGAGTACGGTAAACTTTACGCAGTAATCCGTCGCCAGGCCCAGCACAATCAGCTCCGTGATTTCGTGGTGACGTAACCATGCGTCCAGCGCCGTTTTCTGGCGATGCCCGTTATCAAAAAACGCGCTATAGCTGTCGATATCCGGGTTTTCCCCTTTATGGAACACCGCGTCGATGGCTTTCTGATTCAGGAGCGGATGCAGCTCCGCGCCTTCCGTCTGCTGTACGCAGTGATCCGGCCAGAAGGTTTGCACCAGCCCGTCGAGTTCCCCCTGAGTGAAAGGCTCAACGCCGTGCTGGCTGGCAAAGCTGCCGTGGTTCGCCGGGTGCCAGTCCTGGCTTGCGACAACCGCTTCGCCGCGGGCTTTGCACCAGTCAATCAGCGTATTCGCCACATCAACGGTACTGTCACCTTCCGCGACGGCCAGCGCGCCGCCCGCGCAGAAATCATTTTGCAAATCGACCAGTAACAGAGCGCGTTGCTTCATGTAGCCTCCTTATTCGTCCGGGGTCAGCTCGCCGCGCAGGTTTTGCATCATCGCGCTGCGAATAGACTGAATGTCCAGGTCCTGACTCAGTAAATAGTGAAGTTTAGTCAGCGTTGCCTCAACGGTCATATCGAAGCCGCTGATGACTCCGGCATGTGCGAGCGCGTTGCCGGTGGCGTAGCCGCCCATGTTCACCTTGCCGGACATACACTGGGTCAGGTTCACCACCACGATCCCGCGCTCGCTGGCCTCCTGAAGCTCTTTCAGGAATTCGCCGTTCTGCGGGGCGTTGCCGACGCCGTAAGAGCGCAAAATCAGCGCTTTCACCGGCTGACGCAGGAAGTTACGTACCACGTCCGCAGAGATCCCAGGGTAAATCGTCACCACGCCAATCGGTTGTGGGGTAATCGGGTGCACAATCAGCTCACCGGCGGTGTTCGGCGCAGGCGGCGTGCCCAGACGACGGATATGAATACCCGCTTCCAGCAGCGGCTGCAGGTTAGGCGAGGCGAAAGCGTCGAAGCCGTCGGCGTGCGCTTTGGTAGTGCGGTTGCCGCGGTAAAGACGGTTGTTGAAGAACAACGACACTTCGTTAATCGGATAATTCGCCGCCACGTAAAGGGAATTCAGCAGGTTGATCTGGCCGTCCGAGCGCAACTCCGCCAGCGGGATTTGCGAGCCGGTGACGATAACCGGCTTGCCCAGATTCTCCAGCATGAAGGAGAGCGCGGAAGCGGTAAACGCCATGGTGTCGGTGCCGTGCAGGATCACGAAGCCGTCGTACTGGTCGTAATGGGCTTTAATATCATCCGCGATGTGCTGCCAGTCTTCCGGCGTCATGTCGGAGGAGTCCATCAGCGGCTCGTATTCGTGGATGGTAAAGTCAGGCATTTCCGGGCGGTGGAATTCAGGCATCAGTGCAAGCTGACGCTGCAGGTGGCCGGAGACAGGAATATAGCCGTTTTCAGAGCGCTGCATCCCGATGGTACCGCCAGTGTAGGCTACATAAATCGATTTCTTCTGCATGGGTGTGAGTTCTTGTTCTTCAAAAGAAAAAAATCCCCTCTTCGCGCGAAGCGGGGACGGTTTTTAACGAACGTTCGCGCAGGTCAGGCAAAACGCGTAACGACTTTGTGGATCATTAAAGGCCGCGAGCTTATCGCTTTCCGCCTTCATCGCTTTCGCTGCCGTGGCAACAGGCGCAGGCAGGTAAGCCTGCAGCGCCTCCGGCAGCATGGCGCGAACGGAAACGGACATGCTGTCCATCACCATATCGAAGAACGACGGCTCGTCCTGATAATACTCAACGTGCCACTGCTTGAGCTTCGCCAGTTCGGCCGCTTTCTTAACGGCGTCGTCAAAGTCACCCAGACTGTCCACCAGGCCGTTGCTCTTCGCGTCCTGGCCGGTCCAGACGTGGCCCTGCGCGATCTGGTCGATCTGCTCAGGCGTCTTTTTACGCGAGTCCGCTACCAGCGTGATAAAGCGTTTATAGCCGTTCTCAATGCTGAGCTGCATCATCTCAGAGACTTCAGGCGGCAGAGATTTCGTCACCGACACATCCGCCAGCGGAGACGTGGAAACGCCATCGGTATGCACGCCCAGATAGTCCAGACTGTTTTCCACGGTATTAATCACCCCGAAGATGCCGATAGAGCCGGTCAACGTGCTTGGGTTGGCGACAATGTAGTTCGCTGGCGTGGAGATCCAATACCCGCCCGATGCGGCCATTCCGCCCATTGATACCACCACCGGTTTGCCAGCGGCGCGTGCCGCGGCCAGTTCCGCGCGGATCACTTCAGAAGCGCTCACGCTGCCGCCAGGGCTGTTTACGCGCAGAACAATCGCTTTCACTTTCGGGTCAAGGCGCGCATCGCGGATTTGCGACGCGGTGGTGTCCCCGCCAACGTTCCCCGGGGTCTCCTGTCCGTCCATGATAGCGCCGTTAGCGAAGACCACGGCAACGCTGTCCCCGGTCTCATCAGGTTTTTTCGCTGCGTAGTCATACATGCTAATGGCGCTGAAGTTTTTATCTTCTTTGCTCCAGCCAAACTGTTTGGTCAGCGCTTTTTCGACATCCGCGCTTGAGCCCAGCGCGTCAACCAGCTTGTTGTCGAGCGCATATTTCGCGGTATCGCCGTCAACCTTACGCAGCCCGTCCAGCATGCCGCGCGCGCCAGGGAAGACCTGTTCAGCGGTAATCTGACGGTTAGCGGCGATGGTGCCGAGATAGTTCTGCCACAGTTCGCCAATCCAGCGGCTGTCCGCTTCACGGGCAGCAGGGGACATATCGTCGCGGATAAACGGCTCAACCGCAGACTTATAGGTACCGACGCGGAAGACGTGGGTGGTGACTTTCAGCTTGTCGAGCAGCGACTTGTAATACAGCCCGTTGGTGGCAAAACCATGAAGGTCGACCGTACCCTGCGGCGAGAGCCAAATTTTATTGGCAAAGCTCGCCAGATAATATTGCCCCTGGCTGTAGCTGTCGCCCACGGCAATCACCGGTTTGCCGCTGTCGCGGAACTCGCGCAGCGCTTTACCGATGTACTGCATGGAAGGCTGATCGCCTCCGGCAAAATCTTTCAGATCCAGCACGATCCCGGTGATGTTGCGGTCGTCTTTGGCCTGACGAATGGTATCGACGATATCGAACAGGGAGTTTTCCTGCAGACGGTCGGATGTTGCGCCAAACAGCTGGCGGCCAATCACGCCCAGACGGTTGCTGGTAGAAGGTTTATCAACGATGACGCCGGTGATGTCGAGTAACAGCGCCCCACGGGTCGAATGTTGGGCCTGGTTGGCGTTGCTGATGTGCATCCAGACGCCTACGCAAACCAGCACCAGGAAGATGAAAAAGATGTTCATCACCAGGTTGCGGACGAAGTTGAGCAGTCGCCACGTCCATTTAAAGAAACCGGCAAAGATTCGCCAAAGGGTTCGCATGTATTCTCCCTAACCAGAAAATGACTGTTTCCGTCGCCACGTGACGGTAATGTTGGGCTATCGTAATGACCCAACCGCCACTTGTCAGCAGGAATCGCCTGACACGCTGTAACAAAATCTGCCGCCGTGTTAATTTTGTGAGTAAATTTCAAGAAAGGAGTTAACCAATGGATGCACTTGAACTGCTTGTTAACCGCCGTAGCGCGTCGCGTCTGGCCGAGCCTGCTCCAGCGGGCGAGCAGCTGGAAAACATTCTGCGTGCGGGCCTGCGCGCGCCGGATCATGGCACGCTCCAGCCCTGGCACTTCTTTGTGATTGAAGCCGAAGGCCGCGACCGCTTCAGTGCGTTACTGGAAAAAGGCGCGGTTGCTGCTGGTCAGGATGAGAAAGGGATTGATAAAGCCCGCAGTGCGCCTTTCCGCGCGCCGATGATCATCGCTGTCGTGGCGAAATGTCAGGCCGACCATAAGGTGCCGGTCTGGGAGCAGGAAATGTCCGCAGGCTGCGCGGTGATGGCGATGCAAATGGCCGCCGTCGCGCAGGGCTTCAATGGCATCTGGCGCACCGGGCCGCTGACCGAGAGTTCGGTCGTGCGTGATGGCTTTGCCTGTGGCGAGCACGATAAAATTGTCGGCTTCCTCTATCTTGGCACCCCGCAGCTTAAAGCCTCCAGCACCATCAGCGTGCCGGACACCACGCCTTTCGTCAGCCGTTTCTGATAACCCGCGCTAAACTGTCTGGATTCTGAGCATCCGCCGCAGAATTCAGACAGTCATACTTACCTCTTTATGGAATGAGCGCTACCATAGCGCGATTGAGATGACAGGAGACGTCCATGAGCGAGCAAACCATTCGTTTAACGCAATACAGCCACGGAGCCGGTTGCGGTTGTAAAATTTCCCCGAAAGTGCTGGAGACCATCCTGCACAGCGAACAGGCGAAGTTTGTCGACCCGAACCTGCTTGTCGGTAACGAAACGCGTGACGATGCAGCGGTTTATGACTTAGGTAACGGCACCAGCATTATCAGCACCACCGATTTCTTTATGCCGATTGTCGATAACCCGTTCGATTTCGGGCGCATTGCGGCGACTAACGCCATCAGCGATATCTTCGCGATGGGCGGTAAGCCGATCATGGCGATTGCCATTCTGGGCTGGCCGATTAACACCATTCCACCTGAGATTGCCCGCGATGTGATTGAGGGCGGGCGCTTTGCCTGTCAGCAGGCGGGGATTGCCCTGGCCGGTGGTCACTCTATCGATGCGCCGGAGCCGATCTTCGGCCTGGCCGTTACGGGCGTGGTACCGACCGAGCGCGTGAAGCGCAACAGCACCGCGCAGGCGGGCTGTAAGCTGTTCCTCACCAAGCCGCTGGGCATTGGCGTACTCACCACCGCCGAGAAAAAATCCCTGCTGAAGCCCGAGCATGTGGGTCTGGCAACGGAAGTGATGTGCCAGATGAACCTGGCGGGTGCGGCTTTCGCCAACATCGACGGCGTGAAGGCGATGACCGACGTGACCGGTTTTGGTCTGCTGGGACACCTGAGTGAAGTCTGCCAGGGCGCTGGCGTTCAGGCGCAGGTCTGGTATCAGGACGTGCCGAAGTTGCCGGGCGTGGAAGAGTATATTGCTCAGGGCGCGGTGCCGGGCGGTACCCAGCGCAACTTCGCCAGCTACGGTCACCTGATGGGCGAGATGCCTGAAGCGTGGCGCAACCTGCTGTGCGATCCGCAAACCTCCGGCGGCCTGCTGCTGGCGGTTACGCCGGGATCCGAAGCCGACGTTCAGGCGACCGCCGCTGAGTTTGGCATCACCCTGACGGCGATCGGCGAGCTGGTGACCGCGCGCGGCGGCCGACCGATGATTGAGATCCGTTAATTCGATGCGGTTGTTTATTGCCGAAAAGCCGAGCCTGGCCCGCGCCATTGCCGATGTGCTGCCTAAACCGCATCGCAAAGGCGACGGCTTCATCGAATGCGGTAACGGGCAGGTGGTCACCTGGTGTATTGGTCACCTGCTTGAGCAGGCGCAGCCGGATGTCTACGACAGCCGCTATGCCCGCTGGAACCTGAACGATCTGCCCATCGTGCCGGAAAAATGGCGCCTGCAGCCCCGGCCTTCGGTCACCAAACAGCTCAACGTGATCAAGCGCTTCCTGCATGAAGCGGCTGAAATCGTGCATGCGGGTGACCCGGACAGGGAAGGGCAGCTCCTGGTCGATGAAGTGCTGGACTACCTGGAGCTGGCGCCGGAAAAGCGCCAGCAGGTGCAGCGCTGTTTAATTAACGACCTCAACCCGCAGGCCGTTGAGCGGGCAATCTCGCGCCTGCGCGCCAACAGCGAGTTTATTCCGCTGTGCGTCTCGGCTTTAGCCCGCGCCCGCGCCGACTGGCTGTACGGTATCAATATGACTCGCGCCTACACCATCCTCGGGCGCAACGCGGGCTATCAGGGCGTGCTCTCCGTGGGCCGCGTGCAGACGCCGGTGCTGGGGCTGGTGGTTCGCCGTGATGAAGAGATTGAAAACTTCGTCGCCAAAGATTTCTTTGAAGTGAAAGCGCATATTGTCACCCCAAAAGACGAGCGCTTTACCGCCGTCTGGCAGCCGAGCGACGCCTGCGAGTCATACCAGGATGAAGAGGGGCGTCTGCTCCATCGTCCGCTGGCCGATCACGTGGTTAACCGCATTACCGGCCAGCCCGCTATCGTCACCAGCTATAACGATAAACGGGAATCAGAACCCGCGCCGCTGCCGTTTTCGCTCTCTGCACTTCAGATTGAGGCGGCCAAAAAGTTTGGCCTGAGCGCGCAGAACGTACTGGATATCTGCCAAAAGCTCTACGAAACCCATAAGCTCATCACCTATCCGCGTTCGGACAGTCGCTATCTGCCGGAAGAACACTTTGCCGGACGCCACTCGGTGATGAACGCCATCGGCGTGCATGCGCCGGATCTGCTCCCGCAGCCGACGGTCAACCCGGACACCCATAACCGCTGCTGGGATGATAAAAAGGTGGATGCCCACCACGCGATTATCCCGACGGCGCGTGCCAGCAGCGTCAATCTGACCGAGAACGAAGCGAAGGTGTACAACCTGGTCGCCCGTCAGTACCTGATGCAGTTCTGCCCGGACGCGGTGTTCCGTAAATGCGTCATTGAGCTTGAGATTGCCAAAGGCAAGTTTGTCGCCAAAGCGCGTTTCCTTGCGGAAGCGGGCTGGCGCACGCTGCTCGGTAACAAAGAGCGCGACGAGGAGAACGACGGCACGCCGCTGCCGGTGGTCGCTAAAGATGACGAGCTGCTGTGCGAGAAGGGCGAAGTGGTTGAGCGTCAGACCCAGCCGCCGCGCCATTTCACCGACGCGACGCTGCTTTCCGCCATGACCGGGATCGCCCGTTTTGTGCAGGATAAAGATCTGAAGAAGATCCTCCGCGCCACCGACGGTTTGGGTACGGAAGCAACCCGCGCGGGGATTATCGAGCTGCTGTTTAAGCGTGGTTTTCTCGAGAAAAAAGGGCGCTATATCCATTCGACAGAGCCGGGCCGGGCACTGATTCACTCCTTGCCAGAGCTGGCCGCGAGGCCGGACATGACCGCGCACTGGGAGTCGGTGCTGACGCAGATCAGCGAGAAGCAGTGCCGCTATCAGGACTTTATGCAGCCGCTGGTCGGGACGCTTTACCAACTGATCGATCAGGCGCGCAGCACGCCGGTGAAAACGTTCAGAGGGATGGTTGCACCCGGTGGTGGCGCGAAGAAAACGTTTAAAAAGAAAAAGAGCGCGGCAGCCTCTTAAACCGTAGGCCGGGTAAGGCGCAGCCGACACCCGGCGAAAAGCAGCTCTGCGGCCTGAAAAAAGCCCGGTGGCGCTAACGCTTACCGGGCCTACAAGAGCGAGAATGCAGCGAAAGCTTAAATCACGCCCTGCCCAATCATCGCATCCGCCACCTTCACGAACCCGGCAATATTCGCCCCGCGCACGTAGTTGGTTTGCGATGCTTCACCGCCGTACTCCACGCAGGCGTGGTGAATATCCAGCATGATGTGGTGCAGGCGCGCATCCACTTTCTCCGCTTTCCAGCCGAGGCGCGCGGCGTTTTGCGCCATCTCGAGGCCGGAGGTCGCCACGCCGCCCGCGTTAGCGGCCTTGCCCGGCGCAAACAGCACGCCCGCTTCCAGGAACAGGTCCGTCGCGTCGATGGTGGTCGGCATATTCGCCCCTTCAGCTACGGCTTTCACGCCGTTGCTAATCAATGTACGCGCGGCTTCAACATCCAGCTCGTTCTGCGTTGCGCACGGCAGGGCGATATCCACCGGCACGCCCCACGGCTGTTTCCCTTCCAGGTAGGTCAGGCCAAACTCTCGGGCATAATCCGCCACGCGACCGTCGCGGCTGGCTTTGATTTCACACAGGCGCGCCAGTTTCTCCGCCGTGAAGCCCGCTTCATCCACCACCGTGCCGCTGGAGTCAGAGGCGGTTACCACGCGAGCACCAAACTGCATCGCTTTCTCAATAGCGTACTGCGCCACGTTACCGGAACCGGACACCGCGACGCGCATCCCTTCAAAACCTAAGCCGTGACGCTTGAGCATGGCTTCGGTGAAGTAAACCAGGCCGTATCCGGTCGCTTCCGGGCGGATCAGACTCCCGCCAAACGACAGCCCCTTGCCGGTAAAGACGCAGGCGCTGTTATTAGAGAGTTTTTTCATCATCCCGGCCATAAAGCCCACTTCACGTCCACCGACGCCGATATCACCGGCAGGAACGTCGGTGTCAGGACCAAGGTGACGATACAGTTCGGTCATTAGCGCCTGGCAGAAGCGCATCACTTCGCCTTCGCTTTTGCCTTTCGGATCGAAATCGCTGCCGCCTTTCCCGCCGCCCATCGGAAGCGTGGTGAGGGCGTTTTTAAAGGTCTGCTCGAAGCCGAGGAACTTCAGAATCGACAGGTTTACGGACGGGTGGAAGCGCATACCGCCCTTAAACGGGCCAATGGCGGAGTTAAACTGTACGCGCCACGCACGATTGACCTGCACCTGATTGCGATCGTCAACCCATGTCACGCGGAACTGGATCACGCGTTCTGGCTCGACAAGGCGTTCAAGCAGAGACATCTGACGGTAGCGCGGATTTTGTTCAAGGAAGGGCCACAGGGTGGTCATCACTTCACGAACGGCCTGCGCGAACTCGCTTTGGTGCGGGTCGCGCTGCTGAACATGGGCAAGGAAACTTTCCAGAGTGCGTGTCTGATCCATAGATATAAGAACCTCTTATAGTAATTTATGTATGTTGCTTATGCGATTTGTGTTGTTTTTTTGACTATACCACCCGTACCGCTTTGTGAGGCAAGCAGAAATGTGTGCCGAAAGGGAAATTCATGAGAAAGGGCGGGTCATAACCAAAAGCGATGGCGAGATAAATTAAAGGTTCTGCTCAGGTTTACCGTTATAGTCAATATCAGGACACAACAGGAAGACAAGTCGATGAACCGTTACGTGATCACCGCGTTATGTTTGATGTTTACCGCTGGCGCTCAGGCGGACCGCATTCGCCCGGATGTGGAAGTGAACGTGCCGCCAGAGGTTTTTAGCTCCAGCGGCCAGCGCGCGCAGCCGTGCAATCAGTGCTGCATCTATCAGGATCAAAACTATTCTGAAGGGGCGGTGGTTAAAGCGGACGGTGTTTTACTGCAGTGCCAGCGTGATGAACGCACCATTAGCACGAATCCGCTGGTCTGGCGTCGCGTAAAAGAATAAAGGCCTCCAGCAGCGGAATATCCGCCGGGGCTAAGTCGTAGGCGAACGCCTCTTCCGGTGTACACCACACCAGCGCGCTGTGGTAGTGCGCCGTGAGCTCTCCACAGAAGACGGGAACATGCCAGGCGTGCAGGTTGATTAACCGCTGCGACACTTCGCGCTGGTGGCTTGCCACGTAGCGCGCAGGCTGAGCCTCAATGCCCAACTCTTCACGCAGTTCGCGGATCAGCGCCTCGGGCTGGGTTTCACCGGCTTCGACTTTCCCGCCCGCAAATTCCCACATTCCCGGCTGGTCGGCGTGGGTAGGGCGCTGCGCCAGTAAAATGTTGTCGTCTTTTTCGATGATGGCGGCAACGACATCGAGTGTTTTCAGCATGGTCGTCAATAATTGTTAGCAAAAAAAGACATATTATCGTGCCCTTTCTCAGAGTCCAGCTATCAGGAGAATCAGGTGAAAAAGACCACCACCTGGGTTGCCCCCATCGAATCCCTTCCCGCCAGCCTTAAGCCGATTGCCGCCATGCAGAAAAAACATTTTGGCGCGGTGCTTAATCCCACTCGCTGGTGGGGACGGATGCCGCGTCTGTTCTGGCTGGTTGCGCTGTTTGTCGGTTATCTGGAGCGCCGCAAGGCACGTCTTTCCCCGGTGCTGCGTTCACTGCTGATGACCCGCGTGTCGCAGCTGTGTCACTGCGCATTTTGTATCGATGCCAACAGCCTGCGGCTTGCCGAGCGGGCGGGCGCGCTGGATAAAGTTCAGGCGGTGAGCCACTGGCGTGAAAGCGATGTATTCAGCGACGAGGAGTGCGCTGCGCTGGCGTACGCCGAAGCCGTCAGCGCCACGCCGCCTCAGGTGGATGACGTGGTCAAAGCGCAGTTGAAGCGCCACTTTACAGACGACGCGATTACCGAAATGACGGCATTGATTGCGTTTCAAAACCTCTCGGCACGTTTTAATGCCGCGCTCGACATTCCTGCTCAGGGGCTGTGCGCGACCTTTAAAGAGAAACCCCATGCTTGATAAACACCTGCATCCTCGCCTGAAACCTCTGCTTAACCAGCTCGTGGCCGTGCTGGATAAACCCTTTATTACCCCTGATGGCCTGACGTTAACAGGATTTGCCGTCGGCGTGCTGGCGCTGCCGTTTCTGGCGCTCGGCGGGTATTTTGCTGCGCTGGTCGCCATCGTATTCAACCGCCTGCTGGATGGTCTGGACGGTGCGCTGGCGCGCCGCAGGGGATTAACCGATGCGGGAGGGTTTCTGGATATCGCGCTCGATTTTCTGTTTTACGCGCTGGTCCCGTTTGGCTTTGCCCTGGCTGCGCCCGCCGAGAATGCGCTGGCCGCCGCCTGGCTGTTGTTCGCGTTTATCGGCACCGGCAGCAGTTTTCTGGCGTTTGCGGCGCTGGCGGCGAAACACGATATCGACAACCCGGGCTATGCTCACAAGTCGTTTTATTACATCGGTGGGCTAACGGAAGGGACGGAAACCATCGCGCTGTTCGTACTGTGCTGCCTGTTTCCGGCACACTTTACGCTGTTTGCGTGGATATTCGGCGCGTTGTGCTGGCTGACCACCACAACGCGCATTTGGAGCGGCTATGTGACGCTGAAGTCACTCAAGCCTTAGAGGGTACTCTCAGGCCCGCGTTTGCCGGTAGAGACCGGATTTTGCGGATGACTGCTCCATTCGTACCAGCCGCCGTCATAGACGGCGACGTTCTTCCAGCCCATCGCGCGGGCATACATAAAGCTTTCTGACGCGCGCCAGCCGGTGCCGCAATAAAACGCAACGTGCTGCTCAGGCTGGATGTGCCAGGTCTTCCACATAGCGGCAATATCATCGGCGCTGCGCATGGTGCCATCCGGGTTATGGAAATCTTCCATGTGGGTCGCGTCGCTGCCCGCGTGACCCCAGCGCGCCCCGGCAATATCACCTTTGGGCTTGATGTAGCTGTAGCCGCTGGTGTCGCCGATAAACTCCGGCCACGAACGAATGCTGACCAGCGAGGCATCCTGACGGTTCAGCATGCGGCGCGCCTGTTCCATATCCACCATCAGCTGCGGCTGGCCGGGGATCGGCGCGCCAAAATCAGGGGCAGGCTTCACGTTTGCCGGCATACCGCGCTCAACCGGCAGGTTGGCCTCTGACCATGCTTTCCAGCCGCCGTCGAGAATGCGAACATCCTTCACGCCCGCATAGAGCATGATTTGCGCCACGCGCGCGGCGGCGTAAACGTCACGGCCATACAGAATGACGGTGGTATCGTGACGGATCCCGTGTTTCGCCAGCATCGCTTTCAGCTTGTCGTCGGAGACCTTATTCCACAGCGGCTCGCTTTCCACCTCGTTAGTGTCGATGTAACCCGCGCCGGGGATATGGTTCAGCAGGTAAAACTTCGGTGCGCCCCAGGCGGCTTCAATCACTTTCCAGTCGCCAGCCGGGGCGGCGGTGACCGGTTTGCCTTGTTGTAGCTGGTGGATCCACTGCGGGTAGACGAGTTGTTCAAAGTGCGGCAGGCGCTGTAGGCGGTCGGGTGTTTGCAGGGCATCGCTGAGAAGCGACAGATGCGCGTATCCGGCCTTCTCCAGGCGGGCTTTAACGGCCTGGTTGTCGGCATCGCGGCCGTAAAGGGCAATGGGCGTGGACGGGGTAAGCTGGTGCTGTTTTATCCACGCGCCAAACTGCTCGTCGCTCATGGCGCTTAGCCAGGAGGCCGCCAGGTTGAGCGCGGCGGGTTCATGCCCGGAGGGGCCGCTGAGCGTTTGCGGCCAGCCGTTGTAGAACGCGCTGGGGCGGGTGTCGATGGCTTTGCCCTGTTGCGCCTGCAGTTCGGCCAGCGTAAGGGAAGAGGACATATCAGCCGCCACGGCGGAGAGTGAGGCGAGGCCGCAGAGTAGGGCCAGCGCGGTCAGTTGAGAAACACGTTTCATCGAATAACCTGACGTCAGTAAAAGAGGGGGGCATTGTCGTCTCTCCCGGATCTGAAAACATTGCGTTAGCACATTATTGCCAGCGAGAAATCTCGATCACCTTGCCACCGGGCGGAATGTCTTCCTCATCATGGGTGACCAGCACCGCTGGAATATTACGCGCACGAACGGCGTCAAACACCCAGGTTCGAAACGTCGTTCGTAACGCTTTATCGAGGCGGCTGAACGGTTCATCCAGCAATAATGCCTGCGGCTCCGCAAGCAGGGCGCGCAGCAGGCTGACCCGGGCGCGTTCTCCGCCGGAAAGCGTAGCAGGGTCGCTGGCAGAGTAATTTTCCAGCCCGGCAGAACGTAGCGCCTGCTCAACGCGTTCCCGACGCGCCTCGCCTTTAATGCGGGAAGGCAGGGCGAGCATCAGGTTTTGCCCGACGCTGAAGTGGTCAAACAGCAGGGCGTCCTGAAAGAGGATCCCTAAACCACGCGTTTCCACGGGCAAGGTGTCACAGCGGCTTTCATCAAGCCACAGTTCTCCCTGCGCCTTAAAATCAGAAGATAACGCCCCCACCATCCAGGAGAAAAGTGTCGATTTCCCGCTACCGGACGGCCCCATCAGGGTCACTATCTCCCCGCGCGGTACACAAAAATTGACCTGCCGGAAAAGCGGTTCAATGGTCAGATTTTGCACCTTTAACATTAACGTAATCCTCGACGGTAGCGGCCTGCCAGACTGGATAAGAGGGCGGCGGTGCCAAAAACGATGCCCGTCACTAATAGTAATCCCAGCGCGCGGGTCGCCAGGATCGGAAGACTTCCCCCGCTGCTGAGCGCCACGGTTTCAGTGGTCAGCGTGGCAAAACGTCCGGCACCCAGCCACAGTGTGGGCATGTATTGCGCCATGCTCACCGAAAACCCGGTGGCAAAAGCCAGTAACGCCGGGCGTACCAGCAGCGGGCATTTTAGCATCCAGAATATTTTCATCCGTCCCCAGCCAAGCGTTCTGGCGGAGAGGAACAGTCGGGGATCCAGCTTTTGCCAGGCAGGTTGCAGCACCAGCAGCGTCCAGGGCAGTACCCACAGCAGGTGCCCCCAGAGCACGGCAGCGAACTGCCCGTCGATGCCCAGCGTGAGCGCAACGGCATATTGACCGGAGACAAGAGGTAGAGCGGGCAACGCGAGCGGCAGCCAGACCCACAGCGCGCCTCTTCTGGGCCCCCATTCGAGCCAGAGAAAACTCAGCCCAAGCGCCAGCACGCCAGAGAGCATCCCCAGCGTAAGGCTGGTGGTTAACGGGGTCAGTGCGGCCTCTTCGGGACGCGCTAAACCGAGCAGCACGATGGCGCAGAGGATCCCACATCCCGGTAGCCACCAGGCGAGCGACTTTTCCGGTACCGGCAGGGACGCGCGGCGCCTGACGCCGGAGAGGTTCGGCAAGGTGCGTCGCCAGGCTTTCCAGATGCCGAATCCCACTCCGGCCAGCAGAGCCAGAGTCAGGAGTAAGAGAAGGCAAACGAGCGTTCCCTGCGCCTGCTGCCACGCATCGCCCTGGCTGAGCCACTGCCAGGCCAGCACCGCCAGCGTGGGGGGATTACCTGGCCCCAGAATAATGGCAACATCCACCACAGACAGCGACCAGGCCAGCACGGCCAGCATCACGGCACCCAGCGCGGGGGCAATGGTCGGCAGGACCAGCCAGCACAGGCGCTGAAGGCGTCCGTAACCCAGGGTACGCAAAACCACATTCTTCTGCGCCAGCTGCGCTTCAGGCAGCGCGGCATAGAGTGCCCACAGGACAAACGCGCTCTCTTTGACCGCGAGCGTCAGCCCCAGCCCGATGCCATAACGATCGAGCTGCGGTGAGCAGAAAGTGCAGACCTGATAAAACAGCCCTCCCTCGGCAAACAGGAGTAGCGCGCTGGTCGCGAAAGCGACGTGGGGCACCGCCAGCATCCAGGGTAACTGCGTGCACAAGCGACGCCAGCGTTCGCCGGGCCAAAGCAGCGTGATGAACCCCAGGGCAATCACCAGCGAACCCAGCGTTGCCAACAGCGTCGAGACCAGCGTAGCGGCAAACGCCTGCGGCAACTGGGGATCGTCAGCCAGCGCCTGCCAGCTATCGAGCGACAGCGCCGGAGTAAACAGCATAGCGACGGCAGGAAGCAGCGGGAGATAAATCACCGCCATTACCAGCCAGATCGCCGCGCTTAGCGGGTGCCGTAACGGCGAAGCCATTCCTGCTCCAGCGCGTTAACCCAGACGGCGTGCGGTTCAGGAAGCACTGCCGGTAACGCTTCTGGCGTGTGGCTGCGAAGCCGCTTCGCCTCATCGGCGGGTAGCGTTCCCGCGTCCAGCACGCTCGGGTCACCCCACACGGCCGGATCGGCTTTGCGGATCTGCGCCTGCGGTGAAAGCAGGAAGTTTGCCACCACTTTTGCCCCCGCACTGGCGCTGGCATTCGCCGGAATGGCGACAAAATGGACGTTACCGATTGTGCCGTTCTTAAACCCGAAGCTGTAGCTGTCGGCAGGGAGTTCACCGCTGGCGACCTTTTGCCGGGCATGCGCCGGGTTAAAGGTCATCGACAGAGCCAGGTTGCCGCTGGCGAGCAGGGCATCCATGCGCGCGGGCGAGGGAGGAAAATCTTGCCCTTTACGCCACAGCAGAGGATGTAGCGTGTCGAGGTAGCGCCACAGCGGCGCGGTAACCTGCTGGAAGGTATCATCCGGCGCTTTTTTTAGCGCGTCAGGCTGCGTGGTGAGCGTCAGAAGCAGCTGTTCCAGGAACGCCGTGCCGGTAAAGTCAGGCGGGCGCGGATAAGTGACGTTGCCCGGATGCTGCCGCGCCCAGGCCAGCAATGCCTGAGGGGTATCTGGCGGCGCAGGCATGCTTGCTTTACGGGCGATAAAGGTCAGCTGCGCGCCGCCCCACGGCGATTCTGCTCCCTCGGTTGGGATGGCAAAATCCTCCATAACCGGTTTACGCGTATCAACGTATCGCCAGTTCGGCAGCTGCTGTGCCCATCCGGTTTGCAGCAAACCCGCCTCTTTTAGGGTGCGGAAATTTTCTCCGTTAACCCAGAGTAAATCGACCGAGCCGTTGTGGTTTCGCCCTGCGGCATGTTCCGTCTGGATGCGTTTTACCGCATCGGCGGCATCCGCCAGACGAACAATCCTGAGGTCAATCGCGTAGTGCGTTTTCATTTCGCCGCTAACCCAGTCCAGGTAGCGGTTTACCGCCGGATCGCCACCCCAGGCATTAAACCAGACGGTCTGGCCTTTTGCCTGTTGTTGAAGGGATTGCCAGCTGTCTGCAGAAAAGGCTGGCGTCGCCAGCAGCAGGCTTGTCAGAAACGCGCAAAAACGCACACGGCGCATAATGCCTCACTTTTTGAACGAAGAGGTGTAACGGGAAAAGAGCCAGCGGGTGGCCAGCGGGAATAACCCCAATAGTGTAAAGGCGAACAGCAGGCCCGGCGACAAAATATCGCGCAGCGATGTCACTCTTCCAAGCTCGCGCCCGGCGTTGAGAAAGACAACCGTTGCAGGCAGCATGGCGACCTGACTTACCCACCAGTAGCGACGCACCGTGATGCGGGTCAGCCCCATCAGCAAATTCACCAGGAAAAACGGAAACAGCGGCATCAGGCGAAGGGCAAAAATGTACCCCGCGCCGTCACGCGCCATCCCGGCATTGACCGTTTTCATCTGTAGCGTAAAACGCCGTTGCACCCCGTCGCGAAGCAGATAACGGCTGGCGAGCATCGCCAGCGTGGCGCCGAGCGTGGATGCAAACGACACCAGCAGTACGCCCTCCCACAAGCTGAAAAGTGCACCACCCAACAGCGTCAGGATGGCTGCGCCAGGGATCGACAGGGCGCTTACCACGACATAGATAACAAAATAGGTGAGCGCACTTCGAAGGGGGGCATGTTCGACCTGCGTGAGCAACGCCTGCTGGTGAGTTTTTATCACGTCGAGGGATAGCGTAACCGGTGGCAGGAGGAAGAACGCCAGCGCAAAGGCGCCCAGAAGGGCGCACAGTAAAAGTGTTTTTTGAATGTTCACTCAGAGTTACAGCTTGAATTTCGCCCACACCGGCGCGTGGTCAGACGGTTTTTCCATGCTACGGATATCGTAGTCAATACCGGTTTCGATGCAGCGTTCTGCCAGCGGGGAGCTGGCCAGCAGCAGGTCGATGCGCAGGCCACGGTTGTCATCAAAGCCTTTTGAGCGATAGTCAAACCACGAGAAGCGATCCTGCGTCTCCGGGTTGGCGGTACGGAAGGTATCCACCAGGCCCCAGTCCAGCAGGCGCTGCATCCACTCGCGCTCTTCCGGCAGGAAGGAACATTTGCCGGTACGCAGCCAGCGTTTGCGGCTGTCTTCACCGATGCCAATATCCAGGTCGGTCGGGCTGATGTTCACATCACCCATAATCAGCACCGGGTTGTCTTTGTTCAGTTCGGTGGTCAGATAGTCCTGCAGATCCTGATAAAACTTGGCTTTGGCCGGGAATTTGGTCGGATGGTCGCGGCTTTCGCCCTGGGGAAAGTAACCATTGATCACGGTGATGTTCCCCAGCGGGGAAGGCAGCTCCGCCATGATGATGCGGCGCTGTGCTTCTTCGTCATCGCCGGGAAAACCACGGCGCACAGAAACTGGCGTCTCTTTGGTCAACAGCGCAACGCCGTAATGGCCTTTCTGCCCATGATAAAAGACGTTGTAACCGAGTTTCGCCACCTCTTCGAGGGGGAACATGTCGTCGTGAACCTTGGTCTCCTGCAGGCCGATCACATCTGGCTGATGTTGCTCAACAATGGCTTCAAGCTGATGAGGACGGGCGCGCAGGCCGTTGATATTAAAAGAGACAAATTTCATAGTCGCTGCCAGTGCAAGGTGAATAGTGCATGGATGGTAGCAGAAATTGTGTCGTCTGTTATCCGCTTCGCCCAATTACTGCGACAGATAATGCCAACGGTGCAATTTTTGCACCATTCTGATGCGCCGTGCCCCCAAACAGAGCGTAAATGGTCAATAAATTTCGCGAGCGATCACAATTCCAGAATTATATTTGGCCTGTGCATACTCTTTCTGATTTTCATGCGGCAAAGCGCCGCTTGTCGTAAAAATATTCACTTTTTATGCATTAACAGTGAATAACTCCATATCGTAACCTGTTGATATTCTGTCTTGCTATCCCGTTTATGCATTTTTATCGCTGGCTGGCACGAAGCGTGCAATCTACATTCACAGTGCAAACACCCAATTATTTAACATTCAAATAACTTTTTATTTACCGGATGAGGTCGCTATGTCTCTGTCAATTACGCGTGAAAATTTCGATGAATGGATGATGCCGGTTTACGCTCCGGCGGCTTTTATTCCGGTACGTGGGGAAGGCTCGCGCCTGTGGGATCAGCAGGGCAAAGAGTACATCGACTTTGCGGGGGGGATTGCGGTGAATGCGCTGGGCCATGCGCACCCGGCGCTGCGTCAGGCGCTGAACGACCAGGCGGCGAAGTTCTGGCATACCGGTAACGGCTTTACCAACGAGCCTGCGCTGCGCCTGGCAAAAAAACTGATCGACGCGACCTTTGCCGAAAAAGTGTTTTTCTGTAACTCGGGGGCGGAAGCCAACGAAGCGGCGCTGAAGCTGGCGCGTAAATATGCCCACGACAAGTTTGGGACGCACAAGAGCGGGATTGTGGCGTTTAAAAATGCCTTCCACGGCCGCACGCTGTTTACCGTCAGCGCAGGCGGTCAGCCTTCCTACTCTCAGGACTTTGCACCGCTGCCACCGGATATCCGTCACGCCATCTATAACGATCTGCAGTCCGCCAGCGAGCTGATTGACGACACAACCTGTGCGGTGATCGTCGAGCCGATGCAGGGCGAGGGTGGCGTACTTCCGGCGCAAAAAGCCTTCCTGCAGGGGCTGCGCGAGCTGTGCGATCGTCACAATGCGGTGCTGATTTTCGACGAAGTGCAGACCGGCGTGGGCCGCACCGGTGAACTGTATGCCTATATGCACTATGGCGTAACCCCGGACGTGCTCTCAACCGCCAAAGCGCTGGGCGGCGGCTTCCCGATTGGGGCTATGCTGACTACCGATAAATTTGCCAGCGTGATGACCGTGGGCACCCATGGCACCACCTATGGGGGTAACCCGCTGGCTACCGCCGTCGCCGGGCAGGTGCTCGACATCATTAACACCCCTGAGGTGCTGAAAGGCGTTAAGCAGCGTCACGACTGGTTTGTTGAGCGCCTGAATGCCATCAACAGCAAAATGGGGCTGTTTAAAGAAATTCGCGGTCTGGGGCTGTTAATCGGCTGCGAACTCACGCCGGAGTTTGCCGGAAAAGCTAAACTTATTTCACAGGAAGCGGCAAAAGTGGGCGTGATGGTGCTGATTGCCGGTGCCAACGTGGTGCGGTTTGCCCCTGCGCTGATCGTCAGCGAAGAAGAGGTGAGAACTGGCTTAGACCGTTTTGCGCTGGCCTGTGAACAGGTGAAATCCGGGGTGTCATCATGATGGTCATCCGTCCCGTTGAGCGTGGCGATCTCGCCGGGCTCATGCAGCTTGCCGGTAAGACGGGAGGCGGGCTGACCTCGCTTCCTGCCGATGAAAAAACGCTGTCGGCGCGCATTGAGCGCGCCCTGCAAACCTGGCAGGGGACGTTGCCAAAAAGCGAACAGGGGTATGTGTTCGTGCTGGAAGAGACCGACACGGGCACCGTGGCCGGGATCTGCGCTATTGAAGTGGCCGTCGGGCTTAACGACCCGTGGTACAACTACCGCGTCGGCACCATGGTTCACGCCTCGAAAGAGCTGAACGTCTATAACGCGCTGCCCACGCTGTTTCTCTGTAATGACCACACGGGTGCCAGCGAGCTGTGCACGCTGTTCCTCGATCCGGCGTGGCGCAAAGAGGGTAACGGCTATCTGCTCTCCAAATCGCGCTTTATGTTTATGGCCGCCTTCCGCGATCGCTTTAACGAAAAAGTGGTTGCCGAGATGCGCGGCGTGATTGATGAGACAGGCTACTCGCCGTTCTGGGAGAGCCTGGGCGAGCGCTTCTTCTCGATGGAGTTCAGCCGGGCAGACTATCTCTGCGGCACGGGCCAGAAAGCCTTTATTGCCGAACTGATGCCGAAACATCCTATCTATACCCATTTCCTCACCCCGGAAGCGCAGGCAGTGATCGGCGAAGTGCATCCGCAGACCGCGCCCGCCCGCGCGGTGCTGGAGAAAGAGGGGTTCCGCTACCGTAACTATGTCGACATCTTCGACGGCGGCCCAACGCTTGAGTGTGACATTGACCGCGTGCGCGCCATTCGTAAAAGCCGTCTGGTGACGGTCTCCGAAGGACAGCCCGCGCCGGGCGAATGGCCAGCCTGTCTGGTCTCCAACGAAAATTACAATAATTTCCGCGCCATGCTGGTACGTACTGACCCTAAATGTGAGCGTCTGGTACTGACGGCGGCGCAGCTGGATGCGTTGAAATGTAACGCGGGCGACTCGGTTCGCCTGGTGCGTCTCTGCCCTGAGGAGAAAACAGCATGACTTTATGGATTAACGGTGACTGGGTAACGGGTGAAGGCGACCTGCGGGTAAAAACCAATCCGGTCGGCCAGGCGGTGCTCTGGAAAGGAAATGATGCCAGTGCCGGGCAGGTAGAACAGGCGGGCCAGGCTGCTCGCCGCGCGTTTCCGGCTTGGGCAAAACAGCCCTTCGCCGTGCGCCAGGAGATTGTGGAAAAATTTGCCGGGCTGCTGGAGGCGAATAAGGCCGAACTGACGCGCATCATTGCGTCCGAAACCAGTAAACCGCGCTGGGAAGCGACCACCGAAGTGACGGCGATGATCAACAAAATCGCCATTTCGGTGAAGGCCTACCACACCCGCACCGGTGAACAGCATACCGAGATGCCGGACGGCGCGGCCACGCTGCGCCACCGTCCACACGGCGTGCTGGCGGTATTTGGCCCGTACAACTTCCCGGGGCATCTGCCGAACGGCCACATTGTGCCCGCGCTGCTGGCGGGCAATACCGTTATTTTCAAACCGAGCGAGCTCACGCCATTAACCGGCGAGGCGGTGGTGAAGCTGTGGGAACAGGCCGGTCTGCCGCCGGGCGTGCTGAACCTGGTGCAGGGCGGGCGCGAAACCGGTCAGGCGCTGAGTGCGCTGAGCGATATCGACGGCCTGCTGTTTACCGGCAGCGCCGGAACGGGCTATCAGCTGCACCGCCAGCTGGCAGGGCAGCCGGAGAAAATTCTGGCACTTGAAATGGGCGGCAACAACCCGCTGATTATCGAAGATCCTGATGATATCGACGCTGCGGTGCACCTGACGATTCAGTCCGCCTTTATTACCGCCGGACAGCGTTGTACCTGTGCCCGCCGCCTGTTGGTCAAGCGTGGCGCGCAGGGGGATGCCTTCCTCAAGCGTCTGGTAGAGGTGAGCGCGCGTCTGGTGCCTGCCGCGTGGGATGCCGACCCGCAGCCGTTTATCGGTGGGCTGATTTCCGAGCAGGCCGCGCTAAACGTGCTGAAAGCCTGGCAGGACCACGTCGCGCGCGGCGCGAAAACTCTGCTGGAGCCGAAGCAGGTTCAGCCAGGTACCTCGCTGCTGACGCCGGGCATTATTGAGATGAGCGGCGCGAGCAACGTGCCGGATGAAGAGGTCTTTGGCCCGCTGCTGTGCGTCTGGCGCTATGACGATTTTGATGCGGCCATCGCGATGGCGAATAACACCCGCTACGGCCTGTCGAGCGGGCTGATTTCACCGCATCGCGAGAAGTTTGAACAACTGCTGCTGGAAGCGCGCGCCGGGATTGTGAACTGGAACAAACCGCTTACCGGGGCGGCAAGTACCGCGCCGTTCGGCGGCGTGGGCGCGTCGGGCAACCATCGCGCCAGCGCGTGGTATGCCGCCGATTACTGCGCGTGGCCGATGGCGAGCCTGGAAACGCCGGCGCTGACGCTGCCGGAGACGCTCAATCCGGGGCTGGATTTTACCGGAGGGGATCGTCATGAAAGCGCGTGAGGTCAACTTTGACGGGCTGGTGGGGCTGACGCACCACTATGCCGGTCTCTCATTCGGGAATGAAGCCTCGACGAAGCACCGTTTTCAGGTTTCCAACCCGAAGCTGGCGGCGAAGCAGGGGCTGCTAAAAATGAAGGCGCTGGCGGATGCCGGTTTCCCGCAGGCGGTCATCCCGCCGCAGGAGCGCCCGAACGTGGCTGTCCTTCGCCAGCTCGGTTTTAGCGGTACTGATGAGCAGGTGGTGGAAAAAGCGGGGACGCAAACGCCGCACCTGCTCTCTGCTGCAAGCTCCGCGTCGTCAATGTGGGTGGCAAACGCGGCGACCGTCGCGCCGTCAGCCGACACGCTGGATGGCAAAGTCCATCTGACCGTGGCGAACCTGAATAACAAATTCCACCGCGCCACCGAAGCGGAAACCACCGAGCGCGTGCTGCGCGCCATTTTCCAGAATGACGCCCGTTTCGAGGTGCATCAGGCCCTGCCGCAGGTGGCGATGTTTGGCGACGAAGGTGCGGCCAACCACAACCGGCTGGGCGGTGATTATGGCGATCCTGCCGTGCAGCTGTTTATCTACGGGCGGGAAGAGGGCGGTCACAACGCGCCCACGCGCTATCCTGCACGCCAGACGCTGGCGGCGAGCCAGGCGGTTGCCCGGCTGAACCAGGTCAATCCGTCACAGGCGATCTTTGCCCAGCAAAACCCGCAGGTGATCGACCAGGGCGTATTCCATAACGACGTGATTGCTGTCTCCAACCGTCAGGTGCTGTTCTGCCATGAACAGGCGTTTGCGCATCAGGAGAGGTTGCTTGCCACGCTGCATGAGCATGTACCCGGTTTTACGCCGATTCAGGTTCCCACACAGGCGGTGAGCGTGCAGGATGCGGTAGAAACCTACCTCTTCAACAGCCAGCTGCTGAGCCGTGACGATGGCAGCATGATGCTGGTGCTGCCGCAGGAGTCCCGTAATCATCAGGGCGTGTGGCGTTATTTGAGCGAACTGGTGAAAGCCGATAACCCGATTGATGAACTGCGCGTCTTTGATCTGCGTGAAAGCATGGCCAACGGCGGCGGGCCAGCCTGTTTACGTCTGCGCGTGGTGTTAACTCAGGACGAAATGCAGGCGGTAAACCCGGCGGTCATGATGAACGATACGCTCTTTGCGCGGCTGAACGACTGGGTCGATCGTTACTATCGGGATCGCTTGACCCAGGCCGATCTGGTTGACCCGCAGCTTCTGCGTGAAGGGCGCGAGGCGCTGGATGCGTTATCGACAATCCTGCAGCTGGGATCGGTTTATCCGTTCCAGCGCTAAGGGGCTGATATGGAAAATTTACTGGCGCTGACGCTGGCAGACGAAACGCCCGAACAGACTGAGGGCGATGGCCCCTCATTCCACTGGCGCTGGCTGGGACGGGGCGTACTTGAACTGACGCCGTTTGCGCAGAGCGACGTATCGCTTCTGCTGTCGAGCGGTATTCACGGCAACGAAACCGCACCCGTTGAGATTGTCGACCTGCTGCTGCGCGCGTTGTACCGTGGAGAGATTACGCTCGCGTGTCGCGTGCTGGTGGTGTTTGGCAATCCGCCAGCGCTGGCGCAAAACAAACGTTACCTGGTGAGTGATATCAACCGGATGTTTGGGGGCCGCTGGTCGCAGTTCCCCCAAAGCGATGAAACGGCGCGCGCGCAGTGGCTGGAGAGCGTAGTGACGACGTTTTTTGTCACCGCGGGGGGGACGCGCTGGCACCTCGACCTGCATACGGCTATCCGTGCCTCTTATCATGTGCGTTTTGGCGTCCTGCCGCAGCGCAGTCAGCCTTGGGATGAAACCTTTCTGAGCTGGCTGGGGGATGCGGGGCTGGAAGCCCTGGTCTTCCATCAGTCGCCGGGCGGTACGTTTACCCATTTTACGTGTGAAAACTTCGGCGCGCTGGCCTGCACGCTGGAGTTGGGAAAAGCGCTGCCTTTCGGGGAAAATGATCTGACGCGCTTTGCTCCGACGCACTCTGCGCTCCGGGCGCTGCTCGGCGGCACCGCCCCGGAACATGCGCAGGAGCCCGTCGTGCGTTATCGGGTCGTGCAGCAGATCACCCGTCGCAGCGATGCTTTCCTCCTCCATATGGCGGCCCACACGCTGAACTTCACGCCGTTCCGTCAAGGGGCACTCCTGGCAGAAGACGGTGACGAGCGATACGAGGTGCAGAAAGCCACAGAGTATGTTTTATTCCCCAATCCGTCGGTGGCGTTTGGTCTGCGAGCCGGACTGATGCTGGAAAAATTAGCCTGATAATTTCCCCTCTTGAAGTAAGAGGGGAAATTATTTTCTTAGCAATGAAGGCGGTTATATCTCTTTTGCAGAATATTCCTGGATAATTGCTTTATTAATAAACGCCACTTCGTTATACTTCTGCATAATCTCTTTAAAATCAGAATATTGAATATTTATGTTTCACCTCTCCATGTTTTATCCTTAATTCCTCCACATTTGGCGAAAAATTGTTTTTTACACTTTCATTGTTTTACCGTTGCTCTGATTAATTGACGATAAACCCCGTAAAGTGAATATCGTCAACACGGCATAGCGCCGAAGAATAACTGAAAGTAAGGAAATACATTATGCGTAAGTTAACTGCACTGTTTGTTGCCTCTACCCTGGCTCTGGGCGCCACCAGCATGGCGTTCGCCGCAGATACCGCCACTACGACCGCCGCGCCAACTGAAGGCAAAATGATGATGCATCATAAAGGCAAGCCGGGTATGCACCATGAGATGATGATGTTTAAAGACCTGAATCTGACCGACGCGCAGAAACAGCAGGTTCGCGACATCATGAAAGGCCAGCGTGACCAGATGAAACGTCCTCCGCTGGAAGAGCGCCGCGCGATGCATGACATCATTGCCAGCGACAGCTTCGATAAAGCGAAAGCGGAAGCGCAGATCGACAAAATGGCCGAGCAGCATAAAGCCCGCATGCTTGCCCACATGGAAACCCAGAATAAGATCTACAACATTCTGACCCCGGAACAGAAAAAACAGTTTAATGCCAATTTTGAGAAGCGTCTGACAGAACGTCCGGCGCCGGAAGGTAAAATGCCAGCACCAGCCGAATAATCGGTTTACCCTCTTAAGACCGCCGGGATCCTGTTCACATAAGCAAAAACGCTGTGGACAGGACCGGCGGTTTTTTCTTTCTGCCCACCTCTTGCCTGCCGCCGCCAGCGCGGTATTCTCCTGTAGTCGCGTCAGAGATTTACTAAGGTTTGCCCACTCTGCTGCCGATAATACGTCTGTAGATTTCCAACGATAATAAACAAGACAGCAATGACAGCAATGTCGTTGCCCTGGCGCAGGTTGCGCCCCTCAGGAGTGGTGATGGAGTTCTTTGATATCCGTAAGATGCCGGTCAGTCTCTGGCGTAATGGCGCTGGCGAAACACGCGAAATATGCTGTTTTCCTCCCGCGACGCGTGATTTTTACTGGCGCGCCAGCATTGCCTCTATTGCCAGCAATGGCGAGTTCTCGTCGTTTCCCGGCGTCGATCGGGTGATCACCCTGCTGGAAGGGGGAGAGGTCACGCTGGATGCCGGTCAGGCATTTTTCCATACGCTGAAACATCACCAGCCCTACAGTTTTGCCGGCGATCTGCCGGTGAAGGCGCTGCTGACGGATGGGCAGATGTCGATGGATTTTAATATTATGACCCGGCGGGATTGCTGCCAGGCGATGGTTCGCGTCGCGGATCGGACCTTCACCACCTATGGCTCCCGCGGTGGCGTGATATTTGTGTTAAGCGGGGCGTGGCAGCTTGGCGAAAAATTGCTGACGGCGGATCAGGGAGCCAGCTGGGAGGAGGGCACGCATACCCTCCGGCTGCTGGAATCTACAGGAACGCTGTTGTTCAGTGAAATTACGTGGCTGCCAGGTCATTAAGCGAAATGATCTCGTACTTGCCGGTTAACACGGGTTTACAGAGTATTTTGTAGCCGTCGTGGTCGAATCCGGCGGGGGTACGCAGCAGGGTTGCGGCGTCTTGCAGCGTATCAACGGCGCCCAGCCAAAGCCAGTTGTGGACGATGTGATACTGCGTCATCAATTCCCCCACTTCCTTCAGGGCAACGGCACCTTCCCATGGCCAGCATTTAACGCTGATGGCCCCCAGCCCGGCAAGCAGTCGGGCATTATGTTCCTCGACGCTCTCTTTCCCACAACAGGCACCCGCGCAGCGTTTCAGCGCCGAGCGGAAACAGGCGCGACCGCGCGTGGTGCCCTCTAACCCTAAAAGGCTGTAGCAAAGCTGTAAATCGTCGGCGAGCGCCTGCAAAGCCTGCAGTGCCGCGCGTTTATTGGCGAACAGGCCATAGAGGTTCGGCTCATGGGAAAAATCAACGTCACGGGCGTACACAACCTGTGGTTTGCCGTTGCTGATCTGCAGGGAACAGAGCTGGCGATTGCGCCGAAGCCGCTTATTGAACAGCGGCTGCTGCTCTTTTATCAATCGGGCTTCCAGCAGCAGCGCGCCCATTTCACCCGCAGTCGGAAACCAGGTGATGCGTCTCGACTGGCGGAGCATCGCGGCTTCGTCCGGCGTGCGCAGATGGGATAATACCCGGCTGCGAATATTCACACTTTTACCGATATAGAGCGGTAGGGTGTCGCTTTCGCCGTGAAAGATGTACACACCCGGCTGTTTAGGCAACGCTTCAAGCCAGGGGCGAAGATGTTCGGGATATTCATAAATAGCCGCCGCTTCAAACTCAAGACGCGGGGCAGATTGACGCCTGCTCACATACTGCTCCATATACTGTTCAGGTATACAGTGTAGCAGGTGTGTGGTGGTTAAAAAAGAGCCGGGTGGCCTGATGCCCTCACCCCAACCCTCTCCCTCGGGAGAGGGCGCAAACACTAAAAACGGTAACCAGGTTACCGTTTTGCTTTATTTTTTCCAGAAGTCGTCGAACACCGTAATCGGCGTGTGACGCTTGTGCTCGGTTTTCAGATACCAGCCCTCGATAATCTTCGCGGTACCTTCATCCAGCTGTTTGCCTTCCAGATAATCGTCAATATTGTCATAGGTCACGCCCAGGGCGGCCTCATCAGGCAAGGAAGGGCGATCGTCTTCCAGATCGGCGGTTGGCGCCTTCTTGTATAAATGCTCCGGGCAGCCAAGTGCGGCGAGAAGCTGTTTACCCTGACGCTTGTTCAGGCGGAAGATCGGATTAATGTCGGTGCCGCCGTCGCCGTATTTGGTAAAGAAACCGGTGACCGCTTCCGCTGCGTGATCGGTGCCGACAACAACACCTTTGGTCATGCCCGCAATGCTGTACTGCGCTTTCATACGCTCACGCGCTTTTTCGTTGCCGCGGACAAAATCGCTCAGCTCGATACCCGCTTCGCGCAGCGCCTGTTCGCTCGCCAGCACGGAACCTTTAATGTTCACGGTCAGAACACGGTCGGGCTGAATGAAGGTAATCGCGTCCTGGCAATCTTGTTCGTCGGCCTGCACACCATAAGGAAGGCGCACGGCGATAAACTGCAGCGCATTATCACCCGTTTCTTCACGCAGCTCTGAAATGGCCATCTGGCACAGTTTGCCGGTCAGCGTAGAGTCCTGGCCGCCGCTGATGCCCAGCACCAGAGACTTCAGGAAAGCGTTTGTTTTTAAGTAGGACTTCAAAAAATCAACGCTTCGGCGGATCTCTTCATTTGCATCTACTGCAGGTTTCGCGCCCAGCGCCTGGATAATCTCTTGTTGCAGAGCCATTACGCCCTCCCTATGCAGAACGAGACAGAAAAATGTTATCTGGTAAAACTAACCCTTTGGGCGTAAAACGACAAGGATCACAGTTTCGAGTGCGCTAAATTGCGGCGCTTTAGCAGCTTATCGTTGTTTTATTAGAATTTTCCGAAATTCGTGTGGCGTAACTCGCAAAGTTGAACAATAGTATTTTTTATCCCATGCTTAGTTAACACGCTGATAAACAAGAGGACGGAATATGAACAAGAACGTAGCAGGAATTTTAAGCGCAGCGGCGGTACTGACTATGCTGGCAGGGTGTACGGCTTACGATCGCACCAAGGATCAGTTTACCCAGCCAGTTGTAAAAGACGTCAAAAAAGGGATGACGCGTTCACAGGTTGCTGCAATTGCAGGTAAACCTTCTTCTGAAGTCACCATGATTCATGCTAAGGGAACCTGTCAGACCTACATACTGGGTCAACGTGATGGTAAGGCAGAGACCTACTTTGTCGCGCTGGATGATACCGGTCATGTGATTAACTCCGGCTATCAGACCTGTGCAGAATACGACACCGATCCACAGGCCCCTAAGGCGCAGTAACCGCGCTTGCCTGAGGATGTTAACTAACCGGCCTGGTGGCCGGTTTTTTTATGCATACGTAAATCTTATTTCTTTGCGCGAATTATTTGCCCGAAATGTGAAGGGAGTCAACAAGCCAGGTCAATGAGAGACAATTTGACCCTATCCAGAATTATCCCCTCCTTGTACCATTGCGTATACTCGTTTCAACGACAAACAACAGTAAGTAACCTACCCGTCAGCCGGGATAGCAAGTCGAGTGATAGCGCGACGGCGGGGGGCACACAAGAGGGAAGTTATTATGGAAAAGAAACATATCTATCTGTTCTGCTCTGCGGGCATGTCAACCTCACTTCTGGTTTCCAAGATGCGTGCGCAGGCCGAAAAGTATGAAGTTCCTGTGGTGATCGAGGCGTTTCCAGAGACGCTGGCGGGCGAAAAGGGCCAGACAGCAGATGTTATTTTACTGGGGCCGCAAATCGCTTATATGTTGCCAGAAATTCAGCGTTTGCTGCCTCATAAACCGGTCGAAGTCATCGACTCGGGGCTGTACGGTAAGATTGATGGTTTAGGTGTATTAAAAGCTGCTGTTGCAGCCATTAAAAAAGCTGCTAATTAATTATTTATTTTTCCCGTCAAAGAGTTATTTCACACACAATACGCCGTAACATGCGTTACGGCATTTAAGGGTATTTTCCTATGAGTAAAGTCATCGCTTCACTTGAAAAGGTACTCCTTCCTTTTGCTGTTAAAATAGGAAAGCAGCCTCACGTTAATGCCATCAAAAACGGCTTTATTAAATTAATGCCGTTGACGCTGGCCGGGGCAATGTTCGTTTTAATTAACAACGTTTTTCTGAGCTTTGGTGAAGGTTCCTTCTTTTATTCATTAGGAATTCGGTTAGACGCTTCCACTATTGAAACCCTTAATGGTCTTAAAGCCATCGGCGGCAACGTATACAACGGTACGTTGGGTATTATGTCGCTGATGGCGCCTTTCTTTATCGGGATGGCGCTGGCGGAAGAGCGTAAAGTGGATCCTCTGGCCGCAGGTTTACTCTCTGTCGCAGCATTCATGACGGTTACCCCATACAGCGTCGGCGAGGCTTATGCTGTCGGTGCTAATTGGCTGGGTGGCGCAAATATTATTTCGGGTATTGTTATCGGTCTGGTCGTTGCGGAAATGTTCACGTTCATTATTCGCCGCAACTGGGTTATCCGTCTGCCGGATAGCGTACCGGCATCGGTATCTCGTTCATTTTCCGCGTTGATTCCAGGCTTCATTATTCTCTCCATTATGGGGATTATCGCCTGGGCGCTCTCTCACTGGGGCACAAACTTCCACCAGATCATTATGGACTCTATCTCTACGCCGCTGGCGTCAATGGGTGGAGTGGTGGGTTGGGCGTATGTCATCTTTACCTCCCTGCTGTGGTTCTTCGGCGTGCATGGTTCACTGGCACTGGCGGCGCTAGACAGCGGTATCATGACCCCTTGGGCACTGGAAAACGTTGCGCTTTATCAGCAGTACGGCTCCGTTGATGCGGCGCTGGCAGCCGGTAAAACCTTCCATGTGTGGGCGAAACCTATGCTTGACTCCTATATCTTCCTGGGCGGTACCGGGGCGACATTGGGTCTGATCATCGCGGTCTTTATTGTCTCTCGTCGTGCCGATCATCGTCAGGTTGCGAAGCTGGCGCTGCCGTCAGGCATCTTCCAGATTAACGAACCGATTCTGTTTGGTCTGCCAATCATCATGAACCCGGTGATGTTCATTCCATTCATCCTGGTGCAACCGCTGCTGGCGGCAATCACCCTGACCGCGTACTACCTGGGCATTATCCCGCCGGTGACCAACATTGCACCGTGGACCATGCCAGCCGGTCTGGGCGCGTTCTTTAACACCAACGGTAGCGTCGCGGCCTTCCTGCTGGCGATATTCAACCTCGGGATTGCAACCCTGCTTTACATGCCATTCGTGGCAATAGCGAACAAAGCGGCGACCGTTATCGATGAAGAAGAGAGCGAAGAGGATATCGCCCTCGCACTGAAATTCTAAAATTGCACGGCGCGGGGCAACCCGCGCCAGCTAAAAGGAGCTTAACGATGTTAGATTTGGATAGTATTGTCGCAGACGAAACCGCAGAGAACGATCTGGAAGAAGTGGTGATGGGGCTTATCATCAACTCTGGACAGGCACGCAGCCTGGCGTATGCCGCGCTGAAGCAGGCCAAGCAGGGTGATTTCGTCGCAGCAAAAACCATGATGGACCAGTCCCGTCTTGCACTGAATGAAGCGCATCTGGTGCAGACGAAGCTCATCGAAGGCGACCAGGGCGAAGGGAAAATGAAGGTGAGCCTGGTGCTGGTACATGCCCAGGATCATCTGATGACCTCCATGCTGGCGCGCGAGCTGGTGGCAGAGTTAATCGAGCTTCACGAGAAGATGCAGTAAGTCAGGTCAGGCAGCAGGAGGTCAGCACGATGGAAATTAAAACCGCACTTGAGCAGCAGCTGTTTAATGGCAAGAATTTTCACGTGGTTATTTACAACAAGACGGAGAGCGCCAGTGGTCTGCACCAGCATGACTACTACGAGTTCACGATTGTTCTGACCGGCCGCTACTACCAGGAGATCAACGGTAAGCGCGTGTTACTGGAGCGCGGAGATTTTGTCTTCCTGCCGATGGGGTCCTATCATCAGAGCTTTTACGAGTTTGGTGCCACACGCATTCTGAATGTGGGCGTCAGCCGACGCTTCTTTGAGAAACATTATCTGCCGCTGGTACCGTTCTGCTTCGTGGCGTCACAGGTCTATCGCGTCAAAAACGAGTTCATGACCTGGATCGAAACGGTTATTGCCTCACTCAACTTCCGCGACAATGAGTTCGACGAGTTTATTGAAACCGTGACGTTTTATGTGATGAACCGCCTTCGCCATCATCGCGAAGAACAGCAGGTCATTGATGATATCCCACAGTGGCTTCGCAGCACCGTTGAGCTCATGCACGACAAAGGGCAATTCAGCGACAACGCGCTGGAAAATATGGTTTCGTTGTCGGGCAAGTCGCAGGAGTATTTAACCCGCGCGACGCAGCGTTATTATCGTAAAACGCCTGTGCAAATCATTAATGAAATCCGCATTAACTTTGCCAAGAAACAGCTGGAAATTACCAATTATTCTGTCACCGATATTGCTTATGAGTCAGGTTACAGTAGCCCCAGCCTGTTTATTAAAACGTTTAAGAAGTTTACTTCGTTCACACCAAACAGTTACCGCAAAAATCTGACGGTAATTAATTAATATCCGGCGATTTTATTCGCCACGAATATTGACGTAATTGCTTGCCCAAATAGCGGGAAGAGAACGCTATACCTTGCAGGCGGTTAACCTGATACGCTAAGGGAGATATTATGCAACAGAAATTAAAAGTCGTAACCATTGGTGGCGGCAGCAGCTATACCCCGGAATTACTGGAAGGTTTCCTGAAACGTTATCATGAATTACCGGTCAGCGAATTATGGCTGGTGGATGTAGAAGAAGGTCAGGAAAAGCTGAATATTATTTTCGACCTGTGTAAACGTATGGTTGAGAAAGCCGGTGTGCCATTGACCGTACATAAAACGCTGGATCGCCGTCTGGCGCTGAAAGATGCTGATTTCGTCACCACCCAGCTGCGCGTCGGCCAGCTGAAAGCACGCGAGCTGGATGAGCGTATTCCGCTGAGCCACGGCTATCTGGGACAGGAAACCAACGGTGCGGGCGGTCTGTTTAAAGGTCTGCGTACCATTCCGGTGATTTTCGACATCATCAAAGACGTGGAAGAGATTTGCCCGAATGCGTGGGTGATTAACTTCACCAACCCGGCGGGAATGGTGACGGAGGCAGTCTATCGCCACACCGGTTTCAAACGCTTTATCGGCGTCTGTAATATCCCGATTGGCATGAAGATGTTTATCCGCGACGTGCTGGCGCTGACCGACAACGACGAGCTCTCCATCGATCTGTTCGGCCTGAACCACATGGTGTTTATCAAAGACGTGATCGTTAACGGCACGTCGCGCTTTGCCGAACTGCTCGACGGTGTTGCTTCGGGTCGACTGACCGCCGCATCCGTGAAGAACATTTTCGATCTGCCATTCAGTGAAGGGCTGATCCGCTCCCTGAACCTGCTGCCGTGCTCGTACCTGCTCTACTATTTCAAGCAGAAAGAGATGCTGGCTATCGAAATGGGCGAGTACTATAAAGGCGGCGCGCGTGCCCAGGTGGTACAAAAAGTTGAGAAGCAGCTGTTTGATTTGTATAAAGATCCAAATCTTAATGTTAAACCGAAAGAGCTGGAGCAGCGTGGCGGGGCATACTATTCCGATGCGGCCTGCGAAGTGATTAACGCCATTTACAACGACAAGCAGGCTGAGCACTACGTCAACGTGCCGCATCATGGCCACATTGATAATATCCCGGCTGACTGGGCCGTTGAGATGACCTGCATTCTGGGTCGCGATGGCGCGAAACCGCACCCGCGCATTACCCACTTTGACGACAAAGTGATGGGCCTGATCCACACCATTAAAGGCTTTGAGGTGGCAGCAAGCAATGCGGCGTTGAGCGGTGAACTGAATGATGTGCTTCTGGCCCTGAACCTCAGTCCGCTGGTGCACTCCGACCGTGATGCGGAGCAGCTGGCGAGTGAGATGATCCTGGCGCATGAAAAATGGCTGCCAAACTTTGCTGCAACGGTTGAGAAACTGAAGTTCACCCACCGTTAAGAGGATGTACGATGGAAAACCTGCTGATCGTAAACGCCGATGATTTTGGCCTGTCGAAAGGGCAGAACTACGGCATCATTGAAGCATGTCGTCGGGGTGTGGTGAGTTCAACCACGGCGTTGATTAACGGCGAGGCGGTTGAACATGCGGCTCAGCTAAGTCGGGACGTTCCCGAGCTGGGTGTGGGCATGCATTTTGTTCTGACGCTGGGTATGCCGCTTTCACCGATGCCGGGCCTGACGCGTGACGGACAGTTAGGGAAATGGATTTGGGAAATGGCAGAGCAGAACGCTCTGCCGCTCGAAGAGATTACCCGTGAACTGGATTGCCAGTTTAACCGCTTTGTTGATGTGTTTGGCAGGGAGCCGACGCACATCGATAGCCATCACCACGTGCACATGATCCCGGCGATTTTCCCGATTGTCGCGGAGTTTGCACAGCGTAAAGGCGTCGCGCTCCGCGTGGATCGTGAGGTGCCCGGCGTGCCGGACTGCGCTGTGAAATCAACAGATGGATTCAGCAGTGCATTTTACGGCGACGAGATTGACGAAGCGCTGTTCCTGAAGGTGCTGGATGAGTCCGCCGCTCGCGGTGAAAAGTCCGTAGAGGTGATGGCGCACCCGGCATTTGTCGATAATACCGTGCGGAAAAGTGCCTACTGCTGGCCGCGTCTGGTGGAACTGGATGTGCTGACGTCGGCGTCGCTGAAGTATGCGATTGCCGAGCGCGGGTATCGTCTGGGGACGTTCAGAGATTTGTGAGAAATCCCCCTCACCCTAACCCTCTCCCCAAAGGGGCGAGGGGACTGGGCGGTGCGGCCTGTAATGCCAGCACAGGTCTGCATTTCTCCCTCTCCCTTTCAGGGAGAGGGCCGGGGTGAGGGTATTGTTTACGCCGGTATCTGGTCAATCTTACTGCTGCGCGACCAGACGCGGTGCGCGGCGAGTAAATCAAACAGCTTCGTCATAAAGGCATCGTCAACGTTATCGCCCTCGACAATGCCGTCCTCACCCTGATCGGCCACCTTCAGCTGCGCCTTAAACTGTCGCGCATCGCCTGCCAGGGCGATCGGTTTCAGGTGCTTATAGGCTTCCAGCAGATAATAGACGGCGTCACCGTTGGTCAGCAGGCTGTCAATATCTCCACACGGCACAATCACCGCATCAACGGTCAGCGAAGGCGCCCCGGCAAAGGTCGCCGCCACCGGCAGCACGGAGCCATCATCGGCGGTCACTTCGCCCATACGGGAATAAAGCAGTTTCGCATGCACGCCCTGGGTTTTCAGCGCCTGCATAATCCCCAGCACGTCGCTGGCGCGGGTTTTATCGTTCAACAGGATGGCGACTACGCGGCCCTTAATCGATCCGCCCGGTACGGCATACAGGCTCAGAGACGGATCCTTTTTCAGCCCGTTAACGTCTTTCGGTGGAGCTGCGTTACGTTGCTCATCGGTCAGGGTAATACCAAGGTTATCGGCGACGCTCTGCGCAAGCTGGATATCGATTCGCGCCAGCTGATCAACCACGCGCTCGCGGATGTAGGTGCGCACCACCTTGCTCAGCTCAAAGCTGAAGCCGCCGATGATATGCTGCTGCTCAATCGGGGTCTGGCTGTTCCAGAAGAGGCGAGGATGGGCGTAATACTCACCGAAGGATAGGCTGCGTTCGCGAATTTTGGTCCCCTCGACGCGTTCCTGATACGACTCAAACCCGCCACGTTTCGGGCCCGGTGGTGTTTCACGCGGCCAGTTATCGTTGATCGAGTTCGGTTCGTAGTTCGCCGGGTTGGTGTCGATATCCTGGCGATGCATCCCGTCGCGCTGGAAATTGTGATACGGGCAGGTAGGGCGGTTAATGGGGATTTCGTGGAAGTTCGGTCCGCCGAGACGGCTAATTTGCGTGTCGGTGTAGGAGAACAGACGACCCTGTAACAGCGGGTCGTTGGTGAAATCCAGACCGGGGACAATATGGCCCGGGTGGAAGGCGGCCTGTTCATTCTCGGCAAAGAAATTATCCGGATTACGGTTGAGCACCATTTTCCCTACCAGCTGAACCGGCACCAGTTCCTCAGGAATGAGTTTAGTCGGATCAAGCAGGTCGAAATCAAATTTGAACTCGTCCTCCTCCGGAATCAACTGCAACCCCAGTTCGTATTCCGGGAAGTCTCCGGCTTCAATGGATTCCCACAGCTCGCGGCGGTGGAAATCGGGATCGCGGCCAGTCAGCTTCTGCGCTTCATCCCACACCAGCGACGCTTTACCCGCCACAGGTTTCCAGTGGAAGCGCACGAAAGTGGCTTTGCCTTCCGCGTTAATCAGGCGGAAGGTGTGAATGCCAAACCCTTCCATGGTGCGATAGCTGCGCGGAATGCCGCGGTCTGACATTGCCCACATCACGTTGTGCAATGTTTCTGGCTGTAGCGAGACGTAGTCCCAGAAGGTGTCGTGCGCACTTTGTCCCTGCGGTATGGCCCAGTGGGGCTCCGGTTTTACCGCATGGACAAAGTCAGGAAATTTATGCGCATCCTGAATGAAAAACACCGGGGTATTGTTGCCGACCAGATCGAAAATACCCTCTTCGGTATAAAATTTGGTGGCAAAGCCGCGGATATCGCGCACCGTGTCGGCCGAGCCTGCGCCACCCTGCACGGTAGAAAAGCGCACAAATACCGGGGTGATTTTATCCGGGTCGGAGAGGAAATCCGCTTTGGTAATGTCTTTCAGGCTTTTATAGGGCTGGAAGTATCCGTGCGCAGCCGAGCCGCGCGCGTGAACGATGCGTTCCGGTATGCGTTCGTGGTCAAAATGGGTAATCTTTTCCCGCAGGATGAAATCTTCCAGCAGGGTCGGCCCACGCGTGCCTGCGCGAAGGGAGTTCTGATCGTCAGCAATACGCACGCCCTGATTGGTCGTGAGCGCAAAACCTTCGCTACCTTTACGGTGTGGCTCAAGCGATTCCAGCTTCTCGTTCCCCGTATCCGGCGATTTCATGCTTCCCGGTGCAGTAGGCTGCTCGCCAGGCGCGGAAGGGCCCGGTGAGGGGCGGTGAGAGCCGTCAGCTGGAGCGAGAGAGTCCATACCCGGTTGCGATTCTTCAGTGCCATGAATCGGTGATTGATGTGTTTTATCTTTGTTCGACATTGCACGTTTCTCCTTTATCCATTGCTAAAAACCCTATTAAGGATAGAACAATGTCGTGAGATGGCTCGCCAACTAAGAGTTTTCACATGCCGTCATTAACGAAAGGAGCCATCTCACCCACTCTGAGCGCGACGGAAGGTAGTCGGATCGGCTATCATAGAATTTTCCTGCTTCAAGAATTTGCTTTAGTGAACCCGTCGCTTATGAAACCTCTTCGTCAACAAAACCGCCAGGTTATTAGCTATGTGCCCCGCGTTGAGCCCGCGCCGCCTGACCATGCCCTGAAAGTGGATGGTTTTCGCGACGTCTGGCAGTTACGGGGTAAATACGTGGCCTTTGTGCTGATCGGCGAACATTTCCGCCGCTCTCCCACGTTTACGGTGCCGGAGTCAGCGCAACGGTGGGCGATGCAGATCCGCCAGGATGAAGAGGTTGAAGAATAACAGCCATAAAAAAACCGCCATCAGGCGGTTTTTTTATTTCAACAGTGATTAACGGTGCGCCAGTTCGGCGTCGTCTTCACTTTCCAGAATCGCTTTGTCGGTCTGCTTCAGCCACTGGCTGGTTAGCGTACCGGCGGTCATGGAGCCACTCACGTTCAGCGCGGTACGTCCCATGTCGATCAGCGGCTCAACGGAGATCAGCAGCGCAACCAGCGTCACAGGCAGACCCAGCGCAGGCAGCACAATCAGCGCGGCGAAGGTTGCACCACCACCGACACCCGCAACGCCTGCTGAGCTGATGGTCACAATGCCCACCAGGGTGGCAATCCACACTGGATCCAGCGGGTTGATACCCACAGTCGGCGCGACCATTACGGCCAGCATTGCCGGGTACAGACCTGCACAGCCGTTCTGTCCAATGGTGGCACCAAAGGAAGCAGAGAAGCTGGCGATGGACTCAGGAACGCCCAGGCGACGCGTTTGCGCTTCCACGTTCAGCGGTATAGACGCTGCACTGGAACGGCTGGTAAACGCGAAGGTCAGCACTGGCCACACTTTACGGAAGTATTTCAGCGGGCTGACGCCGTTCACGCCCAGCAGGATGCCGTGCACCACAAACATGATGCCCAGACCCAGGTAAGAGGCGACGACAAAGCTGCCCAGCTTGATGATGTCCTGCAGGTTTGATCCCGCAACCACTTTGGTCATCAGTGCCAGCACACCGTAAGGCGTCAGCTGCATGACCAGACGGACCAGCTTCATTACCCAGCTCTGCAGGGTATCGATAGCGGTCAGCACGCGTTCACCTTTTGGCGCATCGTCTTTCAGCAGCTTCAACGCAGCCACACCCAGGAACGCGGCGAAGATCACCACGCTGATGATGGAGGTTGGGCTTGCGCCGGTCAGGTCAGCAAACGGGTTTTTAGGAATAAAGGAGAGCACCATCTGCGGAACCGTCAGGTCGGCCACTTTGCCAACATAGTTGGTTTGAATCGCCGTCAGACGCGCGGTTTCAGCCGTACCCTGGACCAGACCTTCAGCGGTCAGGCCAAACAGGTTGGTCACCAGCACGCCCACCAGCGCGGCAATCAGCGTGGTGAACAGCAGCGTACCGATAGTCAGGAAGCTGATTTTCCCCAGCTGAGTCGCATTATGCAGACGAGCAACTGCGCTCAGAATAGACGCGAACACCAGCGGCATCACAATCATCTGCAGCAGCTGCACGTAGCCGTTACCGACAATGTTGAACCATTGAATGGAGTCTTTCAGTACCGGGTTATCGGAGCCGTAAACAGCGTGTAATGCCAGACCAAAGGCCACACCCATGACCAGACCGACCAGCACTTTTTTCGCCAGGCTCCACTGTTTGTGGCGCGCCTGCGCGAGAAGCAATAGCAATACAACGAACACAATAATGTTCGCGATGAGTGGAAAATTCATCCCCGTTCTCCTGATTTATTATACGGTCGGTTTTTACCGATCCTGATGGCGCAAGGTTAGCAGAAGTGTGATGCAGCGCTTATATCCAAATGGAATGGTTTATGACAAACGGGATTATTTTGTTTGTTTACTGTTCAATCTGGTGATGAATGAAACGATTGAACTGAAATTGCAGCGAATTGATCATCTGCGATGACCAACGAACTGCACCATTTTCGGGCAACGTCTGCGGCATCCAGACGGCGTACGCGAAGAGTGCCATGCACAAAACGCGCTCCAGCTGATTGCCTTTTTGCGGGGCGAGAATGGGAAAACGGAAACGCCACCGGCAGGGCCACAGGAGGGGGACACCGGCAGGCGTCAGCATATCGGCAAGAATATGACTTAAATAACCCAGCACCATCCCCTGTATGGCATCTGCCGGCACTATCCAGCTTTCAGGCACTTTTAAATAGAACAGGGTAAGCAGGGCAAATACGGCCAGCAGGCTGTGGGTAAACCCACGATGGCCAAACGCTCTGGCAATGGGTTTGGCGATCCACTTCAACCGTTGTCCAAGAAACGACTTGGGGTGATCGATGTCCGGCAGGAGACAGGTTAATACGGCGGAAGGGACGATATGCCACCAGTCACCCTGTGCCAGCACAGGGGTCAGTTCAGCGTTTTTGGCAAACACTGCGCATGCAATTGAAAAAAGCAGGTGGCCTTCCGCCGTCATGATAAAACCCAACAAACTGTCAATTCATACAGTATAGGGTTTTTATACAGTGTGCGGAAGAGGTGACGGTGTAACTCTTTGTCACAAAGCGGCGTCAGCGCGCCAGCCAGCCACCGTCTACGGCCAGGGTGTGACCGTTGACATAATCCGATGCAGCAGAGGCAAGGAAAACAACCGGACCTTGCAAATCCTCCGGCAATCCCCAGCGCCCGGCCGGGATACGCTCCAGGATCGCCTGGCTACGCTGTTCATCATCGCGCAACTGCTGCGTGTTATTGGTCGCCATATAACCCGGCGCAATGGCGTTCACGTTGATGCCATGCGTAGCCCATTCGTTGGCGAGCAGGCGCGTGATACCCAGAACACCGCTTTTAGACGCGGTGTAAGAAGGCACGCGGATCCCGCCCTGGAAAGAAAGCATCGAGGCAATATTGATGATTTTCCCACCCTGACCCTTCTGGATAAACTGTTTGGCCACCGCCTGAGAGAGGAAAAAAACCGATTTGAGATTCAGGTTAACAACGTCGTCCCAGTCTTTTTCACTGAATGCCAGGGCATCCTCCCGACGTATGGTCCCGGCGTTATTCACCAGAATATCGACGCGTCCCATCTCGGCGACAGCGCTATCCACTACGCGCTGAATGCTCTCTTGTTGACCGAGATCGGCCCGAATCGCCATAAATCGACGCCCGAGAGCGGTGATGCGCGCGGCCGTTTCGTCGGGAACTTTACGGTTCACGCCAACAATATCGCATCCGGCTTGTGCGAGCGCCACGGCCATGCCCTGTCCCAGCCCGGTATCGCATCCCGTCACGATGGCCACTTTTCCTGCAAGAGTGAAGGACTCCAGTATCATACGTGCCTCAGAAGTAAGGTTATTGTCATTCTGAAGGTAAGAATAGGAGGTGAAAGCGGGAAATGCAATTAAATGAAACGATGTTTTATTTTTATTTCAGGCAGCGAAGGGCTGCCTGAAAGAGAAGGTCACTCGCCGCGCAGATGGGCAACCGTAAGGTCTTCCAGAGAGGCCAGTTTCACATCCGCCAGGGCAAAGCGGGGATCGTGGCGGCCTTCTTCGGCAGGCACAACGATAGAGCGCATGCGTGCGGCTTTGGAGGCCACCATGCCGTTAACGGAATCTTCCAGCGCCACGCAGGTGAGCGGATCCAGACCCAGTTTTGCGGCGCAGTCCATATAGACCTGAGGGTGCGGCTTGCTGTAGGGCAGTTTCTCGGCTGAGGCCAGCGCGTCGAAGCTGTCGCGCAGTTCGAACAGGGACAGTACTTTTTCCAGCATATGCAGCGGCGAGGCAGAGGCCAGCCCGACCTTCAATCCTTGCGCCTTGCACAGGGCGATCGCATCACGCACGCCCGGAAGCAGGGGCTTCTGCTCTTCAACCAGCGTAATGGCGCGGTTAATAATACGCGCGGTGACTTCGTCACGACCGGGGCCAACCCATGGCTGGTGGGCATACCAGAGGTCTACAACCATATCAATGCGAAGTCCCAGCGTATCGGGAAGTTCGTTCCGGCGGCTGATATCAACGCCGAGGCTCGCCATCACATCCAGTTCAGCCCGATCCCACAGCGGTTCGGAGTCAATCAGCAATCCGTCCATGTCAAAAATGGCGGCAAGTATTTGGCGCGGTGTCGACATCACAACGTCTCCTTATCTCAGGTGTTCGACAGACGATACGTGCTAAGCACAATCTGCAATTTAGCATAATGCTTTTAAAGAACGGGCGAAAATGATGGGCAGCAGGTAGACTTAGGCAAAAATAACGCGTCTTTTTGAAGGGGAACGAATGACGTATCAACAAGCTGGACGCATCGCTGTCTTAAAACGTATTGCCGGTTGGGCCATTTTTATTCCGGCTGTGATTTCCACACTGATTTCCGTACTCAAATTTATGTACGATCACAGCGAAAAGCAGCCGGGTATCAATGCGGTAATGCTGGATTTCGCGCATGTGATGATTGAAATGATGCGTTTTAACACCCCGTTCTTAAACTTTTTCTGGTTTAACTCACCGACACCGAATTTTCATCAACAGGCGAACGTTGGCTTTTGGGTGATTTACGCGCTGATTTTTATCGCGATGGCATTGCAGGCATCAGGCGCGCGCATGAGTCGCCAGACGCGTTTTTTACGAGAAGGTGTGGAAGACCAGCTCATTCTTGAGCAGGCGAAAGGGCCGGACGGAATGAGCCGCGAGCAAATCGAATCCCGCATCGTTGTTCCGCGGCACACGATTTTCCTGCAGATTTTCCCGCTCTATGTATTACCGGTAGTCATCATCGTGGCCGGTTATTTCTTTTTCTCACTGCTCGGTTTTATCTAGAGCCACAGCGGGTGGTGCATGACCGCCCGCTACGCCGCCAGTACCCGCTCCAGTGCGCGCTGCGCATTCACCAGATGTTGACCGCCGAACAGAATTGCCCGATTCAACAGGGTATAAAGTTGATACACCGGCTGGCGGTCGAGGAAGTCAGGCGGCAACGGCGAGACCGACTGGTATCCGTCATAAATCTGCGGCAGCTGTTCAGGATGCAGTGGCAGCATAGCGAGGTCGCACTCTCTGTCACCCCAGTAACAGGCAGGGTCGAAGATATAAGGGCCGTCCGGACCCAGCGCACAGTTATCTGACCACAAATCCCCGTGCAACAGTGAAGCCTGAGGCTGGTGCGCGGCAAGACGCTGCTGCACGTGTTCGACAATGGCATCAATGTTGCCAAATTCCAGCCCTTTCTCTGCCGCCAGTTCCAGTTGCCAGCCAATACGTTGCTCTGCAAAGAAGATCGACCAGCGGCGTTGCCAGGCGTTCGGCTGCGGTGTGGTGGAGAGATCGTTGTCGAAATCGAGTCCAAACTGCGGTTGATCGCTCCACTGGTGCAATCGTGCTAGCTGCTGTCCAAGAATAAACGCGTTATGGGCATCCAGAGGGCGAGCGGGGAGATATTCCATGACCAGAAAACTGTAGTCGCGGTCACTGCCCACGGCCCAGACGTGCGGGACGGTGACCGTTTTGCTGCGCGACAGCAGATCCAACTGATCGGCTTCGGCAGTGAAGATGGGGAGAAGTTCACGTTCATCGCATTTAACGAAAAGGTCGCGCCCCGCGTAGCGTAAATGCCACGCGGCGTGGATCTCACCGCCAGGCAGTTCATTACGCAGTTCAATTTCACCTTCACCTAATTGCTCGCTTAAAAGATGACTGATAGCCTGCCACATGATATCTCTCCCATGTTGTCTGCCAGATCATAAAGTTAGCGCAAAACGGCTGTTAAAAAATACGAACTAACGCACACCTGAGCGGTTTAAATTCATACAACGCACTTATTGTTCTTTTTTTCGCCAGCTTTCCCAGGTCTCTACCTCAATATCCGCGTCCTTATCGGTCACACTCTCAGCCAGACTGCTTGCCAGGGCGTGAACCTCCTCGTCGCTGAGGGCGCTTATCAGGCCAAATGTCAGCGTGCCTAAATCATGAATATTGCCCTCGTCGTCCGTGAGGGTGAGCAGAAAATTTGCCCGTGTAAAAGCGTTGTTGAGTTCATTGAGCTCGGTCAGTGACGCTTCATGAATGTTGACGGTAATGACGTAGCGGGTGATGTCACCACTGCTCATAGTTCACCTCATTGTTATCATGAAAGTTTTCTTAGCATAGTCGATAGTACGTTTTTGGCGACTATGGCTCGTCTTTCCCCTCTCTCCGGAAGAGAGAGGTGGCGGTTAATTTTGGGACAGATAATCAACAATTTTTTCGGTGTCAGGCAGCGAACAAAGCCGCGTTCCCTGATTGATGGTTGCAGCGCTACCTGCTGCAACGCCGTAGCGCGTCATCTCCAGCAGCGACGCCCCCTGCGCCAGCTTCAGCGTCATCGCCCCCACCATGCTGTCGCCTGCGCCAACGGTGCTCTGGCTTTTCATGGGGGGTGGCACAACCTGCACATAGCCCGTTCCATCCACGGCCAGCGCACCCTGAGGGCCAAGGGAAACCACCACACGCAATGCCTTGCCGCTGCGTATTAGCTCTTGCGCAGCGTTACGGACGTCATCCGGCTGGGTGAGTTCACGATTCACCAGCGCGCTTAGCTCTTTCTGATTAGGTTTGACCAGCTCAAGGTTGCCCGGCTCCAGGGCGGCTTTTAACGCCTCGCCGGAACTGTCGACAATGCACCGGATGCCCCGTTGCTGGGCTGCCCGAATTAATGCTGTGAGTTTCTCTGTGCTCACGCCCGGCGGCAGGCTGCCGCTGATCACCAGCAAAGCACCCCTTTCAATTGTCAGGACCTTCTCCTCAAGCTGACGAAACTCATCATCACTCAATTTTGCCCCGGGCATGACAAAGCGGTACTGCTCGCCGCTGGACTCAACGTGAACGTGCAGGTTCTGACGCGTCCAGTCGCTGGCCTCTACGGTCTGCACGGCAACCTGTTCGTCTGCCAGCAGAGACACCAGATGTTCACCAGTGGCACCACCGGCAGGAAAAATCGCCGTCGCTTTGCCTCCAAGGTGGGTAATGGCGCGTGCGACGTTGATACCGCCACCACCGGGCTCAAACACCGGGGCGCTACAGCGTAGTTTACCTTCCGGGTAAATCTGTGCGGTTAAGGTAGCGGAATCGAGAGAAGGGGAGAGTGTTAGCGTGTAGACAGGAACCATCATAACCTCCTTTTTGCATGGGTTCCTTTAAGCCTGGCACCAATCGACAGGAAGACAACGTAAATAACAGTATGATTTTAAATATGAATGCTGACAAAAGGGCGGTATTGTTTTTATAAAATAAAAGTCGTTTTGGGATCGTTCTTATTCAAAAAATGAAATAAGAAAACATTGCTATGTTATTTGCGGCTTTTTATAATTTGTTACCTTTCTCTGGACGCCTTGTCATTGATCCTCAAGAAAGTTTCCGAGACCGTGATGGTCTCTTTTTTTGTTGTATGGACTCCTTAATAAAATGAAGCTTTTGAAGACAGTACCCGCTGCAATGATGCTGGTGGGTGGCGTGTTTGCGTCAATGAATGCAATCGCCGATGATACCGTTTTTACTGTCATGGACGATCCCTCCACAGCGCAAAAACCTTTTGAAGGTAACCTGAACGCAGGGTATCTGGCGCAATCCGGCAACACGAAAAGCTCTTCCCTGACCGCAGACAGCACCCTGACGTGGTATGGCAACACCACCGCCTGGTCACTGTGGGGGAATGCCAGCAACACCTCAGCGAATGACGAACGATCGTCAGAGAAATACGCCGTAGGCGGGCGTAGTCGTTACAATATGACCGATTATGATTACCTGTTCGGTCAGGCAAGCTGGCTAACCGACCGCTATAACGGCTACCGGCAGCGTGATGTCTTCACTGCGGGTTATGGTCGCCAGTTCCTGAATGGACCGGTACACAGCCTGCGTTTTGAATTCGGTCCAGGCGTACGTTATGACGAATACACCGACGGTGATACCAAAACCCAACCGCTGGGCTATGCGTCGGGCACTTACGCCTGGCAGATGACCGACAACACCAAATTCACGCAGGGTGTTTCGGTATTCGGTGCTGATGATACGACGCTGAACTCCGAGACGGCGCTGAATGTGGCCATCAATGAACACTTTGGGTTAAAGGTAGCGTACAACGTGACCTGGAACTCAGCACCGCCTGAAACTGCGCCGGATCATACCGACCGCAGGACGACAATTTCTTTGGGTTATAAAATGTAATCTGAATGGGCCGACATTATTTCGGCCCTTTTTTAATTTTTGAAATTGTGCTGATTTATATTAAACGGTGTTTTAAAATAATTGGTCCGAAAATATCCCCATACTTTCTTCATAATTACACCGCTCCCCGAATATTCAGATTATTTGACACGAATTGATAAATAAACTGACTATGCAAAAGTGTGATCCAGATCTACACTGACACTACAGGCAAAATTCAGCCTTAGGTCTTTATGCTCTAATTAGGTATGAGAATAATCATGATGAAAAAAATCAAAACTGCTGCAGCAGCAATGGTGCTTTCAGCACTCTCTTTTGGCGTATTCGCTGCTGATCGCACTGGTATTAGCACCGCCTCTGATGTTGAAGCGGGTTCAAACATCGCCCCGGCGTCACAGTCTACCGGTCAGTCAATGAATGATGCGTTTGACGTGCATACACTGGTAGCCGGTGAGTGGTCCTGATACGTGTTTCAGTTTTAAACTTCACCGTAAAAAACCGGATTGTGATGTACCGGTTTTCATCACATCAATGCTGTAAAGATATTCAAAGATTTTTCAGGGTTTGATGTCTTATTACTTTTGCTTGCAATGCGTTAACACTAACCCCATATCATTGCAGCCCAGCGCAATAACAACATTGCACCGCAGATTGCAATTAATACGACCACCATTTTCCAGTGCTTCGCGGCAAAGCGTTTTGTTGGCATAACCTCTTCCTTGTCAGTTTATTGTTCCAGTCTACCAAAAAAATGCGGTAAAAAGCGCATTATTCGGGACAACGGGTTATGTCACGGCATTGATTCATGTCAGAACCAATGGAATCTGTCGGCAAGAATCAACACTAGACCGGCAGCGGAAAGGATATTCAATATCACAACGGTTCTACTGGACACATTCATGTGATGCCCCTTGGGTGTGTAAGGACCTGTTCAAGAATAGCTCAGCACTTTTGAATTGCGAGCCATGGTTCGCGAAAGTTCCTTCACTCATACCGATGAGTGAAGGTTCAAACTGGTCGCAGAGGGTGCATTCGCCCTTTCATTAGTGTTACCATTAGGGTGCTTGCCGTAAATCCGCATTTGTCTGAAATCGGCGGGAGCATGATGACGAGCCAATTTGACGATTGTTGGTCAGATGGTTTCGTAATCTATTGTTAAATAATGATTATTTTCTTTGTATATGCTCTTATGTGTGGGGCATCACTGCAAATAAGGATATAAAATGCCTGTAATTACTCTTCCTGATGGCAGCCAACGCCATTACGACCACGCTGTTAGCCCAATGGATGTTGCCCTGGATATCGGCCCTGGACTCGCGAAAGCGACCATCGCTGGCCGTGTAAATGGTGAGCTGGTTGATGCGTCCGATCTGATCGAGAGCGATGCGACGCTGTCTATCATCACCGCGAAAGACGAAGAAGGTCTTGAGATCATTCGTCACTCCTGCGCGCACCTGTTAGGTCATGCGATTAAACAGCTGTGGCCAAACACCAAAATGGCGATCGGTCCGGTTATCGACAACGGCTTCTACTATGACGTTGACCTCGATCATACCCTGACCCAGGAAGATATCGACGCGCTCGAAAAACGTATGCACGAGCTCGCCGAAACCAACTATGACGTCATCAAGAAGAAAGTCAGCTGGCACGAAGCGCGTGAAACCTTCGTGAAGCGCGGTGAGAACTATAAAGTCTCTATTCTTGACGAAAATATTTCGCATGATGACAAGCCTGGTTTGTACCATCACGAAGAATACGTCGACATGTGCCGTGGACCGCACGTGCCGAACATGCGCTTCTGTCATCACTTCAAGCTGATGAAGATCGCGGGCGCCTACTGGCGTGGCGACAGCAACAACAAGATGTTGCAGCGTATTTATGGTACCGCATGGGCAGATAAGAAAGCCCTGAGCGCGTACCTGCAGCGCCTTGAAGAGGCTGCGAAGCGTGACCACCGTAAAATCGGTAAGCAGCTTGACCTGTATCATATGCAGGAAGAAGCGCCGGGTATGGTGTTCTGGCATAACGACGGCTGGACTATCTTCCGTGAACTGGAAACCTTCGTTCGCTCCAAGCTGAAAGAGTACCAGTACCAGGAAGTGAAAGGCCCGTTCATGATGGACCGTGTGCTGTGGGAAAAAACCGGCCACTGGGACAACTACAAAGATGCGATGTTCACCACCTCGTCTGAGAATCGTGAGTACTGCATCAAGCCAATGAACTGCCCGGGTCACGTTCAGATCTTCAACCAGGGTCTGAAATCCTACCGCGACCTGCCGCTGCGTATGGCGGAGTTCGGTAGCTGCCACCGTAACGAGCCATCAGGTGCGCTGCACGGTCTGATGCGCGTTCGTGGCTTTACTCAGGATGATGCGCATATCTTCTGTACTGAAGATCAGGTACGTGACGAAGTTAACGCCTGTATTCGTATGGTCTACGATATGTACAGCACCTTTGGCTTCGAGAAGATCGTGGTCAAACTCTCAACGCGTCCGGAAAAACGTATCGGTAGCGATGAGACCTGGGATCGCGCAGAAGCGGATCTCGCCGTGGCGCTGGAAGAGAACGGCATTCCGTTCGAATACCAGCTGGGTGAGGGCGCATTCTACGGTCCGAAAATTGAATTTACCCTGTATGACTGCCTCGATCGCGCATGGCAGTGCGGTACTGTACAGCTGGACTTCTCCCTGCCGCAGCGTTTAAGCGCCTCTTATGTTGGCGAAGACAACGAGCGTCAGGTACCGGTAATGATTCACCGTGCAATTCTCGGTTCTCTGGAGCGCTTCATCGGCATCCTGACCGAAGAGTTCGCGGGCTTCTTCCCAACCTGGCTTGCGCCAGTGCAGGTCGTGGTGATGAACATTACCGATTCTCAGGCGGATTACGTTAAAGAATTGACGCAGAAACTACAAAATGCGGGCATTCGCGTAAAAGCAGACTTGAGAAATGAGAAGATTGGCTTTAAAATCCGCGAGCACACTTTACGTCGTGTCCCGTATATGTTGGTCTGTGGTGATAAAGAGGTGGAAGCAGGCAAAGTTGCCGTTCGCACCCGCCGTGGTAAAGACCTGGGGAGCCTGGACGTAAGTGAAGTGATTGAGAAGCTGCAACAAGAGATTCGCAGCCGCAGTCTTCAACAACTGGAGGAATAAGGTATTAAAGGCGGAAAACGAGTTCAAACGGCACGTCCGAATCGTATCAATGGCGAGATTCGCGCCCAGGAAGTTCGCTTAACAGATCTTGAAGGTGAACCACTGGGAATTGTGAGTCTGAGAGAAGCGATCGAAAAAGCTGAAGAAGCTGGAGTAGATTTAGTTGAAATCAGCCCTAACGCCGAACCGCCAGTTTGTCGTATCATGGACTACGGCAAGTTCCTTTATGAAAAGAGTAAGTCTTCTAAGGAACAGAAGAAGAAGCAAAAAGTTATCCAGGTTAAGGAAATCAAATTCCGTCCTGGTACCGACGATGGCGATTATCAGGTAAAACTCCGCAGCCTGATTCGCTTTCTGGAAGATGGCGATAAGGCCAAGATCACACTGCGTTTCCGCGGTCGTGAGATGGCCCACCAACAGATCGGTATGGAAGTGCTTAACCGCGTCCGTGAAGATCTGAGTGAACTGGCAGTAGTCGAATCCTTCCCTACGAAGATCGAAGGCCGCCAGATGATCATGGTGCTCGCTCCTAAGAAGAAACAGTAAGGCCTTCAAGCAGCAAAATCTGTGGAGCCTTCGGGTTTCATAGGTTTTGTTCGCCTATGTTTCGTTTATTTAACAATGCGAAGTGGAAGTTATTAAGATGCCAAAAATTAAGACCGTACGCGGTGCTGCTAAGCGCTTCAAAAAAACCGGTGGTGGTGGATTTAAGCGTAAGCACGCAAACCTGCGTCATATTCTGACCAAAAAATCTACTAAGCGTAAACGTCACCTGCGTCCAAAAGGCCTTGTTTCTAAAGGCGATCTGGGTCTGGTTATCGCGTGCCTGCCGTACGCATAAGCCGTTAACGTTTAATTTTTTTACTAAGAATATAGATACAGGAGAGCACACATGGCTCGCGTAAAACGTGGTGTAATTGCACGTGCACGTCACAAGAAAATTTTGAAACAAGCTAAAGGCTACTACGGTGCGCGTTCACGCGTATACCGCGTTGCCTTCCAGGCTGTTATCAAAGCAGGTCAGTACGCTTACCGTGACCGTCGTCAGCGTAAGCGTCAGTTCCGTCAACTGTGGATTGCGCGTATCAACGCAGCAGCACGTCAGAACGGTATTTCTTACAGCAAATTCATCAACGGCCTGAAAAAAGCCTCTGTTGAAATCGACCGTAAGATCCTGGCTGACATCGCAGTATTCGACAAAGTAGCGTTCACCGCTCTGGTCGAAAAAGCGAAAGCAGCACTGGCATAAGCCAGTTGAGAGAGGGAGCTTTGCTCCCTCTTTTGTTTTAACATCATCAGAACATTGACTTTTACCCGTCCAGGCTTTTCAATAAGGTCTTTACGGTTTTTACCACATAAGGTAACGCAAGCATGAATGCTGCTATTTTCCGCTTCTTCTTTTACTTTAGCACCTGAATTCAGGAGGCTAGCGCGTGAAAGATGAAACGAAAAACAGCGCCAGATAAGCCTCCCGATGGAGGCTTTTTTTGTGTCTAAATTCGAGAGAATAAGTCCACCAAATCGGTGTCTGCACCGACATAATGAGGAAAACCATGTCACATCTCGCAGAGCTGGTTGCCAGTGCAACGGCCGCCATTAACCAGGCCTCAGATGTTGCCGCGTTAGACAATGTCCGCGTCGAATATCTGGGCAAGAAAGGGCATTTAACCCTTCAAATGACTACCCTGCGTGAGCTGCCGCCGGAAGAACGCCCGGCAGCGGGTGCGGTGATTAACGAAGCCAAAGAGCAGGTACAGCAGGCGCTAAACGCGCGTAAAGCTGAACTCGAAAGCGCGGTGCTGAATGCGCGTCTGGCGGCGGAAACCATCGACGTTTCTCTGCCCGGTCGCCGTATTGAAAACGGTGGTCTGCACCCGGTAACCCGTACCATCGATCGCATTGAAAGTTTCTTCGGTGAGCTCGGCTTTACCGTGGCGACTGGCCCGGAAATTGAAGATGATTATCACAACTTCGATGCCCTGAACATTCCTGGCCATCATCCGGCACGCGCTGACCACGACACTTTCTGGTTCGACGCTACGCGTCTCCTGCGTACTCAGACCTCCGGCGTACAGATCCGTACCATGAAGGATCAGGAGCCGCCAATCCGTATTATCGCGCCGGGCCGCGTCTATCGTAACGACTACGATCAGACCCACACCCCAATGTTCCACCAGATGGAAGGTCTGATTGTTGATAAAAACATCAGCTTCACCAACCTGAAGGGTACGCTGCACGATTTCCTGAACAACTTCTTTGAGGAAGATCTGCAGGTTCGTTTCCGTCCGTCCTACTTCCCGTTCACCGAACCGTCTGCGGAAGTTGACGTGATGGGTAAAAACGGCAAATGGCTGGAAGTGCTGGGCTGCGGTATGGTGCATCCAAACGTGCTGCGCAACGTGGGTATCGATCCGGAAGTGTACTCCGGCTTTGCCTTCGGTATGGGCATGGAGCGTCTGACCATGCTGCGCTACGGCGTGACCGACTTACGTGCATTCTTCGAAAACGATCTGCGTTTCCTCAAACAGTTTAAATAAGGGCAGGACAGAACAATGAAATTCAGTGAACTGTGGTTACGCGAATGGGTGAACACGACGCTCGACAGCGAAGCACTTTCTAACCAGATCACCATGGCGGGTCTGGAAGTTGATGGCGTCGATCCTGTCTCGGGTGCTTTTACCGGCGTGGTGGTGGGTGAAGTGGTCGAGTGCGGCCAGCACCCTAACGCTGACAAACTGCGCGTGACAAAAGTGAACGTGGGCGGTGACCGTCTGCTGGATATCGTCTGCGGTGCGCCAAACTGCCGTCAGGGCCTGAAGGTGGCCGTGGCGACCGTCGGTGCGGTGCTGCCGGGCGATTTCAAAATTAAAGCGGCTAAGCTGCGCGGCGAGCCGTCTGAAGGCATGCTGTGCTCCTTCTCCGAGCTGGGTATTTCCGACGACCATAACGGCATTATCGAACTGCCGCTGGATGCGCCGATCGGAACCGATATCCGCGAATACCTGAAACTTGATGACAACACCATCGAAATCAGCGTGACGCCAAACCGCGCCGATTGCCTGGGCATCATCGGCGTGGCGCGCGACGTTGCCGTGCTGAACCAGACTGAACTGAACGCGCCGGAGATTGCGCCGGTTGAAGCGACCATCAGCGACACGCTGCCAATCCAGGTTGAGGCTGCGGATGCTTGCCCGCGCTATCTGGGCCGCGTGGTGAAAGGTATTAACGTTAAGGCGCCAACGCCGCTGTGGATGAAAGAGAAGCTGCGCCGCTGCGGTATCCGCTCTATCGATGCGGTTGTTGACGTAACCAACTACGTTCTGCTGGAGCTGGGCCAGCCGATGCACGCGTTCGATAAAGATCGTATCGACGGCGGCATCGTTGTGCGCATGGCGAAAGAGGGCGAAACCCTGGTTCTGCTGGACGGCAGCGAAGCCAAACTGAAGGCTGATACTCTGGTGATTGCTGACCACAGCAAAGCGCTGGCAATGGGCGGTATCTTCGGGGGTGAACACTCTGGCGTGAACGATGAAACGCAAAACGTTCTGCTGGAATGCGCGTTCTTCAGCCCACTCTCCATTACCGGCCGCGCACGCCGCCACGGTCTGCATACCGATGCCTCTCACCGCTACGAGCGCGGCGTTGACCCGGCTCTGCAGTACAAGGCGATGGAACGTGCGACTCGCCTGCTGATCGACATCTGCGGGGGAGAAGCGGGTCCGGTTATCGACGTGACCAACGAAGCGACGCTGCCTAAGCGTGCCACCATTACCCTGCGCCGCAGCAAGCTGGATCGCCTGATTGGCCACCACGTTGCCGATGCACAGGTTACCGACATTCTGACCCGTCTGGGCTGTGAAGTGACCGAAGGCCAGGACGAGTGGAAAGCCGTTGCGCCATCATGGCGTTTCGACATGGAAATTGAAGAAGATCTGGTGGAAGAAGTGGCCCGCGTTTACGGCTACAACAATATCCCTGACGAGCCGGTACAGGCGGGTCTGGTGATGGGCACCCACCGTGAAGCCGACCTGTCCCTGAAGCGTGTGAAAACCATGCTCAACGACAAAGGCTATCAGGAAGTGATCACCTACAGCTTTGTTGATCCTAAGCTGCAGCAGCTGATCCACCCGAGCCAGGAGGCGCTAATCCTGCCAAGCCCGATCTCCAGCGAGATGTCCGCGATGCGTCTGTCCCTGTGGACCGGCCTGCTCGGCACTATCGTGTACAACCAGAATCGTCAGCAAAACCGCGTGCGCATTTTCGAAAGCGGTTTGCGCTTTGTACCGGATACTCAGGCGAATTTAGGCATCCGTCAGGATCTCATGCTGGCGGGGGCTATCAGCGGTAACCGCTATGAAGAGCACTGGGATCTGGCAAAAGGTACGGTTGATTTCTACGATATGAAGGGCGATCTGGAAGCCATTCTCGATCTGACCGGTAAATTATCTGAAATTGAATTCCGCGCAGAAGCGAATCCAGCCCTGCATCCGGGCCAGAGCGCGGCGATTTATTTAGACGGTAAACGCGTTGGTTTCATTGGAGTTGTTCATCCGGAGCTGGAGCGTAAGCTGGACCTGAATGGCCGTACCATCGTGTTCGAGCTGGAGTGGAACCCGGTCGCAGACCGCGTCATTCCTCAGGCGCAGGACGTATCACGCTTCCCGGCGAACCGCCGTGATATCGCGGTTGTCGTCGCTGAAAACGTGCCCGCAGCAGATATTTTGGCCGAATGTAAGAAAGTTGGCGTAAATCAGGTAGTTGGCGTAAACTTATTTGACGTGTACCGCGGCAAGGGCGTAGCAGAAGGTTTCAAGAGCCTCGCTATTAGCCTTATCCTTCAGGATACCAGCCGTACACTCGAAGAAGAGGAGATTGCCGCTACCGTTGCCAGATGTGTAGAGGCATTAAAAGAGCGATTCCAGGCATCATTGAGGGATTGAACCTATGGCGCTTACAAAAGCTGAAATGTCAGAATATCTGTTTGATAAGCTTGGGCTTAGCAAACGGGATGCCAAAGAGCTGGTAGAGCTGTTTTTCGAAGAGATCCGTCGTGCTCTGGAAAATGGTGAGCAGGTAAAACTCTCCGGTTTTGGCAATTTTGATTTGCGAGACAAAAACCAACGTCCGGGTCGCAACCCGAAGACGGGGGAAGATATTCCCATTACAGCCCGCCGCGTGGTGACCTTCAGACCCGGCCAGAAGTTAAAAAGCCGTGTCGAAAACGCAACGCCTAAAGCAGAGTAATATGAACTAACTAAAAAGGCCGCTATTGCGGCCTTTTTTCTTTGCGCTCTTCTGCAAACCCACCGTAAAATCAATTACATCTCACGTGACTAAAACCATACCCATGCTTGATTTTGCCCATCGCCAGCACCTTTCCGATCGACGTCGCCTGCTTCTGCTTGCGCTGCTGCTCATTGTGGCCGCTGTCGTTAGCCTGTGCGCGGGCGACAGGTGGCTGGGGCCGGAAAGCTGGCTGGGTCCGGATGGCCAGCTTTTCGTCTGGCAAATACGCCTGCCGCGCACGCTGGCGGTGATCCTGGTGGGGGCCGCGCTGGCGCTGTGCGGTACCATCATGCAGGCGCTGTTTGAAAATCCGCTGGCGGAGCCCGGGCTGCTTGGCGTGTCGAATGGGGCTGGCGTGGGGCTGATTGCGGCTGTCATGCTGGGGGGCGGGGCGCTCTCAGCGTGGAGCATTAGCTTTAGCGCTATTCTCGGCGCCTTGCTGATAACCCTCATTCTTCTGCGTTTTGCCAGACGGCATCTGTCGACCAGTCGGCTGCTGCTTGCCGGGGTGGCGCTGGGGATCATCTGCAGCGCGTTAATGACCTGGGCGGTCTATTTTTCAACGTCGTTCGATTTGCGCCAGCTAATGTACTGGATGATGGGCGGATTCGGTGGCGTCGACTGGCGGCAGGGCTGGCTGATGGCGCTGTTGATCCCGGTCATACTGTGGACCGCTTTTCAGGCACAGCCGCTGAATATTCTCGCGCTCGGCGAAACGTCGGCTCGCCAGCTCGGCATGCCGATTAGCTTCTGGCGCAATGCGCTGGTGATTGCCATTGGCTGGATGGTGGGGGTGAGCGTGGCGCTGGCGGGGGCGATTGGCTTTATCGGGCTGGTTATCCCACATATGTTGCGTCTGTGCGGTATTACCGACCATCGGACGTTACTCCCGGCCTCGGCGGTTGCCGGGGCGGCAACGCTGCTGGTGGCTGACATCATCGCCCGACTCGCCCTGAGCGCAGCCGAACTGCCGATTGGTGTAGTGACCGCTACGCTGGGCGCGCCGGTATTTATCTGGCTACTCTTAAAAGCTGGACGTTAAATCACTACCCGTAAGACAACCTGAGGGAATGCTATGCAGACTGATATTCTGAATACCGAAGTGACCACCATTGACGGCGAGAAAACCACGCTGGAAGGCTACAAGGGCAACGTGTTGCTCATCGTCAACGTGGCATCTAAATGTGGCCTGACGCCGCAGTACGAACAGCTGGAGAACATTCAGAAAGCCTGGGAGAAAGACGGTTTCACCGTACTGGGCTTCCCGTGCAACCAATTCCTGGGTCAGGAGCCGGGCAGCGAAGAGGAGATTAAAACCTTCTGCAGCACCACCTATGGCGTGACGTTCCCGCTATTCAGCAAGATCGACGTCAACGGTGAAGACCGCCACCCGCTCTATGCGAAGCTGGTGGCCGCAGCGCCGACCGCCGTGGCGCCAGAGGGCAGCGGTTTCTATGAACGTATGGCAAGCAAAGGGCGTGCGCCGCTCTATCCTGACGATATCCTGTGGAATTTTGAAAAATTCCTGATTGGTCGCGACGGTCAGGTTGTCCAGCGTTTCTCACCGGATATGACGCCTGAAGATCCGATCGTCATGGAGTCTATCAAGCTGGCGCTGGCGAAATAATGACGTTGCTGATGCAGCTCACGGACGTCGCCGATAAGGGACGTCTGGAGCCGGTAACCGGTGCTATCAATGCCGGAGAAATCCTGCATTTTGTTGGGCCAAATGGGGCCGGTAAAAGCACGCTGCTGGCACGCATGGCGGGCTTGACCTCTGGTCCGGGTGAGATCGTGCTGCAGGGGCACGCCCTTGCCGACTGGTCACCGGTATCGCTGGCACATCGGCGTAGCTATTTAGTTCAGCAGCAGGTGCCACCGTTTGCGATGCCGGTCTGGCACTATCTGATGCTGCATCTGCATGATAAAAACAGCCCCACGCTGCTCTCGGATGTCGCGACGGCGTTAGGGTTAGACGATAAACTCACCCGTCACGCCAGCCAGCTCTCCGGTGGGGAGTGGCAGCGCGTGCGTCTGGCCGCGGTTATCCTGCAGATCCATCCGGCAGGAAATCCTCACGGACGCTTGCTGCTTCTGGACGAGCCGATGAGCGGTCTGGATGTCGCCCAGCAGGCGGCGCTGGATACCCTGCTAAGCGGGTTGTCCCGTCAGGGGATAGCCGTCGTCATGAGCAGTCATGACCTGAACCACACGCTGCGTCATGCCCACAGGGTCTGGCTGCTGTCGCGAGGCAAAATGATTGCCAGCGGCGCGCGTGACCAGGTTCTTACGCCCCCAAATCTTGCCCGCGCCTACAATATGTCGTTCCGCAGGCTGGACATAGAAGGGCATAAGATGCTGATTTCTACCGCGCAAGAGTAACCGTTTCTTGCCTGGTAGCCTACTTGCACGCTAAATTACAAAAAGAATAAAAAAGCAGAGGATTCGTCTGGACATGCGATTCTGGTTTCTCTTTGTGGCAGCGCTCTTTCTTGCGGGATGCAGTAGCCATCGTGCGCCACCCCCTAACGCCCGGCTCTCGGATTCAATCACCGTGATTGCCAGCCTGAACGACCAGTTAAGCAACTGGCGCGGCACGCCTTATCGCTACGGCGGTATGAGCCGCGGCGGCGTGGACTGTTCTGGTTTTGTTCTGATGACCTTCCGCGATAAGTTTGATTTGCAGCTTCCGCGTGAAACGCGCAAGCAAGCTGAAATAGGTACGGAAATCGACAAAGATGAGTTACTGCCTGGCGACCTGGTCTTTTTCAAAACCGGTTCGGGTGAAAGCGGTCTCCATGTTGGCATTTACGATACGGACAACCAGTTTATTCATGCTTCGACCAGCCGTGGGGTGATGCGCTCTTCGCTCGATAATGTCTACTGGCGTAAAAATTTCTGGCAGGCGCGGCGTATTTAGTCGCTGCTTGACAGCTCAACGCTGGCGGCTGGGTCACTAATAAACTCTGCCGCTTTTAATCATATAAGATGATTAAAGTTAAATTTACGAAGAATTACTTATGTCCATATGTATCTGTTTTATCTAAAACTGGCTATTACACAGCAACCAGGATAAGATTAATTTAGATTCAGGGATAAATCTGAAAAATAATACGGAACTGATGAAATTAATCTTATTAAAATCAAGACAGTGGAATTGTGTCGTCAATTGCTCCAGGATGTCCTCTCTCATCTTTAATGCGGGGCGAGTGCAATGATTATTACGCTAGATAATGCCTACAAGTCTGAACTTTTGCTGCAGCCTGCGCGTAATAGCGCCGGGGAGCTTAAAGGTTTAGAGCTTGTGGTTAACTTTGCTGGCGTTGACACGGAAGTGAGGATCCCTACTGAACTGGTTATCCCGCGTCTTTCACCCGCAGAAGAGTTAGTGCTGTTTCAAGAGAAACTGCAATTGCTCGACACCTGTAAACTGTTCTTTATTCAGCATCAGTTAATTGCATGGATCAATATTACACCTGTAATAGTTGAGTTTTTATTAACTAATGGAAATGCTGTTTCATTACTTGAGCGCTATCCTTTTCTTGAGTTTACTGTTAATGAGAACTATCCAGGTTTAAATAATGGAAAAGATGATCTGAACCTGGCGAGAATGGCAATCCATTTCCCTTTAGTGCTGACAAACTTTGGTGCAGGTGCAGCATCTCTCAAAGCGGTTTATGACGGTTTGTTTAAGCGCGTAATACTGGACAAGGGTTTTATCCAGCAGCGGGCTGCAGCGCTTTCTTTTGAGCCCTTTATGCGCGCTATTCTCTGGCAAATCACCCCGCACTGCCAGTCGGTTATGGTATCCGGGATTGACGATCACAGCCTGTTGCAGCGCGTGCTGACGTTTAATTTTGGCGCGATGCAGGGAAATCTCTGGCCTGCCGTACCGGCAGAGCAGGTGACAACGCTCGTTCAATGATAACCCTTCTCTTCGCCCGTGTTTAAGACCCGCTAAACCCTCTACACTAAAAGCAGGAGGACCTATGACCCTGTCTTTTACTGCACACTGGCATGACGAGTTGCCTGGCTTTTATACCGCACTCAAACCTACACCGTTACACCATTCCCGTCTTATCTGGCATAACGAGCCGCTGGCTGACGAACTGGCGATCCCGCCTGACCTGTTCCAGCCTGCAGAAGGGGCTGGCGTCTGGGGCGGCGAAACGCTTTTGCCGGGCATGCAGCCATTGGCTCAGGTCTACAGCGGCCACCAGTTTGGCGTCTGGGCGGGGCAACTGGGTGATGGCCGGGGGATCCTGCTCGGTGAACAACAGCTTCCCAACGGGAAGACGGTTGACTGGCATCTGAAAGGTGCAGGTCTTACCCCCTATTCGCGAATGGGCGACGGGCGCGCGGTGCTGCGCTCAACGATCCGCGAAAGCCTGGCGTCGGAAGCCATGCATGCGCTGGGGATCCCTACCACGCGCGCGCTGTCCATTGTTACCAGCGACACGCCGGTTGCGCGTGAGACGATGGAGCAGGGGGCAATGCTGGTCCGCATCGCTGAAAGCCATGTGCGCTTTGGTCATTTTGAACACTTTTACTATCGCCGCGAGCCGGAAAAAGTCCGACAGCTTGCAGACTATGCCATTCGCCGCCACTGGCCACAGTTGCAGGGTGAAGCGGAAAAGTATGTTCTCTGGTTCCGCGATATCGTCTCCCGTACCGCCTCAATGATTGCCCGCTGGCAGACCGTCGGGTTTGCACACGGGGTCATGAATACCGACAACATGTCCCTTCTGGGACTCACCTTCGATTACGGTCCGTATGGCTTCCTTGATGATTACCAGCCGGGTTACATCTGTAACCATTCGGACTATCAGGGACGCTACAGTTTTGATAATCAGCCTGCTGTAGGGTTGTGGAATCTACAACGCCTTGCGCAAAGCCTGTCGCCTTTTATTGACGTCGATGCCCTGAACGATGCGCTCGACGGTTATCAGGAGGTTCTGCTGCGGGAGTATGGTGCGCTGATGCGCAACAAGCTGGGCCTGCTGACCCAGGAGAAGGGTGATAACGAATTACTGAACACCTTGTTTGCGCTGATGGCGCGGGAAGGCAGTGACTACACCCGCACCTTCCGGATGCTGAGCCAGACGGAGCAGAACAGCGCGGCGTCACCGCTGCGTGACGAGTTTATCGACAGGCAGGCGTTTGACGACTGGTTCACGCTCTACCGCTCGCGGCTTCAGCAGGAGCAGGTGGACGATGCAACCCGCCAGGAGAAGATGAAGGCCGCGAACCCCGCAATGGTGTTGCGCAACTGGCTGGCGCAGCGGGCGATTGAGCAGGCAGAGCAGGGGCAGTACGACGAGCTACACCGCCTGCATGTGGCGTTGCGCACGCCGTTTGCCGACCGGGACGATGACTACGTCAGCCGCCCGCCTGACTGGGGCAAGCGGCTGGAAGTGAGCTGCTCAAGCTAGGGGGCGAGAAACACCTGCGGCGCGGCGTGAGCCGGATGTTGACCCACGTGCAGCTGTGCGCCATACCAGTGGGCCAGCGCATCGGCCTGCAGGACGGCCTCCGGTGTGCCTCCGGCGACCAGCCTGCCGTTATGCAACAGCAGGATCCTGTCTGCCCACAGCGCCGCCAGATTGAGATCGTGCAGCACTACGCAGACGTGCAGATCCTTTTGACGGGTCAGCGACCTCAACAGCCGCAGCAGATACTGCTGATGGTAGAGATCCAGCGCGGAGGTGGGTTCATCCAGGAACAGCCAGCCGCGCGGAGCACCGTCGCACCAGAGCTGCGCCAGCGCGCGCGCAAGCTGGACACGCTGCTGTTCGCCACCGGAAAGCGCCGCAAATTGCCTTCCGGCAAGCGGTAAACATTCGGTGATCCGCATGATTTCCTGAATCACTGCCGCTTCAGGCGTGCGCGTCCACGGGGCGCGGCCCATGCCGATAACGGCCTCCACCGGCCAGTCAAATCCCAGCTGCGTGTTTTGTCGCATCACCGCCCGCTGGCGGGAAAGTGCGTCCGGACGCCATGCGCTGAGGGGTTTCCCCGCCAGAAGACAGTGCCCGCTGGCAGGCTTGAGATAACCCGTTAACAGCCGTAATAACGTCGATTTCCCGGCACCGTTCGGGCCAATTAACGCGATCAGTTCACCCTGCGACAATGACAGCGAAATGTCGTTGATTATCGTGCGTCGTCCCGCCTGAAAAACAATATTTTCAGCGCAATAGCGGTCAGCCATGTTGCCCTCCACGACGGAAGATAAGCCAGAGAAACCAGGGTGCTCCAAGAAGGCTGGTCAGCAAACCGACCGGCATTTCTGCTGGCGCGACCAGCGTTCGCGCGGCCGTATCCGCAACCAACAGCAGCGAAGCTCCGGCGAGGACCGAGCCGGGGATCGCGGCCCGGTGATCCGCGCCCAGCCACATACGCATCAGATGCGGCACCACCAGCCCCACAAAGCCGATCACGCCGCTGATCGCCACTGCGGCAGCAACCAGCAGGGCGCTGCACAGCAGCAGGATCCGCTGTACGACGGCGACATCCACACCCAGGTAGTGCGCTTCCTCATCACCGAGTTGCAGCACGTTGAGCGCGTTCGCCAGCCGCCAGATAACCAGAACGGTGGGCACCATCAGCGAGGTAACGGCCAGCAGTGTAGACCACTGCGCCTGACCAAGGCTGCCCATTCCCCAGAGCGAAAGCTGGCGAAGCTGCGCATCGTTACTCACCCAGGAGAGGACGCCGACCGCCGCACCGCACAGGGCGTTTATCGCAATGCCAACCAGTAACAGACGTGACAGGGAGCTGTTACGCTGCTGGCTGAGCAGGAAGATCGCAACGGTCGCTGCCAGCGCGCCGAGAAAGGCTGCCAGCATCGGGGCGTAGAGCATCACCAGGGCAGGTAACGAGAGCGGAAGAACGACCCATAGCGCGACCGCCAGCGCCGCGCCGCTGCTGATGCCGAGCAAACCCGGATCCGCCAGGGGATTGCGAAACAGTCCTTGCATCACACACCCCGCCAACGCCAGCGACCCGCCGATGACCAGCGCCAGCAGCACGCGAGGCAGGCGGATCGTCAGCCAGATTTGACGCAGCGCCTCGTCGCTGCCGTTCCACAGCAGGCTGACCGGCAGGCGCAACGCACCAAAGCCGGTGGCCGTGAACGTCAAAAGGGAGAGCAGGGCAGCCAGCAGCCACAGTGAAACCGTAACCCGTCGGGACATCAGGGGAGTTGCTCCGCTTTGGCGCGCAACTGCTGGATCGCTTTCGGCGTTCGCACGCTAAAGCCCAGCAGCGCCATGTCATCAATCGCCAGCACCTGTCTGTACCGCCCGGCTGGCGTTTGCGCCAGACCCGGCAGCGTCCACAGATTTTCTTCACCGCCCAGCGCCCGCACGCCGTCCTGCGAAATCACCACAAGGTCGGGCTGGCTGGCAATCACGCCCTCCTGCGACAGCGGCTGATAGCGGGAAAATCCCTGCATAGCGTTCTGTAAACCCGCCGCACGGATGGCGGCATCCGCGCCGGTCTGCTGCCCGGCAGCCATGGCGGTCATCCCGCCGTGGTTAAGAATAAACAGCACCCGCTTGTTCAGCGACGACCCAGGCAGTGCGGCCAGCTCCGCACGCAGCGTTTTGCGCAGGATTTCTCCCTGCGCCTGCTGGTGCGTTGCTTCGGCTATCGTCCGGACTTTCTCGTCAATCACGCTCAGGGCGTTACTGGCGGGAACGGTGACCACCCTGACGCGGCTTTGCTCAACCTGCTTCAGCGCCAGAGAGGGCTGAGCCTGAGCGCTCGCCAGCACCAGCGTGGGACGCATGGACAAAATCCCCTCTGCATTAAGCTGGCGCAGATAACCCACGTCTGGCAGGTCGTTCGCCGCCTGCGGCCACTGGCTGGTGCTGTCGCGCGCGACCAGAGAAGACTGTGCGCCAAGGGCATAAACGATCTCCGTGACGTCGCCGCCGAGGGTGACAATTTTCTCCTGCGTGGCGGCAAACGCCACCAGAGGCAGAGCGCTTAGCAGGGCAAACCAGCTTTTCATGCGGCCATTCCTTTTGGCGTCAGGGCGTCAATCTGGCTGCGCCACTGGCTCTGCTCCGGCTCGCCTTCGGTACGCTGGCCGTACAGCTGGGCGATTTGCGTACCGTCGGCGGCAAACAGTTCCAGGCTGGTGACGTGGCCATCTGCGGTCGGCTTGCGCGTTACCCAGCTCTCCGCGACGGCGTCTTCCAGCAGATGCAGCGTAAAGGTGGGGTTAAAGATATTCAGCCAGCCTTTCATCGGTACGACTTTTTCCACCGCGCCGGTGAAGATCTGCACGCAGCCGCGGTTGCCCACGAAGACCATGATTTCGTTACCGTCCTGACGTGCCGTTTCCAGCAGCTGCCCCAGCGCGCTGTTCTCAACTTTGCAGGCGAGGTCGTCGCCCACCAGACGAAACGCCTGCTGGCGGCTGAGGTTATGGCGCTTCAACAGGCTGAAGAACTGATGAACGTCGGTCATGGCGCGCCACTCTTTGTCCACACGCGCGGCATCCGCATTCTCAGCGTGAGGCGGGGCATCGGCAGCCTTCAGCTCAAGCGGCGGGTTATCGGCAAAGATAAAACGGGTCAACACGTCGCCCCAGGCAGAGACGTCGGTATTGTCCGTGGTATACACCTTCAGCAGGGCATCGCCCTGACGATCGAAAAACTGAATGCTCTGACGCTCACCGCGTGCGGTGGTTTCGCTGATGTGAAACACGCTCGCCCACTGGTTGAGGAACAGGCGCAGATCCAGCGCGCGCGGGTTCAGCACCAGCCCGGCGTGGCCGTTCAGGTGCTGGTTGGTAAAGCTCCCGATCTGCTCGTGCACGGCGTATTCGTTGCGGCAGATACATTTGGTTTCGCCCACAGCCTCCAGCGCGCCTAAAATCTCGCGGATTTCACCGTGCAGTCGCCAGGCGTCGTGACCTACGCGGGCAAAGGTCAGCTCCGCTTCGCTGATGTTCATTAACCCTGCGATGTCACGCGCGTATTTACCCGGATTGTCTTCTTTTAACTCAAGCCAGCGTGTGTAGTGATTCATTGTCTCTTCCTTCTCAATATGCATTACCACTGATAACTCACGAAAATCTTACCGTTACGACCGTCCTGCGGGATCCCCTGCGGGGACCAGTACGCTTTGTCGAAGGCGTTGCCCAGCACCAGCGTAGTGGTCACGCCTTTGAGCTGTTCCTGACCTTTATAGCTGACGTAGAAATCATTGACCGCATAGCCCGGCTGTTTACTGTAGCTGCTGCTGATATGCGTTGAGCGATCGACAAAAGTACCGATCCAGCCGACGGAGAACCCGCTTTGCGCCACCGGGATATCCAGCTTGCTTGTGACGGTGTCCGGGTTAATGCTGGAGATATACTCGCCGGTGTTGGTGTCTTTGCCGCGCGTGCGGTTGTAGGCCACGTCGAGGTTGAACAGGTCGGCGGCGTATTTCGCCATTACGTCCCATCCCCAGATTTTGGCGTCGGGGACGTTATAGGACATGGTGGTCGCCGCGGCAAAATCGACGGTGGTGGAGATGTAGTCTTTGGCTTTGGTATCGAAATAGCTGGCCTTAAACTCCAGCGCATCGTTGGCAAGCATCAGATCGTCAAAGCGCAGACCAAAACCGAACTCCTGGGTTTTGTTGGTTTCCGGGCGCAGATTCGGGTTAGGTACCCAGTAGTTGGTGTAAAAGCTGCCGATGGAGAAGTGTTTCGCATCGTTATACATCTCGCCCATGGTAGGCGCGCGGAAGGCCTGCGCATAAGAGCCGAACAGCATCAGCCAGTCGGTTGGGCTGACGGTTAACCCGGCGCGGGATGACCACTTATCGGCATCCACATCGTCGTAACCCTCGCTGCTGCCGCGATAATTGTCGTAGCGCGTACCGCCCAGCAGGGTCACGGGCAGATCGCGCAGGGTGATCTCATCCTGCAGCCAGCCGGAGCTGAAATCGATTTTGGCATTCGGGAAGCCGGTTGTCGCACCGCCCGGGCGTTGCTCCTGACGATAGTATTCGCCGCCGTAGGTCAGGAGATGGGACGCAAAGGAGTCGCTGAACAGACGGGTGCGGTTTTCCACTTTGCCGCCTTTGGTGGTCTGCTTGCGGAACTCGCCGGTGCCGTCGACGTTCTGGGCGTTAATGCGCGCTTCGGACCAGTAGACTTTTGCATCGGCGTTCAGCCAGTCGTTACCTTCCGGGGCAAGGTGGTAGCCAAGCTGCGCATCACGCTGGATGGTGGAGCGGTCGGTCATGGGATTGCTGCTGTCGGACGCGTCGGTGGTTTGCGGGTTTTTCGGCTCCTGCGCGTCGTTGTTGTAGTAGCGCAGGGAGCCGCTCAGGGTTTGAGCCGGGTCGATTTTCCAGCTCCCTTTTGCCAGCATGTTATTAATGGATTCGTCGTTAGGCGCCGTTGCACCGTCACTCTGGCGAATATCACCGCGATCCCGGCTCGACCATGCCACCAGACCGTCCAGCGTCTCGGTACGGCCGTAGGCGCTGGCACCCATTCCGATGCTGTGATCGCCCGTCGCGCCCGTACCAAACACGCGGTAGCCGCTGTTCTTGCCTGGCTCGAGCAGATCGTTGGCGTCGGCGGTGTCATAGGAAATCACGCCGCCCAATGCGCCGCTGCCGTACAGAAGAGCGGAAGGACCGCGCACCACTTCGATACGTTTGATCAGCGCCGGGTCGAGGAAGGTGCTGTTGAGGTGGCCGGTATCGGTTCCCTGACGCACGCCGTCGACCAGGACCAGCACGCCGCGACGGTCGTAACCGCGCAGGTTGACGTCCTGACCATTCGTGCGGCCGGTGCCGTCCAGCGTCAGACCGGGGACCTTGCGCAGCAGGTCGGCGGCAGAGCTGGCGGTCTGGTTTTCCGGGGCGGTGGCGTCAATGACGCTGACCATCATCGGCGCCTCAAAGGCGCTGCGGGCGTTGCCGGTGGCGGTTACGGTGATGTCGTCTGTGGCGGCAAACGCAGCCCCCGGCAGGGTGCTGACAATCGCCAGCGCCAGAAGTGACGGACGTAAAGACGTGGAATGCAGGTGTGGCATAGCAACTCTCCATAAGAATTGAAAAGCGCTGGCTGCCTGGGGATCACCTGGGTGGCTGGCGAAATTATCGTGTTGTTTATTTAGTCAGGATCAGTTTTCCGGCATGGGTCTGGCGCAGAAGATAGTGCTGGCCGTCATGCTCGATAATGACCCGCCCCTCATCACCGAGCAGGGTTTTGCTGTCGATACGGCGATCGGTGGAGGTGGGGGAAGGCGCTGTGTGTGTTTTTATTGGCGTTGCCGCGCTGTTATCCGTACGTGACATAATGTTTATAAATAACAATCAATGTAACAATGATAATCATTATCAATAAACTACAAATTCACGGCAAGCGTTTTTGTGAAAATTGTGTGACGGGATCAAATTTGGGGGAGGTGCAGTCTGATGCCCTCTCCCACAGGGAGAGGGCACGGATCGTAGGTCGGGTAAGCGCAGCGCCACCCGACAATAACATCAGAAGCGAGAATCAACCGCAGCTGCCAGCTTCTCCAGCAGCAGCTCGCTGTCTTCCCAGCTCAGGCACGGGTCGGTGATCGACTGGCCGTAAACCATCTGCTGTCCGGTAACGATTTTCTGCGTGCCTTCTTTGAGGAAGCTTTCCGCCATAATGCCTGCCACGGCGGTGGAACCGCTGCGGATCTGCTGGCAGATCTCATCGCAGACATCCAGCTGGCGACGGTGCTGCTTCTGGCAGTTGCCGTGGCTGAAATCCACCACCAGGTGTTCCGGCAGGTCGAACTCGGCCAGCGTTTCGCAGGCTGCTGCGATATCTTGCGCATGATAGTTCGGTTTTTTGCCGCCACGCATAATGATATGCCCGTACGGATTACCGCTGGTCTGGTAGATGGTCATGTGACCGCTCTTATCCGGCGACAGGAACATATGGCTGGCACGCGAGGCGCGGATCGCGTCGACCGCAATTCGCGTGTTGCCATCGGTCCCGTTTTTAAAGCCGACCGGACAGGAGAGCGCGGAGGCCATCTCACGGTGGATCTGGCTTTCGGTGGTGCGTGCGCCAATTGCGCCCCAGCTGATCAGATCGGCGATAAACTGCCCGGTTACCATATCGAGAAACTCGGTCGCCGTCGGAACGCCCAGCTCGTTGACCTGTAAAAGCAGCTTCCGCGCCAGCTCAATACCGTGGTTCACGCGATAGCTGCCGTTGAGATCAGGATCGGAAATCAGACCCTTCCAGCCCACCACGGTGCGCGGTTTTTCAAAGTAGGTGCGCATGACGATCTCAAGGCGATGCTGATACTTCTCACGCATCCCCTGAAGACGTTTTGCGTAGTCCATCGCGGCATCCAGGTCGTGAATGGAGCAGGGGCCAATCACCACCAGAAGGCGCTTGTCTTCGCCGTTCAGGATTTTTTCAATGCGGCGGCGGGACGCCGTTACATGTTCCGCAACGCCTGCGGAAACGGGGTGCCGCTGGGCCAGTTCAGCCGGAGTCACCAGGCTATCAATGCGCGCAGTGCGGAGTTCGTCGGTTTTGTTCATGGAATGTCTCAGAATTTTTGTGCTTCATCGGCAGACTACCGGGAAGTGATGGGCATCACCTTAAACCAATCCCTGCTGATTTCAAGTTCGGGGCAAATTCGCCCCGATGATGCCATTATGATAACTGAAACTGGATTAATGTACTAGCATATTAGTACATGCGGCGATTCAGCCCCATGATGTCGAGGATTTTGGTAGCAATTTCTTCTACAGAATAGTTCGTGCTGTTCAGCCACGGGATCTGGTTTTTGCGGTACAGCGCTTCAACCTCGGAAACTTCCATCCGGCACTGGCGCATGGAGGCGTAGCGGCTGTTCTCGCGGCGCTCTTCGCGGATGGCGGCGAGGCGCTCCGGGTTAATGGTCAGGCCGAACAGCTTGTGCTGCAGCGGCTTAAGGGCGGCGGGCAGCACCAGGTTGTCCATATCGTCGGCAATAAACGGGTAGTTTGCAGCGCGAATGCCAAACTGCATTGCCAGATAGAGGCTGGTCGGGGTTTTGCCGCAGCGCGACACGCCCAGCAGGATCACCTGCGCCTGGTCAAGATTACGCAGCGAGATCCCGTCGTCGTGGGCGAGGGTGTAGTCAATGGCGGCGATACGCGCATCGTACTTGGTCAGGTTGCCGGGGTTCAGCCCGTGTGTACGGTGGGCGATGGGCGTGGGGTCGAGCTTGAGCTCGCTCTGCAATGGTGCCACCAGCGCCTGCACGATGTCCTGGCAGAAGCCTTCACTTTGCAGAATGATGCTGCGAATTTCCGGGATAACAATCGAATAGAACACCAGCGGGCGCACGCCGGTTTGCTGGAAGATGGCGTCAATCTGGTCTTTCACCGCTTTGGCGCGGCTCTCATTTTCCACAAAGGGCAGCGTGATGCTGTTAATCGAAACGGGAAACTGCGACATCACCGCGTGCCCCAGCACCTCGGCGGTGATCGCCGTACCATCAGAAATATAAAAAACGTGGCGATCGACAGCACTATCCATTTTATCCACCCTGAATATCAGACCTAATTGACTGAAAGCATAAATTAAAAAAGTAAATTAGACAGCAAAGAACTTGTCCTAATTATTTACCCGTCATAATTCAAGCTGCAGGCGCGTTGGCTTTCCTCGCTCGCCCAGTCACGTACTAAATGTACGCTCCTGGGACTCTCTGCGTCGCCGCCTTCCTGCAACTCGAATTATTTAGGGTAAAAATGAAACGGTGTTTTTGATTTTCCTGAAAAGTAGATTTCATTTTTCAAATAGCGACTTTATTTCTGTGGTTTTTGGCTGAATATAGAGGAATCATCGGTTTAGCGAGTGATGGGAAAGTATCCGAAAAGTTGAAAATTTAAATTGCTTACACGATTCACCGTTTTTTTAGCGGAAGTAAATATGCCAGTATAAATACGTAGTCAGGTGTTTCTTACTCCGATCAAATATCACAAAAGGATTGTTTCGATGTCCAACAATGGCTCGTCACCGCTGGTGCTTTGGTATAACCAACTCGGCATGAATGATGTAGACAGAGTTGGGGGCAAAAATGCCTCCCTGGGTGAAATGATTACAAATCTGTCCGGTATGGGTGTTTCCGTACCAAACGGGTTTGCCACCACCGCCGATGCCTTTAACCTGTTTTTAGACCAGAGCGGTGTTAACCAGCGCATTTACGACCTGCTGGATAAAACGGATATTGATGACGTCACCGAGCTTGCCAAAGCCGGGTCACAAATCCGCCAGTGGATCATCGACACACCTTTCCAGCCGGAACTGGAAAAAGCCATTCACGACGCGTACAACCAGCTCTCTGCTGACGATGCGCAGGCCTCCTTTGCCGTGCGTTCTTCTGCAACCGCAGAAGATATGCCCGATGCCTCGTTCGCCGGACAACAGGAAACCTTCCTGAACGTTCAGGGTTACGATGCGGTGCTGGTGGCGGTGAAGCACGTGTTTGCTTCCCTGTTTAATGACCGCGCCATCTCCTATCGCGTGCACCAGGGCTACGACCATCGCGGCGTCGCGCTCTCCGCTGGTGTGCAGCGTATGGTTCGCTCGGACGTAGGTTCTTCCGGCGTGATGTTCTCCATCGATACCGAATCCGGCTTCGACCAGGTGGTGTTTATCACCTCCGCGTGGGGCCTGGGCGAGATGGTTGTCCAGGGCGCGGTAAACCCTGACGAATTCTACGTCCACAAGCCTACGCTGGCGGCTAACCGTCCGGCGGTGGTGCGCCGCACCATGGGCTCGAAAAAAATTCGCATGATCTATGCCCCAACCCAGGAGCATGGCAAGCAGGTTAAGATTGAAGATGTGCCGCAGGAGCAGCGCGACCGCTTCTCCCTGACCGACGCCGAAGTGGAAGAACTGGCGAAGCAGGCGGTGCAGATCGAAAAACACTACGGCCGTCCGATGGATATCGAATGGGCGAAAGACGGTAACACCGGCAAGCTGTTTATCGTGCAGGCGCGTCCGGAAACCGTCCGTTCTCGTGGTCAGGTGATGGAGCGTTATACGCTGCACGCGCAGGGCAAAATCGTGGCGGAAGGCCGCGCCATCGGTCACCGTATCGGTGCTGGTCCGGTGAAAGTGATCCACGATATCAGCGAGATGAACCGCATTGAGCCAGGCGACGTGCTGGTGACCGACATGACCGACCCGGACTGGGAACCGATCATGAAGAAAGCGGCGGCCATCGTCACCAACCGCGGCGGTCGTACCTGTCACGCGGCGATCATTGCCCGCGAGCTGGGTATTCCTGCGGTTGTCGGCTGCGGTGACGCCACCGAGCGCATGAAGGACGGACAAAACGTAACCGTCTCCTGCGCCGAAGGCGATACCGGCTACGTGTACGCCGATATTCTGGACTTCAGCGTGAAAAGCTCCAGCGTGGATACCATGCCGGACCTGCCGCTGAAGATCATGATGAACGTCGGTAACCCGGACCGCGCGTTTGACTTCGCCTGCCTGCCGAACGAAGGCGTAGGCCTGGCGCGTCTGGAATTTATCATCAACCGTATGATCGGCGTTCACCCGCGCGCGCTGCTGGAGTTTGACGACCAGGAGCCGAAGCTGCAGAACGAAATTCGCGAGATGATGAAAGGCTACGACTCACCAAGAGAGTTCTATGTCGGCCGTCTGACCGAAGGGATCGCGACGCTGGGCGCGGCTTTCTACCCGAAACGCGTGATTGTGCGTCTGTCAGACTTTAAGTCTAACGAATACGCCAACCTGGTGGGCGGCGAGCGCTACGAGCCGGAAGAAGAGAACCCGATGCTGGGCTTCCGCGGGGCCGGACGCTACGTGTCCGACAGCTTCCGCGACTGTTTCGCGCTGGAGTGTGACGCGGTGAAACGCGTGCGCAACGACATGGGGCTGACCAACGTGGAGATCATGATCCCGTTCGTGCGTACCGTGGACCAGGCGAAAGCGGTGGTGGACGAGCTGGCGCGTCAGGGGCTGAAGCGCGGCGAGAACGGGCTGAAGATCATCATGATGTGCGAAATCCCGTCCAACGCCCTGCTGGCCGAGCAGTTCCTGGAGCACTTCGACGGCTTCTCTATCGGCTCGAACGACATGACGCAGCTGGCGCTGGGTCTGGACCGCGACTCTGGCGTGGTCTCTGAGCTGTTCGACGAGCGTAACGAGGCGGTGAAAGCGCTGCTCTCGATGTCCATCCGCGCGGCGAAGAAGCAGGGGAAATACGTCGGGATCTGCGGTCAGGGCCCGTCCGACCATGAAGACTTTGCCGCCTGGCTGATGGAAGAGGGGATTGATAGCCTCTCCCTGAACCCGGACACCGTGGTGCAAACCTGGCTGAGCCTGGCAGAACTGAATAAGTAACCGCGTAAAAACGGAAAAAGGCGAGGAGAGATCTCCTCGCCTTTTTTTATTTCCGCCCGAATATGCTCCCCATCACAAATAAAACAAAAAACCAAATATCATAATTTGTCTGTTAATTTAGACAATTGTTAGCGCGCAAAGCGTTGCTAATACTTGAGCCTTACTGCGCACTTCCCTTCAGATGATGCGCAACTGGTTGAAATACGTTTTAACCTGATAAAAAGGCAAATAACAATGACAATCTCCTCTGTATTACGTACGAAAGATAAAATAGGTTATGGCTTAGGCGATATGGCCAGCGCGCTGGTCTGGCAAACGGCGACGTTATTTCTCGCCTATTTTTATACGGACGTTTTTGGCTTGCCCGCCGCGATTATGGGCACCATGTTTTTAGTGGTGCGCGTGGTCGATGCATTTATCGATCCCTGCATTGGTGCGCTCGTTGACCGCACGCAAACGCGCCACGGCCGCTTTCGCCCCTGGCTGCTGTGGTTTGCTATTCCGTTTGGCGTCAGCTGTCTGATTACCTTCTATGTGCCGGACGTCGGGCCGACCGGGAAAATCGTCTATGCCTGCGTGACTTACGCCATTCTGAGCCTTATTTACTCGGCGATTAACGTGCCTTACTGCGCCATGCCGGGGGCGCTGACGCTGGATCCCCGCGAACGTCACTCTCTGCAATCCTGGCGCTTTGGGTTGTCCTTTATTGGCGGACTGATCGTGACGGTGATTGCCCTGCCGCTGGTGTCACAGCTGGGGCAAGGAAACGTACAGAAAGGCTATTTCTATGCCATGAGCCTGATGGGGCTGCTGGGTATTGTTTTATTCTTCTGCTGCTTCCTGATGACCCGCGAACGTTATTCACCACGAAATGATACCTCCGGCTCCATGCTGACGGATTTAAAACTGCTGGCCAAAAACAGCCAGTGGCGAATTGTGTTCGTGTTTAATATTTTGCTGTTAACGGCGGTCGTGACGCGCGGCTCTGCCACCATGTATTACGTCAACTATGTGCTGCTGCGCCCGGAACTGGTCTTTGCCTTTATTGTTTCAGGCATGGTGGCCTCATTAAGCGGGGCATTATTATCTGAACGTCTGCTCGGAAAATTTGATCGCGTTCGCGCCTATCAGTGGACCATTATGACGTTCGTCATTTTCGGGGCGCTGATTTTCTTCATTCCGCCTTCGCAGGTCTGGCTGATATTCGGCCTCAACATCGTTTTTAGCTTTATTCAAAACCTGACCACGCCGCTCCAGTGGACCATGTTCTCCGACGTGGTGGATTACGAAGAGCATCGCAGCGGTCGTCGTCTGGACGGTCTGGTCTTCTCTACCGCGCTGTTTGCCATCAAGTTTGGCCTGGCGCTGGGCGGGGCCGTGGTCGGTTGGGTGCTTGGCATGGTGGATTACGCCCCGGGCCAGGTGACGCAGGCGCCGCACGTGCTCTCTACCATCAACGCGCTCTTTACGCTCATTCCTTGCGTGCTGTTCCTCTGCATGGTGGCGCTTCTTTCCATTTACAAACTCAACAGTCGGCTGGTGGATTCCATTGCCCGTGAACTTGCGGGCAAGCGTGATGTGCGTCCCGACGCAGGAAAGCTCAGCCCGGCAACCCATTCTGCAATACAGGAGTAAAACATGACGGCTATCTATAAGGACGCAGGACGTCCGGTACACGAGCGCGTCGCCGATTTACTGGCGCGCATGACCCCGGAAGAGAAGTTTGCCCAGATGCACGCGTACTGGCTGATCCTCGATGAAAACGGCAATCACCGCGAACGGAGCGATCTCAGCGATGAGTTCGCAGGCGTGAGCGAGCAGGCCTCGCTCAACGAACGGCTGAAGCTGGGTGTGGGGCAGATCACGCGTCCGCTCGGCACGCATATTGTTGATGCGAAAACGGGCGTGCGCGCGGCCAACCGACTCCAGCGCATGATGATGGAAGAGACGCGTCTCGGTATTCCGGCGCTGTTCCACGAGGAGTGTCTGGTGGGGCTGCTGTGCAAAGACGCAACACTATTCCCGTCCTCGCTGAACTATGGTTCGACCTGGGACCCGGAGCTGGTGCAGCGGGCGGCGGAGCAGATTGGCAAAGAGGCGCGCTCCGTCGGCTGTCAGCAGGGGCTGGCGCCGGTGCTGGACGTGTCCCGCGACGTGCGCTGGGGGCGTACCGAAGAAACCTTCGGCGAAGATCCCTGGCTGGTGGGGGTGATGGCGACCGCCTACGTGAAGGGGTTACAGGGCGATAAACGCGACCTGCTGGCGACCCTGAAACATTACGTTGGCCACTCGTTTAGCGAAGGGGCGCGCAACCACGCGCCGGTGCACCTCGGATTTAGCGAGCTGAATGATACCTTCCTGCTGCCGTTTGAAATGGCGGTGAAGCTGGCCAACGCCGGTTCGGTCATGCCCGCCTACCACGATATTGATAATCAGCCGGGTCACAGCGACAGCTTCCTGCTGACCACCGTCCTGCGTGAACAGTGGGGCTTTGATGGCATCATCGTGGCGGATTACGGCGGCGTCAGCCTGCTGCATCAGCACCATGGAATTTCCCACGATGCAGCGGAGTCCGCCGCGCTGGCCTTTAACGCCGGGCTGGACGTTGAGCTGCCGAAAGATGACTGCGCGCGCCATCTGGCGGAAGCGGTAGAGCGTGGGCTGATTTCGATGGCGAAGGTGGATGAGATCGTGGCGCGTACGCTGACGGAAAAATTCCGCCTTGGCCTGTTTGAACGTCCCTATGCCAATGAGCAGGGCAGCGATCTGCAAAATGAGACGACCCGGCAGGTGGCGCGTGATGTCGCGACAAAGTCGATCACGCTTCTGGAAAACAATGGCATCCTGCCCCTCGGCGGAAAGCCTCGCGTTGCGCTGGTCGGCCCGACGGCAGACGATCCGCTGGCGTTACTCAGCGGTTACAGCTTCCCGGTACACCTGATCATCAGCGACATGGTGGAAGAGACGTCGCAGGTGACGACCCCGCGCGCGGCGCTGGAACACTATCTGGGTGCATCGAACGTGCGCTATGCCAAAGGGTGCCACATCATTGAAAAACGGATGGCGGGCGCGCCGGTCTTCCCCGGCGACAGCGGCGGTAAGCCGATGCAGCAGTCGCCGGTTTCACTGAGCACCGCACTGATCCCCGAGGCGGTAGACGCCGCGCAACAAAGTGACGTGGTGGTGGCCTGCGTGGGCGATCTCGCCGGGCTGTTCCAGAGTGGCACCGTGGGTGAAGGCTCAGATACTGACTCATTGAATCTGCCTGGCGTGCAGCAACAGCTGCTGGAAGCGCTGGTCGCTACCGGTAAACCGGTGATCGTGGTGATGACCGGCGGGCGTCCGTACAACCTTCAGGGCCTGGAAGATAAGGTCGCGGCGCTGATGATGGCCTGGGCGCCCGGGCAGGAAGGTGGCTGGGCGATTGCGGACGTGCTGACGGGGCGGGCGGAGCCGCAGGGGCGTCTGGTGGTGAGCGTGCCGAAAAGCGCCGGAGCAATGCCGTATTACTACAATCACAAGCTGAAAAGCGGCGGCACGCCGTTTGCGTTCCATTTCGGTTCGCGTTACCCGTTTGGCTTCGGCCTCGGCTGGACGCAGTTTAGCTGGGGAGCGGCAAAAGTGGCGGCATCCAGCGTGCCGGTCGACGGCGAGGTGACGCTGAATGTGGATATCACCAATACCGGTGAGCGCAGCGGCAGCGAGGTGGTACAGGTTTACGTCAGGGATAAGGTCGCCACGCAGGTGCGACCGCTTCAGGAGCTGAAGGCCTTCCAGCGCGTCACGCTCTCGCCGGGCGAAACCGCCACGCTCACCTTTACGCTACCGGTTGATATGTTCAACTTTACCCGTCGCGACGGGAAACGCATCGTTGAGCCGGGTGAGTTTGAACTGCAGGTTGGCGCATCGTCGGCGGATATTCGCGAGGCGGTGACGGTCAATGTGACAGGGGAAACGCGGGTACTGCCTGCTGAGTGGCGGATGCTCAGTACCTGTGAGGTTGAGCGCGCGTAGTCAGGATAAAAAAAAGCCCATCGTGGGAGATGGGCAAAGCTTCCAATTGTACATTTGCGAGTGAGAATCAAGGGCCAAGAAGTCAGCAACTCATCAAAGCCACCTCTAAGGTGTTCAATCTGGCGCCTTACAATCGATTACAGGTGTTATATCATCGCGTAAATGGGGTTAATTAGCTGTTAAGATCATTCTTAAGTAACCCATGCTATACCGTTTATTTTCCGCTTTTATTTACAAAGAGATAGGAACTATTTTCGCTGGTTAAATAGATGTAATCAGACGCTATCATGCTTCTGGTGTTTAATGTATTTGTGCCAGTGGTCGCTATTAGTTTTTGCTAGTTAATAGTGGCAGTCCTACTATTGACTTCCCAGCTACAGTGGAACTCGAAAAAGAGGATGATTGAATGACTCTATTTAAAGATGTAAACCTAAACTCGCTGTTTGTTTTTAATGGCACTGTATTAAAGAAGGTGTTAACCAAGCCAGTGCTGATTGTTGGCAATCCAGATGCAACTACTAACTTTGATGTAATAGGTAACTGTGTCGTTAACCTGCCTGTAGATATGATTGATGATAATGAGCCTGTAACAGCATTAAACATCACAGAGCAGGTTTATAATATTTGGCTTGAGGCGGGCATGAATCCGTTAACAGGTGACGCGCTTTAAGTTGTAGTGATTGTGGGCTGGTAGTATTGCTAGCCCTAACTGGAGAGATAGAGATTATGAACTTAGAGCAGATTTTTTATTAATACAGGTTTAGATGTGGCTCTATTGGGTAATGCAACTAATCCTAAGCCAGCTTTAGAGGCACGTAAAGAAGAAGCTAAGGAGCTTGTTCCCGCTCTGGAATCAGGTGCAATCACTGTAGGCGTTATTGTGAGGCATGTAACAGCGCAGAAAGGTCACAAGCTCGCACAGCATGAGTTTTTACTTGTGCTGCTGAAACTGGTTAAACGTGATACTAAGTCAGTCCTGAACGCGGCATATGCAGAGATCCAGCATAAGAACCTGCAAGAAGTGCAGGAGCGCATTAAGGCAGAACTGGCTAAGAAAATGGGCGGCTTAGCTGACCTTATCCCACAGGAGGAACCAGAAAGGCTAAAAGGGGCTAAGTGATGTAATGAATACACTGATAGCCCTGTTAATAATAAAATGAATAACGGGGCTTGCAGAGCGATTAAAAGGGACTGTGTAGCTTATAGCTGCAAGCAGGGCAAGCTTAAATAAACTGTGCATATTGTGATGGTTCATCTTTAATTAATTAGTAGTTGGAGACGGTAATTAAATGCGGAAGTCTTTATTGGTTGTATTAATGGCACTTAGCGCTTTTGCAATGGCTGGTAATTGTACCTATCCAGATGATATAGCCGCTGATGGTTCTGTCTGCGGTGGTCGTGCTGCTTCTGTTCGTCCAGGCGGATATGAGCCACCTCCTGAAAATGCAGCGTCTACTAACAGTGATTTTATTCAGTCTGAAAACATGGGTTTTGGGGCTGTAATGAATGTAGTTAAAATGGGGGTTAATACATACCCTGATGATGTTGAATTTAATTGTAATGGTGATTTAAATATTGCATTTAATGCAGGGCGTTATACATCCAGCGTAGAAACTTCTGAGGTTCCTAATAACTGGTATGAAATAACGCTGATAGCACACAATCACTATTTGGGTGATATGAAGCATGATGTTAATTCTGATGGTTCAGATATTAAGAATGTTAAATATCACTTTGATGATAATGATACTGGTTATTTAACTATAGGTCAATCAGATCATGCTTTAGAATTCTCAACTTTAAGGGTTGATTATGTGAATGGTAAGGCTATTAGTGCCTCTTTTAAATCAAGCTACGATAAAGATTTTAATTATCAGTGTAAGCGTATTAACGTAGAAAACCCGTGGAAGGCTTAAATGAAAAAGTTAATTATTATGTGTATGCTGTTCGCTATCTCTTGTGCTGCTATAGCGTGTGATTATGAATATACAGATACTAACGGCTCTAATATTTGCGCAACTGAGGGAGAGCAGGAAGTAACTATTACGGTAGATAACGGTGATGAACATCAAGGTGAATGGGTAGGTAATGGTGAAGTGCAGGATAATGAAACAGGGGAAGTAACAGAGGTTAGCCAATGAAAAAGATATTGGTGTTTATTCTTATGTTATTTTGTTCTGTTGTAATTGCTTGTCCAAAAGGGCAACGCTTACACGGTGGTGCTGGTTCACATCATAAATATGGCTATTGCTCTTACTAATATCAGGTAGAACATGAAACGTTTAATTATCCCCTTGATTGTGGCAGGGCTTCTTAATGGCTGTACGGGGGCCAGATAACCAATGACAGCAGAACAGCAGCAAGCATTTTTATCTGACCAGAGCGCACAGCACACAGCAGAACTTGAATCCGTAGAGGCACAGGCGAAAGCGCAGGGCTTATCTCTGGAACAGCTACAGGACAAGGAGAGAGCAGAACAGGAACACAAAGGCTTTAATGCTGAGCTGGAACGCTCACAGGCTAAGTATTATAGCGAACAGAGAGTTCGTAACTATGAAGGCTGTGTGAAGCCGCACACCCTTACATGGTCAGCCAGTGTATGATCAACAGTGGGATAAATCAGATGGTGGATAGCCTGTAATGAAAAAAATATTGATAGCTGCTCTGGTGCTTGCTTCCTTTGGTGCTAACGCTTCTGCTTACGTCTGTAAGGATATGAACGGTAATAAAGTCACTATTGAAAATGGAGTTGCTAAGCAGGGTGAATTTATGGGGTACGCTGGCAAGCAATACTATCATTCTGGAACAGCTGAGGATGGTAGTAGCATTTTTACCTTTGATGAACAGAATAGGCTATATGTTCACTGGGTAAATGATGGTTTAACTATTGTTACTATATTTAGTCCTGTTATGCCTAAGATTAATGAATTTGAATGTAGGGGAACTTTCTAGATAATGAAAGAGCAGGAGTTCAATGAGATTCTGGAACCTCCATTTTTCGGGGCTTTTTGTGTTTGTCACCCCATCTGAAACAATATGCATAGAGCGTAAGCTATTGATATTCTATGGGGAAAGGAGGATGGCGTTTTTTTCTCTGCACACAGTTTGCACACTAAAGCCCTGCATAGCACCGTAAGTTACTGAAAAAAAAGCCCATCGTGGGAGATGGGCAAAGACTACACACAGCAATTCGTTGTTTCACTCAGGGGATTTCCATGCTTATAAATCAAGGTGTTGATTTATAACCGTGTCCTAATAGTAGGCATGTCGGCTTTTAGCGTCGATCAGATTCGTCTCAATAGTTAAAGAGACGTAAAGATTTCTTGAGGTTAGCAGCGGACTTGCTGCTGAAATGGCGGGTCTGACCAGTGAGTAATGAATAAATACTTTAGCAGCGTTAAAGTATTGTGAGGGGGAATGTAGGCCGGGTAAGCGTTAGCGCCACCCGGCCAAAAGGCTTAATGCGTGTTCTTCTCTTCCAGCTCTTCCAGTTCGCTCAGGATCACATCAGGATCTGTTCCCGGAGGGGGAACTTCATGCACCCAGGCCGAGAAGAGACGCCATGTCACTGCGAGCAGCACCGGGCCAATAAAGAGGCCGATCATTCCAAATGCGATTAACCCGCCGATAACGCCTGACAGGATCAGAATCAACGGTAAATCAGCCCCCATGCGGATCAGTATCGGGCGAATGACGTTATCCATGGTGCCGACCACGCAGCTCCAGACCAGAAGCACGGTGCCCCAGGTGGTATCGCCCGTCCAGTAGAGCCAAATGATGGACGGCACCAGCACCAGCAATGGTCCCAGTTGCGCAAGACAGGTCATCAGCATGACAACGGTGAATACGGTAGCGTACGGCACGCCGGAAATCGCCAGGCCGATACCGCCCAGCACCGCCTGCACCAGCGCGGTCACCACCACGCCCAGCGCAACGGCACGGACGGCTTGCGCAGCCAGCAGCACGGCGGCATCGCCGCGTTTACCCGCCAGTCGGGTGGCAAAATGACGCACCCCAAGGGCAACCTGCTCACCGCGCCAGTACAGGAGCGCGCTAAAGACCAGCATCAGCGCACAGTGCATCATAAAGCGACCAATATGCGCCGCCTGACCGACAAACCAGGTGGTGGTGGTGCCAATATACGGCCGCACTTTCGCGATCAGCGCGCTGCCGCCCATCTCCAGCAGGCTGTGCCAGCCGCTGTAGAGTTTCGCGCCGACCAGTGGAATGCTATTAAGCCACGCGAGATCCGGCAACGTCAGATCCCCGCTGGTGGCGGCACGGATAACCGGGCCACTGGAGTCGACAAGACTATTTACCAGCAGGGCAATCGGAATAATAAACAGCATGAACAGCAGCAGCGTCATGACCAGCACCGCCAGGCCACGGCGGCCAAACAGCAGTTTCTGCAGTCGTAATAGCAGAGGCCAGGTGGCGACGACAACGGTAGCGGCCCACGCAAAGCCAAGCACGAAGGGTTGAACAATCCACAGACACGCAATAATCATCAGGGCTAAAAACAGCACCGACAGCAAAATTTGCGCAACATCCCTGGGCTGACGAAGATTGACCATAAATGTAACTTTCCTTAAATGAACACCAGCATGGCTGGCGAGAACGTGAACCGCCTTTCTCTAATCATTAGTGATATCAGCGATTTTTGACAGGCGGATTTTGCCCGTAATTCTGCTGAGCGCATAAGAAAAAAATGTGATAAAAAGTTGTGATACAACGCAAACGATTTCCACAACAACTCTAATTAGGGTCGACAGTGATGATCCCACAGATTTCTCAGGCACCTGGCGTCGTTCAGCTGGTGCTTAATTTTTTGCAAGCACTGGAGCAACAGGGTTTTACAGGTGATACCGCCACGAATTATGCCGACAGGCTGACAATGGCGACCGATAACAGTATCTACCAGCTTCTCCCCGATGCCGTCGTTTTTCCACGCTCTACAGCGGATGTGGCGCTGATTGCCCGTCTGGCCTCGCAGGAGCGCTTTACCTCCCTGGTTTTCACACCCCGTGGCGGCGGTACCGGCACCAACGGGCAGGCGCTGAACCAGGGCATCATCATCGATATGTCCCGCTATATGAACCGCATCATTGAAATCAACCCTGAAGAGGGATGGGTGCGCGTGGAAGCGGGGGTTATCAAAGATCAGCTTAATCAATTCTTAAAACCGTACGGCTACTTTTTTGCGCCGGAACTGTCGACCAGCAACCGGGCGACCATTGGCGGGATGATCAATACCGACGCATCCGGTCAGGGCTCTCTGGTCTACGGTAAAACCTCCGATCACGTGCTGGGCGTGCGCGCGGTGCTTCTGGGGGGCGACATCCTCGATACCCAGCCAATGCCGGTCGAGCTGGCCGAGACGCTGGGTAAAGAGAGCACGGCGAGCGGGCGGATTTATCGCACCGTGCTGGAGCGCTGTCGCGATAACCGTCAGCTGATCCTCGACAAATTCCCGAAACTGAACCGCTTCCTGACGGGTTACGATCTGCGTCACGTCTTTAACGACGACCTGACCCAGTTCGATTTAACCCGCGTGCTGACCGGTTCGGAAGGTACGCTGGCGTTTATTACCGAAGCGCGTCTGGATATCACCCGGCTGCCGAAGGTGCGTCGCCTGGTGAACGTTAAATACAACTCCTTCGATTCTGCTCTGCGCAATGCGCCATTTATGGTGGATGCGCGGGCGTTGTCGGTGGAAACCGTTGACTCAAAAGTGTTGAACCTGGCAAGAGAAGATATCGTCTGGCATTCGGTCAGTGAGCTGATTACCGATGTACCCGACAAAGAGATGCTCGGTCTGAACATCGTTGAGTTCGCTGGCGATGACGCCGAACTGATTGAACGTCAGGTTAGCACGCTGTGCCAGCGGCTGGACGAACTGATTGCACGCGGTGAAGGCGGCGTGATCGGCTGGCAGCTGTGCAACGATCTCTCCGGCATTGAGCGTATCTACGCGATGCGTAAAAAAGCGGTGGGGCTGCTCGGGAATGCGAAAGGGGCCGCGAAGCCAATTCCGTTTGCCGAGGATACCTGCGTGCCGCCGGAACATCTGGCGGATTACATCGTTGAATTCCGCGCGCTGTTGGACAGCCACGGCCTGAGCTACGGCATGTTTGGCCACGTGGACGCGGGCGTGCTGCACGTGCGTCCGGCGCTGGATATGTGTGACCCGCAGCAGGAGATCCTGATGAAGGAGATCTCCGACGACGTGGTGGCCTTAACCGCCAAATATGGCGGCCTGCTGTGGGGTGAGCACGGCAAAGGGTTCCGCGCGGAGTACAGCCCGGCGTTCTTCGGGGAGCAGCTCTTCGGTGAACTGCGTAAGGTCAAAGCGGCATTCGACCCGGATAACCGCCTCAATCCCGGTAAGATTTGCCCGCCGGAGGGCGTTGACGCGCCAATGCTGCAGGTGGATGCGGTCAAGCGCGGCACCTATGACCGACAAATCCCGATTGCGGTGCGCTCTTCCTGGCGTGGCGCGATGGAGTGCAACGGCAACGGCCTGTGCTTTAACTTCGATGTGAAGAGCCCGATGTGCCCGTCGATGAAAATCACCAGCAACCGTATCCACTCGCCAAAAGGGCGTGCGACGCTGGTGCGCGAGTGGCTGCGACTGCTGGCGGACCGCGGCGTCGACCCGCTCAAGCTCGAGCAGGAACTGCCGGAAAAACGCGCCAGCCTGCGTTCCCTTATCGAACGCACCCGCAACAGCTGGCATGCGAATAAAGGCGAATACGACTTCTCGCATGAAGTGAAAGAGGCCATGTCCGGCTGCCTGGCCTGCAAGGCCTGTTCGACGCAGTGTCCGATCAAAATCGACGTGCCGGAGTTCCGCTCGCGCTTCCTGCAGCTGTATCACACGCGCTATCTGCGACCGATGCGCGACCATCTGGTGGCGACGGTGGAAAGCTACGCCCCGCTGATGGCGCGTGCGCCGAAGACCTTTAACTTCTTTATCAATCAGCCGCTGGTGCGCAAGCTTTCCGAAAAACATATCGGCATGGTGGATCTGCCGCTGCTCTCGACACCGTCGCTGCAACGCCAGCTGGTGGGACACCGCTCGGCAAACATGACGCTGGAGCAGCTTGAAGCACTGAGTGATGCGCAAAAAGCCAACGTGGTGCTGGTGGTGCAGGATCCGTTTACCAGTTACTACGATGCGCAGGTGGTGGCCGATTTTATCCGTCTGGCGGAAAAAGTGGGCTACCAGCCGGTTGTGCTGCCGTTCTCCCCGAATGGCAAGGCGCAGCACATTAAGGGCTTCCTGACCCGTTTTGCGAAGACGGCGCAGAAAACGTCTGACTTCCTGAATCGCGTGGCGCAGCTTGGGATACCCATGGTCGGCGTCGATCCGGCGCTGGTACTGTGCTACCGCGATGAGTACAAGCAGACGCTGGGCGAAAAACGCGGTGATTTCCACGTCATGCTGGTACACGAGTGGCTGCCTTTAGCGCTACAGCAAACTGCCGCACGTGAGGCCAGCGGTGAGCCCTGGTATCTCTTTGGTCACTGTACTGAAGTTACGGCACTGCCGGGCGCACCTGCCCAGTGGGCCGCTATTTTCGCCCGTTTTGGCGCGAAGCTGGAAAACGTTAGCGTGGGCTGCTGCGGTATGGCAGGTACCTACGGGCACGAAGTGAAAAACCACGCCAATTCGCTTGGGATCTATGAATTATCGTGGCAACAGGCGATGCAGCGTCTACCGCGTAACCGCTGTCTGGCCACGGGGTATTCGTGTCGCAGCCAGGTGAAACGCGTTGAGGGTAACGGCGTTCGCCATCCATTACAGGCTTTGCTGGAGATTATCGGATGATCTGGAAACGTGCGGTGACGCTGCAGGCGTTAAACGCCATGGGCGAAGGCAATATGGTGGGGCTGCTGGACATCCAGTTTACCCGGATTGGTGAGAATGAGCTGGAAGCGACGATGCCCGTCGATAGCCGCACGCATCAGCCGTTCGGTTTGCTGCACGGCGGCGCGTCCGTTGTGCTGGCCGAAACGCTGGGTTCGGTTGCGGGCTACCTCTGTACCGAAGGGGAGCAGAAGGTTGTCGGGCTGGAGGTGAACGCTAACCATATCCGCTCTGTTCGCAGCGGGCGGGTGCGCGGTATTTGCCGCGCGCTTCATGCCGGGAGCCGTCATCAGGTGTGGCAGATCGATATTCTCGATGAGCAGGAACGCCTGTGCTGCTCCTCAAGGCTGACGACGGCAGTTGTGTAAAGTTTCCTGATGTTTTTGCCCGTGGTCAAAAACTAGCCAGCGCGTTGTGATATACTGGTCAGGATTTGTACATAAGCGAGGACATCATGGATACTGAAATAACCCCAACCCAACTGGCAATTGAATATTTACGTCGCGATAAGAGCAACCTGTCTCCGGCGCAGTACCTGAAAAAACTGAAACAACTTGAGCTGGAATTTGCAGATTTGCTGGCGCTCTCTTCAAACGAGCTGAAAGAAGAGATCTATTTTGCCTGGCGGTTGGGCGTTCACGTCCATTGAGTGCGAATGAAAAGGCCGCGTATGCGGCCTTTTTTGTGTCTGGAGTTCAGTATTTGGCGGGAAGCTTATTGATTTTTATCAGCCTGCCTTCATCGATTTCAATAAACCCACCTGTTTTTAGATCGGCCAGAATGCGCATAACGCCACTGCGCGAAAGCTGCGTTTTTTCCCTGATATACCTTTCTGCCGTCACGCCGAGCCGATAAGCCTCATCTTCCTCCATCAGCTTAACAAGCTGCTGGCGAATCATCTCATACGCCGTCGGTGCGCCTTGTGGCATTACGTTATTATACAGTCGGCTATAGACAAACATCAGCTGGTTAGAAAGCAGGCCCCATAATGCTTTCTCTTTAATAATTTCACTGACCTTCTCGGTAGGGAGAATGCCAATCAGGCACGGGCTCACGGTTTTGATGTAATCATTGAAATAAATATCCGTCAGATTCGCGAGACCAAACAGAGCAGGGCTGCGGGCGGTGGAGAGCATCATGTCATCGCTTCTGCGGTAGACGGCAATTGTCCCCTCCAGAATTAAATAACAGATCCCCTTGCCGTCGACCTGAAGATCGAATTGCTCGCCACGGCCTGTTCTGCGCGTGGTGCAGTACGGCTCTAAATAAGAGATCAGTTCCTGGGCGTAGGGAGAGCCGCGATGTTGTTGTGCTGAAGACATTGTCTGAAACCTGAAAAAAGACCGGACTGATTATAGTGTCGCTCTTATCCTCCACCTTCTCCAGATATAAATGTAAGGTCAGTACTTTCGGGGTAAGTGATGGATATCCATCAGCACGCCGCGCACCATAGTGATGTATTTACCCGTTCGTAACTCCGCCAGAATACGCATAATACCGCTACGGGAAAGATAGGTGCGGCTTTTGATATAGGCCGCAGCGGTCGTGTTGAGCCTTATCGCCTCAGGCTCCTGCATCAGCTCAACAAGCTGAAAGCGGATAATGTCGTAAGCCGACATTTGCGATATCTGGGCACAGTGCTCATAGACGCGTGAGGCGGTATAGATCAGCAGGTTAGAAAAATGCTCCCACAGATTTTGCTGCGCAACGATGCAATTAAAACGCTCCAGCGACACTGCCGCGACTTCGGAGGTTTCCAGCGCCCTGACATAAAGATGCTCAGAGGAGAACTGGCTGCTTACACCCAGAACAAAGGGCGCTGATTCAGAATTTAAGACAATACCATCTCCACGGCGGTGTAAGGCCACGCTCCCCTGGATCAGTAAAAAACACTGGCGAATATCGCTCTTATAATAGTGAACCACTTCCCCTCTGGACAGTATTTTCCTTTCTGCTGAAGGAAGTAGGGTATCGATAATTTTTTCAATGTGCTTATAGGGTTTTAGGTGGAGCACGGTGGAATTGTCTTTACTACATTCTATAGCCATTCGTGTATTCATCAGATGCCTCATTCACTCATGCGATCATTTTTTGATCGGCATAGAGAATTATCTTAAAAAACAGCATCTCAGGGAATGACCGAAGCAGGTCTAATAATAGACTGGAGGATGTATAAAATCTAATCTTATGAATTTAAAGGCTTTGTATTAAGAGTCTAAAAGTAGACCCATGAATAATCTGTCTAAGGTTTATCTAAAAAGAAATGTTTCGTGATTGTTAAATGAAAGTCTACAGCTAGACCTCAAATAGATTGTGCGCTGAATAAGAGTTGGTTAAATTTTGACTCGTCGACAGGAGTGCTCATATTTCTATTCGTGAGTCATTTATCGGGTTCCTGACAAAAAATAAAAGGCAACGCTCAGGTTGATTGAAACTTGTGGGGAACGTTTGCCCGGATTTCAGTAATAAATAAAGTGATACAGGGTTGGATATTATGAAAAAGAAAATGATGATGGCAATGCTGGCAGTGAGTTCTGCACTGCCGATGACGCAGGCTTTTGCTGCAGCGGGTACCGTTAATTTTAACGGTAATATTCTGGATTCCGCCTGCGACGTTGATGTGGCGTCTCAGAACCAGGTCGTCGTATTGGGCGATTATTATAAAACTGAATTCCCGACAACGGGAGCCAGAACCGCTGCCACACAATTCAGTATTGTATTGAAAAACTGTCCGGTCACGGTGACTAACGCGAAAGTGCGCTTTGACGGTACGCCTGATTTAAGCAACGCCAGCCTGCTGGCGATTGACTCCTCGGTGGCGGGGGCGGCAACAGGGGTGGCAATCAACCTGATGAGCGCCGATAAGGCCGATCTTCCTCTGCATGGCAGCAACAGCTATTCCTATGCACTGAGCAGCACCGCAGATAATACGCTGAACTTCTATGCGCAGTATATTTCGACCGCCTCATCAGTCACTGCCGGTCCGGCAAACTCGGTCGCGAACTTCTCCGTGGTTTACAACTAAGTTTTTGCAGTAATCAGTAGGGGGCCAACCCGGCCCCTTTGTTTTACGAGGTTTTTACCATGCGTTTTATCAGAACAACAGGACTGGCGATGGCGCTGTTACCGTTGACATTAACGACGGCCAATGCCGGGGTGATTATTGGTGGTACGCGCGTTATTTTCGAGGGTGCGAAGAAAGAAGCCACAATCAATATTACTAACCCTGACATTACTCCTTATTTAATCCAGTCATGGATAGATATGCAGGATGGGGGGGCGGGTAAAACGCCGTTTATTATTACGCCGCCGCTGTATCGCCTAGACGGTGGACAAAAAAACCTTGAGCGTATTGTAATGACGGGTTCCCTACCTCAGGAGCAGGAAAGTTTATTTTGGTTGAATATTAAAGCGATTCCCTCAGCCTCAAAACAGATGAACGCCCTGCAAATTGCGGTAAAGACGCGGATTAAATTAATTTATCGGCCTGAAGGTCTGCGTGCGTCAACTCCGGAAGAACAAGCGAATAAATTAACGTGGCAACAATCCGGGAATGCGATTCAGGTGAATAATCCCACGCCCTACGTGATCAATTTCAATGAGATTACCCTGGGCGGGCGAAAACTTGATGATGTGACCTATGTTTTACCCGGCGCATCAGCCCGGTTTTCATTACCTGAAGGGGTGAGTGGGCATTCTCTCACATTTAAAGTCATTAATGACTATGGCAGTCCTGGCACCGCACATCAAGCCAGTTTTTGATGTTCGTGCATTCATTAGGTTTCCTGCAATGACAACATCGACGCATAGGATACGGCCTGCTCGTCTGGCGATATTAATCGCCTGCGCACTTGCCGGTTCATCACCGGCACTTTATGCCAGTGAAACGTTTAATACGGAACTGGTTGAGCTGGATAATCCAGGTATGGGCAAAGCAGACCTGTCGGCGTTTGAAACAGGCTCTCAGGCACCGGGAACGTACCATGTTGACATCATTCTTGACGACCAGTTAATGGAGACCCGCGATATCGCCTTTGCCGCAGTTAAAAGCGACGACGGTAATGAGATATTGCAGCCTTGCCTGAGCATCGACCAGTTAAAACAGTGGGGAGTGAAAACCGCGCTATTTCCTCAGCTTGCTTCGGGAAAAAGTGACTGCGCGGATCTTCAGGCCATTCCGCAAGCAAGTACCGATTTTCAGTTTGGCGCTCAGCGCCTTCTGATCAGCATTCCACAGGCGGCGATCGATCTGCCCGCGCGAGGCTATGTGTCGCCAGAGATGTGGGATGAGGGGATCGCGGCGGCCATGCTCAATTACAGCCTGAGCGGCGCGAACACCCGGGCGAACCACGGTGAAGGCAACAGCAGCGACAGCCAGTATGCCAACCTGCGTCCGGGGATCAATATCGGTCCGTGGCGGCTGCGCAATTACTCCACGTGGTCACGGGACGGTTCCGGTCAGGACAGGTGGGACACCGTCTATACCTACGCGCAGCGTGCCGTGATCCCCCTGAAAGCACAGCTGACGCTTGGAGACAGTTCTGCACCGGCTGACGTGTTTGACAGTATGCCGTTTCGCGGCGCTCAGCTGGCCTCTGATGACGACATGCTGCCAGATTCCCTGAAGGGGTATGCCCCTGTCGTGCGGGGTATCGCGCGCACCAATGCGCAGGTTGTGGTGCGTCAGAATGGTTATCAGATCTACCAAAGCTACGTTGCACCCGGTGCATTCGAGATTACGGATATGTATCCGACCGGAGGGGCTGGCGATCTGGACGTGACGATCAAAGAAGCCGATGGCAGCGAGCAACATTTCATACTGCCGTATGCGTCGTTACCGGTCCTGCAGCGCGAAGGCCGTCTGAAATATGCCCTCACCGGGGGGCAATATCGATCCTATAACCACGGCGTGGACAACACGCCTTTCGGGCAACTTACCGGCATTTATGGCCTCAAGCACGGGATCACCCTCTATGGCGGAGTGCAGGGCTCAAGCAAATATCGGTCGCTGGCGCTGGGGGTGGGGAAGAACATGGGCGATTTCGGCGCGCTCTCAGCAGACGTCACGCAGGGCTGGTCAACGCCGGATAACACAGCCAAAACCAACGGTCAGTCCTTGCGCGCGAGGTATAGCAAGAATTTCGTGAATACCGGGACGAACTTTTCAATCGCGGGATACCGCTATTCAACCCGCGGTTATTACGGGATGCAGGAGGTGCTGGATTCTTACGGAGACAGCAGCGTGCTTCAGGAAAGGCGGCGTAACCGCGCAGAGCTGACGATGAGCCAGACGCTGGGCGGCGACCTCGGATCTCTGACCCTTAGCGCGGCGCGGGAAAATTACTGGAACACCGGTAAGTCGATGGCTTCCTGGAGTGTCGGATACAACAACTATTGGCATAACATCAGCTACGGCGTGACCTGGACATACAGCAAAAATGCCAGCTCTGCGGCATACGGCAGCGGGAAAACCTATGACCATGACCAGCAGCTGGCATTCAACGTCAGCGTGCCGCTGGATAAATTCCTGCCGCAGACGTGGGCCAACTATGCCATGAGCGCCAGCAAGAATAATGGCACCACCCACAACATCGGCATGAACGGCGTTGCGCTGGAAAACAGCGCGCTCAGCTGGAACGTGCAGCAGGGTTACGGCACGAACGGCGTGGGTTACACCGGCAACATGAACGGTGATTACAAAGGGACCTACGGCGAACTGACGGCGGGCTATGGCTACGACAAAAACAGCGAGCGTCTGAATTACGGGCTGCAGGGGGGCATACTCGCCCACGCCGATGGCGTCACGCTTTCTCAGCCGCTGGGTGAGACGAATGCCCTGATAAAAGCGCCCGGTGCGCGGGGTGTCGATATCCGAAATCAGTCAGGAGTACGTACGGATTATCGCGGTTATACGGTGGTCAGTAATTTGTCCGTGTACCGGAAAAACGATCTCATCCTCGATCCGGAAAATATGCCTGACGATGTTGAGCTGGAGATCAATACCCGTACGGTCACCCCGACGCGCGGGGCGGTGGTGAGAGCGGACTACCTTTCCAGAGTCGGACGCCGGGTGCTGATGACCCTGACAGACAACAACCGTCCCGTCCCGTTTGGGGCTGTGGTCACCCTCGCGGGTGACCGTAACAACAGTTTCATTGTGGGCGATCGCGGCCAGGTGTATTTAACCGGCATGAGCGAGCAGGGGACGTTAGTTGCGACCTGGGGAAACCAGGACAGCCAACAGTGCCGTGCTGATTTCAGTCTGCCGAAACAATCAACCTACAGTGGAATAACCGACGTAGGTGCCACGTGTCGCCAGGAGCATTAACATGAAATTCATTCAGGCTATTATCCTGCTCTGTTTACTCACCGGCTGGAATAACAGCGTGCGTGCAGGGACCTGCACGACAATAACACCGCAAGTGTCCACGCTGTCGGTGGGCACGATTAATGTCCAGCGCGATGCACCTGTCGGCACGGTGATATTTTCCGGCGCGGCCACCTATACGGGATCCTATCTTACCGGGTGCAGTAATCCATTAATGCTCGGATTTAGCATGCGCTATAACAACGCCACGTTGAGCAGCTATGGCAACCATGTTTACAACACCAATATCAGCGGGATTGGTATTCGTTTTTCTTCGAATAACTACTTTGAAAATCCGACCAATACGTTTTCTTATAATGCGCAGACCTCTTATGTTGACTGGTACGGCGGTAGAGTTGAGCTGGTGGTCACCGGTCAGGTATCGTCAGGTGCCTTAACGTCGGGAGTCATAGGCGTAGTGACGCTTCAGGGGAGCGACGGCGTCTACCGCGACGGCCTGACGACCCAGCTCACCAGCGGGACGATTAACGCGCTTGCATGCAGTATTACCACGCCTCAGCTGACGTTCTCCATCGGCGATATCTCCGCCTCAGCGTTTGGCACGGCGATCGGCACCACCCCCACAGGCGCGCAGAATACGCAAAATTTGGGGTTAACCTGCACCCCCGGAACCAATATTAGCGTTTCGCTTGGTGGAATTCAGAACCCGGACAGCACCAATACCAGCGTAATGGCGCTAACGGGACAGGGGATGACCGGTACGGCAAAAGGCGTGGGCGTGCAACTTTTATATAACGGCACGCCGCTGGTGCTGAATAGCCGCCTGCTATTAAAACAATCTTCGGGTGGACTAGAGACGCTGCCGTTAACGGCGCGATATTACCAGACGTTAACGTCTGTCGAATCCGGCGCGGCCAATGCCTCTGCCACGCTTAATTTGACCTACCAGTAGCAGGTAAATGATGAAACTCTCGCACAAGAAACTGGCCTTTCTCGCCTTATTGAGCTGGAGGGCTTTTTCCGCCGATAACGTGAATCTTGACGTGACGGGAAATATTGTGGCCTCGCCCTGCATATTTAATGGCGGGAATACGCAGCTGGATATTAATCTCGGCAATATTCAGGCGACAAACATGGAGACGCCAGGATCATCCTCCGACCCAGTGACGTTTAATCTGCAGTTTACGCAATGTCCCGCGGGGACGCGCAGCGTGACGGTCTCCTTCACCGGAAACCCCGATCCGGTTGCCGGGGCGGACTACTACATGAACAGCGGCTCGGCAACGAACGTGGCGGTGGCCATGCGTGAGGCGGGGACCGGCACGCTCAAAGGAACGGGCTCCAGCATGACGCAAAATATTGCCGCCGACCGAACGGCCAGCATGCCCATGCAGGCATCGGTGATATCCCAGGCCGGTGGCGCGACGCCGGGAAGCATCAGCGCGGTTGTTGTGATGACGATGCAATACAACTGAATGCCGGAAAGCGCATTTATCATGAGACGTGGGGGAACTATGTTGAATATCCTGATTCAGGAAACGGATTTATTTTTTCAGGCCGGGTTGCGGTATTTTTTCGAAGATTTTTTTGAGCATAATTTTCATCGATCCATCCATTTTAACGCTGGCCTGACCGAGGACAACGTCATTCAGGCGGATATTATTGTCCTTTCGCTCTGTCAGGGGGAAACGCTGACCTGTTTTCCTGAATTACAGGTCCGGGAAAAAGGGATTGTGATAGGTCTGGTGGATGATGAGCACCGTTTTTCCGCGTTGCCCTCCTGCTTTCAGGACATTATTTTTCTCTCTCGCCGCGCTTCGCTCGATCGTATAAGCGGGGCATTGTTTATCGCCTTGTTCAGGGCGCAATTACCGGGCTACGCCTGGAATAAAAAATCCTGTTTCGAATGCCAACATAAAGTCCTGTCACCGCAACAGATTCGAATTATGGTGAATTTCTATCAGGGACACTCGGTTGTGCAGACCGCCAACATATTAAAGATGAGTGATAAAACGGTCTTTACCCATAAATATATGATGATGCAGAAGTTTAACCTGCGCAGTGATTACGAGTTGATCGTTCTGCTCAGAAGGTTAATGGAGAAAAAGAGTCGGCCAAACCCGCTGCGCGATTACCTGGAAAATAATTATGCATGAGCGGTAATTTGATATTGCTGCAGAGAATATGCCGGGCAAGCGTAGCGCCGCCCGGCAGTACATTCACACGTTTACCGCACTGATTAACCGCGACTTCATGGACTGGTAGGCCGACGCCGCAAAATCTTCGGCCCAGCGCTGATCCTCAATCGCCTCCAGCTGCACCGCGCAATACTTCGTTTCCGGCGTTTTGGAGACGGGGTCGAGGTTATCCTGGGTCAGCTCGTTGCAGGCGCCAATCCACCACTGATAGGTCATGTAGACGGCTCCGGCATTGATGCGTTCGCTGATGCTGGCGCGGGTTATCACTTTACCCCGGCGTGAACGTACCCAGACCAGTTGGCCGTCTGCAATTCCCAGTCTATGGGCATCGGCGGGGTTCATCTGGACGCGTCCAGGCTCGTCGGCCAGGCTTTGCAGCGCCGCGCAGTTTCCGGTCATGGAGCGACAGGAGTAGTGCCCCACCTCGCGTACCGTGCACAGCACCAGCGGGTAATCCTCATCCGGGGTTTCCGCTGGCGCGCGCCAGGCGGCAGCAAAAAGTTGCCCTTTGCCCGTTGGGGTGTCGAACTGATTGTCCTTGTACAGGTAGGGCGTACCGGGGTGGTCGAGCGTCGGGCACGGCCACTGAACATGGCCCATCTCGCCCATTTTTGCGTAGGTCACGCCGTAGAACAGCGGGCACAGTTCGCGCATTTCGTCCCAGATCTGCTGGTTGTCGTCGTAATGCATCGGGTAGCCCATCTCCGTCGCCAGCAGGCTAATGATCTCCCAGTCGCGCTTCACGTTGCCGCTGGCCTCAATGGCTTTCCCGAAACGCTGGAAGCCACGATCGGCGCAGGTAAAGACGCCGCCGTGTTCACCCCATGACGTGGCCGGTAACAGCACGTCCGCCACTTCCGCCGTTTTGGTCATAAAGATGTCCTGAACCACCACGAAATCGAGCGCGTCGAAACCGCGACGGACCAGGCCGAGATCGGCTTCTGTCTGAAGCGGATCTTCCCCCATGATGTAATACGCTTTGACCTTACCTTCCAGCGCAAGATGCGGCACTTCGGTGATGCGCGTCCCGACGCGATCGTCCATTCTGTTGACGTCTATCTTCCACGCATCGGCAAATTTCTGTCTGACCGCCGGGTCCGTTACTTCCTGATAGCCGGGGAACATATTGGGCAGAACGCCCATGTCACACGCGCCCTGAACGTTGTTTTGCCCGCGCACCGGGCCAACGCCGACCGCCGGACGGCCCAGGTTGCCCGTCAGCAGCGCCAGGCTGGAAAGGCCTTTCACCACATCGACCGCCTGACCAAACTGGGTAACACCCATCCCCCACATTACCGTCGCTGACGGTGCCGCCGCGAACGTGCGCATTGCCTGGCGCACATCGCGCGCGGGGATGCCCGTCAGATGCTCCACGCGCTCTGGCGCGTAATCTTTGACGATCTGTCGGTACGCCTCGAGCCCTTCCGTAAAACGTGCGACGTAGTTTTTGTCGTACAGTTCCTCTTCCAGCAGCACATAGCCAAAGGCATTCACCAGCGCCATGTTGCTGCCGTTTTTCAGCTGAAGATGCTGATCGGCAATGCGCGCTGTTTCAATGCGCCGCGGATCGCAGACGATGATTTTTGCGCCATTCTCACGCGCTTTCAGCACGCGCCGGGCGACGATAGGGTGAGAGTCTGCGCAGTTATAGCCGAACACCAGCAGGCATTTTGAGTTTTCAATGTCGTTGATTGAGTTACTCATGGCGCCGTTACCGAGCGTCTCCTGCAAACCGGCAACCGAAGGGCCATGGCAGACGCGCGCACAGCAATCGACGTTGTTGGTATTAAGCACGGCACGGGCGAATTTCTGCATGACATAGTTGGTCTCATTACCCGTTCCTCGCGAGGAGCCGGTAGTCATGATTGACCGTGGACCGAACTGTTCTTTGATGCTCTTGAGCCTGTGGGCGGTATAGCGAATGGCCTCTTCCCAGGTGACGGGGGTAAACGCCTCTCCTTTGTGGTAGCGGATCATGGGCTGCGTCAGGCGGGGGGTGAGCAGGCGGGTGTCGTTAAGGAAATCCCAGCCGTAGAATCCTTTCAGGCAAAGTGTGCCCTGATTGGTGACGCCGTCTGCTGCTTCGGCTCGGATAATACGGTTATTTTCAACGACGAGGTTAAGTTTGCAGCCTGCACCGCAGTACGGGCAGACGCTGGCGATTTTTTTCATCAATAACAGACCTGTTAAGAAATGAAGCAATGTTTAACTGGAAAGCCCAGTCCCTTATTGGCTTAAGCAGGATCCATGCCACATTACTTGCGCTTGATTTACAGGGAGTTATCGACGAGCGGCGTGTCATCGTCAGGCTGTTCGTCAGAATTGACGATGACATGCTCGCTTTTTTGTGAGGAGGGGGTCAAAGATCGTCCATGGTGTAGCCGACGACGATTTCCAGCGTCTTGCGGATCACATCCGCCTGAACGACATCGTCAGTGGCTTCCAGCGTCTGGATCAGCCAAAGGATAATGGCCTTATTGGTCAGATGCCCTTCAGAGGCAAGGACACAGCGTACTGCAGTAGAAAAAACAGCGGACTCTTCAGCAAAACGTTCGCCTGCATGACGGAAGTACTCCGATAATGCACTGTCTAGAAAGGCAGAATGAAATTCGGGTTGAAGCTGAATATTTTGTCTCATTTGTTCTCACCGTAGCTGTATGGTTGCAGTCAATGTATCTTCTTTGGATCGGACGGTTTTCCATTACCAAATAACGGCACTACATTGTCTCGACTCTCTTTGAGAGATCCCTCTCTTTTTGGTCGTCCGTGTGCGGTTCTGCGACGTTTAAAGGCGAGGTCATTTGAACCGATTTCGGCAATCACCCTCGCAAGTGTCTCCCGCCGCTGGGGATCCTTTTCATGTGCTTTCATATTGCGCAGTCGCTGGATGAGACCTTCGGTTGTCACAGGGCCACGCTCTCTCAGAAGAGAAAGAACGGCTTCACCGATTAGCTGGTCGATCAGACGATCTGCGTCACTACTGTTCATCAGGTTACCGTTCGAAAAGCAGTCCAAGCAGCATGTGATAATGCTGTTCCTCTTCCGGGCCTTCAGCCCTTTCGAGACGACTTAAAAGTTTGGTACAGAGCGATTTGCGATTGAGATGTCGCCCGTCGCTAAGAATTTCAACAACCACCTGACCCAGCGTCTCCTGCTGAGTAGGTAGCGCGGCTTTCTCGAAGTACTGCGCGATTGCTGCTGCTGAATCTGCGACATAACCGTTCTGGTTCATGTTTCGCTCCTGTAAATATCCGTAATCAGTAACGTTACAATTAAGGTATACATATTTTCCAAATCTGTACATTTAAAATGTACAGATTTTTAAACTTTTCTTGATATATTTTATAATTTATATAAATATCAGTTGGTTGTGTGCGTGTTGTTTAACGCTATCGTTGCAGGATATATTGTACAATCTCGGTTGTGTTCAGAGAGTTGTACAACGCCAAAACCCGGCTTTGTAAATGCGCTAAATCATTGACGTGTAAATTATTTGTTAAGCAATGAATGTGCTATAACAACACTCTATCCACGATCTTTTCGTGGCCGAACCTATAAACCCCCAGGAATAGCATGCTAACAACCATCATTTACCGCAGTCATATCTGCGAGGACGTTCCGGTGAAAGCGCTGGAAGAAATGGTAGCTGCTGCAAATCGTAAAAATCGGCACTCCGATGTCACGGGGATCTTGCTGTTTAACGGCACACATTTTTTCCAGTTACTTGAAGGGCCAGTTGATAATGTGACGGCCATCTATCAGCATATCTGCCGTGACCCGCGACATCATAATGTGGTGGAACTCATGTGCGATCACGGTCCCTTCCGACGCTTTGGCAATGTGGGTATGGAGCTTTTCGATTTGCGTCAATTTGATACAGACGAAGTGCTCCAGCAGGTGCTTGATAAAGGGACGACGAAGTACCGGTTAACGTATAACGACCGTGCCCTGCAGTTTTTCCGCACCTTCGTTGAGGCCACCGAAAAAGCCAACTATTTTGAACTGCCTCCGGCGAACAGCTGGGAATTTATTTCCGAAGAGACGCCCTTATCCGCGCAGTCAGAGGTTGTGGCAAAAGGTGCAGAGTGCAGCTTTGCGTTTCAACCTATCGTCGATCCCTTTATGCAACAGATTGTCTCCTGGGAAGCGCTGATTCGTACAACAGAAGGGGACTCACCTGCGGCCTATTTTCAGACTCTGCCGCAAGACGCGCTTTATGAGGCCGATCTGAAGAGCAAGCAGGTGGCACTGTCGATGGCCAGCGCGCTGGGGCTACACACCCAAACGCTGTCCCTCAATCTGCTGCCGATGACGCTGGTTAACGTGCCTAACGCGGTTGATTTCCTGCTCACGGTCATTGAAGCGAATGGTTTTGTGCCGGAACAGATCGTTGTCGAGTTCACGGAGAGTGAAGCGATCTCCCGCTTTGACGAATTTACGCACTCAGTCAGGCAGTTAAAGAGCGCGGGAATCAGCGTGACGATCGATCACTTTGGCGCAGGGTTTGCCGGGCTGCAGCTGCTGGCGCAGTTCCAGCCGGACAGAATTAAGATTAATCGGGATTTGATAGCCAACGTGCACAAAAGCGGCCCGCGCCAGGCGATTGTACAAGCCATCATCAAATGCTGCGCGTCCCTGGAAATCCAGTTCTGCGCGGTGGGGGTAGAGCTGGCTGAGGAGTGGATGTGGCTGGAATCCGCCGGAATTTCGCAGTTTCAGGGGCATCTGTTCGCCAGCCCGCGCCTGGGCGGGATCCCGGCTGTTGCCTGGCCTGAAAAAAAGAACGATTTTTAAAAACCTGTACATGACACCCGAGAGTTAACTGTACGAACAGAGAAATTTGGACAACAATAGATAAACGAGTGAAAGGATTTGACCCCTTTCACTTGTCTCATAACGGGGAGTTGGTTATACAAATGCGTTGTACAATCTGATAAGGTTGGTGCGGTTAGGTATGGAAGTGTTGAGCGTGAGGGAGTTAATGGCCTATTACAGTATCGGCGAAGTCGCCGAACGATGCGGTATCAACCCCGTTACGCTGCGCGCCTGGCAACGCCGTTATGGTTTGTTGAAGCCGCAACGCAGCGAAGGGGGCCATCGTCAGTTTGACGATGAGGATATCCTGCGTATCGAAGAGATCAAGCGCCTGATGAAAACCGGCGTCTCGGTCGGAAAAGTCAAAGCGTTACTGGAAAATAAAGAAGAGCTGACGCAGGGCAACTGGGCCTCTTTCCAGGAAGAGATGATGACGGTTCTGCGTTACGCCAGCCCGGGTAAACTGCGCGCCAAAATCGGCGAGTTCCGCCGCGATCATGCGATGGATGCGCTGATTGATAACATTATTTCTCCGGTCCGACAGCGAATGAACCAGGACCAAAATACCGTGCGTCACATGGCGAGTCTGTTTGACGGCGTACTGATTGAATTCGCGGTTGCAAGCCTGGCGGAGTCCCGCAAAAAAGGCGGTAAAGACGCGCTCCTGATTGGCTGGGAATGCGACGACCGAACGCATCTGTGGCTTGAAGCCGCGCGTTTGGCACAGAAGGGTTGGCATATTGACGTGCTGGCTGAACCCATCGATTCACCGCGTCCTGAACTGTTCCCGGGGCAAAAAATCTTCGTCTGGACGGGGAAATCCCCCACACCTCGCCAGCAGGAACAGCTCGATCACTGGCGTGAACAGGGGTTTGCTGTTTCATTTCATCATTGATCGTAAGAGGCCTTGAGGGCCTTTTTTGTTTTTTTCACTTACTGAGCAAAAGTTAACTTCGCATGTTTAATGTTCCGAGGCGTCATCAGGAGCGTGAAAGGATGAGCACCATTATCAGATAATTCACAAAAGAATAGGTGGCGGTGCTCCTTATTATTACTCAGCTTGTATGGCGCTCATTCCATGCATCTGAAAATTGGATATTACCGTCAATAATTCTCCAGGTGATTTTTTCATATTGAATGCTGACACTTTCAATATGATTCATTTTATCGTTGCCCGCCAGCTTAACATTTGGAACGCTACAGTGGACGCCCGTTAATTTCACATTCTCCATAAGAACGGTGTAATAGCAAACCTCCTGACCTGCATCATTGATGTGATAAAACCTGATTTCTGCGCTTTTCAACGTCTGCCCGGTTGCTGCAGCCTTGTAAAGATATGGTGTAGCGCTATCAACTTCTTTTTCAATCATCATGGATGAGTGCTGGCGGGTGCCGGTGATTTTGCCGTTTGCGCTGTCAACGGGCAAGTTTATACCGTGGCTCAGGCCGATAATTTCAATACTTCCTTCACGATCTTGTACGTCAACAGATCCTTTGATATCTGCACCGCCATCGTCTTTAAGCCACATATAGGGAGGTATAGGCATTTATTTGTTCCTTATTTTTTCGAGTAAATTCATTGTTATAATATAAAAAGGGATGATGATAATTAGCATTATAAGCCAGTCAATAAATGAGTAGGCGTCATACATTGATTCTGCATTCTCATTTCCGGTGATAATCATGGCTGTTGTTCTGGCTAAATCATAGTTAATATATATCTCAGGGCCTGGTAGAATATGACCTACAGTGAGTAATAAAATGAGAAAATAAATAATTTTACATGCCCTACGAGCAAGGTTTTTTAATGTAGCCACCAGCTACGACCTCCACCCATCCCCGCGCCATTAATGATCGCATGCATGGGACCTGAATAAGCGATGTATTCATTAGCGCGTTATGAATCATCGCAAAATCAGACATGTTGGCGATAGTTATGCAACCTTTTGAAACCGTGCCTGGATGGAGTCGGAAATTTCCACGTTTTACGCTTTCTACCCATGTGTAATCATCAATACCCCAGTCCTCACGCCACAAAGCAAACCAGTCCGATTTACCAAAAGCATTTCTGCCAATAAATCTGTTAGCTCCATCGTGAATTTCCTCTTTTTTTTGCGAAAACCAGTTACCCTCCCTGCGATCTACAATCCAGTATTTCCCTAAGGGAATAGGACCCGTATTGGCGACATGTCCGCAACTGGCATTGTTTCTGCTGGCCCCCAACCCTGAGTGCGCCATGAACACGCCCACCCCATACAAATCGAAAGGCGCGTAATCTGCGCCGTTCAGAATCATCTTTCCCTGTAACGCCATATGACACCTATTTTCCATTAAATGTGTATGGTTAATGCTACAGCGATTGATAATGTGATTCAGAGGGACTGCATGATTTTCAGAAAAAGACTCTGATTATCCGATTGTTTGCTGCTGGGGTAGCACTTGTTTCTGTGCGCCAAAGCGCATTCGTTTGACTATGTTTACGACAGCTAAAGAAGCTATCTTAAAAATAGGCATTTCCGATGCATATTTTACTTTTCTCCTCATCGCCACAAATGCCGCGGCGAAATGCATTATTTATCAATGCATTGAACAATTAAATCCATCCTGCCTGCATCCTTCTACAGGGTCTATGCTTAATAAAAGTAACCAAAAAGGGCGGTTTACCCGGATGCCCCTACTGACAGGGGGTTGAAGTGATAATCGTTATCACTAACATGGTGTTATGCCCTGATGGCTATTCAGACGAGGTGGACCTATGGAACTGCATTCAGAAACCTTTAATCCGGCCGATTTTGCCTGGCGCGGTTTAACGCTCACGCCAGCGGCGGCGGCACACATTCACGAGCTGGTGGCGAAAAAGCCCGAGATCCTTGGCGTGCGTTTAGGCGTCAAACAGACCGGATGCGCAGGTTTTGGTTACGTGCTTGATACCGTCACCGAACCCGAGAAAGATGACCTGGTCTTCGAAACCGACGGCGCGAAACTGTTCGTTGCGCTGCAGGCGATGCCCTTTATTGACGGCACCGAAGTGGACTACGTCCGCGAAGGCTTAAACCAGTTATTCAAATTTCATAACCCGAAAGCCCAGAACGAATGCGGCTGCGGCGAAAGCTTTGGGGTATAGGCGGTACTATGTCTCGTAATACTGAAGCAACGAGTGATGTGAACACCTGGAGCGGCGGACACCTGAATTATAAAGAAGGGTTCTTCACGCAGCTGCAGACCGATGAGCTGGCGAAAGGCATCAACGAAGATGTCGTACGGGCGATCTCGGCCAAACGTAACGAACCCGAGTGGATGCTCGAATTTCGTCTGAGCGCCTTCCGCGCCTGGCTGGAAATGGAAGAGCCGCACTGGCTGAAAGCGCACTACGACAAGCTGAACTATCAGGATTACAGCTACTACTCCGCGCCCTCCTGCGGCAGCTGTGACGACACCTGCGCCTCGCAGCCGGGTGCGGTACAGCAAACCGGCGCAGAAAACAGCTTCCTGAGCAAAGAAGTTGAAGAAGCCTTTAATCAGCTTGGCGTGCCCGTTCGCGAAGGAAGAGAGGTGGCGGTGGACGCCATTTTTGACTCCGTCTCGGTGGCGACCACCTACCGCGAGAAGCTGGCAGAGCAGGGGATCATTTTCTGCTCCTTCGGCGAAGCGATTCACGATCACCCGGAACTGGTGAAAAAGTACATTGGGACCGTGGTGCCCTCTAACGATAATTTCTTCGCGGCGCTCAACGCGGCGGTAGCCTCCGACGGCACCTTTATTTATGTGCCGAAAGGCGTACGTTGCCCGATGGAGCTGTCGACTTATTTCCGTATCAACGCGGAAAAAACTGGCCAGTTCGAACGTACCATTCTGGTGGCCGATGAAGGCAGCTACGTCAGCTATATCGAAGGCTGTTCCGCGCCGGTACGAGATAGCTATCAGCTGCACGCGGCGGTGGTGGAAGTCATCATCCACAAAGACGCCGAGGTGAAATACTCCACGGTGCAAAACTGGTTCCCGGGCGACGGCAACACCGGCGGTATCCTGAACTTCGTCACCAAGCGCGCACTGTGCGAAGGCGAAAACAGCAAGATGTCCTGGACCCAGTCGGAAACCGGCTCGGCCATTACCTGGAAATACCCGAGCTGCATCCTGCGCGGGGATAACTCCATCGGTGAGTTTTACTCGGTGGCGCTGACCAGCGGCCATCAGCAGGCCGATACCGGCACCAAGATGATCCACATTGGTAAAAACACCAAATCCACCATTATCTCGAAAGGGATCTCCGCCGGGCACAGCCAGAACAGCTATCGCGGGCTGGTGAAAATCATGCCGACGGCCACCAACGCGCGTAACTTTACCCAGTGTGACTCAATGCTGATTGGCGCTGACTGCGGCGCGCATACCTTCCCGTACGTCGAGTGCCGTAATAACACGGCCCAGCTTGAGCACGAAGCGACCACGTCGCGCATCGGGGAAGACCAGCTCTTCTACTGCCTGCAGCGCGGGATCAGTGAAGAAGATGCCATTTCAATGATTGTGAACGGCTTCTGTAAGGACGTGTTCTCTGAACTGCCGCTGGAATTCGCCGTTGAAGCACAAAAACTCCTCGCCATTAGTCTTGAACACAGCGTCGGTTAAGGAAAGCACATGTTAAGCATTAAAGATTTACAGGTTAGCGTGGAAGAGAAAGCCATCCTGCGTGGCCTCAATTTTGACATTAAGCCGGGTGAAGTTCATGCCATCATGGGGCCGAACGGCTCCGGGAAAAGTACGCTTTCCGCGACGCTGGCAGGACGCGAAGATTACGAAGTCACCCACGGCTCCGTCGAGTTTAACGGCAAAGATCTGCTGGAGATGTCGCCGGAAGAGCGGGCCGGGGAGGGCATTTTTATGGCCTTCCAGTACCCGGTAGAAATTCCGGGCGTCAGCAATCAGTTCTTCCTGCAGACGGCGCTGAACGCGGTGCGCAAATATCGCGGTCTCGACGCGCTGGACCGCTTCGACTTCCAGGATCTGATGGAAGAGAAGATCAAGCTGCTGAAAATGCCGGAAGACCTGCTGACCCGTTCGGTCAACGTCGGCTTCTCCGGCGGTGAGAAAAAGCGTAACGACATTCTGCAGATGGCGGTGCTCGAGCCCGAGCTGTGCATTCTTGATGAGACCGATTCAGGCCTGGACATCGACGCCCTGAAGATTGTCGCGGACGGGGTGAACTCGCTGCGTGACGGCAAGCGCTCGTTTATTATCGTCACCCACTACCAACGCATTCTTGACTACATCAAACCAGACTACGTCCACGTGCTTTACCAGGGGCGCATTGTGAAATCCGGCGATTTCACGCTGGTTAAACAACTGGAGGAGCAGGGTTATGGCTGGCTTACCGAACAGCAGTAATGCACTCCAGCAGTGGCACCGGCTGTTTGAAACGCAGGGGCAATCGCGTTCTGAACAGGCTCAGCAGCACCTTCAGCAGATGCTGCGTCTGGGTCTGCCCACCCGTAAGCACGAAAACTGGAAATACACACCGCTCGATGGCCTGCTGAACGGCGAGTTTGTCACGCGCTCGGCGGACGTCACTCCGGCCCAGCGAGACGGGCTGGCGTTACCTGTGGATGCGCTGCGCCTGGTCTTTGTCGACGGCGTGTTTCACCCGGAACTCAGTGACGAGACGCAACACAGCGGCTTTGAGATCGCCGTGAATGACGTTCATCAGAGTCTGGCCGCACCGGTTCAGCCGGAGGTCTTCCTGCATCTCACCGAAAGTCTGGCGCAGTCTGTGACGCATATCAGCGTGAAACGTAACCAGCGTCCGGCGAAGCCGCTGCTGCTGATGCACATCACTCAGGGGCTGGACGGTGACGAAATCAACACCGCGCACTATCGCCATCATCTTGAACTGGCGGAGGGGGCAGAGGCCACGGTGATTGAACATTACGTCAGCCTCAACGAGACGCGCCACTTTACCGGCTCGCGTCTGACGATGAATGTGGCGGCCAATGCCCAGCTTCACCACATCAAGCTGGCGTTTGAGAACCCCCAGAGCCACCACTTTGCCCATAACGACATTTTACTTGGGCAAGATGCCGCGGCCTACAGCCATAGCTTCCTGCTCGGCAGCGTGGTGCTGCGCCACAATACCAGCACCCAGCTTAACGGTGAAAATACCACGCTACGTATTAACAGCCTGGCGATGCCGGTCAAATCTGAAGTGTGCGACACGCGCACCTGGCTTGAGCACAACAAAGGCTATTGCAACAGCCGTCAGCTGCATAAAACTATCGTCAGCGACAAAGGGCGCGCGGTGTTTAACGGCCTGATTAACGTGGCCCAGCACGCCATTAAAACCGACGGACAGATGACCAACAACAACCTGCTGCTGGGGCGTCTGGCGGAAGTGGACACCAAACCGCAGCTGGAGATCTACGCCGATGACGTGAAATGCAGCCACGGTGCGACGGTCGGGCGGATTGACGATGAGCAGATGTTCTACCTGCGCTCCCGCGGTATCGATCGGCAGGCGGCGCAGAAGATGATCATCTACGCGTTTGCCGCCGAGCTGACGGAAGCGCTGCACGATGGCGCGTTAAAACAGCAGGTGCTGGCCCGTATAGGTCAGCGTCTGCCTGGAGGCGAAGCATGAGTTTTCCCGTCGAGAAAGTACGGGCAGATTTTCCCGTTCTGACCCGTGAAGTGAACGGTCTGCCGCTGGCCTATCTGGACAGCGCGGCCAGCGCGCAGAAACCGAATCAGGTGGTGGATGCAGAAGCAGAATTCTATCGTCACGGCTACGCCGCCGTGCATCGCGGTATTCATACCCTGAGCGCCGAGGCGACCCAGCGTATGGAAAACGTTCGCACGCAGATTGCCGCCTTCCTCAACGCGCAATCGCCTGAAGAGCTGGTCTTCGTGCGCGGCACCACCGAAGGGATCAACCTGGTCGCCAACAGCTGGGGCAACGCACAGGTGCATGCGGGCGATAACATCGTCATCACGCAAATGGAGCACCACGCCAATATCGTGCCGTGGCAAATGCTCTGTGAGCGCGTTGGCGCGCAGCTGCGGGTGATCCCGTTGAATGCCGACGGGACGCTTCAGCTTGAGCAGCTTGACGCGTTGCTGGATGAGCGCACGCGGCTGGTGGCCGTCACCCAGGTCTCTAACGTCCTGGGGACTGAGAACCCGGTGGCGGAGATTATCGCAAAGGCCCATCAGGCAGGGGCGAAGGTACTGATTGACGGCGCGCAGGCGGTGATGCACCACGCGGTTGATGTCCAGGCGCTGGACTGCGATTTCTACGTCTTCTCGGGACACAAGCTCTACGGCCCGACCGGGATTGGCGTGCTGTATGTGAAAGAAGACATCCTGCAGGCGATGCCGCCGTGGGAAGGGGGCGGATCGATGATCGCCACCGTTAGCCTCTCAGAAGGGACTACCTACGCCCGCGCGCCGTGGCGTTTTGAGGCGGGCACGCCCAACACCGGGGGCATTATCGGGCTGGGGGCGGCGGTCTCCTACGTTTCTGCGATTGGCCTTGATGCCATTCAGGAATATGAACAGCTGCTGATGCACTATGCGCTTGCCCAGCTTGCCAGCGTACCGGATCTTACCCTCTACGGACCTGCCGACCGGCAAGGGGTGATCGCGTTTAATCTCGGGAAACACCACGCCTATGACGTGGGCAGTTTCCTCGATAACTACGGCGTAGCGGTCCGTACCGGGCACCACTGCGCCATGCCCCTGATGGCGTTTTACCAGGTGCCGGCAATGTGTCGCGCGTCGCTGGTGATGTACAACACAACGGAAGAGGTCGACAGGCTGGTGGCGGGGCTTAAGCGCATTCACCAGTTGCTGGGCTAACGGAGAGGCGAAAGATGGCAGAACTGCCGGATAAAGATAAATTGCTGCGCAACTTCGGGCGTTGCGCTAACTGGGAAGAGAAATATCTCTATATTATTGAGTTGGGGCAGCGTTTAGCGCCGCTCAGCGAAGAGGCGCATAACCCGGATAATATTATTCAGGGCTGCCAGAGCCAGGTGTGGATTGTGATGAAGCAATCTGCCGATGGCACTATCGAATTACATGGCGACAGCGACGCTGCGATTGTGAAAGGGCTTATTGCCGTCGTCTTTATTCTCTATCACCAGATGTCGGCGCAGGACATTGTCGCTTTTGATGTTCGTCCCTGGTTCGAAAAAATGGCGCTCACCCAACATCTCACCCCGTCCCGATCCCAGGGACTGGAAGCGATGATCCGCGGCATTCGCGCCAAAGCTGCAATCCTTAGCTAGACTTACAGAACAGCATTCATTCTGTTTCGCGAGGTGGTTCCCGCCTCGCTGGTTTTTCAGCTTTCTGGCGTTCTGTCAGTGAATAAGGAATCTCAGCATGAAGCGCGCGTCTCTAATAACTCTATTACTCCTTGGTTCGCTCGGTGTGCTTAATTCGGCCCGGGCGGTGGATTATCCGTTGCCGCCCGCAGGCAGCCGTCTGATTGGGCAAAATCAAACCTACACGATTCAGGAAGGCGACAATAAACTGCAGGCCATTGCCCGCCGGTTTAATACGGCTGCTCAGCTTATTCTTGAAACCAATAATACCATTGCACCGGTGAACCCCGCGCCGGGGACGGTGATCACCATTCCTTCTCAAATGCTGCTGCCGGATACCCCGCGGGAAGGGATCGTGGTCAACCTGGCTGAGCTTCGGCTTTACTATTTCCCGCCGGGGGAGAATATCGTTCAGGTCTTCCCGCTCGGTATCGGGCAGTTAGGACTGGAAACGCCGGTGACGACCACCCGTGTGAGTCAGAAAATCCCTAATCCAACCTGGACACCGACAGCGGGCATCAGGGCGCGCTCTCTGGCGCAAGGAATTAAATTGCCGCCGGTCGTGCCAGCAGGGCCAAATAACCCGTTAGGACGCTTTGCGCTGCGTTTAGGCGTAGGGAACGGTGAATATCTTATCCACGGCACCAGCGCGCCGGACAGCGTCGGTTTACGGGTCAGTTCAGGCTGTATGCGGATGAACGCGCCGGATATCAAAGCGCTGTTTGGGCAGGTGCGTGTTGGCACGCGGGTCCAGATTATCAATGAGCCGGTGAAGTTTGCCGTCGAGCCGGACGGGAAACGCTACATCGAAGTACACCGTCCGTTAGCGCAGGTTGAAGGGGAAAACCCACAGGTTGCGCCCATTAGCCACTCCGAAGATTTCGCGACCTTCGTGTCTCAATCGGGGAGTGATAAAGCGCTTATCGATAAAGCCCTGTCACGTCGTGCGGGGATCCCGGTGGCAGTGTCTGCCGGTAGTGGTCCATCAGCCAGCAACAGCGTGTTGTCGGTGCAGAACAGTCGGGTGTCAGCTGCGGTAGCCGAAGAGGAAGGAGAGAGGGTGACGCAGTAGGGGTTTGACGAAGGCAAAAAAAATGGCGCACAATGTGCGCCATTTTATTAACAGGTACTATTACTTACGGTATTTAGTAGCCTGGTTGTCCAGACGCTGGTTAGCGCGAGCTGCGTCGTCTTTAGCAGCCTGAACGTCGGAACGGATTGCGTTCACGTCGTTGCTCAGCTGGTCAACTTTAGCGTTCAGAGTCTGAACGTCAGAAGACAGCTGATCGATTTTAGCGTTGCTGGAGCAACCTGCCAGCAGAGTAGAACCCAGGATTACCGCGCCCAGTACCAGTTTAGTACGATTCATTATTAATACCCTCTAGATTGAGTTAATCTCCATGTAGCGTTACAAGTATTACACAAAGTTTTTTGGGTTGAGAATATTTTTTTGATGGGAATACGCCTATTTTTGATCGTTCGCTCAAAGAAGCAACGAATTTGGCCTTTTTGTCGAAAAAGCCATGTTAAAAAAGGCATTTTTCATCGGATTCATCTTAGATAAAACGCAATTAAATAGAAAAACCCGATTTGCAATTTGAATGACTTTGGCTAATGCCGAGAATAAAAAAAGCGCCCCGAAGGACGCTTTCTATCAAAAAATAATTCGTTCGGGAATTATTACAGTACGTGAACAGATGCAGTGTTAGTGGTACCTGCTGGAACCAGGGCACCAGAAACCATCACCACAACGTCGCCTTTCTGTGCCAGACCGCTTTCAAGCGCCATCGCTTTACCCTGAATGTAGAAATCATCGGTAGACGCGATCTCTTTCACCAGATGGGCAACCACGCCTTTGCTCAGCACCAGCTGACGCGCGGTGGTTTCATTGGTGGTCAGGGCCAGGATGGTGGCATCCGGGAAGTATTTACGCACTGCACGAGCAGATTTACCGCCCTGGGTCGCTACCACGATCAGCGGTGCGTCCAGTTTCTCAGCGGTTTCAACTGCACCGCGGCACACAGCTTCGGTGATGCGCAGTTTGCGGCTGTCGTTGTTGAAGTCCAGACGGCTGGTCATCACGCGGTCAGTACGCTCGCAGATGGTTGCCATGATGCCGACCGCTTCCAGCGGGTATTTACCCTTCGCTGACTCACCGGACAGCATCACTGCATCGGTACCGTCGAGGATGGCGTTCGCCACGTCGCCTGCTTCAGCGCGGGTAGGGCGTGGGTTTTTGATCATGGAGTCCAGCATCTGCGTTGCAGTGATAACCACTTTACGCGCGCGAACGCATTTCTCGATCATCATCTTCTGCGCGAAGATCACTTCTTCAACCGGGATCTCAACACCCAGGTCGCCACGTGCAACCATGATGCCGTCAGACGCTTCGAGAATTTCGTCGAAGTTGTTCAGGCCTTCCTGGTTTTCGATTTTGGAGATGATCTGGATCTTCTCGCCGCCGTGCGCTTTCAGGTGCTCACGGATCTCAACCACGTCAGAACGCTTACGGATGAAGGATGCAGCAACGAAATCAACACCTTGCTCGCAACCAAAGATCAGGTCCTGTTTGTCTTTTTCAGCCAGTGCTGGCAGCGCGATAGAAACGCCCGGCAGGTTAACGCCTTTGTTTTCGCCCAGGTCGCCGTTGTTCAGCACTTTACAGATAACCTTGTTACCTTCGATAGCGGTAACTTCCATACCGATCAGGCCATCATCCACCAGCACGGTGTTGCCGACGGACAGATCGCTGGTGAAGCCTTCGTAGGTCACTGCAACGATTTCGCTGTTACCAACAACAGATTTGTCGGTGGTGAAGGTGAAGGTCTGGCCCGCTTTCAGAGAAACGTCGTTACCGCCTTCCAGTTTGATGGTACGGATTTCCGGACCTTTGGTATCCAGCAGAATAGCGGCTTTTTTGCCGGTCTTGCTCATCACGTTGCGCAAGTTCTGGATACGCTGGCCGTGCTCAGCATAGTCGCCATGGGAGAAGTTCAGACGCATCACGTTCATGCCGGCATCCAGCATTTTGCTCAGCATCTCTTCAGATTCGGTTTTCGGGCCGATAGTACAAACAATTTTCGTCTTTTTCATGACAGTCTTAGTCTTTAAGTTGGGAAGGATATGGAAATCTCGCTCCGGGGGCGCACCGCCGCGGAGTCAAACCTGTGTTGCAAAAGAGTATATGACACGCACTAAGGATAGGAGACATCAAATGAGCGTGCAGAAGAAAGTGTGCCTGAGTGTCAGCCCAACGAAGGAGAGGAGAAGTTGTACGTTGTTTTTTGTATTCCAAGCGCTGAAACCATTCACCAGGGATTTGGCGCGCATTATACGCTGATTTTAAGATAAAAGGAAAATGGAAGCAGCGTTTCAAAAATAATCTGTGCAGATTCACATAAGTTTGTTATCAAGGCGTTAAGGCATAATGACAACTTATGGCGGCAGGTGCCTGACCTGCCGCGTTTTGCTTATTTTTGCAGCGCCTGGCTGAGATCGGCTATCAGGTCTTTCGGATCTTCAATTCCGACTGACAGGCGGATCAGCTGCGGCACAATGCCGTTGGCCAGGCGTTGTTCCAGCGGAATTGACGCGTGGGTCATGCTGTAGGGCTGGCTCACCAGGCTCTCCACGCCGCCCAGGCTTTCCGCGAGGGTGAACAACTTCAGGTTACGGATCACCTCGGTGGCGCGTTGCGCATCGCCTTTCACCACGACGGAAATCATCCCGCCCGGCAGCGCCATCTGCGTACGGGCAAGCGGATATTGTGGATGCGATTCCAGACCGGGATAGAAAACGTTTTCCACCAGAGGATGCTGATCGAGCCATTGCGCAATCGCCAGCGCGTTGGTGCTGTGCTTTTCGACGCGCAGCGCAAGGGTGCGAATACCGCGCAGCGTCAGGAAGCTGCTGAACGGATCCAGTACGCCGCCCACCGCGTTTTGCAGATAACCCAGCTTATCCGCCAGTTCCTTGTTGTCCCCGACAATCGCCAGCCCGGCCACCACGTCAGAGTGGCCGTTCAGGTATTTAGTGGCGGAGTGCACCACGATATCGAAACCTGATTCCAGCGGACGGTGGATCACCGGCGACGCGAAGGTATTATCCGCCACGCTGATGACGTTATGACGACGGGCAATTTGCGCAATAGCCGCCAGATCCGCCAGCTTCAGCCGCGGGTTGGTTGGCGTTTCAACCCATACCATGCGGGTTTCCGGACGAATGGCGGCCTCAAGCCCGGCCAGGTCGTCCGGTTTAACCCAGCTGACCTGCAGACCGGTGCTGCGCTTGCGCACGTTTTCAATCAGGCGATACGTCCCGCCGTAAACGTCATCAATGGCGACAATATGGCTGTCTTTATCGAGCAGTTCGAGCACCGTGGAGATGGCCGCCAGACCGGAGGCAAACGCGTAGCCGCGCGAGCCGCCTTCCAGTTCGGCGATGGCGGTTTCCAGCGCGTGGCGGGTGGGGTTGCCGCTGCGGGAATACTCATAGCCGGTATGCTCGCCGGGTGACGGTTGCGCAAACGTCGAGGTAGCGTAAATCGGCGGCATGACGGCGCCGTGCTGGTCGTTGAACTCGCCGCTGTGAACGCTCAGGGTTGCCAGGTTTTTCATCTCTTATTCCTTTATTGTTGTAGACGGTTGCGCCAGGCGGTCAGGACGTCGCTGCGCGTGATCAGACCCAAAAAGCGGTCGTTGTCATTAATCACGGCCACCAGGCCACGGTCGAAAATAGCGTTCAGGGCGCTCTCAGGGGCGTGTTTATCAAGGAACTCCACCTGACGCGTCATGGCTGCCGTCACCGGAAGGGCGAAGCGATCGCCGTCGCCGCCGATATGCCGCAGCAGATCCCACTCGTCGATGATGCCCACCACCTTGCCGTTCTCCAGCACCGGAAGCTGGGAGATGTCATACAAACGCATGCGCGCCAGGACGGTGGAAAGTGTGTCGTCCGGGGCGGCGGTGACGGTGGCACCTTCATCGTGACGCAGGGCAATATAGTCGGAGAGATCGCCAGCCTGAGGACGCGTGATGAGCCCTTGCTGACGCATCCAGTCATCGTTGAACATCTTCGAGAGATATTTATTGCCGCTGTCGCAGGCGAAGGTGACCACGCGTTTCGCCGTGGTCTGCGCCTGACAATATTTCAGCGCCGCCGCCAGCAGCGTGCCGCTGGAGGAGCCCGCCAGAATGCCTTCCGTTTTCAGCAGATCGCGCGCGGTGGTGAAGGCTTCCCGGTCGGCGATGCGCCAGGCGCGATTCACCCCTTCGATGTGGGCCAGCGGCGGAATAAAGTCTTCGCCAATCCCTTCAACCAGCCATGAGCCTGCATCGTGATAGCGTCCGGTTTCCACCTGGTCGGCCAGAACCGATCCGGCCGGGTCTGCCAGGACAAACTCCGTATCGGGGGAATGTTCCGCAAACCACGCCTGTAATCCCCCCAGCGTGCCGCCAGAGCCCACGCCGACAACAATGGCGTCGATCCGCCCATCAAGCTGTTCAAACAGTTCCGGCGCCGTCGTGGTGCGGTGCGCCAGCGGGTTGGCCTCATTATTGAACTGGTCGATGTAAAACGCGCCGGGCAATTCGTTGGCCAGACGCTGGGCGTAATCCTGGTAATAGGCCGGATGCCCCTTATTCACATCGGAGCGGGTCAACACCACCTGAGCTCCCAGCGCGCGCAGGTGGAAAATCTTTTCGCGGCTCATTTTGTCGGGTACTACCAGGATCAGCGAGTAGCCTTTCTGCGCGGCGATCAGGGCCAGGCCGAGGCCGGTATTGCCCGCCGTCGCTTCTATAATCGTGCCACCCGGCTGCAGCTGGCCGGTGCGCTCCGCTTCGTTGATCATCGACAGCGCAACGCGGTCTTTAATCGAGCCGCCGGGATTTTGGTTTTCCAGCTTCAGGAACAAGGAGCAGGGACCGGTATCCAGTTTATGCAGCTGGATAAGCGGCGTGTGGCCAATCAGTTCGGTGACGGAGTGATAAATCGTCATGGTCTTTTTCCTTTAACGAGGTCATGACCGGATGATAGGACCATGAAAATTTCTCAATAAAGAACGTTTCACTGCCTTTTAGAACAGAAAGGAATATTCAGTATGTTTTTGGATGTAAGGACAGCAAGACGTAAAGTTGTCTGGATGTGAGGATGGCTATATCGGGATAAAATGCTGCAAAAATGACCATTTTTTCTGCGGGTCAGCCATCGAATATGCGTATGGCAGATAATCATTGCTGAAAATGATCTAAATGCTTTCCAGCCGTTAAATCCGCTGTTTATTTCCGAAAGTTATAACACATTCTTTTTTGTTCATTTAAAACCTGATAACGCCTGTTTACTATCGTTTGGACATCCATACTGCTAAACCGCCATGGGCGGAACGGATAACGAATAAGAATGATTGTACTGAGCAATATTTCGAAGGTTTTTGACAACGGAAAGGTGGCACTGACAGCCGTTGATAATGTCAATTTGACGATAGCGCAGGGACAGATTTACGGGATTATCGGTTACAGCGGTGCCGGGAAAAGTACGCTTATCCGCCTGCTGAACGGTCTGGAAAAACCCAGTACCGGCAGCGTAACCATCAACGGGCAAAATATTTCTGCCGCTAAGGGCGAAGCCTTACGGCAGGCGCGACTGAAGATCAGCATGGTGTTCCAGCATTTCAACCTGCTCTGGTCGCGAACGGTTAACGAGAACATCGCCTTCTCGATGCAAATTGCGGGCGTGCCTAAAGCCAATATCAAGGCGCGCGTTGCTGAGCTGGTGGATTTGGTCGGCCTGAAAGGGCGCGAGAATGCGTACCCGTCCCAGCTGAGCGGCGGGCAAAAACAGCGCGTGGGCATTGCGCGCGCGCTGGCCAATAACCCGGACGTGCTGCTCTGCGACGAAGCCACGTCGGCTCTTGACCCACAGACCACCGATCAGATCCTCGATCTGCTGCTGGATATTAACCGTCGTTTCAAACTCACCATCGTGCTGATCACCCACGAGATGCACGTGGTGCGCAAAATCTGCGACCGCGTGGCGGTGATGGAGAATGGCAAGGTGGTGGAAGAGGGCGACGTCCTGAGCGTCTTCACCCATCCGCAGCAGCCCATCACGCAGCAGTTTGTTCGTCAGGTGAGCCAGTACGCCGAGGAAGAGACCTTCAACGCTGAGCTGGCAAATGAACTCGAAGGCACGGTTATCAAGCTGACCTTTACCGGACATAGCACGCATAAGCCTGTCGTCGGTGAATTAACGCTGCGCTATGGCCTGCCGTTTAACATCCTGCACGGAAAAATGACGCAAACCGCCCACGGTGTTTTCGGGCAACTCTGGGTGCACGTAGTGGCATCTGATGAACAACTGAACAATATCCTCGCCGACCTGCAGCACAGCGATATTGAAGGCGAGGTGATTAAACATGACTGAGGATCTCTTTCCGCATCTGAAGTGGGACCAGCTGTGGGCAGCAACCCAGGAGACGCTGTACATGACCGCGCTCTCCGGCGTGGCGACCTTTGTTCTGGGGCTCGTGCTCGGTCTGGCGCTGTTTTTAACCGCGCGCGGCGGGCTGTTCCATAACCGCACGGTCTACAGCGTGATTTCGATTGTGGTGAACGTGTTCCGCTCCATTCCGTTCATCATCCTGATTGTATTGCTGATCCCGTTCACGAAAACCATCGTGGGGACCATCCTTGGCGCCAACGCGGCACTCCCGGCGCTGATTGTGGGCGCAGCACCGTTCTACGCACGCCTGGTGGAAATCGCCCTGCGTGAAGTGGATAAAGGCGTTATAGAAGCAACGCGCTCGATGGGCGCACGACTGAGCACGTTAGTGTTTCGGGTTTTACTGCCGGAATCATCACCTGCACTGGTTTCAGGTATTACGGTGACGCTGATTGCGCTGGTGAGCTACAGCGCAATGGCGGGGGTGATTGGTGCCGGCGGTTTGGGAAATCTGGCTTATCTGGAAGGATTCCAGCGCAACCATGGTGACGTCACGCTGGTGGCAACGGTGACCATTTTAATCATCGTTTTCATTATCCAGTTCTGCGGCGATGTCATTACTTCACTGTTAGATAAAAGATAAACACGAATAACACACAGGAACCATCATCATGAAAAAGACACTGACACTGATCGCCGCAGCAACCCTGAGCGCCCTGAGCTTCGCCTCCTGGGCTGACACGCTGACCGTAGGCGCGTCCAACACGCCGCACGCCGAAATTCTGGAGCAGGCGAAGCCGATTCTGGCGAAGCAGGGTATCGACCTGGAGATTAAACCGTTCCAGGACTACATTCTGCCGAACACCGCGCTGGCGGGACGTGACATCGATGCGAACTATTTCCAGCACATTCCTTACCTGAACAGCGTGCTGAAAGATCATGCGGGCGATAAGGACTACGATTTTGTCAGCGCAGGCGCGATCCACATTGAGCCAATCGGTATCTACTCTAAAAAATACAAGTCGCTGAAAGACCTGCCGGAAGGCGGCAAGATCATCATGCGTGACGCGGTTTCCGAAGAGGGTCGCATTCTCTCTATCTTCGAGAAAGAGGGTGTGATCAAGCTGAAGCCGGGCATTGATAAAGTGACCGCGCGCATCAGCGATATCGTCGAAAACCCGAAAAAACTGCAGTTCACACCTAACGTCGAAGCGTCTCTTCTGCCGCAGATGTATAACAACGATGAAGGCGCTGCGGTGGTGATCAACGCCAACTACGCGATTGATGCAGGTCTGGACCCGGTTCACGATCCGATTGCGGTAGAGAGTGGTGAAAATAACCCGTACGCCAACATCATTACCGTACACCGCGGTGATGAGAAGAAAAAAGATATCGTTGCGCTGGTGAACGTTCTGCACTCCAAAGAGATTCAGGACTGGATCCGCACCAAATACAAAGGCGCGGTCATCCCCGTAAACAACTAATTAGCTGATTTTTCAGATGAAGCCCGGCGAGTCTCTCGTCGGGCTTCTTTTTTGTATCCAGCCGATGAATCATTTAAGCTGGCGCTTTAGAGCAATGGAGTGAAGGTAATGGGCAATGTGACCAAAGACGAAGCGCTGTACCAGGAGATGTGTCGGGTGGTCGGCAAGGTTGTTCTCGAAATGCGTGATTTAGGGCAGGAGCCAAAGCATATTGTGATTGCCGGTGTGCTGCGAACCGCGCTGGCGAACCAGCGCGTCAAACGCAGTGAATTGACAACCGAAGCGATGGAAACGGTGGTTAAAGCGCTGGCCGGGTAATGCGCCAGCGCTTCGCGAGTTGCTCAAGCGAGCAGCACAGCAGGTAGTAAACCACCCCCGTAAAGATAAAAATGGCCGCCGGGTAGATTTGCACCCGGTTGTTCACCTGGCCCGCCACGGTGGTCAGTTCAGGTACGTTCACAATAAACGCCAGCGACGTATCTTTCAGCAGGCTGATAAATATCCCCACCAGAGACGGCAGAATATTGCGCATCACCTGCGGGAGCAGCACGCGCCACAGGGTTTGCCGCGTGCTGAATCCCTGCGTCAGTGCCGCTTCATATTGCCCGGCGGGCAACGCGTTTAGTCCGGCGAGTACCGAATGCATAACCGATGCCGCCGTGAACCAGGCCAGCGCCAGCGTCACGGTAAGAGCGCCGGGCAGATCGCCGCCGGTCATCAGCGGCAGCAGATACCACATCCAGAAAATCACAAAGATGAGCGGAATGCCGCGTATCAACTCTGCCCACAGGAACAGCGCCTTACGCACAAGCCCGGGATAGCGCCACGCGGCGCACGCCAGCGCAATTCCGCAGGGCAGAGCAAGTATGGCGGCTCCTGCGGCCATCAGCAGCGAGAGCAACACGCCGCCGGGTTCACCCGCAGCAGCACGTCCCCACAGCAGATAATCCAGGTTATCAACAATCACGTTAAATCCGGCAATCATGCTGAGTCCTCCCTGCGCGGGGGCCGAGTCGCGTCAGTAGCATACCCATTAGCACGCCGGTAAGCAGATACAGTGCGGATCCCACGGTAAAGGCCTCCAGCGCGTGCGCGTTATAGCTTTCAATCTGCCGCACCTGATAGGTGAGTTCGGCAAAGCCAATGCCGCTGGCGAGTGAGGAGAGCTTCATCAGGTTGAGATACTGACCGATGACAGGCTGCCAGGCATTCGCCAGTCCTTGCGGCAGCAGAATGTAGCGAAATAACCGCCACGCAGAAAACCCCTGCGCCAGCGCCGCCTCCCGCTGTCCGTTGGGGACGGAACGCAGCCCCGACTCAATCTCCTCAATTAAAAAGGCCGAGGTGAACACGCCCAGCCCCCAGGCAGAACATAAAAATTCAGGCGTGAACCACCAGACGTCACCGGGCAAAATCGACCAGGCGTGATCGGCATTCACGACGTCCCGAAACCCGAGCGGCAGCCCGTTCCAGGCGGCGAAGTACCAGAACAGGAGCTGCACCAGCAGCGGCGTGTTGCGAAACAGCGAGACCCAGCCGCTGACGACGGCATGACCGAACCGTCCTGCGGAGAGGCGAAGCAGCAGAAAAAACAACGCAAGCAGGGTGGCAATTACCACGCCCGCGAGCGTGACCCACAGCGTGGTGAGAAAACCGGATACTATCCACTGCAGAGGCTGCCCGGTCAGCACTCCCTGCCAGTCGAGCGCGGGCATTACAGCGGCTCCTGGTGAAGCGGGTCGAGCACTTTTTGCAGGAACCGCTGCGCGCGCGGATGCGACGGTTGACTGAAAAATTGCGCAGGCGGGGCGGTTTCGAGAATGTGTCCGCCGTCGATAAAGACGATCCGGTCAGCAATCTCCCTGGCAAACTGCATCTCGTGCGTCACCACAATCATTGTGATCCCGCTGTGGGCGAGGGCTTTCATCACATATAACACTTCGCCAATCATCTCGGGATCGAGGGCTGACGTCGGTTCATCAAAGAGAATGATTTGCGGCGAGGAGGCCAGCGCGCGAGCAATCGCCACGCGCTGCTGCTGGCCGCCGGAGAGCTGTGCGGGAAAATGATGGGCTTTTTCCAGCATCCCGACCTTTTCCAGCAGCGCCAGCGCGCGCTCCTGGGCAGGCTGCGGCTTCCAGCCGTGTACATGCTCCAGCGCCAGGGTAATGTTCTGGCTGGCGGTGAGGTGGGCGTAAAGGTTAAATTGCTGGAACACAAAACCGACGCGGCTGCGTAACTGGCGCAGTGCCGCAGTGGCAAGCCGGGCGGTGGGTTTGTTATCAATCAGAATGTCGCCGTCACTGAGGGTTTCAAGCTGGTTGATAAGACGGATCAACGTCGATTTCCCTGAACCGGATGGACCGAGGATCGCCACCACTTCACCCGGAGAAATGCTGAGGTTAATGCCTTTTAATACCTCATGGTCGCCGTAACGTTTTACGACGTCACGAAACTCGACGCTGGCGTGTTCCAGATGTGAAAAATCCGCGGCACCGGCCGCGGAGTGTGAAAATAAACCTGAGAGCATATTACCGGGCTTCTATTTTAAAGGCGCGAGGCTGTGGAGCGGGCGTGTTTGGGCCAAACCAGACATCGTAGATTTTTGCCGCCTGGCCGTTCTTCTCGAGATTAACCAGTTCGTCGTTAACGGCCTTCAGCAGCGCGGTTTCACCTTTTTTCACCCCAACGCCAATCTCTTCCTTGCTGAGCAGATCGGGCAGGATTTTAAAGTTCGCTTTATCCGGGGCCTGTGCCAGCAGGCCTGCAAGAATAGTGCTGTCCTGGGTGATGGCCTGCACGTTGCCGTTGCGCAGCGCCGTCAGCGCCAGAGGAATATCATCATAAGAGAGCACGCGAGACTGCGGGAAACGCTGGTGCAGCGCCTGCTCGCCCGTTGTCCCTTTCACCGCACCAATGCGTGCCCGGCTGTATTCATCCAGCTTATCGGGTGATTTTGCGGGGACCAGGAACTGTTGGCCGGTCACGAAATAGGGGGTGGAGAAATCAATCACCTGTGCGCGTTCCGGGGTGATGGTGATATCCGCCACGATCAGATCTGCTTTACCGGACTGAAGCAACGGAATTCGGTTCGCCGGATTGGTGGCAACCAGTTCAAGCTTCACGCCGAGTGATTTTGCCAGCGCTTTGGCAAAGTCCACGTCGTAACCCACGATGTCGTGCGTCTTTGCATCAATAGAGCCAAACGGCGGATTGGCGTCAAAGGTGGCGACTTTCACCACCCCTGCGGCCTTAATATCCGCCAGCTGATCGGCCTGTACCTGCGCTGAAAGCAGGCTCCCGGCTGCCAGTAATCCCAGAACCCATGTCCGTTTGTTAAACCCTTTCGTTTTTGCTGCCATAGTCATACGTCATCCCGTCGTTTTTTGTTTTGTCCCTTTACGCTCCCATAAGCGAAAGCTATCGCCAAATAAGAAATCGTTCTTTGCTATAAGCAAAAAAGCATTAGTGAACAGGGTGTTATGAACAGGTAAATGAAAGGGGACGCTATTTGCAGATACTGCACATGAACAGACGATATTGGTATTTCCCTCGCGCCGAAGTTGAGTGTTTAACTGAGGTCAGGCAAAGCGAAGAGGGGTAAAGACAATGAAAAAATGGATAAGCACGTTACGGCGGTTTTTTGCGACCCGGCAGGTCAATGCGGAGAACAGCGCGCAACGGGTTCTTGAGTCGATACTGCCTGTCGCCAGCCTGTATGGCGTGGACGTTGCCAACATCGATCCGGAGTGGTTCTATGATAAAACGTCACGCTGAGTTGCGCCGGACGCGCGAAATGTACTGGAATGAGCTGTGCGTGATGACTGTAAAGCAGGGATGAGCGGAAAAATACGCAGGCAAATCCTCGGTAAACGATAGCCGTTTTGTTACCACTATCTCCTTTCAGAGATGGAGATGATAATGAAACGGACAGTATTAACCACCACACTTACAACCACCGCATTACTGATTGCCATGCAGGCGGCGCACGCTGCACCACAGGCGCACGTCGTCTGCGGTTACTCCCACACGCTCGGCGATGATGCCATTATGATGTACGGCATGCCCAACGAGGCCATGCTGCACGATTTTTTTGGCAACGTGCAAACGGATGCCTTCTCCAGCCGCGAATCGCTGCGTAGAGATGAAAAGACCACCTGTGATAACAAAGCCGACAGTTCGGCCTACTGGGCACCCTCTCTGAGGTTGCCTGACGGAACGGTGGTCAAACCCGCCTATCAAAAAACCTACTATCAGGCCTCGAACGTTGACGTCTGGCCGCTGCACCCTTTCCCGGCGGGGCTGTCGCTGCTGGCGGGCGATCATCATGGCACCGCGCCGAATCCCCATATCACGTTCTTATGCGCCAACGGCAAGGGCTACACCACCAAAACGGGAGAAGTGTGCGGCTTACGCAAGGCTAACGATGCCGTGCAGTTTAATATCGGCATTCAGTTTCCGAACTGCTGGGACGGGGTCAACCTGAAGCCTGCCCACGGGATGGTCAACGCCACCTACGACACGAAAGGGCAGTGCCCGTCCGCTTTCCCGGTGAAAATTCCGACCGTCAATATGAATATTGCGTACGTGCTCCCGACGGTCAGATCCCTGGATACAAGCAAAGCACAGCTTTCTCTCGACCCCATCATGCACGGCAACGAGCGCGAAGAGCGGTGGGGAAGCCTGTATACGGCGCATGCTGACTTCATGAACGGCTGGACGGAAGACGCCGCGCGCTTTATGACCGATCTGTGCATGAACCGCGGGATAGACTGCGGCACCACCGTTCCGTATGGCTACTCAAAAGCGAAGGCTAACGTCTGGCTTAGCAGCCTGGAGCCAGCGCTTTCCCAGCCGGAACCACAGGTCCTGCTGGTGCAGGATAACTGGCAGAACGGCTGGCGCACGAAAAACAGCGAAACGCTGTCGCTGGTGAAGTTCAACATTCCGCCGCTGCCTGTCGGGCAGGATCCGTCGCAGTTTAAATACCGCGTGCGTATTTATGGCGGGAAAGTGGAAACCAACGGCGCGGATCAAATTTTCTTCTATCCGGCGAGCAATGACTGGGATCCGACCCGCGTGAGCTGGCATACGCGGCCAGCCTGCAACTACCGTTCGGATGCGGTGCTTTACCTTAACCACTCCCGCGAATACCGGATGGTGGACGTGGATAAAGCGGTGCGCAAGGCGCTGGCAGAAGGGAAAACCGAGATTTCGTGGTATATCGGCGGCGATCGTCAGGGAAATCATTACCAGTTTGAGACGGCATCATCTCCGCAAAGTATGCTCCTGATGCTGACCGGCTTTAGCAAAACGCCGGAGATCTAATACCGCCCGCGTTTTTTGTTCTCATCAACGTTAACTGGTAATGTCGGTAGCCTGAATGACGGTGCCAGTTAATGCGATGAGTATAAAAAAGATGATAAAGCGCAGCATCGCCGTATGGGTGGCGATCTGTCTGATAAGCAGTGTGTTGCTGTATGCGGAACAGATCCGCCGTCAGTTCTGGGAGCGCGATCGCGAGTATTCGGTGCTCTTTTCTGAGATTAGCGCCGTCCTTACGCAGAACGAGTCTGTATTGCCGCTACTGAGCGGTAATGAAGACATCACGGCGTTGAATAAAAAATTCCCCCATCTTCTTGCGCTGGAGAAAACAACCGGACGCGCGCTGGACGCCGCCCGCGTTGAGCCCGCCAGCGATCGACAATACTGGCTCTACAATCCCTGGCGGCAAATCCGTGTATGGGTGGATCTTGCCCCTCTACTCAATACGCATCACGCCTTTGAGCGCCTCGACGTCTATTATTCGAAGCGTAGCGAACCACACTCTTCAGATGCCTTCTGGCACTGGGCACGCTCCTTCCCACAGGTAACGCAACCCTTCGTGCTTTCAGCCGATGCTCAGCCGGACTGGCTCGGGATTCAGTGGTTTATCTTCCTGGCCGTCTTTCTCGGATGGGGAATGGTCATTGCGGTGGGCAGCGTGGCGCTCTGGCAGCGCAAGGCAAGACGAGACGCAGAGCAGCGCGCTTTGTATTACCAGCATGCCCGACTCAACACGCTGGGGGAGATCACTGCGGGTATTGTCCATGAGATCAACCAGCCGCTCACGGCCGTGCAGACCTGGATCCAGGGCGCGCAGCGGCAGCAAAAGCTGGACAATCCACAGGCGGTATCCCAGGCACTGGCAGCAGCGCTGGTGCAAACACAGCGTATCAGCGCTCTGTTAACCCGTTTTCGTGAACATGTGGTGCAGGAGAAAGTGACGCTGCGCGAAACCGACCTGGCGCAATGCTGGCAGCAGGTTGTGAATTTACTGGAGCACGAGAGACGCGCTGAACATATTATCGTCACCCATGCGTTTACACCGGAGGCAACGACGGTTCTGGCTGACAGACTCTGGCTTGAGCAGGTACTGCACAATCTGCTCAGCAATGCGATTCAGGCTCAACAGGCGAACGCGCAGGGTTGGGTGCGGATTGAAAGCCGGAAAGGCGCAAATGGCATTCAGGTCATCGTGACGGATGGCGGCCCCGGTTTTAGCCCTGAGGCGCTACAGAATGCCTTTATGCCGTTTTACAGCGGCAGAGAAGAGGGAATTGGCCTGGGGATGACCTTAACGGAGTCACTGATGACGCGCATGAACGGATCGATTACGCTGGGGAATTCGCCGGAGGGAGGGGCGCGAATCGTCCTGCAACTGGCTAATGGAAAGGAGACGACGCATGGATAATATCATCTGGCTGATCGATGACGATGAATCCATCAGAGAGTCGATGGCATTTTTACTTTCGGGCATGGGCTGGGAGGTGAAGACATTCGGGAGTATCGACGCGTTTACCACGGCCCATGTTAAGGACTCAACGCTCGTTGGCTGCCTGCTGCTGGATATGCGCATGCCGGGAAAAGGGGGGCTGACGTGGCTGGAAGAGGGCGAATGGCCGTGGCCGCTGCTGCCGGTGATTATCATGACCGGGCACGGTAGCGTCGACGCCTGCCGCCGGGCGTTCCGTAACGGCGTCTTTGAGTTTTTCACCAAGCCGCTGGATGCGGACAAGCTTATCGAATCCGTGGGGCAGGCGTGTGAGGAGAGCCAGAGACGGTTCGCCGCCTGGCAGGCGCTCTCACGCATAAAAGCGCGCTTTGAACAACTCACCGCGCGGGAACGTGAGGTATTGGCGGTGTTGATGGAAGGGCTCAGCAATAAAGAGGTGGCGGCGCGGCTTAACCTGTCGCCGCGCACGGTGGAAGCGCATCGTGCAGCCGCGTTTGCCAAGCTGGGCGTCACGTGCCTGGTTCAGGCAAGCCGCGAGTACGATAAATTGCAATCCGTATAATTACCAGGATGCGTGCGTAATCAACCGAATTACGCGTCGTTGCCTGTCCCGGTATCCTCGAAGGGTCTTAAGTTATTCTTTTCGAGGTTATGCAATGAAAAAGTTAATGATGGCGGCAGCGCTGGTCGCGGGTAGCGTAAGCCTGACTGCGCAGGCAGATTCCGTGAGTCAGAAGAATCTCTCCCTGGCGCAGGCCAATGCGCTGGCAAACTCTGCCGTTCAGGCGTGTCTGGCGAAGAACTATCAGGTTTCGGTGACCGTGGTTGACCGTGCGGGTGTGGTGAAAGCGGTACAGCGCACCGATAATGCGGGCCCACATACGGTCAAAGCCAGTGAAATGAAAGCCTTCACGGCGCTCAGCGCGAAGAATGCCTCAGGCAAAGTGATGGAAGCGGCGCAGAACAACGCGGGCGCGCAGAATATGCGTGATATCCCCGGCTTCCTGCTGCTGGCGGGTGGCTTACCCGTTAAAGAGGGCGATGAGGTGATCGGGGCGATTGGTATCGGCGGGGCGCCGGGCGGTCATCTGGATGAGGCCTGTGCTCAGGCAGCCATTGACGGGCTGAAGAAGTAATATCAAAAAAAAGCACCGGCTTTACCGGTGCTTTGCAATCAGATCTTGCAGGCGTCGCCGCAGTCATCATCGGCAACCATCGCCTGCGCTTTTTTGTCTGCGTCGTCCAGACGTTCGGCGTTACGCTCTTCTGCTTCATCCAGTCCGTTAAAGACCAGGTTATCGAGATCAATTTCCATGTGGCACCTGCTATGTTCAGTTTTTGATACTGGCACAGTATAGGGCAAAAAAAACCAGGAATGTACCTCGCAGCACATAAGGATAATCCCTGCCATACTCAGTGCGTTGTCACTGAGGAAAGCACATGATTATACTCTGTAAAGCCTGCGGGACCTCGTATGCGTATCAACCCGACAGATGCCCTGTCTGCGAGGATGAACGCCAGTATGTTCCAGTTACCGGGCAGGCGTGGACCGAACTTGAAACCGTCACTGCCGCGCATACCAACAAATGGCAGCAGCTTGAACCGCAGCTCTTTAGCATCAAAACGGTGCCCGCCTTTGCCATCAATCAACGGGCACTGCTGCTGCGCACCCCACACGGCAACATTTTGTGGGATTGCATCGCCAACCTCGACCCGGCAACCCGAACGCTGATCGCCGCCCTCGGGGGTATCAGTGCCATCGCCATTTCACACCCTCACTATTACACCACCATGCAGGACTGGGCGGAGACGTTCGACGCGCCGGTGTATCTTCATGCGAGCGATCGGGAGTGGGTCATGCGCGACAGTCCGGCCATTCACTTCTGGCAAGGCGAAACGCTGGAGATTGTCCCCTCCGTGACGTTGCTGCGTCTCGGCGGCCACTTTGCGGGCGGAACGGTGCTGCACTGGCAGGAGGGCGATGGGGTTTTGCTGGCGGGGGATATCCTGCAGGTCACGCCGGGGAAAGACGCCGTTTCATTTATGTGGAGCTATCCGAATATGCTTCCGCTACCCGCCCACACCGTTGCGTCCGTCACCCATCGCCTTGAAGGCAGAAAATTTGAGCGTCTGTATGGCGCGTTCGAGGGGCAGAACATCCAGGCTTTCGCGGACGATATTGTGCAGCGGTCGGGCCAAAAATATATTGCTTGTCTGAAGTAAAGCACGGTGGGTAAACTTTACGAGTGTGATCGCGATCATACCTAAACTACAACAGATAAAAGAGAAATTGCTATGCAACATATCATTGAAGGTTTTCTCAGCTTTCAAAAAGAGATTTTCCCGCAACGTAAAGAGCTCTTCCGCAGTTTAGCGTCCAGCCAGAATCCCAAAGCGCTGTTCATCTCCTGCTCCGACAGCCGACTGGTGCCAGAACTGGTCACGCAACAAGAGCCAGGACAACTCTTTGTCATTCGTAATGCTGGCAATATTGTGCCACCGTTCGGGCCAGAGCCAGGCGGCGTCTCCGCCACTATCGAATACGCGGTTGTCGCGCTGGGTGTGACCGATATCGTGATCTGTGGCCACTCTAACTGTGGTGCGATGAAAGCGATTGCCGACAATGCAAACCTGGAGCCGATGCCTGCGGTCTCCCACTGGCTGCGCTACTCTGATGCGGCTAAAGCCGTGGTGGAGAAGAAATCCTGGGATCAGCCGATCGATAAAGTGAATGCGATGGTGCAGGAGAACGTGTTTGCGCAGCTGAGCAACATTAAGACCCACCCGTCCGTCGCGGTGGGCCTGCGTAATAATTCCATCCGTCTGCACGGCTGGGTGTACGACATTGAAAGCGGCGACATTCGCGCGCTGGATAAAGCGACGAAAACCTTTATCTCTCTGTCTGAAAACCCGGAGGTTTTCTTCGAGTAATCAGACCGTTCAGGGCAGGGAGGCCCTGTCAGTTTTCCATAAAAGGTAACTTTTTGCGCGTAACCGACGCAGGTTTATTTGCCGCTTTTGCCATTGCTTCCCCAATCTCTGCGCACTCTGCCAGCCCCTGGACAAAGGGGCGGTCGTGCATCAGCCACGGTATCGCACCAAAGGCAATACGTCCGCGAAGCGTATCGGGCGCCAGCAGCGTGTAATCTTCACCAACATCGGGTATATCGTCGCCTGTCGTTTGTAGCAGTTTACGCAAGGACGGGAAGGGTAAATCTTTTGTCTTGAGGGGTTTCTGCCCGCGCGCATCAATAAAGACGTCGAAGCGGTAGCGGTGCCCTTTGGTGGTAATGACCGTTTGAGCACTACCGATATCCAGAGTGTAATCCTCACCCAATGCCACTACGCTTATGCTCCCCGCCTCGCGCAGGGCAAGCAGCCTGCGAATAGACTGAGGGGGGATGGCGGCATAGTTATCAATAAACACGCGCTCCAGCCCGGCTTTGAACCGCGCTCTGTCCTTTTCGTTCAGGGCGGGTACGATTTCTGCAACGATCTCGTGCAGGCGAAGTACGGTATAGCGCCAGGCCACGGTGCGCCGTTCACGTTTGTTTCGCTCGACCTCTTTGAGATTCTCTTCCGCCCAGGTAAAGGGACCGTGCTGTTTACGCTCTTCAAACCACGCCTCGCGAAGGCTGTCTGCGTCCTGTTGCCACAGCGATATGGCCTCGCACCACGCCGGGTCGGCAAGTTCAAGCTCTTTAACCATCAGGGCGAAGATGCGGTCCAGCAAGCCGTCTGCCCCTTTGGCAATCTCGGTTTGAACCACGAATTCAGTCAGTACCGACAGCGGCTCGTAAGGGATCGGGCAGTAAAAATCGGCCTCTGGTAAAATGCCGGTCCGGGACATCAGGACAATTTTTAGCGCCTCGCTTCCTTTATCCAGAATGAACGCGTCGTCCACAAACTCGCCGTGCTGCATCACCACCGCCATGGCCGCGTCCAGGCCGCTCAAAGACGTTCCCATAATGCCCACCTTGCAGGGGCGGATTTCGGCGTCCATGAGTCCTGACCACGGGCTTGGGAAGAACGTGCGCGTGGCTTCATCTTCGCCTGGCCAGACGTGGCCGGTGGCGATAACCGCAAGGTCATACCGATCGGCGAACGCATCACCGTTAACTGAAAGCGTAATAGCGTTTGAGTTGACCTCGATATCTGTGACTTCCGAGGATTCGTGGATCTCGACCTTGAATCCTAATTTTTTAGCCTCTTTTACAACCGTGAGAAAGCTGTCGCGGAAATACTCACCCAGCAGGAGCCGGGGCAGGAACTGCCGGTCATGCAAACGGGCTTTATCAACCTTAAAGCGCGCCAGATGGGCTTCGCTCTGGCCCTTAAGCCAGTCGAGATAGGTCATAAAAATGGGCGGGATTTCAATGCTTGCAATGTTCGCCAGCATCAGACGAGAGTTTTCGTCGTCGTTATAGGGCATACCCACGCCAGCTTCATCAGCTTGTTCAAAGACGGAGATAGAAAGCGGCTGCGGATTTTTAAGAAGTGCGTAAAAGGTGTAAATCCCTGTTGGGCCGGAGCCAATAATCGCGATTTTCTTCATCGGCGTTCTTCCTGCTTTTTTTGTCATGAGAAAAGCGTAGCAGGAGAATAATTAAGAAATCAGGAGATTGGGATAATTCAGAACATAAAGAGAGGATTTGCACCATTTCAGGACTGAAATGGTGCGTCCGAGTGGACTCGAACCACCGACCCCCACCATGTCAAGGTGGTGCTCTAACCAACTGAGCTACGGACGCAGAATGGTGCGTTCAATTGGACTCGAACCAACGACCCCCACCATGTCAAGGTGGTGCTCTAACCAACTGAGCTATGAACGCAACGTGTTGTCGGTGACAACGGGGACGAATATTAGCGGCACAGCATCTTTGAGGCAAGAGGGAAAACGCATTTTTCTCTCTAAATTCACGCGATTGCTTCATTACCGCGCAAAGTGAAGAGAAAGTAGCCGCCAGCTGGCGGCTACTGCCTGTTTAACGTGCGGCGCGTTGCAAAATGACCATGGAAGGCTGGCGTTGCAGAAAACGCATACGCAGCATCATCATGATGGCCGCAGAGGTCAGACCGATGATAAAGCCCATCCAGAACCCTGCCGGACCCATGCGATCAACCACCAGATCGGTAAGCGCCAGGATGTAGCCTGTCGGCAGTCCCAGCACCCAATAGGCGATAAACGTTATAAAGAAAATAGAACGCGTATCTTTATATCCGCGCAGCACGCCGCTGCCAATCACCTGGATGGAGTCAGAGATCTGGTAAATTGCGGCCAGCAGCATCAGGTGCGACGCCAGCGTGACGACTTCCGGGTTGTCGTTGTAGAGCAGCGCAATCTGCTCGCGTAATGCAACGGTAAAGAGCGCCGTACAGACGGCCATGCAGACGCCGACGCCCAGCCCGGTCCGGGCGGCCGTTTGCGCATCCAGCGTTGACCCCTGGCCCAGACGGAACCCTACGCGAATCGTCACCGCCGCTGCCAGTGACATCGGCAGGACGAACATCAGGGAACTGAAGTTCAGCGCAATCTGGTGGCCCGCGACATCAATAATGCCCAACGGGGAGACCAGCAGGGCGACCACGGCAAACAGAGTCACTTCGAAGAACAGCGCCAGCGCGATAGGCAGGCCTAACTGCACCAGGCGCGTCATGATGTTCCAGTCCGGCGTGCTAAATCTTTTCTCGTTGCGAATATCGCGCATGGAACGGGCGCGTTTTACAAAGGTGATCATTGAGAAGAACATCACCCAGTATACGGCTGCCGTCGCCACGCCGCACCCGACGCCGCCCAGCTCCGGCATGCCGAAGTGGCCGTAAATAAAGATGTAGTTCACCGGGATATTGACCAGCAGACCGATAAAGCCCATCACCATACCGGGTTTGGTTTTTGCCAGACCTTCACACTGGTTACGCGCCACCTGGAAAAAGAGGTAGCCAGGCGCGCCCCAGAGCAGGGCGCGCAGATAGCCCACGGCTTTATCCGCCAGCGCCGGGTCAATGTTGTCCATTGCGCGAATGATGTGCCCGGCGTTCCAGAGCACCACCATAATCAGCACGGAGACAAACCCTGCCAGCCAAAAACCCTGACGAACCTGGTGGGCAATGCGCTCGCGGCGGCCCGAGCCGTTCAGCTGTGCAATAACTGGCGTGAGCGCGAGCAGTAAACCGTGACCAAACAGGATGGCCGGTAGCCAGATAGAAGTGCCGATTGCCACGGCAGCCATATCGGTGGCGCTGTAACCACCTGCCATTACCGTATCCACAAATCCCATTGCGGTTTGGGCCACTTGCGCGATGATCACTGGTATAGCCAGTGCCAATAACTGGCGCGCTTCATTCATGTACTTCTGCACGTGAACACCTTTATTTTGTAGTTATTTGAGAGACTAAAAAAGCCGCCGAAACGGGCAGCAAGAAGAAAATGCAGGGGGGTGCCAGCTATTGTAGCGGGCTTTAACTATTTATCTAGTGAAAAAATCGCCAGAAAATGCGCTCCACTGGCAACCTGTTTTTCCAACTGTTATTGTGATGGGATTAAACGGTGTCACCACCGTCCGGAAAAAACAGGAGTTGTAAGCATGTTTACTGGTATTGTGCAGGGCACCGCCAAAGTGGTGTCCATTGATGAAAAACCCAATTTCCGCACTCACGTGGTTGAGCTGCCGGAATATATGCTCGACGGCATAGAGACCGGCGCCTCGATTGCACATAACGGCTGCTGCCTGACGGTGACCGAAATTAACGGTAACCAGATTAGCTTCGATTTAATGAAAGAGACGCTGCGTATCACCAACCTGGGTGAACTGGTGGTGGGGGATACCGTCAACGTTGAGCGCGCGGCGAAGTTCAGCGACGAGATCGGCGGCCATCTGATGTCGGGCCACATCATGACCACCGCCGAGGTCGCAAAAATTGTGACCTCGGAAAATAACCGTCAAATCTGGTTTAAAGTTCAGGATCCCGCATTAATGAAATACATCCTGTATAAAGGATTTATTGGTATTGATGGGATTAGTCTGACGGTCGGAGAAGTGACGCCGACGCGCTTTTGCGTGCATTTAATTCCCGAAACGCTGCAGCGCACAACGCTGGGCGCAAAAAAACTGGGGCATCGCGTGAATATCGAAATCGATCCGCAAACCCAGGCGGTTGTGGATACCGTTGAACGCGTCCTGGCGGCGAAAGAGGCGGCGATAATAAAAGCCGTTGAGGAAGAATAAAAAATAACCCCGGATATCCGGGGTTATTTTTTTAGCGGGCGACACGTAATCCGTGTTCAATGCCGCGACTGAAAACAACCTGCCAGAGCTGAATATCCCGCGCACGGAACGCACCTGCACAGGCATTCAGATAATAGCTAAACATGCGTTTGAACCGTTCGGAATAGTTGTCTGCAATCTCAGGCCAGGCTTCCTGAAAACGGGAGTGCCATGCCATCAATGTGGTGTCGTAATCCGCGCCGAAGTTATGCCAGTCTTCCACAATGAAGTGGGGCTCGCTGGCGTTAGCAATCTGCCGCACGGACGGTAAACAGCCATTCGGAAAGATGTATTTATTGATCCACGGGTCGACGTTATTGTCGGTGCGCTTAGAACCAATGGTATGGAGCAGGAAAATACCGTCAGGCTTCAGGTTTCGGTCGGCAACGTCAAAATAGGTTCTGTAGTTTTTCGGACCCACGTGCTCGAACATGCCAACGGAAACGATGCGGTCGAACTGTTTGTTCAGGTCGCGGTAGTCCTGAAGCCGAATATCGACATCCAGCTCCTGGCAGCGTGCCTGCGCCATTTTTTGTTGCTCAGCTGAAATCGTCACGCCCACAACGCTGGCACCGTAATGCTTCGCCATAAAATACGCCAGACCGCCCCAGCCGCAGCCGATATCCAGCACGCGCATACCCGGTTTTAACTGCAGTTTCTCGCAGATTAGACGCAGTTTATCTTGCTGCGCCTCTTCAAGCGTTGTGGCCTTTTTCCAGTAGCCGCAGGAATATTGCATTAAGGGATCAAGCATACGGCTGAACAGGTCATTACCGAGATCGTAGTGCTCTTTACCGACGATCCATGCCCGCTTTTTACTTTGCAGATTGAACAGTCGAGCGGAGGCGATACGCAGCGTATCTTTGAAGTGGCGAGGGAGTTGATTTTCAAGACCGGCGCGCAATACGCTGGAGAAAAACATGTCCAGACGTTCACACTCCCACCAGCCGTCCATATAGCTTTCGCCCAGGCCTAACGATCCCTCCTGCAAGACGCGTTTAAAAAAATCGGGATGTTTGACCTGCGGATCGGCGGGGGAAGACCCATTAATCGTGATGCCCGCACGCCCCAACAGTTCACTGACGATCCGGGACCAGTTATCGTCCGGAACGCTGACTTCTTCTATACACGATGAACTCATAGCTTCTCCATCACCTTGCTGTGATCAGAACCTTAAAACAGCGTAGACGCTTTTTTGGGTTTGTGAGAAATCTCACGGTAAATGCCCGCGAGGCTAATATCCGACGTAGAACAGAGGAAGGGAGATAACCCTTGCCGAAAAGCCTTCCATGGTAAAACGGGAGCACTCCGGCTCCCGTTAACACTTAATATTTATCGTATTTAATCGAACCAAATTTAGTATAGGCCTCAAAATTTGGTGATTCAATAGAAAATTCTTAGCAACCTAATCACTATGTCTTAACATAATTTCTGGCGCGATTATGCGTGCGACGTTTCCACTTTCTGCCGCGCATTCTGCTCGCGCTGAGCGGAAGACTGCATACGGTAGCCAAGGGCAGCCAGCGCAACGGTCACCAGCATCACGCTGGTGGTGGTCAGGAGCGGCGTGGCAATCAACGCAGAGACCACCAGACTCGCCAGGAAGCACAGACCCAGCTGTAACGTGTTCTGCAGCGCGGCGGCGCGTCCCGTCGCCTGTGGGAACGGACGTAACGCCTGCGCTACCACGATGGGGTAAATAGCACCGTTAGCGACCGCCATGACGCAGAACGGAATCAAAATTTCGGTCAGGCCCGTACCCGGAATAAACCCGACGGCCCATGTGCCGAAAACGCTTAACGCGAACAGCACCAGTAGCCAGGGCAGCATCTGCTGGCCTTCCCACTTCTGCAGCGCTGCACGACAGCCGTAGCCGCCCACCAGGAAAGCGATGGTCTGTGGAACATAACTCAGGCCGATTGCCGCCGGGCTGTATCCCATATCGTGCAGAATGAACGGCGAGCCAGTCAGCCACGCGAAGAAACTGGCGGAACAGGCCGCGTAAATCAGGACGTTGCCACGATACGCTTTTGAACGCAGCAGCGAGGCAAAGGTAATCGGCTTCGAGTCAGGATGCGTCTCTTTTTTATGCGCAGGCTTGAGGAAAAACGCAGGCAGCATCAGTACCAGCGTGATGGCAAAGAGCGTGGCGAAGATCGCCTGCCAGTCAAAATGGGCCAGGATCCAGCTTCCGAGCAACGGTGCGAGGGCAGGCGAGAGACCGACCAGCGGCATAATGGTGGCGAAAATTCGGTTAGTGCGTGATGCCGGGTAATAATCCGTCACCAGCGCCTGCCAGGTGACCGCTGCAGCACAGACGCCAACGGCCTGAATGAATCGCAGTACCAGCAGCCAGGTGGCGTCACGTACCCACAGCATGCCCAGGCAGCCCACGGCAAAAATAGCCAGACCCAGCAGCAGCACCGGTTTACGACCAAAGCGGTCGGAGAGCGGCCCCCAAAGCAGTTGCGCGAAGGCAAAACCGGCGAGGAACAGGCTCAGGCTGGCGCTGATAGCGGCTGCGGGGGTTTGCAGATCTTCCTGCATCGCGGCAAATGCGGGCAGATACATGTCGGTCGCTAAAAAGCCCAGCACGCTTAAGCCGCCGAGCCAGACTAAAAATCCTTTCCTGGGTTGCATTGTTTTATTCTCCTGAGGAGTCAGGTGTACGTTGGCGCAGAGTGTAGGGAGTGCAAAGCGGCTTGTGAAACGCTAATATTTGCTGAGTGCATTCAAATTTTTTGCAGGCAGAACATGTGGTCAGATTATTCTCTTGAAGTTGTGGATGCTGTTGCCCGTAACGGCAGTTTCACCGGTGCCGCACAGGAGTTACACCGCGTACCCTCGGCGATCAGTTACACCGTGCGTCAGCTGGAAGAGTGGCTGGCGGTTCCGCTGTTCGAGCGGCGTCATCGCGACGTGGAATTAACGCCTGCAGGCGCGTGGTTTTTGAAGGAAGGGCGTTCTGTCATCAAAAAAATGCAGATCACCCGCGAGCAGTGTCAGCAGATCGCTAACGGCTGGCGAGGCCATCTCTCCATCGCGGTGGATAATATCGTTAAGCCGGAACGGACCCGGCAAATGATCGTGGATTTCTATCGTCATTTTTCTGATGTCGAACTGCGGGTCTCTCAGGAGGTGTTCAACGGCGTCTGGGATGCGCTGGCAGATGGCAGGGTGGAGATGGCGATTGGGGCAACGCAGGCGATCCCCGTTGGGGGACGCTATGCGTTTCGCGATATGGGGATGCTGAGCTGGACCTGCGTTGTCGCCCGCGATCATCCGCTGGCGGCAATGGAAGGCCCTCTCAGCGATGACACGCTGCGCAACTGGCCATCGCTGGTGCTGGAAGATACCTCGCGCTCGCTGCCCAAGCGCATCACCTGGCTCCTGGACAACCAGCGCCGCGTGGTGGCCCCTGACTGGGAATCGTCGGCAACCTGTCTTTCTGCGGGGCTGTGCGTGGCGATGGTGCCCGTTCACTTCGCGCGTCCGCGCATCGATACCGGAGAGTGGACAGCGCTGACGCTGGAAAATCCGTTCCCGGATGCGGCCTGCTGTCTGACCTGGCAGCAAAACGACGTGTCGCCTGCGATGGCCTGGCTTCTGGATTATCTGGGAGACAGTGAAACGTTGAATCGGGAGTGGCTACGGGAGCCAGCATAACTGGCTCCGTAAGCGATTAACGGCGATAGTCGCGGAACGGACCGTCCGCCACGGAGCGGCGCTCGATGAGGCGTGGGTGAACTTCAATCGACTGGGATTCTTCACGCTTGTTGACGATCCTGTCCATCAGCATGTTGAAAGCCGTTTCGCCCAGCGAGTCTTTTGGCTGGTGAATGGTGGTCAGCGCCGGGGTGAAGAAGCGCGCGTTACGCACGTTGTCATACCCGATCACGGAAATATCCTGCGGCACCCGCAGGCCCAGCTCGTCGGCGGCGCAGAGTGCGCCCATCGCCATAATATCGCCACCACAGAAAACAGCCGTCGGGCGATGCGGTTGGGAGACAATCTGCTGCATTGCGCGGTAACCGGATTCCGGCTCAAAGTCGCCCTGGACAATCCAGTTTTCCGGCACGGTGATGAGCGCCTCTTCCATTGCCTTCATAAACCCGGCCAGACGGCCCGCACCGGTGTTGCGCTCCAGCGGACCCGGGATCACGCCAATCTCGCGGTGACCGCGTTCGATCAGATAACGACCGGCCATATAGCCGCCTTCAAAGGCATTATCGATAACGGAATCGGTGAAGTCCGCGCGCGCTTCGCCCCAGTCCATCACCACCATCGGGATGTGGCGGTACTCTTCCAGCATGGACAGTACGGACTCTGGGTACTCGGAACACATTACCAGCAGGCCATCGACGCGCTTTTGCGCCATCATCGACAGGTAGGCGCGCTGCTTCTCAATGCTGTTCCACGCGTTGCCCAGAATCAGCGTATAGCCTTTCTGGAAGCAGTTTTTCTCAACGGCTTCGATGATTTCGGCAAAATAGGCAGCTTCACTGCTGGTCGCCAGCAGGCCAATCGACTTGGTGTGATTCACCTTCAGGCTGCGCGCAACCGCACTTGGGGAGTAATGTAACTCCTTGATCGCCGCCCAGACGGCGTTGCGCGTCTCTTCCGCGACGAAGCGGGTTTTGTTAATTACATGTGATACGGTTGTAGTGGAAACGTTTGCGCGTTTTGCTACGTCTTTTATTGTTGCCATTCAATGTCACTCCAGACCATATCCTAAACTCCTGAAAAACTTGAAGGTAAACGTTTGCCTTCTCTCACCCTTATTACGCAATCTTGAGTTGCGACACGCCGGGAAAACGACACAGGACGTCAGGAGGGGGTCAATGGCCGGTACGCTAATAAATTTAGCGTGGAATTTTGTCCTATCTTGATGAAAAGGGGAAGAGCTAAAGTGGATATCAGTTTAAATCCAGGAAGATTTTTGACGTAAACTGTGTAAAAATGAGCAAGCTCACTTTTCGTGGGGTGATTAAAAGGAGAAAAATTGATGAGTTCCGATCTGAAGTTTTCGCTGGTGACCACCTTTATCGTGCTGGCATTGATTGTTGCCGGTGGTTTGACGGCTGCGCTGCACTGATTTACGCGGGGGGAGAGTCCTCTCCCTCCTCATTTTCTTCCTATTGTTACCTCTCCGGCAAAAATCTTTTGCCAAAATGTTAACTTCTCAAATTTTGTGATTGATGTCATGCTTTTGACTTCTTAGTTCTGTGTCGCGTGATGACACGGCATCCGGAGTTGACTCATGAAAATCAATTTTCCTCTGCTGGCCCTGGCGATTGGCGCCTTTGGGATCGGCACCACTGAATTTTCCCCGATGGGGTTACTGCCTGTTATCGCACGCGGTGTAGACGTCTCTATTCCTGCGGCCGGGATGTTAATCAGCGCCTATGCCATCGGCGTGATGGTCGGGGCCCCGCTGATGACGCTGCTGCTGTCGCACCGCGCGCGTCGCAATGCGCTGATATTTTTGATGGCGATCTTTACGCTGGGCAACGTGCTCTCCGCGATTGCGCCGGATTACACCACTCTGATGCTGTCGCGTATTCTGACCAGCCTGAACCACGGCGCATTTTTCGGTCTGGGCTCGGTTGTTGCGGCAAGCGTGGTTCCGAAGCACAAGCAGGCCAGCGCGGTGGCGACCATGTTTATGGGGCTGACGATCGCCAACATAGGCGGTGTGCCTGCGGCCACCTGGCTGGGTGAAGTCATTGGCTGGCGAATGTCTTTCCTGGCGACAGCAGGGCTGGGCGTGGTGGCGATGGTGGCGCTGTTCTTCTCCTTACCGAAGGGGAGCGCCGGGGAACGTCCTGACGTGCGCAAAGAGCTGTCGGTGCTGATGCGTCCTCAGGTGCTTTCCGCGCTGCTGACCACGGTGCTGGGGGCCGGTGCGATGTTTACCCTCTACACCTATATTTCACCGGTGCTGCACGATATTACCCACGCGACGCCGATCTTTATTACCGCGATGCTGGTGCTGATAGGCGTGGGCTTCTCTATCGGTAACTATCTGGGCGGGAAACTGGCCGATCGTTCCGTGAGCGGTACGCTGAAAGGCTTTTTAACCCTGCTGATTGTCATCATGATTGCGATCCCGTGGCTGGCACGCAACGAATGGGGTGCGGCGATCGCAATGGTCGTGTGGGGTGCTGCCACCTTTGCCGTGGTACCACCGCTGCAGATGCGGGTGATGCGTGTCGCCCATGAAGCGCCAGGTCTCTCTTCTTCCGTGAATATCGGTGCGTTTAACCTGGGTAATGCGCTGGGGGCTGCAGCGGGCGGGGCGGTGATTTCCGGTGGGCTGGGATACAGTTTTGTGCCGGTGATGGGGGCAATTATTGCCGCACTCGGCCTGCTGTTAGTGCTGATGTCCGGTCGTAAACAGCCAGAAGCTGCCTGCGCGGCGGAATAAACAAAAACGCAGAAGGGCGAACCCTTCTGCGTGTCTCTTACGCGGCGAAGTTCTTCGCCACAAAGTCCCAGTTAGCCAGTGCCCAGAAGTGCTCCAGATAGTTAGGACGCGCGTTACGGTAATCAATGTAGTAAGCGTGTTCCCATACGTCCACGGTCATCAGCGGTTTAGCGCTGGTGGTCAGCGGGGTGCCCGCATTAGAGGTGGAAACGATAGCCAGCTTGCCATCCGCTTCTTTGACCAGCCACGTCCAGCCGGAACCGAAGTTTTTGATGGCCGCATCGGTAAACTTCGCCTTGAAGTCCGCGAAGCTGCCAAAAGCGGCGTTAATGGCGCTTGCCAGTTCACCGTCAGGTTCACCACCGGCATTTGGCGCCAGGCAGTGCCAGTAGAAGGTGTGGTTCCACACCTGAGCCGCGTTGTTAAACACGCCACCCTCTGAGCTACGGACGATCTCTTCCAGCGTTTTGCCTTCGAAATCGGTACCTTTAATGAGGTTGTTCAGATTGGTGACATAGGTTTGATGATGTTTGCCGTAATGGTACTCCAGCGTTTCCGCAGAAATGTGTGGTGCCAGGGCGTCTTTTGCATACGGTAGTGCAGGTAATTCGAACGACATTGCTTCTCTCCTTATTTTATTTGTACGTTGTCAATAACCCTACAGACAACAGGGAAAGGATAGCAAATTGAAAGAGTATGCAAAAGAGGAACTTACCCTGCCACGCGTGCGGCAGGGCAGGGGTTAGCGAATGGTTTTTGGCGTCATCACACGGCGCGCGCCAACGTAATGACGCACCCAGTAGTCTTCACTGAGTGAGGTAATCTGGATGTCCTGGCCGCTACGCGGTGACTGAATGAATTTTCCGTTGCCGACATAGACCCCGACATGGTCAGCCGTGCCGCGACCCTGGGTACGGAAGAACACCAGGTCACCGTTCTCCAGCTCACCACGATTGACCGGTGCGGCGTCGCGCAGGTGGTACATCTCATTAGCGGTACGCGGAATACGGAACTTCACCAGGTCTTTATAAGCGTAATAGACCAGGCCACTGCAATCGAAACCCGTACGCGGAGAAGTGCCACCCCAGTGATACGGTTTACCTATTTGCCCCATTAATTTATTCATCGCCGTTTTTTGCGCTTTCTGCATACGGACTTTATGCACTTCGGCTAATTTCGTGACTTTCGTGCACTTCGCTTTGTGACCTTTACGCGTAGTGCATTTTTCTGTCACGAGGTTGGCGGCCGTTTGCGAGGCTTTACGTCGGCTAGAATGTGCGGTGTGGGTTGGGGATGTTTTCGTCTTGCTGGAGGCGGTCTTTTTGGTCGGTGTGGGTGTTTTTTTCTTTACGGTCTTGCTGGTGGTTTTTTTCTTACGTTCTGTGGACTTAACCAGATGCGATTTTTGTACAGCAGAATGCCGCGCCTGTTCAGAGGCGTTCGCCGCTGGCGTGAAAGTGAGTGATGTAAACAGTAAAGCACAGAGCGTGATCGAGATTTTATTTATCCGCGCCACTGGGCAGTCCCCTGATTAATGCAGGCCATCAATAATACCCGCGTATGATTTACAAAGCCTGTCGATTCTAATCCATAAAAACCCGAGAAGTTAATAGCATTTTTCATTCTAAAATCATGTTTCGTTAGCAAGTGCAAAAAAATTCATCGTTCTGTCGCACTATTGTTCACTCCCTAAGCAAAACCGTACGGCAAACAGGGATAAACGTCATTTGCAATGCATCTTTTAGCGTTAGCCGTTAAAATAGTAAGACGTGACAAAAATGTTATTTTCCGATGTCTGTCTGAACCGCTACAATGTCAGACTAATGCCGTAACAGAAGTTAAAGGAAGCAAGACATGAGCACCACTATTGAAAAAATTCAGCAACAAATCGCTGAAAACCCGATTCTCCTGTACATGAAAGGTTCTCCGAAGCTGCCAAGCTGCGGTTTCTCTGCGCAAGCGGTTCAGGCGTTATCTGCCTGTGGTGAGCGTTTTGCTTACGTTGATATCCTGCAGAACCCGGACATCCGCGCTGAGCTGCCAAAATACGCAAACTGGCCGACTTTCCCACAGCTGTGGGTTGACGGTGAGCTGGTGGGCGGTTGCGACATCCTGATTGAAATGTATCAGCGTGGCGAACTGCAGCAGCTGATCAAAGAGACGGCGGCGAAGTACAAAACGGAAGAACCAGACGCAGAGTAAGTTTCTGCGTTAATAAAAAAGCGACCCGCTTAGTGTGGTCGCTTTTTTTTTGCCGGGTGGCGCTGCGCTTACCCGGCCTACGATTGGCGATCGGCCTCATCATCCATCGGCAAAGGCCAGCCGCCCAGACGTTTCCAGCGGTTCACAATTTCACAGAACAGTTCTGCCGTACGCTCTGTATCGTAGAGCGCCGAGTGCGCCTGGGTGCCGTCAAACTCAATCCCTGCCGTGATGCAGGCTTTGGACAGCACCGTTTGTCCCAGCGCCAGACCGCTTAGCGCTGCGGTGTCAAAGGTCACAAACGGATGGAACGGGTTGCGTTTCAGCGAGGCGCGCTCTGCGGCGGCCATCGTAAAGCTGTGGTCGAACGTCGCGTTGTGGGCCACCATAATGGCGCGGCTACAGTCATTCTCTTTCATGCCTTTGCGCACCATTTTAAAAATGGCGTGCAGCGCGTCATATTCGCTGACCGCGCCACGTAACGGGTTTTTCGGATCGATACCGTTAAAGGCCAGCGCCTCAGGCTGCAGGTTTGCCCCTTCGAAAGGTTCAACATGGAAATGCAGCGTGGTGTCCGGTGTAAGCCAGCCCTGTTCATCCATCTTCAGCGTGATGGCGGCAATTTCAAGCAGCGCATCGGTTTTAGCGTTAAATCCGGCTGTTTCTACATCAATGACAACGGGATAAAAACCACGAAAACGGTCGCACAGACCGGTAAATTGAGCGTTATCGGACATCAGGGTCTCTTACAAGGGGAAAAAAGCAGTGCGCATTATGGCAAATTTTGAGAGGGGATGCAGTAAAACTACGGGCGCATAGTGCGCCCTGCGGGATCAGTTGCCCAGACCGCGGCCAGCGTCTTTGGCTTCGATCAGTTCGATTTTATAACCGTCGGGATCTTCAACAAACGCAATCACGGTGGTGCCGCCTTTTACCGGGCCCGCTTCACGTGTAACGTTGCCGCCGTTACTGCGGATGCGCTCGCAGGCTTCCGCTGCGTTGTCCACTTCCAGCGCGATATGACCGTATGCGGTGCCAAGCTCATAGCTGTCTACGCCCCAGTTATAGGTCAGCTCGATGACGGCTTCATCGGTTTCCGGGCCGTAACCCACGAACGCCAGCGAGTATTTGTATTCTGGGTTTTCGCTGGTGCGCAGCAGCGTCATGCCCAGAACGTTAGTGTAGAAATTGATGGAACGTTGCAGGTCGCCAACGCGCAGCATGGTGTGAAGTAGGCGCATAATTTCCTCATTAACCAATAGAATGGAGTATCTTTTTGAACAGAAACGATGTTTTAGTATAGCGGCGAAATGTCGCCGCTATCAATGCACAATGGGGGATTACAGCGAAGGGTAGTCGGTATAGCCTTCCGCGCCGCCGCCGTAGAAGCTTTCAGGGCGCTGTGGGTTCAGCTCCGCTTTCTTCTGCAGACGGGCAACCAGATCCGGGTTCGCAATAAAGTCACGGCCAAACGCGACGGCGTCGATCAGGCCTTTGCCGATCAGATCTTCCGCTTTTTCTGGGGTATAGGCACCCGCACCGATGATCACACCGTGGAAGCGCTCGCGCACTTTCTGGCGGAATGCTTCTGTGTAGGGCTGGCCGCCTGCCCAGTCCGGCTCGGACATGTGCAGATAAGCAATACCGCGTTTCGCCAGCTCTTCAATCAGATACAGCGCGTCCGCTTCTTCGTTCGGGCCGTTGTCGACGTTCTGGAAAGAACCAATTGGAGAGACGCGAATACCAATACGGTCTGCGCTCCACTCTTTACACACCGCATCCACCACTTCCAGGACCAGACGCGCGCGGTTTTCAACGCTGCCGCCGTACTGGTCCGTGCGGTGGTTAGAGGACGGTGACAGGAACTGGTGCAGCAGGTAACCGTGTGCAGAGTGCAGCTCAACCAGGTCGAAACCGGCTTCACGGGCGTTCGCCACGGCCTGACGGAAATCGTTCACGATGCCAGGGATCTCGTTCAGCTCCAGCGCGCGCGGCATGGAGGTATCGACGCGGATTGCATTGCCGTTTTCATCGCGCAGGGACGTTCGGGTATTTGCGCTCAGGGCAGAAGCAGAGACCGGTGCCTGACCGCCAGGCTGGATGCTGCTGTGCGAGATACGGCCGGTGTGCCACAGCTGAACCGCAATGCGGCCATCTTCTGCGTGCACGCCTGCGGTGATTTTCTTCCACGCGGCAATCTGCTCCGGGCTGTGCAGACCGGGCGCACCGGCATAGCCTTTCGCCTGGGCTGAAATCTGCGTGGCTTCTGAGATGATAAGGCCTGAGCTTGCGCGCTGACGGTAATATTCACCCATCAGAGGCGTTGGGATGTCACCCGGCTCGATGCTGCGAAGACGGGTCAGCGGGGCCATAAACACACGGTTTGGCACGGTAACGGCGCCCACTTTCAGTGGGGTAAATAACTTTTCAGCGGACATAACGACTCCTGAGTAGACCAGTCGACTAGTAATAACGTAAATAAAAACGCCTGCTAAGCGCCAGGCGCAGTAATACTGCTTTTTACATGTGCCAGCGCGCTTTCGAGCGGCACGGCACTGCGAGAAATCTTGGCCTGCAGGTTGGCTCCTAACCAGAGGGAGTATAAAACCTGAGCCTGTGTAAGCGGGTCACCGGGGAAGGAGAGCGTGTTTTCATCACGCCCCTTCGCCAGCGCCTGTGCGAGCAGGGCGATAACCCCGCTGGCACCTTTATCCATCGCCGCGCGCATATCTTCGGAGAGATCGCACACTTCCGCAGATAGTTTGACCGTCAGGCAACCGCTGATGATGCCCTGCTGACAGAACTGCGTCAGCGTTTCCTGATAGTAGTTCAGAACACGATCCCGGTAGTTACCTGCACCGCTGGCGAAGTGGGTGGCAAGGCGCTGATGGTAGCTGGCGTAGTGCCGCTCCAGCATGGCCACGCCGAAGGCTTCTTTGGAGCGGAAGTAGTGATAAAACGACCCCTTCGGCACCTCAGCGGTTTTCAGTAACTCACTCAACCCCATACCGGTAAACCCGCGGTGCATGCAAAGACGCTCGCCGGTTGCCAGTAAATGTTCGCGTGTATCGTGTTCAGTGTGTCTGCTCATGGGGGCACTCTAATAGACCGTTCGGTCTAATGCAAGCTTGCTGAGTGACGACATGGCGACAAAATATCCATCTGTTGCTGATAAACCGTTGATTTCACGTCCATCATGCCCAGTACGGTGGCGAACAAATTGTCCTGCGATACCGCATCTTTTGCTGCATGGTCACGCAAACACTGCTCGTTGACGCCATAATTTTTCGCGTAGTCAGGGGAGAGCCAGAACATAAAGGGAATATGCGTTTGCTGCTCGGGCGCCAGCATGTAGGGCGTACCGTGCAGATAAATCCCGCTTTCACCCAGTGATTCACCGTGATCGGAAAGATAAATCAGCGCCGTATTCATGTTGGCCTGACGGGCTTTTAAGGCGTCAATCGTTTTACTGACCACACTGTCGGTATAGAGGATGGTGTTGTCATAGGTATTCATCAGCGCCTGATGATCGCAGTCCTGAATTTCGTTGGTATCACAGGTTGGCGTAAATTTTCGGAAACTGTCCGGATAGCGTTTGTTATACGCCGGACCGTGACTGCCCATCAGATGGATAACCAATACCGTGTCTTGCTTCAGACCGTCCAGCACATTATCCAGACGATAGAGATTCACATCATCAATACAGGTTTTGTCTTTGCAGAATTGATCCAGTTTCCACTGCGTCATGTCCGTGTGCGGCACACGGTCGCAGGCACCTTTACAGCCGCCGTCGTTATCGCGCCACAGCAGATTGACACCTGCATGGTTAAGCACGTCGAGCAGACCTTCCTGGTGACGCGCGAGGTCGGCATCGTATTTTTTCCGGGTCATGCCGGAGAACATACAAGGGACAGAAACGGCGGTTTCGGTACCACAGGACGAGGCCTGCGGGAAGTTAATGACGTCTTGCTTTTTCAGTTCCGGGTTAGTTTCGCGCCCGTAACCGTTGAGCGAGTAGTTTGCCGCGCGTGAGGCTTCACCGACGACCAGCACCAGCACGGTTTTTTTCTGCTGCCCGGCAATCAGTGGGCCTTTATGGGCATCTTCACCGATGCGTACCAGCGTTTGGTCGCCCGCAAACCAGCGCATTTTGCTGTATTTCACGACGGCGCTGACGTAGTTCGCCGGCGTGACCATTTTGACAATGCTTTTATTATTCCGAAACAGCGAGGCGTAATCTTTATAAAAGACAGCAGCCACCAGAATAATGACCAGAAGTGCCCCCAGCATTGCTGCAAAGCGCATCAGGAGGGCATACCACCATTTCCCGGTACGGATCCGCGTCAGTGCGAGTATGACGGAAGGGACAATACCAGCAACGGCAATCCACAGGATCATCTGCGGCGTGAGCAGTGCCGTGGCTTCCTGGGAATTGGTTTCAAACACGTTCACAATCATGTTCTGATCGATAACCGCGCCGTAGGTGTACATAAAGTAGGTCGCGGCAGCACATCCCATGGTCAGGACAATCAGCAGCGGCTTACGAATAAAGGGAATATTAAGCAGGCTAAAAACAATTACCCAGCCGCAGAACAGCACCAGCGGTACGGAAGCGGCAAAGAGGATATCGTGCAGATGTGCAGGGGCGATAATGGCCCAGCTGCGCTGAATAAAAAGTGCATTTAGCGCAGTGAAGAAAAGCGCACAACCCAGAGTGAATTTAATATCGTTACAGTGTAACTTTTTTGCAAACCACATCATAAGCAAACCATTCTTTATAGTGATGCGGCGAGTATAGAGAGGGAAGATTAGTGAAACCTTAATGCCACAAAACGGTGGTAAATCTCTTGCACAGTAGGCGCATAACGTCTTCACTGTAAGTGATGGTCGGTTTGTGGAGGTGAGTGTGGCAGAGCAACTGGAATTTTTCCCCATCCAGAGCCCGTGCCGGGGGATTTGTCAGGTGGATGAACGCGGCTATTGCCGTGGGTGTATGCGTACCCGTGACGAGCGGTTTAACTGGCAAAACTTTAGCGATACGCAAAAGCAGGACGTGCTTCGCCTCTGCCGACAGCGCCTGCTGCGCAAAATTCGCGCAAACAAAGCGGGGGAAACCGAAGAACCCCAGCAACCTTCACTGTTTTAACACGGTAATTGCGTATACTCATGACATCACGTTCTTGAGGAAAATGTTATGGTTCAGCGTATTACCCTTGCCCCGCAGGGCCCGGAATTCTCCCGTTTTGTCATGGGCTACTGGCGTTTGATGGACTGGAATATGTCCCCGCTTCAGCTGGCAAGCTTCATTGAAGAGCATCTCGATTTAGGCATCACCACCGTCGATCATGCCGACATCTATGGCGGCTATCAGTGTGAAGCCGCCTTCGGCGAGGCGCTAAAGCTGGTGCCAGCCCTGCGTCAGCGGATGGAGATCGTCACCAAGTGCGGGATCGCCACCACCGCGAAACCTGAAAACACCCTCGGCCATTACATTACCGACAGCGCACACATTATTAAAAGTGCCGAACAATCTCTGGTGAATCTGGCAACCGATCATATCGATCTGCTGCTAATCCATCGTCCGGACCCGTTGATGGATGCCGATGAGGTGGCGGAAGCGTTTCTGAATCTGCACCAGAGTGGCAAAGTCCGACACTTTGGCGTGTCTAACTTCACCCCGGCGCAGTTTGCGCTCCTGCAATCGCGTCTGCCGTTTACCCTGGCCACTAATCAGGTCGAGATCTCTCCAGTACACCAGCCGCTGCTGCTGGATGGTACGCTCGATCAGCTGCAGCAGCTGCGCATCCGTCCTATGGCGTGGTCGTGCCTAGGCGGCGGTCGTTTGTTCAATGACGATGAATTCCAGCCCCTGCGTGACGAGCTGGAAACCGTTGCCCGCGAACTGAATGCCGAAAGCATTGAGCAGGTGGTCTATGCGTGGATCCTGCGTCTGCCGTCTAAACCACTGCCGATTATCGGTTCGGGTAAAATTGAGCGTGTGCGGTCCGCGTTGGCGGCCGAAGAGCTGCAGATGAGCCGTCAGCAGTGGTTCCGCATCCGCAAGGCCGCGCTGGGTTACGACGTGCCATAAACCGCCATAAGGTGACTTTCCGGTGAAATCTTTGCCTCTGGTATACACTTAAGGGGCAAAAAATAACCAGCGGAGGTCATATGAAGCGTTTTGCTCTGGCATTGGTCACGCTGGTTGTTTGCGCAGGGGCGCAGGCAGCCAGCGACGAAGTAGAAATGAATCTCGTCACCTCACAGGGGGTAGGTCAGTCCATCGGTACGGTGAAGATCACGGAGACCGATAAAGGGCTGGAGTTCGTCCCCAACCTCAAAGCACTTCCTCCCGGTGAACATGGTTTCCATGTCCATGCTAAAGGCAGCTGTCAGCCTGCATTAAAAGAAGGCAAACCGTCGGCGGCGGAAGCAGCAGGGGGTCACCTCGATCCGCAGCATTCCGGCAAGCATGAAGGCCCGGAGGGAATGGGGCATTTAGGCGATTTGCCTGTGCTGGTGGTGAACAATGACGGTAAAGCGACGGATCCCGTGGTGGCACCTCGTCTGAAAAAGCTGGACGAGGTGAAAGGGAAAGCGCTAATGATCCATGTCGGCGGCGATAACATGTCCGATCAGCCTAAACCCCTCGGGGGTGGCGGAGCACGCTATGCCTGTGGCGTGATCTGATCCCCAATCGTTCCCGGTGGCGGTGCCTGTTCCAGCTGCGACAGCGAGCAGTGCAGGCGCCAGATTATCGAGGCCAAATCACGAGCCGCGAGCAGATGATGCCGCGCAAGGGTATCGCAGATCCGCTGCAGTTCAGCCAGCGTGGTTTCCAGCGGCCGCTGCTGGACGCCGCTCTCACTCATTACATCGCGTAGCAGGGAGAGGCAGACATCGCGCACCTGCGACAGCGGGTCGGAACGCGTTTCCCACGCACGAAGCTGCCAGACGACGTGTGAACAGTTCAGCAGTACCACGCCCCAGCGTAACAGCCAGCGGCGGGAAAGAGAGTCCTGGCTATTATTGAGCTGGCTGACATGGTGATAAACCAGCGATTCATACTCGCTTTCACGCAGATGCGGTTTACGGCTAAGCTGGTCGACAAATCCCCGCCTTAGCTCACGGATATGTCTGCGGCTTTTACGCGCATCAGAACCCGGCCGTAGTACGGCGAACGCCAGCCACGCCAGACCCACGCCGAGGATCTTCGCCAGATTGTCATTGAGAAAGTCGGCGTAATCATACACCGGTGGATTCGTCACAGAGATAAACGACCCCATAAAGACAATCAGCTGTCCCCAAAGACCGGCCAGCCTGGGCATTTGCAGCTTCAGCAGCTGCATGGTGGTTAACAGCGGGAACAGGAACAGCAGGAACTGCCACAGGTCGCTTATCTGAACCATCAATCCAAACTTCACCACAAAACTGAACAGCGACAGCAACAGCAGCGTGCGTAACAGCAGCGTAAGCGAGTTAAACGGTGACGCGGCAACGGAATAGAGCACGCAGCTGATGGCGGCAAGCGTCAAGGCCGCAGAGCCGGATTCCCACTGCGTGGTGATGCTCCACGCGCCAACGAGGGTAAGGGCGCAAAAGGTGCGAAAACCGCTCCACAGCGCTTCCATATAGTCGGTGTGGCGTGCCAGCGCCGGGCTGCTGGGGACGGTGAATTCCGTTATTGGAGTGGCATTTTCGACCGCGTTGATCCAGCGACTGCTTCGCAGATACAGCCGACAAAAATAGTTCAGGCGCTGCCAGAACGCGCGGTGGCGGTAATCGTATTCATCGACGGGAGCGAGCGGGGCGATGATCCTTGCCACGGTGTAGATGTCCGTATCCGGGCGGGCGAGGGCAGCTAGTAAGGTATCAATGACGGCGCGCGTGTTGGCGGGCGGCGCGGGCCAGTTGAGCAGCATTCGACGCAGGCTGGAGATAGCGCTGGTCATCCGCAACTGCTGATGCAGCAAATAGTTGAGGAGTTTGTTCTGCCGACGAAAGCGATAGTGGCTCCAGAAGGCCTGAATGCGCAGAAGATTCATGGTCAGGATCTGCCCGATGACCTTTTCGTGGGCCAGACGGATTTCATCGTTGGTATCTGGCTGCCAGAGAAGGCTTGCATGCTCCAGTAAGCGGGCATGCATGGTCTTCAGGGCGGTGATAAGCGCTGTCCCGTCGGAGGTACTGGGCAGGATCATCATCATAAACCCACCGCTAAGAATGCCGACAATCACTTCACAGACACGCGCCTGGGCGATGTCCCATAGCTCGGTGGTGTCGAGTACATTCACGACGGGAAAGGCAATAATGGCGGCGGTATAACCCGCCAGCTGGAATGCGTAGGCAACGTTATTGGTAAAATGGGCGCAGGCCCAGGTACAAAACCCCAGCCAGGCCGCCATGCTCAATAAAAAGAGCCACGGATCGTTTAGCGTATGCCCCGCAATGATTAACGCTGCGGTGGCTCCCAGCAGGCTCCCGGCCACGCGCCCCAGACTTTTGCTGATGACCCCACCGACGGTCGGGAAGCTTACCACCGCCGCAGAGGTCATCGCCCAATAGGGTTCATCCAGATTCAGGTAATAGGCGACGGTCAGCGCAAGGCACATGGCAATGCCGTTTCGCAGCGCGTAACGCCACTGAGGGCGCGACGCTTTTACCCACGGAAGGTTTTGCCAGGAGAGCACCCGAAGGTTCATCTGCGTGTTCCGATAGAAACAGTACAGGTCGTGCCTGAAACCAGCGTGAGATGCTGGGGCAGGTTATCAAACTCTACGCGAACCGGAACGCGCTGTGCCAGACGAACCCACGGAACGTTAGGTTTAATATCGGGTACCAGGCCGGAATCCGTCTCAACGCTTTGATCGTAAATGGCGCGCCCAATGCTGGAAACGTGACCCTGTAACCTTTTCGAGCCGCTATAGAGTGTGATAGTTGCAGGTGCCCCTTCCTGAATATGGCGAAGCTTGGTCTCTTCAAAATAGCCCACAACATAAAAAGAGTGGCTGTCGACTAAGGCAAAAACGGGTTGACCGGTAGTGGCATAGTTCCCCACGCGGGCAGAGAGGTTTGTCACCCAGCCATCGACCGGTGCTTCTACCACCGTTTGCGTTAACGCCCACTGCGCCTGCTTGAGCGTAGCTTCCGCCACGTTAACGCTGGCTTGCATAGCCTTAACGTTTATGTTGGCAGTGTCTAAATCTTCGGCAGAGATATAGTTTTGCGACAAATGCCGACGGCGGGTCGCTTCGTTGTTGGCTTTCGCGAGATCGGACTGCGCTTTCGCTAGCTGTGCCTGGGCGTTGAGGATGGCGATATGAAAGGGCGTATCATCAATACGGAATAAAACGTCTCCCTTTTTGACGAACTGGTTATCCTTAACAAGAAGCGTCGTGATGCTTCCGGACACCTGCGGTGTGATGCTGACCTGCTCTGCGCGAATTTTACCGTCGCGTGTCCAGGGGGACTGCATGTAGTAGTTCCACATCCACCAACCGGCAACCAGCGCCAGCGCCAGAACAACAAGAGTGGAAAAGTATTTCAGCGTTTTCAGAGACATATTCACCACACGGTCAACACAGCAAGGCCCAGGCATACGGAGAGGGCAAACAGGGAGAGATCCATCAGCATGGGGTGCCAGATCTCGCCGGAATACATCCAGTCTCGCAGGAGCCGGTGTGCGACAAGCCAGATAGCAAAGCCCACCAGTACGGCTTTAAACAGGGGAGGAAAATAGACTGATGCACCAAAGATCAGGTCCTGGAGGGGTAACCCCGTGGAGTTTAACGAGAACGTCACGAGCAGTGGTCCTTTGCAGTGAACTGAGTGCCACGATGGGCTGTCTTAATGATGTAACATGAGTATTCAGTGTAAATCATACTTTTATTAATGTTGAATGCAGTAATGCATTTGTTTTGGCAATACAAATACTGCACACTATTCTAAAATCAGTATAATAACTTAGCAAGCTAATTATAAGGAGATGAAATTGGAATCGCCATTAGGTTCTGATCTGGCAAGGTTGGTACGCGTCTGGCGTGCTCTGATTGACCATCGCCTGAAACCTCTGGAATTGACACAGACGCATTGGGTCACGCTGCATAACATTCATCAGCTACCGCCCGAGCAGTCGCAAATTCAACTGGCAAAAGCGATCGGTATTGAGCAACCGTCACTGGTGCGCACGCTCGATCAGCTGGAAGAGAAAGGACTTATCTCCCGGCAAACCTGTGCCAGCGATCGTCGCGCGAAGCGGATTAAACTGACGGAAAAAGCGGCGCCTATCATTACTGAGATGGAAGCCGTTATCAGCAAAACGCGAGGTGAAATCCTGTCCGGGGTATCACCTGAAGAACTGGAAATGCTCATCAGACTTATTGGACGCCTTGAGCAAAACATTCATGAGTTGCAGTCACGCGACTGAGAAGTAAAAAAAGGCCTTGCATGAGCAAGGCCTTTCTCTTTTTACTGGAAAATCACCACGCGGTTTCGGCCAGTCTCTTTGGCCTCGTACATCGCCTTATCCGCACTTTCTACACACTTCTCGGCGGTTATGTCCGGCGATGTTGCCGTGAAGACGCCCATACTGATCGTAATCGGCTCGGGCAGTTGCCCCTCACTGCTGGCTTTATCAAAGCTGCTTAACTTTATACGGATGCGTTCAGCGACCTGGCGTGCTTCTTCTGAAGAGGTATTTTCCAGCATCAGGACAAACTCCTCGCCGCCGATGCGTGCCGCGATATCTTGCGGTCGCACGGAATCCATCAGCAGGTTAGAGACAAACTGCAGCACTTTGTCTCCCTGCAAGTGCCCGTAGTTGTCGTTGATGCGTTTGAAGCGATCGAGATCGCTGACAATCACGGAAACCGGACGGTTGGCTTTGGCGATAGCCAGCGCCTGATTTAATGAATCATAAAAATAACTGCGGTTATAAAGACGCGTCAGCGGATCGCGAATCGAGTTCTGATAAGACTGCTGATACTTTAAATGTGATTCACGATACAAATTGAAAACATCGTAAAGCAGGACAAAAATAATAAGCAGCGTCGCGACGGTTTCAAATAAACGGGCGCGATACCAGGAGATATCTTCGGCATGCCCACCCACTAACAGCATTGACAGCGTGACCACATAACAGACGCAAAGGAAATTCCCTCCGACCCAGAAAAGATTGCGTACGCGCGTAATAAACATCAGCGTTGCTAATGTCACTATCCACAGGACAATTAATGAAATATTAATGCACTGGCTCCAGAGAACCATAAACTGGCGGGTTTCATTATCCATCAGGTCAATTGATAACAAATCTGAATGACTTGAATAGACCCAGGCCAGAAACACGGCACAAAAGGTAAAGACAAATAACCCGCTAATAATTGAAACATGCGCCAGCCGTGACAGTGGTCGACTCCGCGTGATGTAGAGTAATGCCGAGACGATGATCAGTATCGCCATTAACAGATGGCGGAACATGTAGTAAATCATCGCATCGTTATAGTTGACGACATTGAATTGATAGAGATCCAGCCAGGCCGGGAAACTCGACAGCGTGCCAATCATCAACAATGCCGAACCGGCAAAGGCGAAGGCGATCGCTACCAGATACAACCGTTTCCTGTCACACCAGTATTTCATTAGCATAAAACAGGCAATAAACAGGTGAAATACCAGCAAGAAAATGGTGAGCGTCGGGAACAGAAACGGTGAAAAGGAAGGGATCCAACCCACCAGTTTGATAAATAACGTTTGTAATATCCCGATGACAACAATGCAACCGAGACAGAACGAGATATAACGACCTTTTACAAAACGACTCATCGCAAGCATATATTTTTTAACAAAGTTATAATGAATTAAAAGAGGTAATTGCGACGAGTCTAAACTATTAATTCAATAAATACTTTGCGCAGAAACAATATCAGATAACATTAATAATAAGTGCAATAAATATATATTGTAAATATATTCATTCAAATGATGTATTTTGTAAACGGATGTGGCCCGAGAGCCACATCCGTTATCAGATTAACGCGGGGAAACCGTCACCTGACGGCCATTGCTCGCCAGAACAACACGCTGGCCAGCGGAGAAGCGGGTGTTGCCTTGTTTCTGAACGACCATAATGGTGCTACCGTCATCTTTGCGGATTTCCAGCTCCACGCCCTGGGTTTTGTTCATTGCACCCTGAACGCCCTGGCCTGCGACACCACCGGCAACGGCACCTGCTGCTGTCGCCAGAGAACGGCCCGTACCACCGCCTACGGTGTTACCGAGGAAGCCGCCCAGAACCGCACCGCCGATAGCACCCATTACGTTGTTTTCATCGCCGCCCTGAATTTGAACAGGACGCGCATTAACAATGGTACCGTAAGTCACGTTCTGAACTTGTTTAGCCTCAGAAGCGCTATAGACGTCGCCAGAAAGTGAACTGTCATTCACACAACCAGCGAGTGTTAAACCAATCAGCGAAACGCCCAGTACACGTAAAATCATTTGAATCTCCTGTTCACCCAAAACGCCCGGTTCGGGCATCCATTATGGCTAAATTATATGGCATTACGGGCCATACTTCATATCTTTGCACTAACTATCAGAAAATTGTACTTGAATTTGGCTTAACGGAAGATAAACGGACTTCCCGCGTGCCGACTGTCTGACATTGTTAAAAAATATTATCTCCGCATAGCAAAGCACCGCTGTTTATGGTGGAGTGGTTATCCTTAGCCCACTCAACGTAAGGAAAGCGCATGAAATCGGGTCGCTATATCGGTGTGATGTCTGGAACCAGTCTTGACGGTGTCGATGTCGTTCTGGCCGCCATTGATGAAAACATGGTGGCGCAGCAGGCGAGTCTGACCTGGCCTATCCCCGTTTCGCTCAAAGAAGACATTTTGAGCATTTGCCAGGGTCAACAACTGACGCTTTCGCAGCTGGGACAGCTCGATGTGCGGCTGGGGGCGCTGTTTGCAGAGGCTGTTTTAGGCCTGATGCGCAAAGAGAATCTGCAACCGCAGGATGTGGTCGCCATTGGTTGTCACGGTCAGACTGTCTGGCATGAACCCACCGGCGACGCGCCGCACACGTTGCAAATCGGTGATAATAATCAGATTGTGGCAAAAACAGGTGTCACCGTGGTGGGGGATTTTCGTCGCCGCGATATTGCGCTGGGCGGGCAGGGTGCGCCGCTGGTGCCCGCGTTCCATCACGCGTTGCTGGCACATCCGGTTGAGCGCCGTATGGTGCTTAATATCGGCGGGATTGCAAACCTGTCGATGCTGATACCCGGCCAGCCCGTGCGCGGGTACGATACGGGGCCGGGCAATATGTTAATGGATGCCTGGATCTGGCGTCAGTGCGGGAAGCCCTATGATAAAGACGCGGAGTGGGCCAGCGAAGGCAAAGTCATTCTTCCGCTGCTGCAGTCCATGCTAAGCGATCCCTGGTTTGCGCTGCCCGCGCCGAAGAGTACGGGGCGCGAGTATTTCAACTACGGCTGGCTTGAACGCCAGCTGGCGCAGTTCCCTGCGCTGGCACCACAGGATGTTCAGGCCACGCTCACCGAATTGACCGCAGTGTCGATATCCGAACAGGTTCTCCTCAGCGGAGGGTGCGAACGCCTGCTGGTGTGTGGCGGAGGGAGCCGCAATCCGCTGGTGATGGCGCGTCTGGCGGGGCTGCTGCCGGGTACCGAAGTCACCACAACGGATGAAGCCGGGATCAGCGGTGATGATATGGAAGCGCTGGCTTTCGCCTGGCTTGCCTGGCGTACCGTTGCCGGTTTGCCCGGTAATTTACCTTCTGTCACCGGCGCGCGGGAGGCAAGCGTCCTCGGGGCGATTTTCCCGGCAAATCCGCGTCATAATCAGAGTTAACTGAAATTCATCGTGGCGTGTCGTCGTTAGAATGGAACGAAACAGGAGGGCAGCGATGTCCTCCAGGACCAGGAAAGTCTTCGGAATACGCCCATGAAAAAACTTCTTCTTATTGCCGCGCCTTTATTGCTGTCAGGATGCAGCGTCTATAACCAGCTCCTTGAGCGCATGCAGACCGATACGCTGGAGTATAGCTGCGATGAAAAGCCGCTGACCGTTAAGCTGAATAATCCGCGTCAGGAAGCCAGTTTTGTCTACGACAACAAACTGCTGACCCTGAAACAGGGGATGTCGGCTTCCGGGGCGCGTTATACCGACGGGATTTACGTGTTCTGGTCGAAAGGTGACAGCGCAACGGTCTACAAACGTGACCGCATTGTGCTGAACAATTGCCAGCTCGAAAATCCGAAGCGTTGAGATTTTTACAGGGGCGGCGCACAATAGCGCCTCCCACTCTCAATGTCAGCTAACGCCATGTCAGATAACGACGAACTGCAGCAAATTGCGCATCTGCGCCGTGAATACACCAAAGGCGGCCTGCGTCGCCAGGATCTTCCCGCTGAACCCCTTGTGCTTTTCGAACGCTGGCTGAAACAGGCCTGCGAAGCGAAACTGGCCGACCCCACCGCCATGGTTGTCGCGACGGTTGATGAAAACGGTCAACCGTATCAGCGCATCGTATTGCTCAAGCATTATGACGAGAAAGGGCTGGTGTTTTATACCAACCTGGGCAGCCGCAAAGCGCACCACCTGGAAAACAATCCTCGCATCAGCCTGCTGTTTCCGTGGCACATGCTGGAGCGTCAGGTGATGGTGACAGGCAAAGCGGAACGTCTTTCGACGCTGGAAGTGGTGAAGTATTTCCACAGCCGCCCGCGCGACAGCCAGATTGGCGCCTGGGTTTCAAAACAGTCCAGCCGTATTTCTGCCCGCGGCGTGCTGGAAAGCAAATTCCTCGAGCTCAAACAGAAGTTCCAGCAGGGCGAAGTGCCGCTGCCAAGCTTCTGGGGTGGTTTCCGCATCCCCATTGAGCAGATGGAATTCTGGCAGGGGGGCGAACACCGCCTGCACGACCGCTTTTTATACCAGCGCGACAACGGCGGCTGGAAAATCGACAGACTGGCACCGTAATCCCCGAAATTTGTTGATTTAAGCGCTAGCGCGCACCGCGCTTGCGCTTTATTCTATGGTCCTTTCGCATCAGGCGAAAAGTCGTGTACCGGCAAAGGTGCAGTCGTTTATACATGGAGAATTTGATGGCAAGCAGTAACTTGATTAAACAATTGCAAGAGCGGGGCCTCGTGGCCCAGGTGACGGACGAGGAAGCGTTAGCAGAGCGACTGGCGCAAGGCCCGATCGCGCTCTATTGCGGCTTCGATCCCACCGCTGACAGCTTGCATTTGGGGCATCTTGTTCCATTGTTATGCCTGAAACGCTTCCAGATGGCGGGCCATAAGCCTGTTGCCCTGGTGGGCGGCGCGACCGGTCTGATTGGTGACCCAAGCTTCAAAGCCGCTGAGCGTAAACTGAACACAGAAGACACTGTGCAGGAGTGGGTGGATAAAATCCGCAAACAGGTGGCACCGTTCCTCGACTTCAACTGTGGCGACAACTCCGCAATTGCTGCTAACAACTACGACTGGTTTGGTGGCATGAACGTGCTGACCTTCCTGCGTGATATCGGCAAACACTTCTCTGTTAACCAGATGATTAACAAAGAAGCCGTGAAACAGCGTCTGAACCGTGACGACCAGGGCATCTCCTTTACCGAGTTCTCCTACAACCTGCTGCAGGGCTATGACTTTGCCTGCCTGAACAAACTGCACGGCGTTTCCCTGCAGATTGGCGGTTCTGACCAGTGGGGTAACATCACCTCCGGTATCGATCTGACCCGCCGTCTGCATCAGAATCAGGTCTTCGGCCTGACCGTTCCGCTGATCACCAAAGCCGACGGCACCAAATTCGGTAAAACTGAAGGCGGCGCGGTGTGGCTCGATCCGAAGAAAACCAGCCCGTACAAATTCTACCAGTTCTGGATCAACACGGCGGATGCCGATGTTTATCGCTTCCTGAAGTTCTTCACCTTTATGGACATTGAAGAAATCAATGCGCTGGAAGAAGAAGACAAAAACAGCGGTAAAGCGCCGCGCGCGCAGTACGTGCTGGCGGACGAAGTGACCAAATTGGTTCACGGTGAAGAAGGTCTGGCCGCGGCAAAACGCATTACCGCAAGCCTGTTCAACGGTACCCTGAGCGATCTGAGCGAAGCGGACTTCGAACAGCTGGCGCAGGACGGCGTGCCAATGGTTGAGATGGAAAAAGGGGCTGACCTGATGCAGGCGCTGGTGGATTCTGAGCTGCAGCCGTCTCGCGGTCAGGCGCGTAAAACCATCGCGTCTAACGCCATCACCATTAACGGTGAGAAGCAGACTGACCCGGAATACACCTTCGTTGACGGCGATCGTCTGTACGGACGTTACACGCTGCTGCGTCGCGGTAAGAAAAATTACTGTCTGGTCTGCTGGAAGTAATTAAAAGTACACAGGGGCGTGGGAAACCACGCCCCTTTTGTTTTTACAGGGTTTGGTAAGAAAAAATGAAGAACATCCTCGCCATCCAGTCCCACGTTGTTTTTGGGCATGCTGGCAACAGCGCAGCGGAATTCCCGATGCGCCGCCTCGGTGCCAACGTCTGGCCCCTCAATACCGTACAGTTTTCAAACCACACGCAATACGGCAAATGGACCGGCTGCGTGATGCCGCCATCGCATCTGACGGAGGTTGTGCAGGGTATTGCCGAAATCGACCAGCTCAAGCGCTGTGACGCCGTACTGAGCGGCTATCTTGGCTCGGCAGAGCAGGGTGAACACATCCTGGGGATCGTTCGTCAGGTGAAAGCGGCGAATCCGGCGGCAAAGTATTTTTGCGATCCGGTCATGGGCCACCCAGAAAAGGGCTGTATTGTCGCGCCAGGCGTGGCGGAATTCCACGTCCGCCACGCGCTGCCGGCCAGCGATATTATTGCGCCAAATCTGATCGAGCTTGAAATCCTCTGCGAGCATCCGGTCAACAGCGTAGAAGAGGCTGTAAGCGCCTCTCGCGAGCTAATTGCTCAGGGGCCTGAGATTGTACTGGTGAAGCATCTTGCGCGCGCAGGGTTAAGCCAGGACCGTTTTGAGATGCTGCTGGTGACGAAAGACGAGGCATGGCACATCAGCCGTCCGCTGGTGGATTTTGGTACGCGTCAGCCGGTAGGGGTGGGCGATGTGACCAGCGGCCTGCTGCTGGTGAAGTTGCTCCAGGGGACGGCTCTGCGGGATGCGCTTGAGCATGTGACCGCAGCCGTTTATGAAATTATGATGGCGACGAAAAACATGCAGGAATATGAGCTGCAGGTGGTGGCAGCGCAGGATCGTATCGCGAAGCCCGAGCATTATTTCAGCGCAACCCAATTGTAAGAGCAGGGATAGTGTGGGCCGGGTAAGCGCAGCGCCACCCGGCAATACAGAGCGCTCGGATTAATTCAACCCTTCCGCCTTCAGCGCCGCTGCAACCGCAGGGCGTGCCGCGACGCGTTCCATATACGACGCAATATGATCTAACCCTTCCAGGTTCAGCTTCACCGCGCGCGCCCAGCGCAGAACGGTAAACAGATACGCATCAGCAATGGTGAAACGCGCGCCGCAGATCCACTGATCGTCTTTCAGTGATTCATTAATGTACTGCATCTTTTTCTCAAGTAACGCACGTACGGTCGGTTTGTACTCTTCCGGCGTGTCCGGGCGGAACAGCGGCGTAAAGCCTTTGTGCAGCTCGGTCGCGATGTAGTTAAGCCACTCAAGGGTTTTATAGCGAGAGATACTGCCTGTTGGTGCCAGCAGTTGACGATCCGGCACGTTGTCGGCCAGGTACTGCATAATCGCCACACCTTCGGTCAGCAGCGTACCGTCATCCAGCAGCAAAGCCGGAACTTGTCCTTTCGGGTTGATCGCGAAAAAATCATCGCCGTTTTCGAGGCGCTTTTTCATCAGGTCAACGCCGTCCAGCGTGAAATCTTTGCCGCTCTCGCGAAGAGTGATATGGGAAGCAAGAGAGCAGGCGCCCGGTTTGTAGAACAGTTTCATCGGTAACTCCTTTTTGCTGAGGTATCAGCTATGTTAGTGCGCGTTCGGATAAAAAAAAAGCCGCTAATGCTTTAGCGGCTTCTTTCCATTCAGTCGTTTCCCGATGACATTACGCGGTAGCGGTTTCAGTCGCTTTAGACGTTTTGTCGTCGTCCTGAGTCATGCGATTCAGCTTAGGCGCGGTCAGCAGCATCAGCACAGCGATAACCGCTGTGGCAATACCAATCTGCATGAACACGGTGCCGTATACGTTCAGGGAAAGCAGTGGGTCAGTCACGTTTTCCGGAACCGCCATCAAGTTAGCAATCTTACCTGCAATGATTGCCGCACCCGCAGTGGTCAGGAACCAGCTACCCATGATGAAGCCCATCAGACGCTGTGGCACCAGTTGTGCAACCATCGCCAGGCCCAGACCGGAGATCATCAGCTCACCGATAGACTGCAGGGCGTAGCTCAGGATCAGCCAGTTAACGGAGACGATACCCGCGTCGGACGCAAATTTCGTCCCCAGCGGCAGCACCAGGAAGGCGCAAGAACACAGCACCATGCCCACGGCGAACTTGTGCGGCATTGGCAGACGGTCGCCCATCTTGTTATAGATAGCGGCCAGAATCGGGGAACCAATCATGATCCAGAACGGGTTCAGGGCCTGGAACTGCTCAGGTTCGAACGCGATACCGAGGATTGAATGTTCAACGTTACGGATAGCGAAGAAGTTCAGGGAAGTTGGCATCTGGCTGTACAGCACGAAGAAGATAATCGCTTCCAGCATCAGGATGAACGCGACAATCATCTTACGACGTGCAGCGCCCTGCATGGCGAAGGCTTCTTTCGCAAAGATGCAGACGATACCCAGCGCAACCACGCCCAGAACCGCACGTGCAACGCCCTGGTTGTGCAGCAGCCAGGTGGCGATCGCGGCGAGAACGACAACGCCCACGATAGTGGCCAGCAGTTTACCCATGTGAACCGGTTCGAAGTCTGGCTTAGAACCGTAGTCTTTAACCCAGCTGCGGCAGAACAGGAAGTTCACAACGGTGATCAGCATACCTACGAAGCTCAGCGCAAAGGCCACGCTCCAGCCGAATTTCGCTGCCAGCCATGGTGTTGCCAGCATGGAGAAGAATGAGCCGATGTTGATGGACATGTAGTACATGGTAAATGCACCGTCCAAACGTGGGTCATCTTTGTTGTAGCAGGTAGAGAGCAGGGAGGACGGGTTCGCTTTGAACAGACCGTTACCGACGGCAATCGTTGCCATACCCATATAGACCACAGCCGCATCGTGTCCAGACCACGCAACCAGACCATAGCCAATCGCCAGGACAATGGCGCCCAGCATAATGACGCGTTTGGTGCCGAGGACTTTGTCACCCAGCCAGCCGCCGATTGCAACCAGACCGTACACGAGAGCACTGAAGGAGGAGAACAGCGTGATGGAATCCGCTTCGGACATACCCAGTTGTTTAACCAGGTAAACCGCCATGATCCCTTGCAGGCCGTAATAACCAAAACGCTCCCATAACTCGATAGAGAAGATGAGATAGAACGCTTTCGGCTGTTTGAAAGCGTTGAGACTCACGCTTTCATTTGTTGGTTTATTGTTTGCAGTAGACACATATACCTCTTTTTTTACATCCCATATTAACGGGGGTGTTCATAGCGTGATGACCGTAGTCCATCCGCTTTATAGTTATATTGGGAGGGGAAACGGCGGGTAATGTTCACTATCCTGACCCATCTGGCAATATGTTTGAAATACTCTGTTACATATAACTGGGGTGGTATAATCCACGGGTCACACAAATGTTATTCAGCGTTAAATTTCATCCGTTGCGTTTTGTTGGTTTTTTTCACTACCCAAAACCCCTTTTCAGCCCGATATGGCGATATGTTCTGCTATTTGACCTTTAAGGTAGTGATATAGCCCATAATCTGAAAAATGACTGGTCTTATATGCGGTAAATGAACGGTTAATTCTTGTCAGGCAAAGGTTTTACGAGGGGTTTGACAACAAAAATCCAACATGACGTTATCAGAGTGATCTTGATCACAGATGTATAGAAATTTTTGGTGATGAAAAAACTATTAACCTGTTTGAGTGTTAAACGGCCGAACAATCCATAAGGTGGGATAGCGAAAAAGCGGACAAATTACGGTCAAAAGGAAGGTGTGCAGATGACCTTCCTTTTGTAGGGTTTTGATTCAGGAGTAAAAACACTAAAGCGATCAGGAGTAGACTTTTTCTTTATATTCGCAAAGATCTTCGATGATGCAGGAGCCGCAGCGAGGCTTGCGTGCGATGCAGGTATAGCGGCCATGCAAAATCAGCCAGTGATGACAGTCGACCTTAAATTCCGCCGGAACGACTTTTAATAACTTCTCCTCAACCTGTTCAACGTTTTTGCCAGGTGCAAAGTTGGTGCGGTTAGAGACGCGGAAAATGTGCGTATCGACGGCGATAGTCGGCCAGCCGAAGGCCGTATTCAGCACCACGTTCGCCGTTTTGCGTCCGACGCCGGGCAATGCCTCCAGCGCGGCGCGATCCTCCGGCACTTCGCCTCCGTGCTGTTCCAGCAAAATCCGGCAGGTTTTGATGACGTTCTCGGCCTTGCTGTTAAACAGGCCGATGGTTTTGATATACGACTTCACGCCTTCGACGCCTAACTCAAGCATCGCCTTCGGCGTATTGGCCACCGGATAGAGCAGGGCGGTGGCTTTATTGACGCTGACATCGGTAGCCTGCGCAGAGAGCAACACGGCGATCAGCAGCTCAAACGGGGAGGTAAAATTCAGCTCCGTCGTTGGGTGCGGGTTCTCGTCCCGCAGACGGGTCAGGATCGCAATGCGCTTTTCTTTATTCATGAAGCCTTCTCGGGTGTCCCTTCCAGAACGCTACGCTCAGCCGCGCGGCGCTTACGTTTTTCATCGATCAGGTATTTTATCGCCAGCATCATGCCAAGGCCAATGAAAGCACCCGGCGGCAGCATGGCCAGCAGGAATGGCGTATCGGTGTGGAACACTTCAATACGCAACGCTTTTGCCCAGCCACCCAGCAGCGCATCTGCACCGTCAAACAGCGTACCGTTGCCGAGGATCTCACGAAGCGAGCCGAGGACAAACATGGCACCTGTCGCCCCCATACCGATGGCGAAACCGTCAAGCGCCGACATCGCCGGGCTGTTCTTCACGGCAAACGCCTCGGCACGCCCGACCACAATACAGTTGGTGACGATCAGCGGAATGAAGATCCCAAGCGACTGATACAGGCCAAACGCGTAAGCGTTAATCAGCATCTGAACGATACTCACCACCGACGCGATGATCATGACGTAAATCGGAATACGGATCTCGGAAGGCGTCCAGCGGCGCAGTGCGGAAATGGACAGGTTAGTCAGTGTCAGCACCAGCGTGGTCGCCAGCCCCAGACCGAGTGCGTTGGTCGCAGTAGAGGTGACGGCCAGCAGTGGACACATCCCCAGAAGCTGCACCAGCGCGGAGTTGTTCTTCCACAGCCCCTGAACAATAACCTCTTTAACCTGGCTCATGGCTACTCCTCACAGGCCGGAAGATTGTTAATCTGCGCAGGCAGCGTTTCAGCATACAGCCCGGCGCGTTTTACGGCGTTAACCACGGCGCGCGGCGTGATGGTCGCACCCGTGAATTGGTCGAACTCACCGCCATCTTTCTTCACCGCAAACGCTGCATCATTTTCGCCGTGGATCACTTTACCGGCAAAGTGCAAAATCCAGTCGCTTAAGCGTGTTTCAATTTTATCGCCAAGTCCCGGCGTCTCGTGATGCTCCGTCACACGGGTACCCAGTACGGTACCGGAAAAATCGCTGCCGACGAGCAGTTGAATGGCTCCGGAATAACCGTCGGGGGCCGTGGTTTCCATGACTGCACCCACGGGTCTATCCCCTTTGCGGGCGATAAAGACGCGGTGCGGGCCTTTCCCAAGCTGCGGCGCGTCTACAACAAAGCAGCTTTTCTGCAGGTCATTATCGTAGAAGTCAGACGGGATCACCTGATCAAACAGCGCTTTTTGCTGCTTTGCCGCCTGCTCATCAATCGTCGATTTGGTCAGCTCGTTCACCAGCGCCGTCAGGCCGGTCAGTACCGCAGCGAAAATAGCCAGCGTGACGCCGTGTTTTTGCATGGTCTTTAACATGGCGAAACCCTTAGCGATGACCGTACACGCGCGGACGCGTGTAGTAGTCGATGAGCGGAACGGTAATGTTGGCGAGCAGGACGGCGAACGCTACCCCATCCGGATAACCGCCAAAGCTGCGAATCAGCCACACCAGCAGACCCGCCAGCGCGCCGAAGATCAAACGGCCACGATTGGTGGTGGACGCCGTAACCGGGTCGGTAAGAATAAAGAATGCACCCAGCATGGTCGCGCCGGAGAGCAGATGCATCTGCGGGCTGGCCAGTGACTCAGGAGAGAAGACCCAGCCCAGCGTAGCGCAAACCGCCAGCGTCACGAGGAAGCTGACCGGAATATGCCAGCGGATCGCTTTCTGCTGCAGCAGGAACAGGCCACCCAGCAGATACGCCAGGTTGACCCACTGCCAGCCTGCACCGGCCAGCACGCCGCTGTAGATGGCGGATTTCATGATCTGCTCAACGCTGTGCCCGGCGTGCAGTGACGTTTTAAAGGTATCGAGAGGCGTTGCCTGGCTGATACCGTCCACGCCCATACGCAGCGCGTTCATATCCGCGCCGAGGGCCGTATGGCCGGTAAAGATAACGTGCAGGGCATCCATAAAGCCAGGAACCGTGGCGGCAATTTCATGGGGTGGTAACCAGCTGGTCATCTGCACCGGGAAGGAGATCAGCAGAACAACATAGCCGATCATTGCCGGGTTAAACGGGTTATGCCCGAGCCCGCCGTACAGCTGTTTGGCGATAATCACCGCAAACACGGTACCCAGCACCACCATCCACCATGGGGCAAACGGTGGAATACTGATCGCAAGCAGCAGCCCGGTCAGTAACGCGGAGTTGTCAGCGAGAATGCGGGAGACCGCCATTTTCCGCAGCTTCAACACGAGCGCTTCCGCCGCTAACGCACTGGCGCAGCCAAGGACCAACTGGAAAAGGGTTCCCCAGCCGAAAAACCAGAACTGAACGGCGATGCCTGGCAACGCCGCCAGGCAGACCAGCATCATGATGCGCGATGTCTGGCGCTGGTTATGGGTGTAAGGGGAACTTGCGATTCTGAAAACCATTTAATCCTCGTTAACTGCTTGTTGTGCGGCTTTCTTCGCCTGAACGCGCGCAATCGCGGCGGCGACGGCGGCTTTGCGTGGATCGTCGTTTGCGGCCTGCGGCTGCTCTTCCTGCTGGGCGGCTTTGCGCGCTTTGGCCCGAGCGATAGCGGCTTCGACAGCGGCTTTGCGAGGATCAACCGGCACTTCGGGCTCCGCAGTTTGCGCCTGCTGCGCTGCTTTGCGCGCTTTCGCGCGTGCAATGGCCGCTTCGACGGCAGCTTTACGCGGATCTTCAGCGTCTTTCTCAACAACCACGTCCTGCTGGCCCGCTTTACGGGCTTTGGCACGGGCAATTGCCGCTTCAACTGCCGCTTTACGCGGATCGACGTCCGTTTCAGGCTGGGCAGTTTCTGCTTTCTCTGCCTGACGGGCGCGAGCCTGGGCCTTGCGCGCTTCGCGTGCCGCAATCGCTTCGCTGTTATCCGGTTTTTCGCCTGCCGTGATCACCAGGGTTTGCGCTGCAGTGGCTTTTTTCTCCCGCACGCGCGCCAGTGCAGCGTTGATGGCGTCCTGATCTTTCTCACCAGGCTGAACGGCAGCTTGTTTATGGCGCTCCTGGCGGGCGATTTTCTCGCGTTCGAGACGCGCCTGGCGGGCTTCAAAGCGCGCTTTGGCTTCGGCTGCGCGCTTCTCTTCCATTGAGATGGCATAAATCTCGGCCTTCTCCTGACGGAAGTATTGCACCAGCGGAATATTGCTTGGGCAGACCCAGGCGCAGGCGCCGCATTCAATGCAGTCGGCAAGATTGTGGGCTTGCGCTTTGTCGTGCAGTTGGCCTTTGCTGTACCAGTACAGCTGCTGCGGGAGCAGATCCGCCGGGCAGGCATCAGCACAGGTGCTGCAGCGGATGCAGCCTTTTTCTTCCTGTTCTTCACCCATCTCGGTCGGAGAGGGGGCGAGCAGACAGTTAGTAATTTTGACGACCGGGACATCCAGCCACGGCAGGGTAAAGCCCATCAGCGGGCCGCCCATGATCACCATCTGGTCGCTACCAGGGCAAAACTCGGCCTGCTCCAGCAGATGACGCACCGGCGTACCCAGACGCGCCCAGACGTTGCCTGGACGGGACACCGACTCACCGGTCAACGTCACCACGCGCTCGGTTAGCGGCTCGCCGTCAATCACCGCACGTTTTACCGCATACGCCGTACCGACGTTTTGCATCAGTACGCCGATGTCAGAGGAGCGGCCACCGTGCGGTACTTGTTTACCGGTGAGGATCTGGGTTAGCTGCTTTGCGCCGCCAGACGGGTATTTGGTCGGGATTACGCGCAGGCTAATATCATGGCAACCCGCCAGCACGGCCCGCAGCATGGAAATGGCCTGCGGCTTATTGTCTTCAATGCCTATCAGCACTTCTCGTGGCTGCAGAATATGGGCGAGAATGCGAATACCTTCCACCACCTGGGCGGCACAGTCCTGCATCAGACGGTCATCGGCGGTGATATAAGGTTCGCATTCCGCAGCGTTGATGATTAGCGTGTTAATTTTGTCGCCACCGCCGCGCAGTTTGGTACCCGTAGGGAAACCTGCGCCGCCAAGACCGGCCACGCCGAACTGATGGACGCGTTCAATCAGCTCTTCGCGGCTGCGGGAACGGTAATCGCTCCAGCCGTCACGGTCGATCCAGCGGTCTTCGCCGTCGGCTTCAATAATCACGCTCAGTTCAGACAGCGCTGAAGGGTGCGCGACGGTATGTGGGGCGATCGACACCACTTTACCGGAGGTGGGGGCGTGTACCGGCAGCATTCGTCCCCGACCAAAGGTCAGCGGCTGGCCGCGAAGAACGGTATCGCCTTCTTTAACGCAGAGTTCGCCTTCCGCGCCGATATGCTGTTTGAGCGGCATGACGTAACGCGTCGCCAGCGGAATTTGTCGCAGCGGCGTGCCGTTTGACTGGGTTTTCATCTCCGGGGGATGGATACCGCCGTCGAAGTCCCAAATCTTCTCTTTTCTGAAAGCAGAAAATAACTTAAGCATGTTGTTCCACAGGAATATTGCGAACCGGAATGGTCTGAAGATCCCATTTCCAGCTTTCGGTAGTTGTTTCAACCGGGCGCAGTTCTATGCACTGCGTTGGGCAGGGGGCCACGCAAAGGTTACAGCCGGTGCACAGATCGGCCACAACGGTGTGCATGGCGCGGGTTGCGCCCACAATGGCATCAACAGGGCAGGCCTGAATACATTTGGTGCAACCGATGCAGTTCGCTTCGTCAATCACCGCGAGGGCGCGAACCGGTTCCTGCACCTCGGCATCGCCGTCAACAGGCTGCGGGTCAACGTTAAGCAGGGCGGCAATTTTGAGCATCACCGCTTCGCCACCGGGTGCACAGCGGTTGATTTTTTCACCCTGCACGCCAACCGCTTCGGCATAAGGCCGACAGCCGGGGTAGCCACATTGCCCGCACTGGCTTTGCGGCAGCAGCTCATCAATTTTTTCGACAACGGGATCGTCCTCAACCGCGAAACGGCGGGAGGCGTAACCCAGAATCAGGCCAAACACCAACCCCAGTACGCTGATGGAGGCGATGGCAATCCAGATAGCACTCATTACAACTTCACCAGACCACTAAAGCCCATAAAGGCCAGAGACATTAAACCTGCCGTCACCAGTGCAATGGCGTTTCCGCGGAAGGGTGCGGGAATATCCGCTGCAGCCAGACGTTCACGAATAGAGGCAAACAGAACCATGACCAGTGAGAAACCGACGGCGGCAGAAAAGCCGTACAGCGCCGATTGCATGAAGTTATGCCCGAGGTTGATGTTCAGCAACGCCACCCCGAGTACGGCGCAGTTGGTGGTGATCAGCGGCAGGAAGATACCCAGCAGGCGATAGAGCGCCGGGCTGGTTTTGCGCACCACCATTTCGGTAAATTGCACGACGACCGCAATGACCAGAATAAAGGACAAGGTGCGCAAATAGATCATGTCCAGCGGGATCAGGATCCAGGTATCAATCAACCATGCGCAGATGGACGCCAGCGTCATGACGAAGGTTGTCGCCAGCCCCATGCCCATCGCGGTCTCCAGTTTTTTGGAAACCCCCATAAAAGGACACAGGCCAAGAAACTTCACCAGAACGAAGTTGTTAACCAGCACAGTGCCGACAAAGAGCAGTAAGTAATCGGTCATTATTTAGCCTGAAATAAAAAAGCCGCCTATTATCGGACAAAGCACGACAGGCGACAACAGGTTAACAGTAAGGTTATTACGGGTTCACGAAGGTTTTCTTCACCCGCGTCGAACGCTTGAAGTAAGGGACCAGCAGCGCAGCAGCCAGTAACGGGAATAACAGCTGGCGAACCGCTAGCGCGTCAGAAACCGGAGAAAAAGCAAAGGCTTTCACCGCCAGCAGCACGGAAATCAGCAGCCAGATAATATAATGTTTTGGCACACTTTTGCGACGCTTAAAGAACGCAATGGTCAACCAGAGCGTGTAGTACCACATCCCGATGGCGAAGACGAACGAGGCAAACCACAACGCAATATTAAGCACACTTTGCGACATCAGGGTCTGAATGGCATGAGGTGTGATCAGCGCGGTGGTATAGAGTAACAGCGCAAGCGATGCGCTTAATAATGCAACCAGCAGCCATGCCAGCGGGGCGATTAACCAGCCTCCAATTCTTTCTCCAGGCGATACGGTCATGCTCTCTCCCATAGTCTGCGCGAAAGGTTATACAGAAATTTGCAGGGCGGAGAGTATATAACATTTCGCGCGGATGGCTACTTTCTTATAAAACGTAACGCCATACGGACTTCGGCACTTCCCCGACGTTGAACAAACGGCCACCGGAGACCAGTTCCGCCCGGCGGTGATCAGCAGCGCGATACATATTGATAATTTCGTGATTATCCAACAGCGTGTAGTTTAGATGGTCAAACAGTTTTTCCAGGCTCTCAAGGGAATTGATCTTGCGAAATTTTAATAAATAGTCCTGAACTGTCATGTTAATAAGTTTCCATATAAAAGTGAGTAATACCCGTGTCGGTAATTCGTTCGAATAATAAACGGATAAATAAAGGCGTAAAACAGCCCACTCACGTAATGTGACGAAATTAGGAGTTTTCTTTGCTGAAAGATTCAGGCATCAGACGATGCCTGGAAGAGAAGGTTAACCCTGTTCAACACGGCTGGCAATATGCAACTGACAGAATGTGTCACAAGGGCGTTACTTCGGTTGTGCGACGGTGACAGGCTCCGGCGGTTGGTAGTTATCGATGTGGCTGGCAACGCCAAGCAAAATGACCGAAACCCCAAGGACAATCCATCCCGCTAATTCAATGATTCGATTAATTATTGATGACATAACTCGTGTTTGTAATTTATCCATAAATACAGATTGCAAATGTTACCGTGCAGCACTGACCTCGGCAAGCGGTTTGGGAACGATACCCTTAATCAATCTTAGTGAGTTACATCCTTGTAACAAAAACATCTGGTGCAAGGTGCTATTTTAAGTCATATGACACATTATTAATGTGTAGTAATACCCGCAAAGCCAGTGTGAAATAAGATAATGACAGGAGGGCACTACGATGAGTGAAAATATCCGTGTCGGGCTGATTGGTTATGGTTACGCGAGTAAAACCTTTCATGCGCCTCTGATTAGCGGGACGCCGGGAATGTCTCTGGGGGCGGTTTCGAGCAGTGATGCCGCCAAAGTACATGCCGACTGGCCAACCGTTCCGGTTGTTTCTGAGCCTAAACATCTTTTCAACGATCCGAATATTGATGTCATCGTCATTCCCACCCCAAACGACACGCACTTTCCGTTAGCTAAAGCGGCGCTGGAAGCGGGTAAGCATGTTGTGGTCGATAAACCTTTTACCGTGACACTGTCACAGGCGCGCGAGCTGGATGCGCTGGCAAGAAGTCTTGGCAGGCTGTTGTCCGTCTTCCATAACCGGCGCTGGGACAGTGATTTCCTGACGGTGAAAGCCCTGCTTAGTGAGGGCACTCTCGGTGAAATAGGCTATTTTGAATCGCATTTTGACCGCTTTCGTCCGCAGGTGCGTAACCGCTGGCGTGAACAGGCGGGCCCCGGAAGCGGTATCTGGTATGACTTAGCGCCGCATTTACTCGATCAGGCCGTCAACCTGTTTGGTCTGCCGGTGAGTATGACGGTTGATTTAGCGCAGCTTCGGCCTGGCGCGCAGACGACAGATTACTTCCATGCCGTTTTGAGCTATCCGCAGCGTCGTGTTGTACTGCACGGGACGATGCTCGCCGCCGCGGAATCCGCGCGTTATATCCTTCATGGTACGCGCGGTAGCTACGTGAAGTTTGGTCTGGATCCGCAGGAAGACCGCCTGAAAAACGGTGAGCGTTTGCCGCAAGAGGACTGGGGCTACGACATGCGTGATGGCGTGCTGACGCGCGCGGAAGGTGAAGAGTTGGTTCAGGAAACGCTACTTACCATTCCAGGGAATTATCCGGCTTATTACGCGGCTATCCGTGATGCGCTCAACGGGACGGGGGATAATCCGGTTCCGGCCAGCCAGGCGATTCAGATCATGGAGCTGATTGAGCTGGGCATTGAATCTGCCAAACATCGCGCCACGCTCTGTCTGGCATAAGTTCTACATGTTTTTGTAGGCCGGGCAAGCGCAGCGCCACCCGGCAAATGCTCAACCGCGAGCCACTTTATCTTTAAGCGCCTGCTTCTCTTCAGGCGTCAGGAACGCTATTTCCAGCCCGTTAATCTGCGCCTGGCGGATCTGCTCGCGGCTCAGGCCCGCCTGCGGTGCGGCGATGTTGTATTCGTGAATAATATCCACACCCTGAACCGCCGGATCGTCGGTGTTCAGCGAGGCCAGCACGCCGTGTTCCAGGAAGGTTTTCAGCGGATGTTTATCCAGCGTTGCCACGGTGCTGGTCTGAATGTTGGAGGTCAGGCAGGATTCGATACCGATGCGCTGCTCCGCCAGGAAATCCATCAGGGCACGATCTTCGACGGCTTTCACCCCGTGGCCGATACGCTCTGCGCCCAGCTCGCGAATGGCCTGCCAGATGCTTTCCGGGCCTGCTGCTTCACCCGCATGAACGGTAATGTGCCAGCCCGCGTCACGCGCGCGATTGAAATGAGAGAGGAACAGGCTACCCGGGAAGCCCAGTTCATCCCCGGCGAGGTCGACAGCGGTAATCTGGTCACGATGCGCCAGCAATGCTTCCAGCTCCTGAAGGCAAGCCGCTTCACCGAAGGTGCGGCTCATGATGCCAATCAGACGTGCCTGAACGTCGAAAGCTTTACACCCTTCGCGAACGCCCTCAATCACCGCTTCCACCACGCCCGCGACGGGCAGGTTGTGGGTCATTGCCATGTAGCCCGGCGAGAAGCGCAGCTCGACGTAATGCAGGCCGTTACGGGCGGCGTCTTCAATGTTCTCGAACGCCACGCGGCGGCAGGCATCGAGCGAGGCCAGCATCTTTACGCCCCAGTCGAGCTTGCTCAGGAAGCTGACCAGATCCGGCTCATTCGAGGTGACCTGAACATGTGGGATCAGGGTTTCAAGCGTTTGTGCTGGAAGCGTTAAATTGAACTGGCGGCCAAGATCGAGGATGGTTTGGGCACGAATGTTACCGTCAAGGTGACGATGAATATCAGTTAAAGGCAGGCGTGTATCAATCATGGTCGCACTCTTTGCTGGTTAAAGTGCGCCATATTATAAAAACAAAACGGGGTAAAAAGCTATTTGCGCAAGGGAATATTCCGTTGCGCAATGGTATTACACCAGGGTAGCGATCCCGGCGATGAGGCGTTGCACCCCTTGTTCCAGCTTGCTGCGCGGGCAGCCTGCGTTCAGGCGCACGAAGCCATTACCTTCTTCTCCGTAGGTATATCCCGGCATGATCGCCACTTTTTCCTGCTCTATCAGCACTTTTTGCAGCACCCTGTCGTCAATGTTCAGCGGGCGCAGGTCAATCCAGGCCAGATAGGTTGCTTCCGGCGGCTGCCAGTTCAGTTTCGGAAAAGCGCGGTTTAATTCCTGCGCGATATACAACAGATTCTCTTCCAGATAACCCCGCAAGGCATCCAGCCATGGCGCTCCCTGCTGATAGGCGGCGATATGCGCCGTCAGCGCCAGCACGGAAGGGGAAGAGAGTCCGTCGCGGCCTTTAAGCGCGCGGAGGTAACCCGTGCGACTCGCTTCATCGCCGATCAGCCCGTAAGCTCCGGTCAGCGCCGGAATATTAAAGCTTTTCGAGCCAGAGGTGAGGAGCGCCCATTTGCCGCGCGCCACCTCATTCCACGGTGTGTGATGATGTTTTCCCCACACCATGTCCATATGAATTTCATCGCTGATCGCCGCCACGTCATAGCGTGCGCACAGTTCCGCCATCTGCGTCAGCTCATCCCGCGTCCAGACCTTACCGGTTGGATTTTGCGGGCTACAGAGCAGCAAAATTTTGTTTTCGGGTTTGGCCAGGGCCGTTTCCAGCGCGGCCATATCACCCATCCAGCCGCTCGCCTGTTTCACCATCGCAACCGGCACGACGTGGCGCGCGTTGCCTTCGATGGCGTTATAAAACGCATCGTACGCGGGAGTATGAACCACCACGCCGTCGCCGGGCTGCGACCAGAGACGGATCAGTTCTGACACCATGTAGATGACGGAAGGGCCATAAACGACGGATTCGGTATCGATACGGCTGTTAAAGCGTTGCTGGAACCAGTGCGCGACGGCAGCCAGAAACTCATCGTTTTTCCATCGGCTGTAGCCAAACACGCCGTGATCGATGCGCTGATGCAGCGCGTCGGTAATGCAGGGAGCGGTGGCAAAATCCATATCCGAGATAGTGAAGGGCAGCAGATCGGCCGCGCCAAAGCGGTCGGCAACGTAATCCCACTGGGTGCACCAGGTGCCGTGACGATCCACGACGGTCGAGAAATCAAACATAATTCTCATCCTTAAACGTAAAACCCCCTCATGAGAGGGGGCTGAGGCATCAGGCTTCTACTGTTCGCATCAGGGTTGCCAGTTCATCTTTTACCGACTGTACCTGCGGGCCGATAACCACCTGCAAATTATGCTGATTTAACTGTACCACACCGATGGCGCGGTTAGCTTTCAGCGCATTGGTATCCACTTTCGACATATCCGCCACCGACAGACGCAGGCGGGTAATGCAGTTATCCAGCGAGGTGATGTTATCCGCACCGCCCAGCGCTGCCAGAATGGCAGGGGTGTTGTAACCCGATTTTCCTACCGTCCCTGCAACCGCTTGTTCAACGCTGGTCGCTGTTTCAGCATCACGGCCCGGTGTTTTCAGGTTAAAGCGGGTGATGGCGAAGCGGAAGATGCCGTAGTACACCGCAAACCAGATTGCCGCCACGACCGGCACCAGATACCACTTGGTGGACAAGCCGTGCAGGATCCCGAACACCACGAAGTCAATCACGTTGCCGTCGGTGTTGCCGATGGTGACGCCCAGCACCGCCATCACGGTGAAGCCCAGACCGGTCAGCACGGCGTGAATGAGATACAGCACCGGCGCGACGAACAAGAACAGGAATTCGATTGGCTCGGTTGTGCCGCCAACGACGCAGGCAATCACACCGGAAATCAGCAGGCCTTTAATCTTATGACGGTTTTCCGGACGAGCACAGTGGTACATCGCCAGCGCCGCGCCCGGCAGGCCGCCCAGGAAGGCAGGCATTTTGCCCTGAGAAAGGAAACGGGTTGCGCTCTCAGAGAAGCCGTGGGTGGTCGGGCAGCTCAGCTGCGCCTGGAAGATCGTCAGCGCACCGCTCACGTCGTGACCGCACACCTCCATCGTCCCGCCCGCTTCGGTGAAGCGAATCAGAGCCACCAGAATGTGCTGCAGACCAAACGGCAGCAGCAGACGTTCACCGGTACCGAAGATCATCGGACCGAAATCACCCGCGCCGTTAATGATGCGACCAATACCGGTGATACCCATCGCGAAGACAGGCCAGATCAGCGGAATGATCAGACCAAACAGACCCATGACCACGAGGGTGATAATCGGGACAAAGCGGGTACCGCCGAAGAAGGCCAGGGCATCCGGCAGGCGGATATTGTGGAAGCGTTCGTGCAGCATCCAGATAATCACACCCGCGATCACCGCACCGAGGATCCCGGTGTCGATGGACTGTATACCGATCACGCTCTGAATATTATTGGCTTTCAGTACGGCAGCGTCGGTGGTAGGCAGAATGCCTTTTGCGGTCAGCCAGAAGTTAACCGCAAGGTTCATCACCGCGTAGCCTACGAAGCCCGCAAAGGCGGCTACGCCTTTATTCTCGCGCGCCAGGCCCAGCGGGATGGCGATGCAGAACATGACGGGCAGGAAGCTAAACGCAAAGGAGCCGACTTTGCTCATCCAGATGAAGATCGCCTGCAGCACCGGGTTGCCGAGGAACGGGATCAGCGTGATGACGTCATGGCTGCTCAGGGAGCTGCCGATCCCCAGCATGATCCCGCAGAATGAGAGGAGTGCCACGGGCAGCATAAAGGTTTTACCCAGTTGCTGGAAAAACTCCCACAGCGATATTTTTTGTGCTGCTTTCGCCGTCATAAAACGACTCCTTGATGGTTAAAAATAGTTTACCTGCTTCAATGCAGCGAGAAGATAAAACGTTTTATCAAACTTTAGTGCGCGCTAAATCACATTCTCAGGCTTTTACTGGTAGTATAAAGATAACGTATTGATAAAACGTTTTACCGATCTCATTATCAGGGAGTCACGCCAACCCATGGCTGTAGCGAAAAAGATCACCATCAATGATGTTGCCCTCGCGGCTGGCGTTTCCGTCAGCACGGTGTCGCTGGTTTTAAGCGGGAAGGGGCGTATCTCCCCCGCCACCGGACAGCGGGTCAACGAGGCGGTTGAGCAACTGGGCTTTGTGCGTAACCGCCAGGCGTCCGCACTTCGCGGTGGGCAAAGTGGGGTGATTGGTTTGATCGTTCGCGACTTAACCTCGCCGTTTTATGCGGAGCTCACAGCCGGATTAACGGAAGCGCTAGAGGCACAGGGACGGATGGTGTTTTTGCTGCACGGTGGTCGCGACGCCGAGCAACTGCTGTCCCGGCTGGATATGCTGTTGACGCAGGGGGTTGATGGCGTGATCGTGGCGGGGGCGTCGGGTGTGGGCAGCGAGCTGTGCGAGCGCGCCGCAGAGAAGGGCGTACCGCTGGTCTTTGCTTCCCGCGCCAGCTATCTCGACGAAGCCGATACGCTGCGTCCGGATAACATGCAGGCTGCACAAATGCTGACCGAGCATCTTATTCGTCGCGGACACCAGCGTATTGCGTGGCTCGGCGGGAAAAGCTCATCGCTCACGCGCGCCGAGCGGGTAGGCGGCTACTGTTCGACGCTGATCAAATACGGGCTGCCGTTCCACAGTGAGTGGGTGGTGGAATGTGGATCCAGCCAAAAGATGGCGGCGGAAGCGATTGGTTCGCTGCTGCGCGCCAGCCCGACCATTAGCGCCGTGATTTGCTACAACGACGTGATTGCGATGGGAGCGTGGTTTGGTCTGATCCGCGCCGGACGTCAGAGCGGTGAAGGGGGCGTTGAAACCTTCTTCGGCCATCAGGTAGCGCTGGGTGCATTTGCCGATGTAGGCGAAAACGCGCTCGACGATCTGCCCATCGTCTGGGCGACTACCCCCGCGCGCGAAATGGGCTACACGCTAGCGGACAGGATCATGCAGCGCATCGAAAATACGGATGTCCAGGCCGGGCACCAGATTGTGGCGGCGCGGTTGGTCACTGTGAAATAGTTTCGTACGCTTGCGCGGGCCTACAACGGCCCCGAGTCGTAGGCCGGGTAAGCGTCAGCGCCACCCGGCAATAAAAAACCCCTCATAAGAGGGGTTTTGACGTTTACGGCTGCGGTGCCGCCGGTTCGGCTGGCGCTGCAGGTTCAGCCGGTTCCGGCATCCCCAGAGCGGGCATACCAAACATGCCGACAAAATCTTCCAGCGGCATTTTATCGCCGTTCAGGGTTACCTGGCCGTTGGCATACTGCAGGCTGGTGGAAATTGTGTTGTCTTCCACTTTAGTGATGCGGAACATCTGGCCCATCGCAGCCAGACCTTTCACCTGCTGGTTCGCCAGTTTGCCAGCGTCTTCATCGCCGTAACCTTCCAGCTTCGCAATCTGGGTCATAAACTCGGTCGCCATGTCCATTGGGATGGTCAGCTTGCTCTCGAGCGACTTCACGCTGCGATCCACTTCCTGCGCCAGCGTCTGCGGTTCACCCGTTGCGGTTGCCGGATCTTTCAGGAACAGAGACAGGTTGAAGTTGGTTTCTCCTTTGCTGTTTTTCCAGCTCAGCGGTGCGACGGTGATCACCGGCTCGCCTTTCAGCAGGATTGGCAGGTTGTTGAACAGCACCGCCATCGCCTGCTGCTGGTACACTTCCGGATTCTGCTGCAGCGCGGCATCGGTCAGCAGTGCCTGGCTCTCTTTGCTGTATTTTTGGCTAAATTCGTGCCACGCCTGGCCGTCGATATTGCCGATCTTCAGCGTTAATTTTCCGGTCCCCAGATCCTGATTCTGCACCTTCAGGCTCTTCAGGGCGTAATCCAGCTGCGTATTGATATTCTTGCCGTCTTTGGAAATGTCGGATTTGCCGTTCACGTCCATGCCTTCCAGCACGGCCATCTCTTTACCTTCAACCGCGATTGCAATCTTATCGAGAGAGAGCTTCTGATCGCCAATACGCTCTTTAAAGTCGGTCATACGGCTGTTGCCGTCGGCTTTCAGGTTGTTGAAGCTGAGCTGAACCTTTTGGTTATATTCGTTAACCGCGTTCACCATGCCGCTTTCTGCTTCACCGGTCAGAGAGAACACGTTTCCTTCGCGGTCAGCGTCCAGTTTGAAGTTCCCCCCGCTGAAGGCGACCTTCTCGTTCTCTTTCTCGTAGTTCAGCGCTTTCAGCGCAATATCGGAACTCGTGTCACCGGCATAGCTGATGCGAGTATTGATTTCGAAAGGCGAGGTATTTTTTGCCAGATCAAACAGTGGCCTGGTGACGTCGTTATTCACCAGCACCGTGTGAACGGACGCCATTGATGGGATCAGATTAAACGATTTTAACTGCGCCAGCGGGAACGGACCGTGGCTGACCACTTCATCCAGCACCACGCTCTGGCCTGGCTTCAGCCAGGCATTGGTGTTTCCTGCTACAGGTTTCACCACCATCTGCATATGGCTGGTAAACACGCCGCGCTGATAGTTCTGATAGCTAAGCTCAACGCCAGCCTCCGGCGCGCTGCGCTTAATCTCTCCGTTAGCCTGCGCGACCATCTCAGCCAGACGGCCTTCCAGCTGTTTCCCGGTAAACCAGGAGGCACCCGTCCAGACCACGCCTAACGCTACAATCACTCCAACCGCTACGACCGATTTTTTCATTGCGACTATCCCTAAAATGAAACCAGGCGGTAAAAACCGCCCGGAGATATTAAGCCTGCAACTAGCTTAGCAAGAGTTGTTAAAAAATTCAGTAAGTGCTTATAGCTTATTAAAAACGCGCGCCAGACGACCGGTGCCGCTCACGCTAACCGGCGACTCGTTCGCTGCAACAAAAGCCGACTCGCCCGGCTTGAGCACCAGACGCTGTTGGCCTTTCTGCAGCGTCGCTTCGCCCTCCACGCAGAACAGGATCGCCGCGCTCACTTGTGCAATGGCGGTTTCGGCGTGGCTCAGGTCGTGCAGAGAAAACGCAAAATCCTCAACCGGGATCGGGAAGTCCAGCTCTGCGCCGTTTTTCACCGGCTGAGTCAGCAGTTCGTCGGCAGGCTTCGCCACGAACTTCACGTTGGCAACCAGCTCAGGGATATCGATGTATTTTGGCGTCAGGCCCGCGCGCAGCACGTTATCCGAGTTGGCCATCACTTCCAGCGCTACGCCCTGCAGGTAGGCGTGCGGGGTTTCGGCAAACAGGAACATCGCTTCGCCCGGGTTCAGCTTCACCACGTTCAGCAGCAGGGGAGAGAACAGGCCGCTGTCGTCCGGGTAGAATTCGGAAATCAGACGGATGGTCTCCCACGGCTCACCTTGCTGGCTGTTCAGTGCTGCTTTCAGCACTGCCAGCGCGTGGGCTTTTTCTTCGCCCTGCATATTCAGCAGGCTGGCGAACAGCTGGCTCAGCGCGTCCGCGTTCGGGTTTTCCAGGAAGTGGGCGATAGCCTTGTTAGCACCCGCGACAGGTTGCAGCAGAGAAACGATCTCCGAAAACGCGCGGAACGCGTTCATCGCCAGGAAAGGGGTGAGAGCAAAAACCAGCTCCGGTTTGTGGTTCGGATCTTTGTAGTTACGTTCAGCCGCGTCTAATGGAATCCCCGCCGCGTTCTCTTTCGCAAAGCCGATTTCAGAGGCTTTCTTGTTCGGGTGAACCTGAATGGAGAGCGGCTGGTCGGCGCACAGTACCTTAAACAGGAACGGCAGCTCGCCAAAACGCGTGGCAACCTTGTCGCCCAGCAGTGCGGCTTTATCGGCATCAATCACGTCGCGCAGGCTGCGCACCTGGCCGCTGGCGTCTTCAATTTTTGAGCTGCTCTTCGGGTGCGCGCCCATCCACAGCTCTGCCATCGGCAGGTTGTCCGGGTTGGCGATACCGTAGAGATCCGTTAACGCAGTTTTACTTCCCCAGGCGTAGTTTTGCACTGAGTTGATGAGTTTTTGCATTATCAAGCCCTGATTCAAATGTGGAATTAACTCCGGGTATTAAAGCAATAAACCGCGTGGAAGTAACCTGCGGATGTAAAAAGTCGTACTAGTCTCAGTTTTTGTTAAAAAATTGTGTAGGATAAGCTGACTCGCTTTTAAGCCGGGCAGCGGAACATCTGCCCTGAACAATCAGACCGAAGCAGTAAGTGAGAGAACAATGTCGAACAAACCCTTTCATTATCAGGATCCTTTTCCCCTCAGTAAGGATCAGACCGAGTATTACCTGTTAACCCGCGATTACGTTTCTGTCTCTGAGTTTGAGGGACAGGAGATCCTCAAAGTTGACCCGCAAGCGCTGACGCTGATGGCGCAGCAGGCCTTCCACGACGCTTCGTTCATGCTCCGCCCGGCGCATCAGCAGCAGGTTGCCGATATCCTGAGCGATCCGCAGGCCAGCGAGAACGATAAGTACGTGGCGCTGCAGTTCCTGCGTAACTCGGATATCGCGGCGAAGGGCATTCTGCCGACCTGCCAGGATACGGGTACCGCAATTATCACCGGCAAAAAAGGCCAGCGCGTCTGGACCGGCGGCGGTGACGAAGCGGCGCTGGCGCATGGCGTCTACAACACCTATATCGAAGATAACCTGCGCTACTCGCAAAACGCGGCGCTGGATATGTACAAAGAGGTCAACACCGGCACCAACCTGCCTGCTCAGATTGACCTCTACAGCGTCGATGGCGACGAATACAAATTCCTCTGCATCGCCAAGGGCGGCGGTTCGGCTAACAAAACCTACCTCTACCAGGAAACCAAAGCGCTGCTCACCCCGGGCAAGCTGAAAAACTACCTGGTTGAGAAAATGCGTACCCTCGGCACCGCAGCGTGTCCGCCGTACCATATCGCCTTCGTGATCGGCGGTACCTCGGCGGAAAGCACGCTGAAAACCGTCAAGCTGGCGTCGACCAAATACTACGACGGCCTGCCGACAGAAGGGAACGAACACGGCCAGGCGTTCCGCGACGTGCAGCTTGAGCAGGAACTGCTGACCGAAGCGCAGAACCTGGGGCTGGGCGCCCAGTTTGGCGGCAAATACTTCGCGCACGACATTCGCGTGATCCGTTTGCCGCGCCACGGCGCATCCTGCCCGGTGGGCATGGGCGTCTCCTGCTCGGCGGATCGTAACATCAAGGCGAAGATCAACCGCGACGGCATCTGGATCGAGAAGCTGGAGAACAACCCGGGCAAATACATCCCGGAAGAACTGCGTAAAACGGGCGAGGGGGAAGCGGTTCGCGTGGACCTGAACCGTCCGATGAAAGAGATTCTGGCGCAGCTTTCTCAATATCCGGTCTCGACCCGTCTCTCCCTGAACGGCACGATTATCGTGGGCCGCGACATTGCGCACGCGAAGCTGAAAGAGCGTCTGGACAACGGCGAAGGGCTGCCGCAGTACATTAAAGATCACCCAATCTACTACGCAGGCCCGGCGAAAACGCCTGAAGGCTACGCGTCCGGTTCGTTAGGCCCGACTACGGCAGGCCGCATGGACTCTTACGTTGACCAGCTTCAGGCCAACGGCGGCAGCATGATCATGTTGGCGAAAGGTAACCGTAGCCAGCAGGTGACGGACGCTTGCCACAAGCATGGCGGCTTCTACCTGGGCAGCATCGGCGGCCCGGCAGCGGTGCTGGCGCAGGGCAGCATCAAGAGCCTGGAGTGCGTGGAATACCCGGAACTGGGTATGGAAGCGATCTGGAAAATTGAAGTGGAAGATTTCCCGGCGTTTATCCTGGTGGATGACAAAGGTAACGACTTCTTCAAACAGATCCAGTCGTCTCAGTGTTCGGCGTGTGTGAAGTAGTCTGAAGAAAATGCCGGGTGGCGCTGACGCTTACCCGGCCTACATTCTCGTAGGTCGGGTAAGGCGAAGCCGCCACCCGACACCAAAAAGAGCGCACAAAGCGCCATAACGTTTCTCAGAAGTCATCAATACTTATCCCTTAAGCATGTGAGCAATCCCTCTTTTGTTATCAAGGAGAAAGTAATGACCACGGTACGCCATGAGAAAGACTCGATGGGCGCCATCGACGTCCCCGCCGACAAGCTATGGGGCGCGCAAACCCAGCGTTCGCTGGAGCATTTCCGAATCTCGACTGAAAAAATGCCCGTCTCGTTGATTCAGGCGCTGGCGCTGACCAAACGCGCCGCCGCCAAAGTGAATCAGGATTTAGGCCTGCTGGCCGCCGATAAAGCGACGGCCATCATCGATGCTGCCGATGAAGTGCTTGCGGGCAAGCATCCCGACGAATTCCCCCTCGCCATCTGGCAGACCGGTTCCGGCACCCAGAGCAATATGAACATGAACGAAGTGCTGGCGAACCGGGCGAGTGAACTGCTGGGCGGCGTGCGCGGCATGGAGCGTAAGGTTCACCCGAATGATGACGTCAACAAAAGTCAGAGTTCTAACGACGTCTTTCCGACGGCGATGCACGTGGCGGCGGTGATTGCCATCCGCGAGCAGCTTATCCCGCAGCTCAACGTGCTCAAAACCACGCTCAACGAGAAAGCGCAGGCCTTCCGCGACATCGTTAAAATCGGCCGTACGCACCTGCAGGACGCCACGCCCCTGACGCTCGGGCAGGAGATTTCCGGCTGGGTGGCGATGCTGGAACATAACCTGAAGCACATCGACCATAGCCTGCCGCATCTGGCGGAGCTGGCGCTCGGCGGTACGGCGGTGGGTACCGGGTTAAATACTCATCCGGAATATGCGGTGCGCGTGGCTGAAGAGCTGGCAAGCATCACCGGACAGCCGTTCGTCACGGCGCCCAATAAGTTCGAAGCGCTGGCGACCTGTGACGCACTGGTCCATACCCACGGCGCGCTGAAAGGGCTGGCGGCATCATTAATGAAAATCGCCAACGACGTGCGCTGGCTGGCCTCGGGTCCACGCTGCGGCATCGGTGAAATCAGCATCCCGGAAAACGAGCCGGGCAGCTCCATCATGCCGGGTAAAGTCAACCCGACCCAGTGCGAAGCCATGACCATGCTCTGTTGTCAGGTGTTGGGCAACGACGTGGCCGTCAACCTGGGCGGCGCGTCCGGCAACTTCGAGCTGAACGTCTATCGCCCGATGGTGATCCACAACGTTCTGCAATCAATTCGTCTGCTGGCGGACGGGATGGAGAGCTTTAACGAGCATTGTGCGGTAGGGATTGAGCCAAATCGCGAGCGTATCAGCCAACTGCTCAATGAATCCCTGATGCTGGTGACGGCGCTGAATACCCATATTGGCTACGACAAAGCCGCCGAGATCGCTAAAAAAGCGCATAAAGAGGGGCTGACGCTGAAAGCCTCCGCTCTGGCGCTGGGCTATCTAACGGAGGCTGAGTTTGACGCCTGGGTTCGCCCGGAGGCGATGGTCGGCAGTATGAAATAATCATCCTGCCACATACAGGTGCAGCCGTGGAATAATCAGCTGTAGCGGCTGCGCCTGAGGTCTGTAACGGTGCTGGACATTGTCCGCATCGTAATTCAAAAGCTCACCAATATCCGGCACGATGGCCCCCTGATCGGCATCAAAGAGCGCAATCAGCGGCGTTGGGCAGGCATACTGCACCTGCTTTTGCTGCCCGGAATACCAGACGCGGGCAATAGGCTGCACCTTTACCGGGCGCTTTATCTTGAGGCGCGTGTCCGCCGGTAGCGAGGCGATGCTGTGATACTCCTGCTCCAGACGCTCAATCCACTGCTCGCGAGACCAGGGGGCAACCGTACGCGGTGCTTTCAGGCTTTTCTCAAGCTGCGCCAGAATCTCATCCCGGGTGAAGTTTTTAATGATGTGCTTATTCGCCCAGCCGAAGCGCAGCGTGGCGGGGTGACGCAGTACCGTCAGCGTGCGGTAGGCATTCAGGGTAATCAGCCCCGGAAGCTGACGGTGCACCCACTCAAACCGGGCGGCAGGGGCGAGGCCCGACTCTTCGGTGACGATCTTTTCAAAGGCCGCTTTCAGGCTGTTGATATGGGTAATCTGGCCTTCCAGCGCTTCGCGCGTTGTCGCATCGGTCTGCAGGCAGATCACGCCGGGCAGACGCACGGCCGCCTTGCTGCTGCGATGTTCAGACTGCTGCTGGATAAAAAGGTGGCGATAGTGCTTCATCGCCAGCTCAAATGCGGCGCTGCCGATGTGCTGTTCAACTTCGATGGTGTTCAGAGGGTCGTGTTCCGCCCCTTTGGCTACATCAGGCAGAGTAAAGACGCGCGCGGCCAGCAGGCGGCAGGTTTGCAAGCGTTCTGTCAGGGTAAGTAGCTCGTGTTCTATTTCCCGAAAGGTACTGTTCAGCCTTTCGATGAGATCGTAGGTCGCCATAAAACACTCTCATTAGTTACAACATACTTATCATATAGCACAACACGCCGGGTCAGGCCAGCGTGCGGTTGAGGTCAAGCAGGGACGGGAAGGACGATGTTATGGTACACCGGCCAGCTAAAGCAGAAGCGCGCGCCGCCAAGTTCGCTCTCCTCACAATGTACCGTGCCGCCCATCGCCTGGGCGATAGAGTAGACGATCGCCAGCCCAAGGCCACAGCCTCCGGTGGCGCGATCGCGGCTGGGGTCGAGGCGGACAAAGGGTTCAAACACGGTTTCTCGTGCTTCCGGGGAAATTCCCGGTCCGTCATCCTCTACGGTCAGGCTCGCCTGATTGCCCTGCAAATCCAGGCCAATCCGCAGCGTACTCTCGCTGTAGCGCATGGCGTTATTCATCAGGTTATCCAGCACGCGCTCCATCAGGCGCATATCCAGCGCGCCGTAATCCCCCGGCGTCACCGCCGTTAACAGCGTGCGTTGGGGATTAACGCTCTGCACATCATCAATATGCGCCTGTAACCAGACGGGCAGATCCGGCGTGCTGAGGTTAAGCTCGTTTTGCGGACGGTCGAGGCGCGCGTAGGTCAGGAGCTCCTCAATCAGCGCTTCTAGCTGGCCAATGTCGCGATTTAACGCCTGATTCTCCGCCTCGGTCAGGTTCTCACTCATCTCCAGCCGATAGCGCAGGCGAACCAGCGGGGTACGCAACTCGTGAGCAATCCCGTCGATCAGCTGTTTCTTGCTGGCAATCAAGGCATTAATGTTATCGGCCATCTGGTTAAACGCAATGCCGAGGCGATCGAAACTGGAACCGCTGTCGAAATGAATCCGCTCGGTAAGATGACCCTCACCAAAACGCTGCGCGGCAGATTCCAGTTTCAGCATGTCCTGCCAGTGTGGACGCATCCAGATAAACACCGGAAAAGCCAGTGAAATGGCAATAAACGCCAGCAGGGCGAGGTCTAACAGGCGCATCTGATGCAGATAATACAGATAAGGCACCGGCCCGACGGCCAGTACGTAATGGCTGCGAGGAATACGCTGGATAAAGGTGTACTTCTCATCCAGCGCCACAATGTCTCCGTCACGCAAACGTTGCAGGGTGGGGGCATCTAAATCGAAATCTTTCAATGGCTCGATGCGCAGATCGAACGACAGATTTAAATCCAGCTCTTTGAGGGTTTTCGCCCAGTCGTGCGGGGGAATTTCTCGCAGCTCGCTACGCATCAGATAGAGCGAGCTTTTCATCAGATCGTCCAGCGACTGCCTGCCCGCACGTTCGGCGGTGAATTTATAGACCAGCCCGACCAGCATGGTCATCACCAGGAAGCAGACAAACAGCAAAAGATAAAACTGCACAAACAGCTTTTTCATTAAATATCACCGGAAAATCAAGTAATTAACTACGTTGTTTTTACCTTCAGGGGCACTATAGGGGCATTTGTATATCCACCAAAGCGCTGATTCAAAAATGATACCTGATCGCTAGCGAGAGCATTTATCCACGCAGAGTATACATGGAAGACCATCTCTGCATTCTCATGACACATCTGATTCACTATAAAAGCAGGATTAGCACCTGCCGACAACATCCAGCACGCATATGTATGACCCAGTTGATAGGGGCGTCTGCGGCGAATGCCCGACCGTCTTACCGTAATATCCCATAGTGACATAATAGAACTGACTGAATTCATGGAACCAGTGGTTTGGTCTTGTGCAAAGATTATCGGAAGAGTTTTTCAGCGCCCTGGGGGGCGATTCTCCTTGCAGGCAAACCTGCAAACTCCTCTGAATTGCCAGAAGTGGCGTTTAAAGCCTGACTTAGAGCCTCTGGTAGCGAGGTGGTTATTTGGCACACTCATGCAGATCTGAAATCCTAAATCATCATTTAATAATGGCGGAAATTTGCCGATAATATTTAAATACCACCCCGGGGGCAGATGTGCTTAAACATAATTGCATCCAAATTTAAGGAAGAGAAATGACATCGCTTAAAGTGGCTCAAAAATTTCACTCGGTAGGGAATGGAACTTTTAAATTAGGTATTGTAGAAAGCCAGGATACAAGAGAGAATTTCAAATGGGTTTATGATTGTGGCTCCACAAGCATGACTACGCTAAACCGCGTATTAGGGGCAATAACCCGGCGCGGATGGCCAGAATCCATTGATATGCTAGTGCTATCGCATTTCGATAATGATCACGTTAATGGCGTCGAAGAGATTCTGAAGCACTGTCGCGTTAAAACGCTTGTCCTCCCATTTTCAGAATGGGCGCAGACCGTGCGAGAAATTTCGGTTATGGGCAAAAAGGGTACTTCACCGTCAACAGCGCTCATGCAACTCAATCCAGTTAAATGGCTGGCATCAAGAAATTTTGATACTCATGTTGAAGAGATTGTACTGATTCAGGGGGGGATGGATACTTCACCTGTTCCCTATGGTGATGATGAGCCTGAACCAGAACCGAGAGATTTTCAGCAGGACGATGATGTCAGACGTTTCAGTCAGAATTATTTTTCTTTGGGTTCTGCTATGTCTGGCGCTTCAAAGGTAAGAATTCTCCGCCATGATCGCTCAATTCAGGCCTTAAATAGTGATTTTGAGTTCGTATTTTATAATGCAGAAAAAGACTTTGCCGCCTTGGGGTTGATTGAAAAGCGAAACGGACAGTGGTACGCAAAGCACTCAGGTAGTCTCTTATCTGATGTCAAAACAGATATTCAGAACACCATCATGAGTATTAACCTACACCAGCCGTTATCGAAAATGCCTACAGGCTGGAGGAAAACTCTAAAAAATTGCTATGAAAACCATTTTGGTCACTCTGGCAAGGCTAAAAATAATATTTCGCTATGTATGTATGCTGCACCTATCAGAGCAACACCCTGTCAATTTTATGTGAGTAATTACTATCACGTTGCCTTGTACGCGAAGATGCCCACTGTTAGGTTGGCCACACTCTGTACAGGCGATATTCATCTTACTTCATCAGTCATTTCAGATATCCAAAACCATCTGGGAACGCAACGCTGGAACAGAATTGGCTTGGTACAGGTTCCTCATCATGGCTCTCAACATTCGTGGGAACCAGGTAATGCGAGCTTACTGGCTCCTGCGCAATTTGTACATTGCGCATCGGGCACAAAGCACCATCCACATCCACTCGTGCAGGCAGATCTAAGCAGTTCTGTTGTGTATACCGCAGACCGTAAGCAAAGTGTATATGTTCGCTACAAGCTTTAATTAAAGGGGGGGATGCCCCCTAAAGGTCTCCCATCGAAGGAGCAATCCTTATCCAGGTGCACCCGTGATAGCGATGACTTGTGGCCTGCAACTCGTAGATCCAACAAAATATTATTAGCTAATTCCGCTTTTGGCACAAAGCTGACATCCCAACAAGGGCTAGAGCAGTTAAAAAACTGATCTTAGATGATTTTCCATCACTACGGTTCTGACGAGGCGTAAATGTGTGATGCTTGAAAAAATGTCAGAGGACACGCCGGAAATTATCAAGCATTACGCTGGGGCCAGCTCAGTACTGGCCACCAGCCTGAAAGGAGCTTCAGTTATTGTGTTCTGATGAAAGCAGTCCTTGAAAGGGTCATTTGCGTCTGGCAGTCGACCATTTTCCTAACTTCAGAATCAGTTCCCTGCATTGAAACTTTGCCACACATAGCATCCTTTGTTTTGATCCACTGGCGCTGAGAAGGCAGTAACTCCTTTTTCTTTGCTGGCGTTAGTGTGCTCCAGGCGGTATTCAAATCAGAGTCGGCATTCGCAAATGCCATTCGGGACTGATCAAGGCTCCCAGCGTTTTGCTGTTGAACCTGCTGCTCCGCTTTTTCTTGTTCCTGCAGCTGTGTCTGTCTCTCAATTTGCTGCTCTGCCTCATACTGGACCTGTTGCTGCGCCATTAGTTGAGCCTGCTGTTGCGCTTCAATTTGGCTCTGCTGGGCATCCTTAGCCTGCTGGATCTTCTGCTGTTCAACGATCGGGTTGATGATGGAAAGCGATGTAAGTACAGCAGCACCCACAGATATCGGATTATCAGAGGAGGCTTTTACAAAAACGTTTTTCTGATCGTCGGTCGCCTGTGCGGTGTAGGATATGCGTTTTGAAAAGGTGTTTGCGTTGTGATCTAAAGACAGGCTTTCCATTTGCTTGTCGAGATTACGGTTAAAGTTCTTTCTGTAAGCATCAGAAAGCTGAGCGTATTCATTCGCAGGTAGGGTCATCGTCACGGTACCTTCACATGTTTTCAATGTGCTACCCGTGTCACTTGAGGTTGTGGAGATTTCAGTGATGGCTAGTTTGATCTTGTCCAGGGCGCTTCGTTTGGTCTGATTAGTGACGTCAGGGTATTTGTCGACCTGTTCAGAGAGTCCTTCATAAGCAGATTTTTTTAATAAATCCATGAGCGCTGACTGGGACATTTCAGAGGAACAACCGATCTCGTCTTTTTTGTTATCACAGCCTGTAATGGCAACGGCGAGTATGAGTGCTGCATATTTTAATCTCATAAGTTCCCTTTATATTAAGGATTGGCTTTTATGAGGCGGTATGTAATCAGTCCGGATGGTTAAAGCAAACAGTACTGAACACTGAACGCGTCACAAGCAAGGACCAGAGTAGTATCGGCAATGGCTGTAAAATCTTTAATTCAACGATGAGAATATTATGCAACGGGTACTTTAACGATGATCCTGAAGTGAGCGCCTGCAAGGCGGGTTCTCGTAAAACATGCGAAAAACCCACGGTGTTTTCATGTCTCTTTAGCGTGTGGAAAGCGTCATCTCTGTCGGGCAGAGCGCATTACATCGCGCGCGCAGGTCTTTTAACCTTGGCGATGAGTGTTTCCGTTACGGCCAGGCCTTCCGCAATTTGCATATCAATCACAGCAGTCCCAAATTCGTTAATTAAATCCAGAAGTAATTCGTAAGACTGGATGAGCTCAAGGAGGTCAAAGAGCGCTTTTTGATCGGCGCGTGAGGGGGAGGAATGGCTAAGCGCTGCCTGATTAACAATCCATTCAAGATTGGTTTTGATTGCTTCTACCTGATTGTAGCTATACATATTTCATGGGCTTAAATCCTCATTTCAAGATTTTATGGGAGAGGTAGCGTGAGAGCTTCACGGTGAAAAAGAGTCTGTATATAGACGGGGCGGTACTGGCTGTAGATAGGATGAGTGAAGATTTAATTATGGGATAGTTCGCGTGCTTAGCAAGTTAATTGTTGCGCAAACGGATAAATAAAAGCGCGAAGGCGAGGGCATCACTGTGTAATGCCTTCATTTCGCGCATGTTATGCTAACCGGATAACGGAATCAGGTTTCCCAGGCGTGCGGGGCGAACAGATAACCTTTATTACGCACGGTTTTAATGCGGTATGGCTCGGTGGCATTATCCTGCAGTTTTTTACGCAGGCGCGAAATCGCGACGTCCACGCTGCGGTCCATTCCGTCATAGCTGACGCCGCGCAGGTTTTTCAGCAGGGCGTCGCGGTCCATGATCTGCCCCGCATGCGTTGCCAGCTCCCACAGCAGGTCAAAGTCTGCGGTGGAGAGAGCGATAAGCTCCCCAGAGAGCAGCACCTGGCGGTTAATGGGATCAATAGACAGCGTACCGAAGCGCATCGCTTTGTGCGGCGTCAGAGACGGCGCGGGCGTTTCGCGTTCGCTGCTGGCGCGCTGGCGCAAATGAAGCCTCAGCCGGGCCAGCAGAACGGCTGGCGGCGTGGTTTTGAGAATGTAGTCGTTAGCGCCCATCTCCAGCGACAGAATATGGTTCATGTCGCTGTCCAGAGAGGTCAACAGCACGATAGGCCCCTCCCATCGGGCGCGCAGGTCACGGCAGAGCGTCATGCCATCTTTACCGGGCAGCATGATGTCCAGCAGCACCAGATCCGGATTTTCGCGTAGCACAACCTCTTCAGCGCGATCGCCGCGAGGCTCAACGATGACGTCCATATCGTGTTTACCCAGATAAGCGGCGATCAATTGTCCCACTTCGGGTTCATCTTCTACATAAACAATCTTATTCATACTGCGTCTGTTATCGCGAAAAAAGCCAACATACACCGCACAACCTTAACCTTCCATTAATCTTTCTAAATTAACGCCAGTTCCGTTATTCTGCCTCATATTGTTTCTTGATTGTTATGGAAAAAATGATGGGGCTGCTGATTAAAGCCGCGCTGGGTGCGCTGGTGGTGTTGTTGATTGGGGTACTGGCGAAAACTAAGAATTACTACATTGCCGGGTTGATTCCGCTCTTTCCGACCTTTGCGCTCATTGCGCACTACATCGTTGCGTCCGAGCGTGGCATTGAAGCGCTGCGCGCCACCATTGTGTTCGGAATGTGGTCCATCATCCCGTATTTTCTCTATCTATTGTCGCTGTGGTACTTCACTGGTTTTATGCGGCTTCCGCTGGCGCTGGGCGGGGCAGTGGTCTGCTGGAGCCTCAGCGCCTGGGTATTGATCTTCTTCTGGAGCCGCTTTCACTAGCGAAGCGGGCGTCCTCCGTCCACGGAGAAGGTTCTGCCCGTAACGTAGCAGCTGGTGAGCAGATAATCGATAAGGTCGATCACCTCTTTCTCGCCCGGCGCGATTTTCATCAGTGATTTATTCAGCGCCTGCTGGCGATACTCGGCATCATCGTGTTCGTTAAACAGAATCATCGCCGGGGCGATGGCGTTCACTTTCACTTCGGGTGCCAGCTTGCGGGCAAACGAGCGCGTCATGTTATCCAGCGCGGCCTTGCTGGCTGCATAAGCGATGTGCTTATCGCTGCCGCGCTCCACCACATAATCAGTGAAATGAATAATGTCACCTGCGGCATGCCCGTGGCCGCGCAGAAGGTCTTGCAACGCATGGTTCAGCAAATAGGGCGCATTGACGTGGATTTGCAGCATGCAGGAGAGCGTTTCGCTCAGCGGCGTTGCAGGCGTTTCGGCCTGCCAGGCGCTGGCGTTATGAATAATGGCGCGCAGCCCGCTGGTGGTAGATTTCACCTTCTCCGCGAAAGCAAGAATACCCTCATCGGTTGAAAAATCGGCCTGAATACAGATCGCGCCGGCTTTACGCAATCCCTCAATCGAAGGGTATTCACTACGGTAGCTGACGATAACCGGATGGCGAAGGTTGAGAAAGTGATGGGCGATGGCGAGGCCGATACGGCGGCCTCCACCGGTGATCAATATTGGGCGTTGCTGTGCATTTCCCATCGTATTCTCCTTTTCAGTTCAACAATGGGAAAGGCAATGCTATCCCATTAACATCCACGTGGCCGGTATGGCAGCAATCAGTAACAACCCGATCGCGGCCATTTCACGGCGCTTGAGGGCGTTCTCCAACTGATGCGTGCGACGTGCATAGATAAACACCAGCAGACCCGGCGCATACAACACCACCGACAGCAGCAGATGCATAGGCCCGGAAGCATACAACAACCACAGACCGTAAATACAGGCGCCGACACCGACAATGTAATGCGCCGGGCGCGTCGCGATTTTTAACAAATACGCACCCACTAAGAAATAGGGTACCAGAATCATTTCAGAGGCGATGGTCAACAGGGTGTTATAGTCCGAACCTGTGAGCCAGATCAGCACCAGACAGACCTGTACGCTGATGTTGGTGAGCCAGAGTGAGGCCGACGGCGCATTGTTTTTATTCTGGCGGGCAAACAGGCGAGGAAACGCCTTGTGCGTGGCGGCCAGGAACGGTACTTCTGCCGCCATGATGGTCCAGCTCAGGTAGGCTCCACACACGGAAACGATAAGCCCCGCAGCAATCACCACATCTCCCCACGGGCCGAGCATTTTCACCATCAGCCCGGCCATCGACGGATTACGCATTTCTGCCAGTTCAGGACGCGCCACCACGCCCAGCGACAGCAGCGTCACCAGCAGATAGACCCCCAGCGCCGCCAGCACGGCCAACAGCGTGGCGCGGCCGACATCGCGCTTATTACGCGCCCGGGCCGAAACCACGACGGCACCCTCAACGCCGATGAACACCCACAGGGTGATCAGCATGGTATTTTTGACCTGCTCCCAGACGGGCACGCCCAGCGCGATACCGGTGAAGTCGAGCTTAAAGACGTCAAGACGAAACGCAATAAATGCCAGCACGACAAACAGGCCAAGCGGGACCAGTTTAGCCAGCGTCGCGACCAGGTTGATGCTGGCCGCCGTCTGGACACCGCGTAATACCAGCCAGTGCACCACCCACAGCAGTACAGATGCCCCGACAATGGATTGCCAGGTATTGCCGTCACCAAACAGGCGGAGCTCAGGGGTATCGGTAAAGAAACTGAGCGCCGAGAAGACAATCACCAGGTAGGAGACGTTAGCGATCACCGCACAAAGCCAGTAGCCCCATGCGGAACAGAAGCCAATCAGCTCCCCGAAGCCTTCGCGGGCATAGGTGAAAATGCCGCCATCCAGATCGGGGCGAATGCGGGTGAGCAGCAGCATGGCAAATGCCAGCAGCAGGATCCCGACGCCGGTGATCGCCCAGCCAATAATTAACGCGGCAGGGCTTGCGACTGCCGCCATGTTCTGCGGCAAACTGAATACACCCGCACCCAGCATTGAGCTTAAAACGAGTGCAGTTAATGCACTCAGGCCAAGTTTCTTTTCCATTGGCTTCCTGTTATGAAAGGTCCAAATCCAGAATAATTATTTCGCACGGGCGCATAAAAATGGTGGATCACACTAAGGCGCGGGATTTTACGGAGTGTCAGGAAAGCATGCAATGATGTGTGGCCGAAATTAGAAAAAAAGTAACAAAAAGGCGGCATTACGCCGCCTCAGATCAACCGTTTTGTTACTTATACAGATCGGCGCTGATGGTCATGTTGTTACCACGTTCCTGCCACTGGCGGGTGATGTGGTAGTACTTCGCGCCTTTCTTCGCCGCGCGCTTCGCGACCTGATAAGAGACTTCCGTTCCGTTGCCGTAGTTGCCGGTAAACTTGATGCTGTCGAACGGTACCATCTGCGCGGCAGTGGCGTTGTTCAGCTCTTCAATTTTGGTTCCATCCGGCAGGGTGACGGAATAGCGTCCACCTTTGGTGGTTTGCGTTTCAAAGAAACGGCCCACTTCAGCGCTTGGCGCTGCAGAGGTCGCGACGCCCGGGATCTCAACTTTCTTCGCTTCTTCACCGCCTTTTGCTAACGCCGCACGTCCCGCATCGGAATCAGCAGGGATAGCGTCCGGGCTTTGCAGAACGCGTTTTTTCGCATCTTCTTTATAGATGAACGCGGTAATACGCTGGTTGCCGCCCTGGTTAGCATCCACCTGACGCACGATATAGAAAGAGTAAGCCCCTTTCTGTTTCGCGGCTTTGGTGATGGCATCGTTCACTTCAGGCTGGCTGCGGTAGAAGCCCTGCACGGTAACGGTGTCATACGGCTCAAGCGCAATCGCCTGATCTTTTGGCAGCTCAACGATGCCGTTAATCACGCGGTTTTTCTGTTCATCCGCTTTAGGCGCATTTTCTTTGTACAGCGCAATGGTGACGCGCTGGTTGCCGCTGTTGCCCTGATCGGACTGATCGAGCACATAAAACGAAGCCGCGCCTTTTTTATCAGCGGCTTTTGACGCGGCGGCAACGCCGTCGCCAATAGAGTTGTAGCGACCCACAATGACCGTCTGGTCAAAAGGTTTTAACGCTGCCGCTTGCTCCGGCGTTAACTCTGTCGCGGCATTCGCAGACAGGGCGGTCGCGGAAAGAAGTGCGGACGCCAGGAGTGTGTTCTTAAGCTTCATAAAAATAATCCTTCGCCTTGCGCAAACCATGTACTGGTATTGTTGTTAATTTGAGACGGTCCCGATTATGGCATTTAAATCCCGTCGCTGTCTGCGCCATTTTTCACAGCCTGTGCTCAGCGCATGACCCAATTCCATAACATTTAGTGATATGTTGAAAAAACAGACGTTTGACAAGTAAAACTGATAAAGCTTATGACTTTTACAAGTTAATTTAATGTTAATAAGTTGTTCTGTTATGGCGCTATATCATGTTTTTGCCGCTTCGCTTGCGCGTTTTATCGGTCTCAGCGATGAATTTAAGGTAAATATCTCTGTCAGCGATGCCGATCGCTTATTTTTCACAGATAAAGTAAGAAATAGTGTTTTTGGACGGTAGATCACGGGCGTTATTTTCAGTAGGTTATAGAAAGTTTGTTACTGTTTTATTTTCCGGGGTGGATCATTTTTCGTCGTTATGTGGATGGCGAAATCTGCGACCGACCGCGGGCAATTATCGACAAACCATCATCAAAAACCGATGGAAGGGAAAACTATGCGTATTGGGGTACCAAAAGAACGGTTAGCCAATGAAACCCGTGTAGCGGCAACACCGAAAACGGTGGAGCAACTGCTCAAACTGGGTTTTACCGTCGCGGTTGAAAGCGGCGCGGGCAAACTGGCCAGTTTCGATGACGAGGCCTTTATCCAGGCCGGTGCGGAAGTGGTCGAAGGGGCAGAGGTCTGGCAATCACCGATCATTCTGAAGGTCAACGCACCGGAAGAGAACGAGATTTCGCTGCTGAACGCGGGCACGACGCTGGTGAGCTTCGTCTGGCCTGCACAAAATCCAGAGCTTATGGAGAAGCTGGCAGCCCGTGGCGTCACCGTGATGGCGATGGACTCGGTGCCGCGCATTTCGCGCGCCCAGTCTCTGGATGCGCTGAGCTCCATGGCGAACATCGCGGGCTACCGCGCTATCGTTGAAGCGGCTCACGAGTTTGGTCGTTTCTTTACCGGTCAGATCACCGCGGCGGGTAAAGTACCGCCAGCGAAAGTGATGGTGATTGGTGCGGGCGTGGCCGGTCTTGCTGCGATTGGAGCAGCAAATAGCCTGGGCGCTATCGTCCGTGCTTTTGATACCCGTCCGGAAGTGAAGGAGCAGGTCCAGAGTATGGGCGCCGAGTTCCTTGAACTGGACTTCAAGGAAGAAGCTGGCAGCGGTGATGGTTACGCGAAGGTAATGTCCGAAGCCTTTATCAAAGCCGAAATGGAACTCTTCGCCGCGCAGGCGAAAGAGGTCGACATCATCGTCACCACGGCGCTGATTCCGGGCAAACCAGCACCGAAGCTGATCACCCGCGAGATGGTCGATTCCATGCAGCCAGGCAGCGTGATTGTCGATCTGGCCGCGCAGAACGGCGGTAACTGCGAATATACCGTGCCGAATCAGGTGACCACGACCGCTAACGGTGTGAAGGTCATTGGTTATACCGATCTGCCGGGTCGTCTGCCAACCCAGTCTTCACAGCTGTACGGCACTAACCTCGTCAACCTGCTGAAGCTGCTCTGCAAAGAGAAAGATGGCAACATCACCGTTGATTTTGACGACGTGGTTGTCCGTGGTGTCACCGTGGTCCGTGAAGGTGAAATCACCTGGCCTGCACCGCCTATTCAGGTTTCCGCGCAGCCTCAGGCAGCACCAAAAGCCGCGCCAGAGCCAAAAGAACCCGCTAAACCGGCTTCCCCGTGGCGCAAATACGCGATCATGGCGCTGGTGATTATTCTCTTCGGCTGGCTGGCTGACGTCGCACCAAAAGAGTTCCTTGGTCACTTCACCGTCTTCGCGCTCTCCTGCGTCGTGGGCTACTACGTGGTGTGGAACGTCTCCCATGCGCTGCATACGCCGCTGATGTCGGTGACCAACGCCATCTCCGGGATTATCGTGGTCGGGGCGTTGCTGCAGATTGGTCACGGCGGCTGGATCAGCTTCCTGAGCTTTGTCGCGGTACTGATCGCCAGTATCAATATTTTCGGTGGTTTCACCGTGACTCAGCGCATGCTGAAAATGTTTCGTAAAGGCTAAGGGGTAGCATATGTCTGGAGGATTAGTGACAGCCGCATACATTGTTGCTGCAATCCTGTTTATTTTCAGTCTGGCGGGACTTTCCAAACACGAAACGTCTCAGCAGGGGAATAACTTTGGTATCGCCGGGATGGCAATTGCGCTGATTGCCACCATCTTCGGGCCGGACACCGGCAACGTTGCGTGGATCCTGGTGGCGATGATTATCGGTGGCGCAATTGGTATTCGCCTGGCAAAACGCGTTGAAATGACCGAGATGCCGGAGCTGGTTGCGATTCTGCACAGCTTCGTGGGTCTGGCAGCGGTGCTGGTGGGCTTCAACAGCTATCTGTATCACGAACCGGGCCTGGAACCGATTCTGGTGAACATTCACCTGACGGAAGTGTTCCTCGGTATCTTTATCGGTGCGGTGACCTTCACCGGTTCGATTGTGGCGTTCGGCAAGCTGCGCGGGAAAATTTCCTCTAAGCCGCTGATGCTGCCAAACCGTCACAAGTTGAACCTGGCGGCGCTGGTGGTCTCATTTGTGCTGCTGGTGGTCTTCGTGCGTACCGAAAGCGTAGGCCTGCAGGTGCTGGCGTTGCTGGTGATGACCACCATTGCGCTGGCGTTCGGCTGGCACCTTGTGGCGTCCATCGGTGGTGCGGATATGCCAGTGGTTGTCTCGATGCTGAACTCCTACTCCGGTTGGGCGGCAGCGGCGGCAGGCTTTATGCTGAGCAACGACCTGCTGATCGTCACCGGTGCGCTGGTGGGTTCTTCAGGTGCGATCCTGTCTTACATCATGTGTAAGGCGATGAACCGTTCGTTCATCAGCGTGATTGCCGGTGGCTTTGGTTCTGACGGCTCTTCGACCGGTTCCGATGAGGAAGTGGGTGAGCACCGTGAAATCAGCGCGGAAGACACGGCGGATATGCTGAAAAACTCACACTCCGTGATCATCACCCCGGGCTACGGCATGGCGGTGGCGCAGGCGCAGTATCCGGTTGCGGAAATCACCGAGAAGCTGCGCGCGCGCGGTATCAAGGTTCGCTTTGGTATCCACCCGGTGGCAGGTCGCCTGCCAGGCCACATGAACGTGCTGCTGGCGGAGGCGAAAGTGCCTTACGACATCGTGCTGGAAATGGACGAGATCAACGATGATTTCGCCGATACCGACACCGTGCTGGTCATCGGCGCTAACGACACTGTTAACCCGGCGGCGCAGGACGATCCGCGCAGCCCAATCGCCGGTATGCCGGTTCTGGAAGTGTGGAAAGCACAGAACGTGATTGTGTTTAAACGCTCCATGAATACCGGCTATGCAGGCGTTCAGAACCCGCTGTTCTTCAAAGAGAACACTCACATGCTGTTTGGCGATGCCAAAGCCAGCGTGGATGCGATTCTGAAAGCGCTGTAAGTTGCGTTGAAACGAAAAAACCGCCGAATCCGGCGGTTTTTTTATTGCCGGGTGGCGCTGACGCTTACCTGGCCTACGATTTTGTAGGCCCGGCAAGCCTGCGCCGCCGGGCGTTGGGGTTAATCGTCTTCCGGGTCATCCAACTCCACCGGCGTCTGGAACTCATCCGGCTTAATGACCAGCAGGTCGCAGCGCAGATGGTCGATCACCTGTTCGGCGGTATTGCCGAGGAACGCGGCTGAAATACCGGTGCGCCCGATGGTTCCCAGTACCACAATCCCCGCCTGAAGATGTTCCGCTAAATCCGGGATCACCTCTTCAGGCAGACCTTTTTCAACGTGCGTCATTTTCTCATCAATGCTGAATTTTTGGCGCAGCGCTTTCATCGCCAGCAGGTGCTGTCCGCGGATCGCGTCGTTATAGACGCTCGGGTCAAATTCAGGCAGCTCAATGGCAATGTTAATAGGTGTGACCGGATACGCGCCCACCAGATGCACTTCGGTATGATTCACCTGATCGGCAAGCTGGATGGTCTCCTTCACCAGCTTCTCGTTCAGCGAATTGTGGTAATCCTCTTCGCTCGCGAGGTTTACTGCCACGACGGCTTTTCCGCCTTCAGGCCACGGCTGGTCTTTTACCATCCAGACCGGACAAGGACATTTACGCAGCAGATGCCAGTCGGTAGGGGTGAAGATCACGGATTCCAGCTTGTCATGCTGGTGCGCCATTTTCAGCAGCAGGTCGTGCCCACCGGCGACAACTTCCTGGATAATGGCTTCGAAAGGTCGGTTATGCCAGACCACTTTGATATCAATAGGAACACCCGCTTCCAGGTAATATTTCGCCTGTTCACGGATCCACGCGGTACGCTGGCCGATCACGCCCTGACGCATCGCGGTGCGCTCGTCAGGCGACAGAAGGGTGGTCATCTCATACGAGAAATCATAGATCGGCAAAAACGCTTTGATTTTGCCACCAATCCGTTGATGTAAATACACAGCACGTCGTAATGCTGGCTGATCGTCCTGATTCGGATCGATAGCTACCAGCATGTTTTGATACTTGGCCATACAGGTCTCCTTACTACTGTCACCACAGTCTGTAATTAAAAGAGTAACCTATATATCCTGAATGAAACAGAGGGGAGCTTTTGCCAGATCAATAATTCATGAAAATTTATCAGAGGAAAAGCACGGTGGATGTCACCGCGATAAACGCAATCAACAGCAGCACCATCACCGCTATCGCAAAGGTCGTTGAATCCTGCACATAGGTCTTTTCCTCTCCCTTCATAGGGCCGACAAGCATGATCCAGATGAATATGAAGGTGATTGAGGCAATAACGACTGAAACGAAAAATAAACTTTCTCTCAAATCATAACCTCAACGGGAACGTGCCAGGCGCAGACCGGGGAGTGGGAGCGGTTGAAAAGGACAATGTAAAATGCCAGTCCCGTCATCACGAAAATGTACGAAACTGGCATGAATCATTCGGGGATGTTATGCGACGTTGCGGGCGTGCCCGGCGAGAACCGCCAGCGCTTCACCATTTTCGATGGTGATGTACTTACCTTTAACCGCCAGCATGCCGCTTTTCTGGAAACGTCCCAGCAGACGGCTGATGGTCTCAACGGTCAGGCCCAGGTAGTTACCGATATCGCCACGCGTCATCGTCAGTCGGAATTCACGCGGCGAGAAACCACGTTCCGCGAAACGGCGGGAGAGGTTGTAGATAAACGCGGCCAGGCGCTCTTCTGCATTCTTTTTGGAAAGCAGCAGGATCATGTCCTGGTCGCCTTTGATCTCACCGCTCATCAGACGCATCATCTGCTGACGCAGGTTAGGCATCTTACCGGACAGATCGTCCAGCGTTTCAAATGGAATTTCGCAAACCATTGAGGTTTCGAGCGCCTGAGCAAAGCTCGGGTGATGACCCGTGCCGATAGCATCAAAGCCCACCAGGTCGCCCGCCAGATGGAAGCCGGTGATCTGCTCATCACCCTGTTCGGTGATGGTGTAGCTCTTGATGGTGCCAGAACGGATAGCATAGAGCGATTTCAGTTCGTCTCCCGCTTTAAACAGCGTCTGCCCTTTCTGAATAGGCTTTTTACGCTCGATGATATTATCAAGCTGATCGAGTTCATGCTCATTCAGGGTAAACGGGATACAGAGCTGGCTGATGCTGCAATCCTGGCAATGGATAGCACAACCGCCAGACTGAATGCGTCGTATAATTCGCTTTTCCGGGATCATAGGTTTGCTCAAGCCTTAATTGATATTGGTCAATTTTAACATCTTTTTGGTAAGTACGTAAGCCTGGCAAACCCTCAATAAGGACAAGTGGCGACAATGTGTCGCCATCTTCTTGAAATTCCACAAATTGCTTATGGATTTTTACCCTAACCGGAAGAAAATTAAGCACTAAAAGCCTGGTTTCTACAGCAAAAGATACCCTTCATGGCGCAGTAGCCACTCTTTTCGCTGCACGCCACCGGCATAGCCCGTCATGGTGCCGTTGCGGCCGATCACGCGGTGGCAGGGCACCACGATGCTGACCGGGTTGGAGCCGTTTGCGGCCCCCACTGCGCGCGCCGCGCCCGCACGGCCTAACTGCTCTGCGAGCTGACCATAATGCATGACCTGCCCGCACGGAATCGACCGCAGGGCCTGCCATACGTCGCGCTGAAAAGGCGTGCCTGCCGTGGCGGTTGGCAGAGTATCAATGATGCTGAGATCGCCCTCGAAGTACGCCGCAAGCTTGTCGCTCAGCCCACCCGGATTGGTGGCGCTGATACGCTCAAAACCCTCAGCGCGATAATGAATGTTCAGCAGTTCTTCCATGCGGTCGCTGTGCTCTTCCCATTCGACGGCGCGCAGATTGAACGCCTCATCGGCGATAACCCACAGCGGCCCCAGCGGCGTCGCAATCTTATCTTCGAGTAATCTCAGCATCCTCATTCCTTTAGTTCAGCCTCGGGTATATTCCCGGTCCAATCGGCAGGCCGACAAGATACCACGCCACCAACATCACCAGCCATACCCCTAAAAAGATAAGCGGATAAGGCAAGACGAGCGAATAGTAGGTACCCAGTTTGGCCTCCGGTTTATAGCGCTGCAGGAAGCCTAAAAACAGCGGAACAAACGGTGAAACCGGCGCCAGTGGAATGACCGAGGAGTCTGCGATACGGAACAGGATCTGCGCAAAAGCCGGGTGGAAGCCCAGCATCATAAACATCGGCACGAAGATCGGTGCCAGAATCGACCAAATGGCGGAGCCGCTGGCGATAAACATGCACAGCAGCGATGAAAGCAGCGCCAGGCCGACAAACGCCGGTACGCCGCTTAGCCCGGCTGCCTCCAGCGCGTCGGTCAGGCCCACGGCCATAAACTTGCCCATGTTGCTCCAGTTAAACATCGCCACGAACTGCGCCAGCGGGAATACCATCACAATAAAACCCGCCATCTCCTTCATCGGCTCGATCATCAGCTGCGGCAGATCGCCCTGACGGCGGATTTTGCCGGTGGCGATACCGTAGGCGAGCGAGACGACAAAGAAGAAGAGGATAATCAGCGGCACGATGCCCTGAATAAACGGCGACGGCAGGACGGTATGTTTAACCGGATCGCGCAATATGCCGTTTTCCGGCACCACCATCAGCGCCACCAGCGCGATAAAGGCCAGCGAGACCACGCCAGCCACGCGCAGGCCGAAACGCTGCTCTTTGCTCAGGGTGTCCAGCTTTTCATCGCTACGGCCTTCCCATTTACCCAGCCGCGGCTCGATGATCTTATCGGTAATCAGCCCGCCAACAATCGTCAGGACAATCACCGAGCTGGCCATAAAGTACCAGTTGTCGATCACGCTGACGTGCATTGCCGCATCGATGGTCTTCGCCGCCTCCGTGCTGATGCCCGAGAGCAGCACGTCGGTGGTGACGATCAGCAGGTTAGCGGTAAATCCGCAGCCCACGCCCGCAATCGCCGACAGCAGGCCCGCCACGGGATGACGCCCGACGGCGAGGAAAATCAGCGCCCCCATCGGCGGCATAATCACCAGCGCGGCGTCGGAAGAGATATGGCTGAAGAAGGCGATAAACAGCACCATATAGCTCGCGTAGCGCGCGCTGACGTGGGACGCCATTTTCACCATTAACGCGGGCAGCAAGCCCACGCGTTCCGCCAGCCCGGCCCCCAGCACCAGCGCCAGAATGGCGCCCAGCGGGGCGAAACCGCTGAAGTTCTTAATCACGTTGGGTAAAAACCAGTGCAGCCCGTCAACGCTGAGCAGGTTTTTCACCGCCACCAGGCTGCCGTCAGCCGGACTGCGCACGCTCACGTCAAAGGCGGAGAGTACGGCGGTGGCGACCATCAAAATCACAATCAGATAGATAAAAAGCAGGAAAGGGTGCGGCACTTTATTGCCGATCCTCTCAACCCAGCCATAGAGCTTACCGGATGGGGAATGCGAAGGTATGGATGACATACTCATGGGCGTTCCTCGGGAGTGTTGTGTTGTTGTGTTGTGTTTTTTTATTTTAAAGGTGACGGTGTCACGCCCTGAGGGATCGGACACACGTACGGTTTTTCTTGTAATTGTTGTTCGAACTCTTCACGGCATTTTTTCAGCAGCGCTGCGTCCTGCAGCAGATTGAGCGCGGTCGCACCCATCACTTTTCCCGCCAGCAGCATGCCTTTGTGGGCAATAGAGGTACGCCCCTGCGCCACCAGTTGCCAGGTGTGCAGCGGCGTGCCGACGGTAAAGCAGGGGCTGAAGCACTGGGCGACCGGCATTTTCCAGCTGACATCGCCCACGTCGGTTGAACCCGCCAGCACGTTGTCGGTGATGGCATAGGGGGCGACTTCATCCACCAGCAGCGTCTCCTGATGACGACGGGCAAAGGCTTTACCCGCGTCGCCCCCCGTTGCGGCAATATTTTTCAGGCTGTTTTGCAGATCGTTGGGCGTCAGGGTGGCGCGGATCTCGCGGGCAAAGGCGCGTTCTTCCTCCGTCCAGAGCGGCGTGCCGTAGTGCTGCAGGGCGCGATACATCGCCGCCTCGAGCGTGCGGTTTGGCAGATAGCTTGAGCAGGCTTTATCAAAGCGACACTCGACGGTGGTTTCGGTCATCATCGCCGCGCCCTGGGCGATTTTTTCGATGCGTTCGTAAATCTGCTGCGCATCGGCCATCTCCGGGGCGCGGATCAGGTACAGCACCTCAGCCTGCGCCTGCACCACGTTGGGCGAAATCCCGCCAGTATCGGTAATGGCATAATGGACGCGCGCTTTTTCGATAATGTGTTCGTTGAGGAAGTTGGTGCCGGTGGTCATCAGCGTCACGGCGTCCAGCGCGCTGCGTCCCAGATGGGGGGAGTTGGCCGCGTGCGCCGCCACGCCGTGAAAACGCCAGGCGGCCTGAATATTCGCCAGCGTGCTGACGTTGAACATCCCGGCGAAGGCTTCCGGATGCCAGGTGACGGCGGCATCAACGTCATCAAACAGACCTTCGCGCACCATAAAGGTTTTCCCGGAACCGCCTTCCTCGCCGGGACAGCCATAAAAACGCACCGTTCCGCTGCCGCCGTGCTCCTCCAGCCAGCTTTTCACCGCCACCGCGCCCGCCAGCGCCGCGGTGCCCAGGAGGTTATGCCCGCAGCCGTGGCCATTTGCCCCCGGCGTGGCGGATTGCGCCGTTGCGCAGTGCGCCTGCTGGCTTAACCCAGCCAGTGCGTCGTATTCGCCCAGCAGGGCGATAACCGGTTTCCCGCTGCCGAAGCTGGCGATAAACGCGTTGGGGATGCCGCCTGCCTCGCGGCTCAGCGTGAAACCTTCGGCCTCCAGCTCGCTGGCGAGCCGTTCGGCGGACCAGAACTCTTCAAAGCGAGTTTCAGGGCGATCCCAGATCGCGTCGGCAATATCGGTTAACGTCCGACATCGCGTGTCGATCGCATCGGCAATAAAAGCGTAGTTCTCCTGCATTACACACCTCGCGTCCACGGGAAATTGAGCGCAGTTCGCGCCAGCGTTTCAATGGCGATGGCCATGACCTTCTCATCGAAGTCGAATTTTTCGTTGTGATGTCCGGCGCTCAAATCGGTGCCAAACACCATATAGGACGCCATGCCGCCGTTCTCCTGCACGCGGGCCATCATTAGCGTGGCGTCTTCGGAGCCTGCTGGCGCCTTCACCTTATCGATGGCGTGAACAACCCCGGAAACCTGGCTCGCCTGTTCGCGCAGATAATCCACCCATGCCGGTGTCGGCGCGCTGGACGTCGCGGCACCCATCAGGCGCATCTCGGCGCGCACGCCGTAGAGCGCCGCTGCGCCGGTAATGACCGCCTGCGCACGTTCAAAGACATACTGGTTAATGGCTTCGGTTTCGCCGCGCGTTTCAACCTTGATCAGGGCATTGGCGGGCACCACGTTGCGTCCGCTGCCCGCCTGCATCACGCCGACGTTCACCCGGGAGGCCCCTTCGCTGTGCGGGGCGATGCTGTGCAGGGCGAGGGCGGCCTGCGCGGCGGCGAGCAGGGCATTACGTCCGTCCTCCGGTTTACCGCCCGCGTGTGCGGCCACGCCGGTAAAGTTCACGTCGAACTTGGTGGTGGCCATAAAGTTATCGCTGCCGCAGATCGTCGTTCCGGCAGGGACGCCGGTACCAATATGGATGGCGGTGAAATAGTCCACGTCGTCCAGCGCCCCGGCGGCAACCATGGCGCGCGCGCCGCGGGTGCCCTCTTCGGCAGGCTGGAAGATCAGCTTGAGGGTGCCGCTGAGCTGTGCTTCATTCTGCTTAAGCACCTGCGCCAGCCCCAGACCAATCGTGGTATGGCCGTCGTGCGCGCAGGCGTGCATCATCCCTGCGTTGCAGGAGGCAAACCCGTCGCGGAACGGGCGATGGCTTTCATCCAGCGCTTCGCTTAAATCAAGGGCATCCATGTCGACGCGAAACGCCAGGGTTGGACCAGGACGCCCGGTATTGAGGGTCGCCACAATGCCGGTAAACCCGCCTTCAAACGGCGCCAGCCATTTCTCAGTCGCGCCCTGCGCCCGCGCGCGGTCAAACTCATGCGCCAGAGTCGCGGCATCGGGCAACCCCATCCGGCTTTCGGCATCGACCACGTCACGACCCATCGCCAGTTCGTAACCCAGCGAGTCAAGGATTTCCGCGACTTTCGCGGCGGTACGAAACTCTACCCAGCCGGATTCCGCATAATGGTGAAAATCACGACGCCATGCGCTCAGCTGCGGGGATAATGTCTGGATGTACTGCGCCAGTGTGTCCATATCTGTTCCTGTCATCATTAAAATATGTGAACTGCTTCACGCTGTGATAGTTTTTACTTATCACTAACCGATTTTTCACAGTTTTAACCGTTCAGGAATTACCCTCGCACATCCCTTTCCATTAAAGTAGATGACAGTTTCTTTACTCTGATAAACAACGGTTATCGGTCGGGCTATGACATTCCAGATTAAATTTCATCAAATCCGGGCGTTTGTTGAAGTCGCGCGTCAGGGCAGCATTCGCGGTGCCAGCAGGACGCTGAATCTTTCGCAACCGGCGCTGACCAAATCCATCAAAGAGCTGGAGGAGGGCATAGCGGCGCAGCTTTTCGTGCGCAGGAGTAAGGGCGTCGCGTTGACCGAATGCGGTGAGGGCTTTTACCAGCGTGCCAGGTTGATTCTGGAAGAGCTGCGTGCGGCGCAGGATGATATCCGTCAGCGGCAGGGCGAACTGGCCGGGCAGATCAACATCGGAATGGGGGCCAGCGTTTCACGAAGCCTGATGCCCGCCGTCATCACCCGTTTTCATGCGCAACATCCGCAGGTCAAGGTGCGAATTATGGAAGGGCAACTGGTGTCGATGATCAATGAATTACGCCAGGGCGAGCTGGATTTCACCATCAATACCTATTACCAGGGGCCTTACGACCATGAATTTACGTTTGAAAAACTCTTTGAAAAACCGTTTGCAGTATTTTGTCGGGAAGGGCATCCGGCAACGGGGGCAACCTCTATTAATGAACTTTTGCATTATAACTGGACAATGCCGACGCCGCGGGGAAGCTATTATAAGCAATTAGAAGAGGTATTTAGCCACCGCTCGCAAATACCGCGAATTGGTGTCGTCTGCGAAACCTTTTCTTCCTGCATTAGCCTTGTCGCGCAAAGTGATTTTTTAAGCATATTGCCGCAGGAGCTAGGCTGTGACCCGCTGCTGGCGCACCGTCTGGTCATGCTGCCGGTCGTTGAGTCGCTTCCTAAAGCAACCTATTATTTAATTCAGCGCCGTGATTCACGTCAGACGCCCCTTGCCGAATCATTAATTACGCAATTCAGAAGGGAAGCGAGAAAAATAGTCGTTGCGTGAAGTGCCTATTATAAAAAAACAGGATCTGTCCGACATCAGACAGACCCTATAGTACACACAGCAGTACATCCTTTTGCCAGTCCTGAGTATTATATCCATGAGGCAGGTATATTTAGGTATAACATCTTTTCCGAAAAATGAAAGGCAGGCGAGTGATTGATTTTATAAAAATTTAACGCAAATCACTTATTTTAACTTTACTGAAGTTTTAGTTAAGTCTGATTTAAATATTTTTAATAATGGCTATATATATTCATCAGGATAATATGTATCTCACCCCGCATTCTGCAGAGGTGATTGAGGCGCCTGTCTGGTGCAGGTATAGTACAAGCCCAGATGTAGCCGGAGGATTTCCATGAACCCTGACGACAAATCCCTTTTTCTTGACGCCATGGAAGATGTTCAGCCCCTGAAACGCTGCACGGATATCCACTGGCAGCAAAGCCGTAATTCACGCGCTCGCCAGGACATTGATACCGAACAGCTCGACAACTTTCTGACCCTGGGTTTTCTGGAATTGCTGCCGCTCGAAGAGCCGCTGATGTTCCAGCGCGAAGGGGTTCAGCAGGGCGTTATTGATAAGCTGCGTTCCGGCAAATATTCCCGTCAGGCCAGCTTAACCCTCTTACGTCAGCCCGCCGAACGCTGCCGCCAGATGCTGTATTCTTTTATCCGGCAGGCGAGTCGTGACGGGCTGCGCAATCTGATTATCGTGCACGGCAAAGGGCGTGAGCTGAAGTCACACCCTAATGTGGTGCGCAGCTATCTGGCGCGTTGGTTGACCGAGTTCGAGGAAGTGCAGGCATTTTGTGTCGCGCTGCCGCACCATGGCGGCAGCGGGGCTTGCTATGTTTCGCTGCGAAAATCCGACGAAGCGAAACAGGAAAACTGGGAGCGGCACGCCAAGCGCAGCCGCTAGCGATACGGCTTAGAACGTTTCCCAGTGATTGTCGCCCGACGCGCTGGCCGTTACCGGGCGCAACAGCTGCGGCGTTTTCACATTTTTGGCGCGCGGCGCGGCTCTTTCCTGCACGTTCAGGCGAAATGCAGCCACGGCCTGACGCAATTGCTCGGACTGGTCTTCCAGTGCCGCTGCGGCCGTGGCAGATTCCTGCACCAGCGCGGCGTTTTGCTGCGTTACGCTGTCCATCTGCGATACGGCCAGGCTCACCTGCTCAATACCGCGGCTCTGCTCGTCAGAGGCTGACGAAATCTCGCCCATAATATCGGTAACGCGGGTGACTGCGGCGACGATCTCTTTCATCGTTGCACCAGCCTCGCTCACCTGTTCAGAGCCGGTGTTGACCCGGCTGACGGAATTCTCAATCAGTCCTTTGATCTCCTTCGCCGCCTGGGCGCTGCGGCTCGCCAGCGTACGGACTTCACCGGCAACAACCGCAAAGCCACGGCCTTGTTCCCCGGCGCGAGCGGCTTCCACCGCCGCGTTAAGTGCCAGAATGTTCGTCTGGAATGCGATGCTGTCAATCACACCGGTGATGTGCGCGATTTGCTGCGAACTGTCGGCAATTTCGGTCATCGTGCGAACCACGTTATCCACGACGTGACCGCCGCGTGCGGCCGTTTCTGAGGCATTTTTCGCCAGCAGCGTAGCCTGACGCGCGTTATCGGAGTTCTGTTTAACCGTTGCGGTCAGCTCTTCCATACTGGCGGCCGTCTCTTCCAGCGAGGCAGCCTGCTGTTCGGTACGGGCCGAGAGGTCGTTGCTCCCGGCGGCAATTTCACCCGCGCCGGTATAGATCGAATCCGTGCTCCCGCGTACGGCACTGACCGTGTTAACCAGCGACTGCTGCATCTCATGCAGGCCTGCCGCCAGCTGTCCCATCTCATTGCGGCCAGAGATATCGACGTTTTGCGTCAGATCGCCGCCCGCGATGGTGCGGATGTGGTTCATGATGGTTTTGAGCGGTTTCAGCAGCAGGTGTTGTAAACCCTGCCAGATCACGACCAGTACGGCGATCACGGCCAGGAAAATCCCTGCCAGTGTCCACTGCATCTGCGTAAAGCTGCTCTGGTTTTCTTGTGTCGCCGCTTTAAGCAGGGTGTTGTTTTCGGCACGCCAGCGGTTATAGACCGCTTCCATCCCGTCCTGTGCCTGCTGGGCATCCAGATCACCGTAAGCCTGATAGTTGTCGGCGCGCAGATACTCAATCGACAGACGCATCACCTCGTGCATTTGATTCCAGGATTTCTGCATCTCTTCGGTTAACGCCGCGTTTTGGCCATTAACCTGCGGCATTTTCTGCCACGCTTTGTTATAGGCTTCGGCTTTCGCCAGAGAGTCATTGGCGGTACCTAACAGCTTGTTGATCGCCGCGAGGGACGCAGGATCGCGCTGGTTTTTCAGGTAACGGATCGCCACGCGGGTGACGGTAACGCGCGTTTTTACCAGCGTATTGACGCTGTCGCTCAGGCTCTCCTGCTGGGCATTGAGCACCCCGGAGTTCTGGAAGTTATGGCGATCGTTGCTGACGGCAGAGTAGAACAACCCTCCCGTGACAACTTGCAGCAGACAGAATATGGTGAGGGCAAAGATAATACCGGTAATTACGTGCAGATTTTTCAGCATAGCGGTCGTCCGTTAGAGAGATGCAGAGGTACATCAATACTATCGTCGTATAGAATTTAAACTTTAATTTAACTCGTGCTTAACTTAGGGCTCCGATCGGGAACCTGTTGTAAACCCGGATCATTTTTATGAGGAAGGTCAACATGAGCAGCATTGATAAAAGCGGAACGTACGCGCTCGGCACGCGAACGGTTAAACGACTGGGCTATGGCGCGATGCAGCTTGCCGGGCCGGGCGTGTTTGGCCCACCGAAGGATAAGCAGGCCGCGCTGGAGGTGCTCCGCGAAGCGGTGGCCGCGGGTGTGAATCATATCGATACCAGCGATTTTTACGGCCCGCACGTGACTAACCAGCTGATCCGCGAGGCGCTTCATCCTTATCGGGACGATCTGACCATCGTGACCAAAATCGGCGCCCGCCGCGACGACAAAGGCGCCTGGCTCCCGGCCTTTTCCGCGCAGGAATTGACTCAGGCGGTGCATGATAATCTGCGCAACCTGCAGCTGGACGTACTGGATGTGGTCAATCTGCGGATTATGTTTAGCGCCCACGGTCCTGCGGAAGGATCGATCGCTGAACCGTTGTCCACGCTGGCGGAGCTACAGCAGCAGGGGCTGGTTCGCCATATTGGATTGAGCAACGTCACTGCCTCTCAGGTCGCCGAGGCGCAGAAAATGGTGCCCGTGGTGTGCGTGCAGAACATGTACAACATTGTGAATCGCGGTGATGATTCGCTGGTGGATACGCTTGCGCAGCAGGGGATTGCCTGGGTGCCATTCTTCCCGCTGGGCGGTTTCACGCCGCTGCAATCTTCCGGGCTGCAGACGGTTGCGGATGCGCTGGGAGCAACGGCAATGCAGGTTGCGCTGGCGTGGCTGTTGCAACGTTCTCCGAACATCCTGCTGATCCCCGGAACGTCCTCCGTGGCGCATCTCCAGCAAAACCTTGCCGCCGGGGATCTGGTGTTACCGCCGGACGCGCTGGACACGCTGAATTCACTGGTGGATTAAGCGAAAACAGAATACCGCCTGCCAGATGAAGCCCTGGCCTAGTCTGCCGCAGGCGTCATCGGGTTATTCTGCCGGTGAAGCGCTAACGCTTCCGCCACAATCTCTTGCTTACTTTTGCGGGTTTCATAGGCGGTGGTTCTGATGTACTCCATCAGGTCGGGATCGATGCGGGCGCTCAACATCCTGAGATCGGCCTCCTTTGCTAAACCGCGAGCAACGCGTTTGTCGGGATAATCACGGGCTGGCATAGAAAACGTCCTCCAAAAAGTCTTGTTAATTCGTGCTGTAAAATATGCATTAGTCTAAATTTAAAGTCAATCATTAGTGTTTTGATAGTGATTTATTTAGTTGATCTCTCACGGTAAGTCATAAGTAAGTCATTAATTTAAAGATAACATGGTTATTTTTATTATTGTCGACCATGCTATTTATAATCGTAACCCTGTAGGGTAGATACGTTGATGCGTAACGCTTTTGTGCCTGTCGCAGCAGCAGTAGCCATTTTTATTGCGGGTATTTTTATCCTCAATATTCAACTCTGGTATTCAGCACGGGCCGACAGTCAGTCGGGAGCCCGATACGCTGTAAGCGATATTAATGACATTCTTGACGAGGCGCGCGTTGCCGCCCGAACGGCGACGGAAATTATCGTCAAGGGGTGCGACGCAGAAGGCCAGTATCAACTGGGTACGGAGGCAGCGCTTCAGCCACATCTCAGAACCATCGCCATCATCAGGCAGGGGCAGCCCTGGTGCTCCTCTCTGCCGGGAAATCGCGTGTTATTGCGGCATATTAATACATTACCCGATACTCCCTTATTTCTTGTTCCGGCAAGCGATACGGTAAACGGGCAGCCGGTTTTGCTCTTTCAGACCCGGTTTGCAGAAAACCGTATTATCGTGACGATCAGCGATCGCCATATCCGGGATGCGTTAAGCACGCCGTTAAAGCACGTGAATTATTCATTAGCGGTGGGCGGGAGCGCAATTGACGCCTCTGGCGAACTGCACGTCACGTCTCCCGGCGAACGTCAGGCCAGACAGGTTTACTCTGAACAATACGCCTATAGCATCCGATACAACCCTGCGCCTTTTTTCAGCCCGCAAAGGCTGCTTCATCAGGGGGGCGGCATACTCCTTTTCGTACTGCTGGTTGCCGGTATCGCGGCTTATGTTCTGTATAAGTACCTGAACAAACACACGCTTCCTGAAGAATCACTTCGCAGTGCGATTGCGAAGAGAGAAATCATTCCGTTTTACCAGCCCGTGGTTAACGGCAGGGAGGGTACGCTGCGGGGCGTGGAAGTGCTGGCAAGATGGAAGCACCCCAAAGCGGGATATATTTCACCGGGAGCATTCATTCCGATTGCTGAAAAATCGGGGCTGATTGTTTCCCTGACACAAAGCCTGATGGCGCAGGTGGTGACGCAAATGAATGCCATCTCCAGTAAACTTCCGGAAGGTTTTCATATCGGGATTAACTTCAGCGCTTCCCATATCGCGATGCCAGGCTTCGTGGACGAATGCCTGAAATATAAAAATAGCTTCGTCAGAAAGGATTTAAACCATGTGATTGAGGTGACAGAGCGAGAGCCGCTGGATATTGATGAACGCCTCGTGCAGACCCTGAACGTGCTCCATGAAAATGGTTTTGCCATTGCCCTGGATGACTTTGGTACCGGCTATTCCGGGCTCTCTTATCTGCACGATCTGCATATCGATTACATCAAGATTGACCACAGCTTCGTCAGCAGAGTCAATGAACACGAGGACTCCACCCGGATCCTCGATTGCGTATTGGATTTGGCGCGTAAGCTCTCCATCAGCATTGTGGCGGAAGGCGTTGAGACGAAGGCGCAGTTAGACTATCTCAACCGGAATAACATCGTATACCAGCAGGGATACTACTTCTTTAGACCGGTCGCCTTTACCGGGCTTATCCATATTTTGCTGTCTAAACCCAAGGTGAAGGTCATGGTGGAGTGACTTGTACAGGCTATGGCTAAATTAAATCCGCTCAAACTTCAACGCGTTTGGGTTCGCCTCCGGAAATGACCTTGATCCTTGTCCATAATCCGTAATACTGTATTTATATACAGTATCTGGCGAGAAAGGCATTATGGACACTCTCTTTTCTTATCACCCAAAACAAGTCATTGAATTACCGTTATTTTTAGAACGCGTCGCCTGTGGTTTCCCGAGCCCGGCGCAGGATTACGTAGAGGATCGTCTCGATCTTAACCGGCTGGCAGTGAGACACCCCAGTGCGACCTATTTTATCAAGGTGAGCGGAGACTCCATGATTGGGGCGGGAATTAGCGATGGCGATCTGCTGGTGGTGGATCGTTCGTTAAATGCCGAACATGGGGATATCGTCGTGGCGTCGGTCGCCGGTGAGTTTACGGTGAAAGAGCTACAGACCCGCCCGGTTCTGAGGCTATTGCCACATAATGTCCGCTATCAGCCGATCGCCTTTCAGTCCGAAGAGGAGCTGCAGATCTTCGGCGTCGTCACCCACACGCTCAAAACGCATAAACATGTTCGCGCTGGTTGATGTAAATAGCTTCTATGCCTCCTGCGAGCGGGTGTTCCGCCCCGATCTGGAAGGGAAGCCCATCGTGGTGGTGTCCAATAACGACGGCTGCATTATTTCACTGTCGCGGGAGGCAAAGCAGTTCGGCATAAAAATGGGTGAGCCGTATTTTAAATTCAAAGAAAAGCGCTACCCGTCGCGGGTTTACGTCTTTAGCTCAAACTATGCGCTGTATGCCGATCTCAGCAGTCGGGTCATGCAGACGCTGACCGATCTCGCTCCGGCCATTGAGATCTACTCCATTGATGAAGCATTTGTGAATGTTTCGGGTGTCAGCCACTGCCTGTCGCTGGAAACGTTCGGTCACCAGATGCGCACGCAGGTCTTTAAAAATACGGGCTTAACCGTTGGCGTCGGTATTGCTCCGACAAAAACGCTGGCGAAGCTGGCCAACTATGCGGCGAAACGCTGGGCCAGCACGGGCGGCGTGGTCGATCTCTCAGGCCGCGAGCGGCAGCGTAAACTGCTGGAAAAGGTTCCGGTAGAGGAGGTGTGGGGGGTAGGACGGCGCATTACGAAAAAACTGAACGCGATGGGCATTACCACGGCGCTGGAGCTGGCGGAAGCGTCATCCTGGGTCATTCGCAAACATTTTAACGTGGTAATGGAACGTACGGCGCGCGAGCTTCGCGGCGAGCCGTGCCTTGATCTGGAAGAATTCACCCCCGCGAAACAGCAAATTATCTGTAGCCGTTCGTTTGGTCACCGTATTACGCAATACGAAGAGATGCACCAGGCGATTTGCGCCTACGCGGAGCGGGCAGCAGAGAAACTACGCGGCGAGCATCAATACTGTCGCTTTATCAGCGTGTTTGTGCGCACCAGCCCGCATGCTGACAACGAAATTTATTACGGCAATCAGGCTTCTGTCACCCTGATGACGCCCACCAATGACTCGCGCGATATCATCCGCGCCGCCACGGAGGCGCTGGGGCGTATATGGCTCGACGGCTATCGCTATATGAAAGCCGGGGTGATGCTGGCGGACTTTTTCAGCAGCGGCGTCGCCCAGCTTAATTTGTTTGACGATAATCGCCTGCGCGCCAACAGCGCAGCGCTGATGGAAATGATTGACAGCGTAAATCATTCCGGTAAAGGGAAGATATGGTTCGCCGGGCAGGGGATTGAGAAATCCTGGGCGATGAAGCGTGAGATGCTGTCACCGGCCTATACGACGCGATACGCCGATTTGCCGGTGGCGAAGTAGAAGGCGACTATTTTGTGGTTTCATGCGTCGCGATCTCAGGCAGTAACTGCTCAATCACGCTGATGACCTTTCTGACGCGCAGCGGAATAAAGCGGGCGTCAGGATATACGGCATAGAGGAAGCGATCGGGTAACCGCCAGTCGGGCAGTACCGGTACCAGCGTGCCCGCCTGCAGCGCTCTGACCACGAGCGGTCGCTGGAGGCCGCCGATACCGATGCCGGACTCCAGCGCCTGCAGCAGAGCGTCGCTGGTGTTGGCACGGAAAACGGTATTTACGCTGATCTCGAGCGTTTCCTCGCCAGAAACCAGACGCAGGGGGGCATCCAGCGGAATACCGCTGAACCGTACGTGGGGCAGCGTCGCCAGCTCGCTGACGGCGTGTACCGCCTGAAAGCCGGGAGCGGCAAACAGCGCAGCTTCAATCCGCGCCAGCACGCGAGCCGCGTGCGCCTGCGGAGGCTCACTGCTCAGCCGTATCGCAACATCCACACCTTCCGTCACCAGATCGGCAAGGCGGTCATCCAGGGAAATCATCAGCTGCAGTTCGGGGTGCAGGCGCTGTAGCGCCAGCAGATGCGGCAAAATGATCTGCCCCAGGCCGCTCGGTAACTGGACATGAACGCGTCCCTGAACGCTATGATCGACAGGATGTAAACGCCTCTCCGCTTCCCCCATGGCGTCCAGCACAAGCTGCATATCTCGCCGGTAACGTTCACCCTGTTCGGTCAGCTTCATCGTACGCGTTGTACGGTGCAGCAATACCACACCCAGCGATTCCTCAAGCGCCGCGATCTGTTGACTGACGGCGGACTGCTTAATACCTGTCTGACGGGCGGCTGCAGAAAACGAGCCCGCTTCAGCGACGCGCAGAAAGGTAGAAATGGCATTGAGCTTGTTATTCATTTAATGATTCTGCTAATAAGTGCCATCGGTTTCAGGGGATATCTCCAGAAAAAATAATATATCACACTGCGTCTGTCACCCATTCCGGAGAAACACCATGAATAAGATGCAGCAACACAACGTCGCCCTGGTCGCGGGTGCCAGCGGCATTGTCGGCAGACAGCTGGTCAACACGCTTCTGCACCATCAGTGGAAGGTGATCGGCCTTAGCCGCCATGCCGAGTCTCATCCTGACGGCATCCCCCTGGTGAACGTCGATTTACTGGATGCGCAGGACACTGCACGGGCGCTGCACGCCCTGAACGGTGTCACCCACATTTTTTACAGCGCCTGGGCGAACGCGGCGAACTGGACAGACATGGTTGAGCCGAACGTCACCATGCTGCGTAATCTGGTCAGCACCCTCGAAAAAACGACACCTTTGCAGACGGTAAGCCTGATGCAGGGGTACAAAGTCTATGGTGCGCATCTTGGGCCGTTTAAAACCCCGGCGCGGGAAAGCGATCCCGGCGTAGCGGGTGCCGAATTTAACGCTGCGCAGCTCACCTGGCTCAGCCAGTTTCAGCGGGGAAAACGCTGGCACTGGAATGCCATCAGGCCGGGCGTGGTGGGGGGTGCGGTACCGGGCAATGCCATGAACCTTGCGCTGAGCATCGCCCTGTACGCCTCCCTGTGCAAGGCGCTGGATTTACCGCTGCGTTTTCCCGGCTCGGAACAGACCTGGCACAGCATCGTTGATCATACCGACGCCGGGCTGCTGGCCGAGGCAACGCTGTGGGCCGCCACGTCACCCGCAGCACAGAATCAGGCGTTCAACGTGAACAATGGCGATATCTGGCGCTGGAGCGAGCTGTGGCCGCGTATCGCACGCTGGTTTGAACTGGACTCTGCGCCGCCGGTGAGGTTGTCATTTCATCAGCTGTTTAACGACTATCGCGGCGTATGGCGCGAGCTTGCCGGAGAGCGGCTGGTGGAAGCGGATATTTTGCAACTGAGCGACGGACAGTTTGCCGATTTTGTCTTTAGCTGGAATTACGACATGTTTGGGGACGGGAGCAAGCTGCGCAGGGCGGGCTTTACGCAAATGCAGGCCACCGATGAGATGTTTTTCCGCCTGTTTGCGCAGCTGAGAGCCGCGCGGATTATTCCCTGACCGTAAGGGTTGTTGTCATAAACGATCGGCGCGTTATACTCACGCGTTAATAAAAAGGTATGGCGGGGCAGAGGGATGCACGAGAGTTTAAAAATGATATCAGTCGCGCTGCCCCTCATTGCGTTTTTCATTCTGTTAAGCTTTTTTGTCAGGCGCATTCGCCAGGCAAAACGCATCATTTCAGATCGTAACGGGATGAAAAAGATATCTGCCAACCCCTCACTATTTGGCGGGAATGCAGGTAAAACCTGGTTTTATGATGACCAGTTTTTATATGAAGTTAAAAACAACGCCACCCGCAAGATTGCGCTGGCTGATATCATTAAAATCGGGCCGGGGAATACCGAGATAAATAGCAGACGGGCCTGGATTGTTATTTACCGTGACGGTGTTAATGAAAAGCAAGTGCAGTTTTATAACAATCTCACCCTCTGGAATCATAACTTCACGGCTTTTCTGGCTGCGGTGAAAACTGCCAATCCTGACGCTGTCGTTAAAGAACGCGCAATCCTCAATTTGTGAAAAACAACCGCAGACGGTGTACGGACGCCGCTCTTGTGCAGCGTCCATAGCATCAGAGTTAAGGGCTTACTCAACCGTTAACGCATTGACGATCTCGGCCACGCTTTTCACGCTGCGGATGTTCCCAATCCCCGTGCCGAGCGCGATATAGCCTTCATCGGTGTTGCCTTCGAGCATGCCAAGGCGCAGGCCCCGTAATCCACCCATCGCCTTGCCCAGCTCTTCGTTGCTTGCGCCTGCTTTATCCATCGCCGCCAGTTTTTCCGCCAGCATGCCGGGAAGAGCGCGGTAGTAATGGGGCACGGTGCGGAAAAGCAGCAAATCGAGGCCGTTGGCGGCAACAATTTTCTCTTTGACGCTCTGCGGCACGCGGCTTTCTTCCGTGCTGATAAAGACCGAACCGGCAAACACGCCTTCCGCACCCAATGCATGCGCCGCTCTGGCGGTGCGATTATCGGTAATGCCGCCCGCGGCCATCACCGGGACGTGCTTCACGGCATCGGCAATCAGCGGCACGATGGAAAAGGTGCCAAGTGCCGTTGCGGGTAAGGTCCCGCCCTCATCAAAACCGGTAGCCACGATAATGTCTGCCCCCATTTCTTCTGCGAGGCGGGTGTTCTCCGGCGTTGGATTGATGTCGCGGTAGATAATGGCGATACCCGCCTCTTTTAACTCGCTGAACAGCGCAGGAATAATGCTGCCTTCCCCATAGCCCGTATACACCACAACCCTGACGCCTTCTTCTTTCACCACCTGAAGGATCGGCCCTGTCCAGACGTCATTAACGGCTGTGGGGATCAGGTTCACGCCAAAGGGTTTCTCGGTCAGCCGTTTGGTTTTACGAATCTCCTCGCGCATTTTTTCGGCGGTCTCTTCCGGCGTGGAAACTGCGGTGTCCGCGGTTAAACCGGCATTGGGTCCCAGCACGCCGAGCCCGCCAGCATTGCTGACAGCGGCAACTAAACGGGCATCCGTGAGCCAGGATAACGGTCCCTGAATAACAGGTTTTTCGATCCCCAGGATCTGACAGATACGGTTATTTTTCATAGCGGACTCTCCCTCTTGTTTGAATGGAGGAGAGTGTAGGGCGTAGAATTGTTAGGAAAAATAGCCAAAAAGATTCATCACTGTTATAAAATTAATAACAATAATTCTATCCTGCTCGCGGTAAGAGCGTCCTTTATGAACATAAACCTCTTTGAATCTATTCGAATTTTTATTGAAATTGTCGAGTCGGGGAGCTTGTCCAGGGCTGCGGAAAACCTGCAGATCCATCGCCCAGCGGTCACCAAAGCGTTACAGCTTCTGGAGCAGCACAGCGGCACGCGTTTGCTGCAGCGAACAACGCGTCGGATTAGCCTGACGCCGGATGGCGATGCGTTTTATCGCCGGAGTAAACCCCTGCTGGCGCAGGCGGACGAATTGCTGGAGTCGTTTGGTGCTGGCCGGGCAATACACGGCCAGCTGCGTGTGGATATGCCCATCGCTTTTGCGGCGCTGCGGGTGATACCGAACCTGCCTGATTTTTATCGGCAGCATCCTGAGATCGACATCATTCTGAGCAGCTCCGATCGCCGCCGGGATATGCTCCGGGACGGCCTGGACTGCGTGCTGCGGGTGGGCGAACTGGACGACGGCGACTATATCGCGCGAAAAGTGGGGAACATCAAAATTACGACCTGTGCCAGTCCGGCCTGGCTGGCACAACACGGCACGCCAGAAACGCTGGATGATTTACACCAACATCAGGCCATCAACTGGGTGAATAACAACAGCAGACAAATCCATCCGTGGACGTTTACGACGCCAGAAGGCATCGCGGAGATTACTCTGCCAGGTAAGCTTGTCGTGGATAACTCCGAGGCCTACATCGCGGCAGGCCTTGCCGGGCTGGGGTTAATGCAGGGGATGAATCTCTTTCTCCAGCCTTACATTGACCGCGGTCTTCTGGTTGAAGTTCTACCAAAGCATCGCTCTCCGGACCGCAAACTGTCGCTTCTCTACCCGCACCGCCACCTCTCCCGCAAGGTGCGGGTCTTTACCGAGTGGCTGGAGAGTCTGGTGTGAAAACAGCCAGCTCGTGACACAGCGCGCCAATCTGTTCCACGGCGTTCAGCAGGCGGGGCGTGGGTTCGTTTGCGCAGTTCAGCCGCAGAAAGTGGGTTAACCCTGCGGCCGGGGAAAACAGGGGGCCAGGGCTGACGCCAATGCCCAGCGCCAGCGCGCGACGGTGCACCTCCAGCGCGTTGACCTGCTGAGGCAGTTCTACCCACAGCAGGAAACCGGCTGCGGGTACGCTAACGCGCGTACCCGGTGGAAAGCTGGCTTCGACTCGTGCGACGACGGCTAAAACACCCTGTGCAACCCGGCGCTTTAGCCGCCGCAGGTGGCGATCGTAGTCGCCGCTTGCGAGCATCTCGCTCGCCGCGGCTTCCAGCAGCGGGGCGCCCGCCCAGTCTCCGGCCATGCGGGCCTGTAAAACCTGCAAATGGTAGCGTCCGGGCGCAATCCAGCCGATTCGCCAGCCCGGCGCAAGCGTTTTAGACAGCGAGCTGCAGTAAATCACATTCCCGCTCTGGTCGAATGCCTTACAGGCCGGAGGTCGCTGCCCGTCACCGACCAGGTCACCGTAAACATCGTCCTCAATCAAAGGAATTTCTGCCTCTTCAAGCAGGGCAACCAGTTCCTGCTTGCGCGCGACGGGCATGCTGGCACCTAGCGGGTTTTGCACGGTGGGCGAGGCCAGAACGGCAGCGGGCCGGTGGCAGCGAATGGCGTCCGCCAGCGGTTCCAGCAGCAGGCCTTCGACAGGGTCGGTGGGGATCGCTAAGGCCTTCAGGCCTAAATCCTCCAGCAGCAGGAGCGTGCCAAAATAAGCGGGCTGCTCAATCGCCACGACATCACCCGGCTGACACACGGCCCGAAGGGCCAGACGCAGCGCCTGCGTTGCGCCTGCGGTAATAATGAGATCGTCTGCGCCGAAACGGGCTCCCCATTGCGCAGAACGCGCGGCAATCCTGGTGCGCAAATCAACCCTTCCCGGAGGCAGGCTATAGCTCTGCCCATGCGCGTCCAGACGACGACTCGCAGAGTGCAACGCCCGCTGTAGCGCATCTCCTGGCAGCCACGTGGGATCGGGCAGGGCGGCGCCCAGCGGAACCAGACGGGCTTCTGCACTGCTGAACAGCGACCGGGCCACGGCGGACAGGGTGACAGGCACCGGACCTGGCGGGGAACGGGAAGTTTCCACGCTCGGAGGCAGGCTGGTCTGGCGGATGTAATAACCTGAACGCGGGCGCGCAACGAGCAGCCCTTCAGCCTCCAGGCAGCGAAGGGCCTCCAGCGCCGTTGGAAGGCTAACGTGCTCGCGTTCGGCCAGTTTACGCGCGGAGATCATCCGGTCACCGGCACGCAGCGCGCCAGACGTCAGCGTGAGGCGCAGCATCTCGGCAATTCGGCGATAGTGTGGGGACGACGGGGACGGGGCAGACATGAGTATCTGTTCAGGCTAATTTTCGATAAAACTGACTATACAGCCAATGATGTGCGCCATCTATAGTGTCCGACATGTTCAGGACAAGGAGGCATTATGCACAGCGAAAACTTCAACATTTCCACCTATTTCAAACGCATAAACTATACCGGACCGGCGGGGGCCGATACGGTCACTCTGCATGCTCTTATGCGTCATCAGCTCTTTTCAGTCCCGTTTGAAAATCTGGATGTACAGGCGGGCAAAGTTGTCTCTCTGGTGCCAGACGACATTGCCGATAAGGTGCTAACGCAGGGGCGCGGCGGCTACTGCTATGAGGTGAACGGGCTTTTTGCCATGGCGCTGGCGGCGTTAGGGATACCTTACCGTTTTGTGGCGGCGCGCCCGATGTTCTACCCCGCGCGGCGGCCGAAAACCCATATGGCACTCATCGCTGAGGTGGAGAGCCGACAGTGGCTTTGCGACCTCGGGTTCGGCAGCTACGGCATTCGCGCGCCGATGGCGTTAGACACGCTTGATGTGGAAATCACGCAGGATTTCGACACGTTCCGACTGAGCCGCAGCGCGGAGGGCGAGTACCTGCTTCAGGCGAAGGTGGAGGGGGAATGGGCTAATCAATACGGCTTTGATCTCACGCCTCAGGAATGGATTGATTTCGTCCCGGCCAACTACCTTAACTCCACGCACCCGGAGGCGATCTTTGTGCAGAAGCGGGTGGTGGTGCAGCACAGCCCGGAGGGACGCCAGATTTTACTGGGCGATATGCTGAAAACCATCACGGCGAACGGCACTGAAACGCGGCAGCTGGCGGCGGAGGAAATCCGCCATGTCCTGAAAGACCGTTTTGCGCTGACCGCCGCGTAATCCGTTGGGGCGAAAGCCGCTATCACCTGAACCTTTTAACAGGGAAGGGTCAGGCAAAGAGCCCCTTAATAAGCATCCAGAAAAGTGAGAGCAGGCAGAGGATTTGTACGGTTCGCAATGACCACAGCTGAAAACGCCATTGATACCGCTCCCGGGCATCGGCTTCTGCGATCGGGCCAGCTGCATCAGCAGCGTTTTTCCTAATGCGGCGCAGAAAATCATGGCACAGCCAGACCAGAAGTATGAGGCTAAGTATTCTCGTGAAAAGTAAACCGTAGGCGGTATAAAACATATCCCAGTAGCAGCGGAGGGTGTCCATGCCTTTATCCTTTCCTGAGCCGCCCATACGGCAGGTATGGGCGGTGAACGATTATTTCTTCTTATCCATCATCGCTTTTAAATCGGCAAACGGGTTAAACGTGGCGACGCCCACGTCTTTTTGCGCGTCTTCACCGGCCACGACGGTAGTACCGTACTGATCCGCTTCGGTGTATTTTGAGTGCTCATGGTCATGGCAAAACAGGCACAACAGCTCCCAGTTGCTACCATCCTCCGGGTTGTTGGTATGGTCGTGATCGATATGGTGAACCGTCAATTCACGCAGATTGGAATAGACGAACTCCCGCGAGCAGCGTCCGCAGACCCATGGGTAGATTTTTAAAGCTTTTTCGCGATAGCCGCTTTCCAGCCGTGCGTAGTTTTTGGGGATCAAAGCCATTGCCGGTTTTACCTGTGATAAAAGTATTGTGCCAATATATCCCATCGGGTGTCGTAAAGGTAAACGCCATTGCACCGTTAGAGTGAAAATGCGCCTTCAAGTGTAATCACACATTTTCCCCCTACACGAACCACCGCCTTTCCGGACGAGGCATCGTACCCTGCGAAAAGCACGCTTGATCGTCCCATATCAACGCCCTGACTGACGTTAAGGTTAAGCGTCGTTTTATTGCGGTGAAACGCCAGCAGCGCCGTTGCAGCGGCCGTCGCGCTGCCTGTTGCAGGATCTTCTGTCATGCGGGGAGTAAACATACGGGCCTGGACATCTTGAGGTTCATCGGGATCCGTATCCAGGGTATAGGCATAGAGGGAGACCGCGCCATCCAGCGGTAACGTCGCGCGAAAACCCTGTAAATCCGGCACGCACCGACGAAGCGCCTCGCGAGAAGCCAGCTCGGCTATCAGGAAGGGCAGACCTACCGATGCGACAACAGGCATATGTACCTCGGTACGGATATCTTCTGCGTTCAGGGATAAGCAGGCAGCCACGCTTTCGGGGCTAACTTCAGAGCGGCAGGAGAGTACCTCAGGTACCAGGAGTTCTGCGCCAGTCACGGTATTGTTGTCACGCAGCAGGCGCACGGGCACCAGACCGGCTATTTCCTCGAAGTGCAGCGTATCAGGCAGGGGCTGATGATTCATCGCGGCGTGATGGGCCAGCACGTATGCAGTTCCAACATTCGGGTGCCCGGCGAAGGGGATCTCGCGCGAGGGCGTAAAGATTCGCACGTGTGCCGTATTGGAGGGATTGTCTGGCGGCAGAACGAATGTGGTTTCGCTGTAGCCAAATTCAACGGCGACCTGCTGCATTTGTGCTTTGCTCATACCCTCCGCATCGAGTACGACGGCGACAGGGTTACCCAGAAACGGGGTGTCAGTAAAAACATCCGCAACAACATAGCGTCTTTTCATTTTCTGTCCGGTGTAAAAGTCCTGACATAGAGTAGTAACGTTAAATCAAAGCGATAACCAGCCGTTTTTTACCTGACGGACCTGAAAAAAATTCAATCAATTTATTTGAATCACTCCGTTAAATAAACGCCATTTATTCTCACCCGGTAATGCGTAAAGTAGGTACAACGCAAAGCATTATCAGGACACAGAGTCATGAAAAAGATCGGGTTTTTATCCTTTGGTCACTGGACGCCGTCGCCGCAGTCCGGTACGCGCTCGGCGGCAGACACGCTGCTGCAGTCGATCGATTTGGCCGTGGCGGCCGAAGAGCTGGGAGCAGACGGTGCCTATTTCCGCGTACACCACTTTGCCCGCCAGCTGAGCTCACCGTTCCCCTTACTGGCGGCGATAGGTGCAAAAACCAAACGTATTGAAATCGGTACGGGCGTGATCGACATGCGCTATGAGAACCCGATGTATATGGCGGAGGACGCGGGGGCAGCGGATCTCATTTCCGGCGGTCGTTTACAGCTTGGCATCAGCCGCGGTTCCCCGGAGCAGGTCATTGATGGCTGGCGTCATTTTGGCTATGTTCCGCAGGAAGGGGAAGACGAATCGGATATGGCGCGCCGTCATACCGAGGTGCTGCTCGAGGTGCTGCGCGGAGAAGGATTTGCAAAACCGAATCCACAGCCGATGTTCCCGAACCCGCCAGGGTTATTGCGTCTGGAGCCGCATTCCGAAGGCTTGCGGGACCGTATCTGGTGGGGCGCGGGGTCGAATGCGACCGCGGTATGGGCCGCTACCCTCGGAATGAATTTGCAAAGCTCCACGCTGAAGGACGATGAAACCGGCGAGCCGTTTCATATTCAGCAGGCAAAGCAGATCCGCGCGTATCGGCAGGCCTGGGTCGACGCGGGGCATACCCGTCAGCCACGCGTGTCGGTCAGCCGCAGCATTTTTGCCCTGATGGATGACCGCGACCGGATGTATTTCGGTTCAAGCCGCAATGAGAGCGATAGTGTCGGTTATCTTGATGAGAAAACGCGCGCTATTTTCGGTCGCAGCTATGCCGCAGAGCCTGACGCGCTGATCGAACAGTTGAAAAAGGATGAGGCCATCGCCGAGGCGGATACGCTCTTGCTGACCGTGCCGAACCAGCTTGGCGTGGACTATAACGCACATGTTATTGAGTCCATTCTGAAGCATGTCGCACCGGAAATGGGCTGGAGATGATGTCCCGGGCACTCTTGATCGCCGATTCGGCGATCAAGAGTCTGGTGCAGGGCGATGGAGGGGCTAGCGATGATCCATATCGCTTAGCAGCACGGCGATGCTTTGCCCGCCCGCCGTTTGCTCCAGCCCAATCTTCACGATGATCGTCAGTGGAACAGAAAGCAGCATACCCACGGGACCCAGCAGCCAGCCCCAGAATATCAGGGACAGGAACACCACCAGCGTGGAAAGCCCCAGCCCGCGGCCCATCATGCGTGGTTCAAGAATGTTCCCGAACACCAGGTTGATCGCCAGATAACCCGCTAACAGAACCAGCGCATCATAAAGCCCACTGAACACCAGCGTCTGAAGAATAGGGGGGATCGCCGCCAGCACGGAACCGATGTTAGGAATGTAGTTGAGGGCAAAGGCCAGCAATCCCCAGACGAAAGCGAAGCGGACATCCAGCGCGACGAGCATCCCCCAGACCACCAGGCCAGTCACCAGGCTGATGGCGGTTTTCAGCACCAGATAGCGTGAAACGCTGTCCAGCGCACGCTGAATCGCCCCCATTCCTTCTACCGGACGAACCATGATTTGCTGCAGCTTTGCGGGCAGTTGTGGCACTTCCAGCAGCATAAACACGACCGTCAAAAACAGCAGGAAAATGGATGTCATAGCGTTAGAGAGCTGCGCCAGCAGGCTGGTAACGAGGGTCATGGCGGCATTCGGATCGATATACTTCAGCAGTTCCTCAACCGAGACCTCAATACCTGCCCGCTGCAGCCAGGGCTCGAGTTGCAGGAGCGGGATCGCCAGCGAAGAACGGTATTTTGGTAGCGTACGCGCCAGCTCGTTCAACGATGTCCCGAGATAGGCCACCAGTAGCACCATGACAACGATGATAATGCTGATGAGCAGCGTGATCGCCAGCACGCGGGGAACGCGTAGCCGCACCAGGCGCTGTACCAGCGGGTTCAGGATCACCGCAATAAAAAGCGCCAGAATAAATGGCACAATGATGTCGGCTGCAAAACGAACGCCGGTCAATATGATTACCAGCATGCCCAGCATAATGACAATCTTCAGCCCGTTCAGGGTAATGATGGGTTTAGCCATGGAAGTTCCTGAATAATGTTTTATTTATAATAGATGCATTATCCGAGTAAAAAAACTAACCAAAATCAAACAGAATGGGTAAAGAAATGAAAAGACTTTGAGTAAAACCCTGGCTTATGGTACAAATCTAGCGTGTTCAACTACCGAGGACAATTTTCATCCGCAAAGACGAGAAGCAACAACGCGGATAATTGTAATTTTATGGACAATTTGTTCAGGACGTATTTTTCAACAAACACCGCTGTATTCTCCACTTCCTTCTGCCTTCTGTCTGGTGAGCAACACTGGCGCAACGCGCTGTAGTCACGTCTTCTGCCTGAGCTGGCGCCCTGCGCTTAGCTGTCTGATCTCATTTAATATTTTTTGGTTTGCTGTCCAACGCGAGCCACGATGGATTATATTCTCAAGCAGGAGAAGAACATGTTTTACTGGATTTTATTAGCCCTGGCTATTATCGCTGAAATTACCGGCACCCTGTCGATGAAATGGGCAAGCGTGAGCGATGGTAATACCGGTTTTATTTTAATGCTGGTGATGATTACCCTTTCCTATATTTTCCTCTCATTTGCGGTAAAAAAAATCGCGCTGGGTGTCGCGTATGCCCTGTGGGAAGGTATCGGTATTTTATTGATCACGCTGTTCAGCGTCATGATATTTGACGAAACCTTGTCGACAATGAAAATTGCTGGATTAACCACGCTGGTGGTAGGGATCGTGCTGATTAAATCGGGTACACGTAAACCGACGAAACAGCAGAAGGAGCAGGCTCATGCAGCAGTTTGAATGGATCCACGCGGCCTGGCTGGCGCTGGCCATCGTGCTTGAAATCGTGGCTAACGTCTTTTTAAAATTCTCTGACGGTTTTCGCCGTAAGTTTTATGGATTGATGTCCATTGCCGCCGTGCTGGGGGCATTTAGCGCCCTGTCGCAGGCGGTAAAAGGGATCGACCTTTCTGTGGCCTATGCGCTGTGGGGTGGCTTCGGTATCGCCGCCACCCTGGCAGCAGGCTGGATCCTGTTCGGTCAGCGTTTGAATCACAAAGGCTGGATCGGCCTGGTTCTGCTGCTCGCAGGCATGATTATGATAAAACTCGCCTGATGTCAGTTTCGACATCCTCTTCAGGCAGCGATATTCGCTGCCTTTTTTATTGCTGCGCGAGCGCTTCCAGCTTGTCGCGAAAACCGGTAACCGACAGGGCACGGTTGTCGGCGCGCCATCTGTCTTTGGCGGATGGGGCAGAGCTTTGAACACCAATCAACTGCCAGCCATTCTCGGTTTTCAACATCAGCGGTGACCCGCTGTCACCCGGTAGCGTATCGCACTGATGCGAGAGCACGCTGTTTTGCGCCCAGCCAGTGACCGTGCAGTCCGTATGCGTGTAGAGAGAATCAAGATGATCGACCGGGTAGCCGGATTGCGTCACTTTTCGGTCGACGGCTTTCAGCGCCGCCGTCAGCGCGGCTTTGTCACCGTCGAATAAGGGCAGGGGCGTGATACCCGATGGCGGATAACGCAGAACAATCAGCCCAAAATCCCAGGATGCGGCGGCAGGGGGCACAATCCAGCCCTCACCATCCGGTTTTAAGCGTTTACCCAGAGAGGGATCAACCCGTCCTTCAATGCCGTGGATCTCATAGCGCCAGACCCCTTTTTGCGACACAAAGCGCAGGGCGATAGCTTTATCCGGTTTACCGGCTGGCGGCATGAGAAGGCAATGACCGGCCGTCAGTGCCAGTTGAGGCGTAATTAATGTTGCGGTACATAAGTTACCGCTAGCCGTTTCCAGTTGTCCTATGGCATCCCAGGGGGCCTGCGTCGGATCGGTAACCCGCGTGCGGTCATCATGACCAAAAAAAAGGGTCTTGACCTCTTTGGCGCTGATAGCGTCTTCATCACCATCGTCCGCATGTAAGAATCCTGAAAAAAGACCAAACGTTCCCAGTAACAACACAACAGATTTACGCATATCACACTCTGGTGGGGTAATTATGATTATTAAAAGTGAACCCTATGAAAATACTATAGACGGGACAGCGCGAAAGTGGGAGTAAAATCAGCGTGCTACAATCAGGAAAGATAAAACTGGCTTGCGATGAGCGCGCATAAAATAAGCAAGATAAGAATGAGCTCAAACCGATAGCGCCGCAGCATACGCCCTCCGGATAAAAAAACGGCGCGGAACTGGTCGGTTCAGCGCCGGTTTACCAACGTGCCCCGAAGGGCACGGTTTAGCTTGTACTCTTACGCAGCTGGCTGTGCAGCTGGTTTAGCAGCTTCGTGTTTTACTGCTTTTTTGTGATGCTTTTTAGCAGCCTGCGCTTTCTGCTCTACAGCAGGTTTGGTCGCTTTTTTGTGGTGCTTTTTAGCGGCCTGGGCTTTCTGCTCTGCAGCAGGTTTTGCTGCTTTGTGATGTTTCTTATGGTGAACCGCTTTGGCTGGCGCAGCGGTGGTGGTTGCAGCTGGAGTCGCAGCAGGTGTTGCGGTCGCGGTAGTTTCAGCAGCAAATGCAGCAGAAGACAGACCCATAGCAGCGGCAACAACCAGAGCTAATACTTTTTTCATTTTCATACCCTCGAATTTGGTTTTTCATTTAACCCCACTGCGGGGCCGTTGAAAGAACTATATCCCTGTAAACTCGGGGTTTCCGTGAGTGATTGGTATCGGCGTGTAACCGTTTGTACAATGCCGGGTTCCCCCGGCGATGTCGATTACAAATAGCGTGACGTCAGGTGCTCGCGGAAGTAGCGGATATTCAGATCTTCCCCCGTCGCCTGGGTAATCAGCTGAGAGGTGCTAAACCGGCTGCCGTGCTGCCAGACGTTCTGGCGCAGCCAGTCGAACAGCGCTGAGAAATCGCCGTCAGCGATAGATGCCTGCAGACCCGGAAGCGCCGTTTTCGCGGCGTGGAAGAGCTGCGCAGCGTACATCGCACCCAGCGTGTACGACGGGAAATACCCAAAGCCGCCGTCGGTCCAGTGGATATCCTGCATACAGCCGTTGCGATAGTTATCTTTGGTCGATAGCCCAAGCCAGGCCTGCATTTTCTCATCCCACAGCGCCGGAATGTCGTCCACCTCAATGTCGCCGTTGATCAACGCGCGTTCAATTTCATAGCGCAGCACCACGTGCGCCGGGTAGCTCACTTCGTCCGCATCAACGCGGATATAGCCCGGCTTCACGCGCTGGTTCCAGGCGATAAAGTTCTCTTCGCTGAACGCAGCCTGACTGCCAAAGCGGGCGTGAACGGCAGGTAGCAGATGCTTCAGGAAGGCCTCGCTACGCCCGAGCTGCATCTCAAAGAACAGGCTCTGAGATTCGTGGATTGCCGTTGAGCGCGCCAGCGCCACGGGCTGTCCGGCCCAGGCGCGCGGCAGGTTTTGTTCGTAACGCGCATGTCCGGTTTCGTGGATCACGCCAAACAGCGCGCTCAGCAGCTCGTCCTCGTCGTAGCGCGTGGTGATACGCACGTCTTCCGGCACGCCGCCGCAGAACGGGTGGGCGCTGACGTCCAGACGACCGCCGTTAAAATCGAAGCCGAGCATCTTCATGGCTTCCAGACCCAGCTCACGCTGCGTCGCGGTCGGGAAAGGGCCCTGCGGCGGAACGAACGACCGATGAGCCTGTTTTTCCACGACGTTTGCCAGGAGGTCCGGCAGCCAGGATTTCATGTCGCCGAACAGCACGTCCAGACGCGCGCTCGTCATGTCTGGTTCAAAAATATCGAGCAGCGCGTCGTAGGGCGAACACCCTTTGGCGTCGGCGCGCAGGCGAGCCTCTTCGCGGCTCAGTTTCACCACCTCTTTCAGGTTGGCGGAAAACCCCTGCCAGTCGTTGGCGGGGCGCTGAGTACGCCACGCGTGCTCGCATTTGCTGCCTGCCAGCGATTTTGCTTCCACCAGCGATTCGGGTAGCAATGTTGCTTGTTGATAATGGCGCGTCATTTCACGCAGGTTGGCCTGTTCGACATCATTCAGGTCTTCGCTTGTCGCGGCAGCCAGCCAGTCACCCACTTTTTTATCTGTCAGGATCTGGTGTTGCAGGACGCTCATCTCCGCCAGCGCTTCACCGCGCGCGGCACTGCCGCCCGGTGGCATCATGGTGAACATGTCCCAACTGGCGATGGAGGAGAGGTGGGAGAAGCGGGAGAGACGCTGGAAGGTGCGGGTGAGTTGCTGGTAGTTATTGTTTTTCATGAAGTCCTCGTGTCTGAATCAGCCGATGACAAAAATTAGCATCGGCTCGATTTAAACACGAAGGCCGCAGAATGTTAATGCAGACGTTTATGCAAACTGGCCCCCACCAGCAGCGCCGCGCACAGCATCAGCGCGATAAACCCGCCCACGCCGTTCCAGCCGTAGTTGTGCCAGAACACGCCGCCGAGCGTCCCGGCAATGCTTGATCCCAGGTAATAGCTAAACAGATACAGCGACGAGGCCTGGCCCTTTGCGCGACGGGCGCGCGGGCCGATCCAGCTGCTGGCGACCGAGTGGGCGGCGAAAAAGCCTGCAGAGAAGAGCAGCATTCCGGCAAAAATCAGCCACAGAGAGGAGAAGAGCGTCAGCAGCAGGCCGACGAGCATCACCGCCGTGAAGAACAGCATCACCGGGCCACGACCGTAGCGTGCGGTCATCGCTCCGGCTTTTGGCGAACTCCAGGTGCCGGTGAGGTACGCCACGGAAAGCAGGCCGACCACCGCCTGGCTGAGATGCCACGGAGAAAGCATCAGGCGATAGCCAATGTAGTTAAACAGCGTGACAAACGAACCCATCAACAGAAAACCCATCAGGAACAGGCGCGGCAGCCCTTTATCACGCCAGTGCAGGCGGAAGTTGATAAACAGCGTTTTGGGACGCAGGGACGCCGGGCGGAAGTGACGTGATTCCGGCAGAATTTTCCAGAACATCAGCGCAGAGGCGAGCGCAAAGCAACCAATCACCGCCAGCGCAATGCGCCAGTTAAAGAAATCCGTAAACACTCCGCTCAGCAGGCGTCCGCTCATCCCGCCGATGGAGTTCCCGCTGATGTACAGCCCCATAGAGAAAGCGACAAAGCTCGGGTGGATCTCCTCGCTGAGATAGGTCATCCCGACCGCCGCGACGCCGCTCAGCGATAACCCGATCAGCGCACGCATTATCAGGATACCGTGCCAGCTGGTCATCATCGTCGAAAGCAGCGTACAGACGGAGGCCAGCATCAGTGCGGTGACCATGACCTGCTTTCGGCCAATCGCATCTGAGAGCGGCCCGGTGAACAGCAGACCGACCGCCAGCATCCCGGTGGAGAGAGAAAGCGAAATACTGCTGCTGGCAGGCGACACGCCAAACTCGTGGGATAACACGGGCAGGATCGGCTGAACGCAATAGAGCAGGGCAAAGGTTGCGAGACCCGCTGAGAAAAGCGCCAGCGTGACGCGCATAAACTGAGGGGTACCACGTTTAATAAACTGCACCGGCTGAGATGCTGCAGGTAAATCATCAATATCATTTGCCGGAGTGATATCAATGGTAGTTGTACGACTCACACATGTTCCTTGCTTAAACATCCCCGTGATTTCTGGTGACGGGTATGACCACAAGATCAGAGTAGGAAAATGTAAATATTCTGTCTAATATATTAATAATCTCAAATGATACTTTAAAAATATGAATATCGAACTGCGTCATTTACGCTACTTTGTGGCGGTAGCAGAGGAGCTGCATTTTGGCCGCGCGGCGGCGAGGCTGAACATCTCTCAGCCACCGCTCAGCCAGCAAATTCAGATCCTCGAACAGCAGGTTGGGGCGCGTTTGCTGGCGCGTACGAACCGTAGCGTGAGCCTGACCGCCGCGGGCAAGCAGTTCCTGGCCGACAGCAGGCAAATTCTGAGCATGGTGGATGACGCCGCTGCCAGGGCGGAGCGGCTGTATCTTGGGGAGACCGGCGAACTGCGGATCGGCTTTACCTCGTCGGCGCCCTTCATTAGCGCCGTCTCAGAAACCCTCTCATCGTTCCGCCGCCATTTCCCGGACGTGCATATTCAGACCCGCGAAATAAACACCCGCGAGCAAATTTCGCCGCTCAACGAGGGGGCGCTCGACCTGGGGCTGATGCGTAATACCGCGCTACCGGATACTCTGGCGTGGCAGGTTATCCTGCGCGAACCCCTGATGGCGATGATCCCGCAGGATCACCCTCTGGCGTCGCAAGCTTCCGTGACGCTGGCAGAGCTGGCAAAAGAGCCCTTTGTCTTTTTTGACCCTCAGGTCGGCACCGGTCTGTATGACGATATTTTGGGCCTGATGCGTCGCCACGATCTCGCTCCGGTGATTACTCAGGAAGTAGGGGAGGCCATGACCATTATTGGTCTGGTTGCCGCCGGACTTGGGGTTTCTATTCTCCCGGCGTCCTTTAAGCGGGTACAATTGCAGGAAATGCGCTGGGTGGCGATTGCCGAAAAAGAGGCGGTTTCCGAGATGTGGCTGGTCTGGTCAAAACATCGCGAACAGAGTCAGGCGGCGCAGCGGTTTAAAAAGCAGCTCATTACAGCCTCGGCAGGGCGATATTTATAGGGAAACTGGGGTAAAAATGTGCGGTAAATCACATGGCTAAGTAAATATTTGACGACGCCTGGTGAAGTGCTTCACCATAGCCAACAGTTTATTTCGAAGCTCGAAAATAAGGGAGTACGAGGTGGTTGCTGATAGCCAGCCAGGGCATATTGATCAGATTAAGCAGACCAATGCAGGCGCAGTGTATCGCCTGATTGATCAGCTCGGTCCGGTTTCGCGTATCGATCTTTCGCGCCTGGCACAACTGGCACCCGCCAGTATCACCAAGATAGTCCGCGAAATGCTGGAAGCTCACCTGGTCCAGGAGACGGAAATACAGGAGCCGGGCAGCCGTGGACGTCCTGCCGTCGGGCTGGTGGTAGAAACGGAAGCATGGCACTACCTGTCACTGCGCATTAGCCGGGGGGAGATCTTCCTTGCGCTGCGCGATCTCAGCAGCAAGCTGGTGGTGGAAGACCGGCTGGAGCTCCCGCTCGATGCGGAACAACCGCTTCTTGACGCCATCCTGGCCCATATCGATCACTTCTTTATCCGCCATCAGCAGCGGCTTGAACGGTTAACGGCGATTGCTATCACCATGCCGGGTATCATTGATACCGAGAATGGCATCGTGCACCGCATGCCGTTTTATGACAATGTCAAAGAGATGCCGCTGGGTGAGGTGCTGAAAAACCATACCGGCGTGCCCGTCTACATTCAACATGATATCAGCGCCTGGACCATGGCGGAGGCGCTGTTTGGCGCATCTCGCGGCGCGCGCGACGTTATTCAGGTGGTGATTGATCACAACGTGGGGGCGGGGGTGATTACCGACGGTCGCCTGCTGCACGCCGGAAGCAGCAGCCTGGTGGAAATCGGTCACACGCAGGTCGACCCGTACGGTAAACGCTGCTACTGCGGGAACCATGGCTGCCTGGAGACCATTGCCAGCGTCGAAAGCGTGCTGGAGCTGGCGCAGGTGAGGCTCAGCCAGTCGATGAGCTCCTCGCTTCACGGCCAGCCGCTTACCGTGGATTCACTGTGTGCGGCTGCCCGACAGGGGGATTTACTGGCGAAAGATATCATCACGGGCGTCGGTAACAACGTGGGCCGCATTCTCGCCATTATGGTCAATCTGTTTAACCCACAAAAAATTCTGATTGGTTCACCGCTCAGCCAGGCGGCGGATATTCTCTTTCCGGCGATTTCTGCCTGCATCAACCAGCAGGCGCTGCCTGCGTACAGTAAAAACATCGCGGTCGAAAGCACCCAATTTTCGAACCAGGGAACCATGGCCGGTGCCGCGCTGGTGAAAGATGCGATGTATAACGGCTCTTTACTGATCCGTTTGTTGCAGGGTTAACTCTTTTCCATAGATGTAAGAAATATTGCGCTATCTCAAGCCGGGTAGCGCACGCATCCCGTAGACTTCCCCCACTGAATTATTTACCTGGTTTATATTTTCGAAGCATACCCAAGAGGTGGAATGAGTCATGCTTAAGCGTTTCTTTGTTACTGGTACTGATACCTCTGTCGGCAAGACCGTCGTATCCCGCGCATTGCTGCAGTCTCTGGCAGCCAGCGGTAAACGCGTGGCAGGGTACAAACCGGTCGCAAAAGGCAGTAAAGAGACGCCAGACGGATTGCGTAATAAAGACGCCCTGGTGCTGCAAAGCGTTTCGTCCATTGAATTACCTTATCACGCGGTAAATCCTATCGCGCTGAGCGAGGATGAGAGCAGCGTGGCGCACAGCGGTCTGATCAACTACAGCCTGCTTTCCGATGGTCTGGCGAGCCTGAGCGAGAAAGTTGACCACGTTGTGGTTGAAGGTACCGGCGGCTGGCGCAGCCTGATGAATGATTTACGCCCGCTTTCCGAGTGGGTGGTGCAGGAACAGCTGCCCGTGGTGATGGTGGTCGGCATTCAGGAAGGGTGCATCAACCATGCCCTCCTGACGGCACAGGCCATTGCCAATGACGGCCTGCCGCTGGTGGGCTGGGTGGCTAACCGTATTAACCCGGGGCTTGCGCACTATGCTGAAATCATCGATGTGTTGAGCAAAAAACTCCCCGGGCCTTTAGTGGGTGAATTGCCCTACCTGCCGCGCGCCGAGCAGCGCGAATTAGCGCAATACATCGACCTCTCTGCTTTCAGCAGTATGGGGTCCGTAGACAGAGTCGTGGCGTAACGTCCTCGACAGTACCGACGCGACGACGCACGCGACCAGCAAGCCGGGCAGTAAAAAATACTGCCCGGTCATTTCACAGACCATAAGTGCCGACATAATCGGCGCATGCGTCGTGGCAGCCAGCAGCGTTGCCATACCTGCCAGTCCCAGCAAAATTGCCGTCTCAGCACCTGGAAACCACAGCACGGATAGCTGCGCAAACAGCATTCCTGTCGCCATGCCGACAAATAACGTCGGTGTGAACACCCCGCCGGGCGCGCCCGAGCCGCTGCTTGCCAGTACCGCCAGCAATTTACAGATAAACACGCCTGCAATCACCGACAGCAACGGCGGGGCGAGAAGAAAAGCCTGAACCACACTGTAGCCATTCCCCCACACCTTCGGCGTCAGCAGCGACAGCAGCCCAACGATCAGCCCGCCCAGCGCCAGCTGCCACGGCGGCGAAAGCTTAAGGCGCAGAAACAGAGCGTGGCTGTACGCCATCAGCCACATCAGCAGCGGACCGCACAGCCCGGCCAGCAGTCCCATGCCGACAATCAGGGAATAATCTACCGCGGTAAGGCTCTCGCTGAGGTGAACCGAATAAAGGGTGTTTGCGCCGGGGCTGAGCAGGCGGGTCGTAAGCAGCGCGACCACGGCAGCAATCACCACCGGGCCGAGCGAGGCCAGCATCAGCGTGCCAAACAGGATCTCAGCGATGAACAGGCTTCCGGCTAAGGGGGCGTGGTAGGCGCTGGCCATCCCGGCGGCGGCCCCGCAGGCAATCCACAATTTCCATTCTGATTTAGGGGTAAAGCGCCGGGCGAACAGGGAAGCCGCGAGGGCGGCAAGCAGGATCATCGCCCCTTCACGCCCGATGGCGCTGCCGCTGGCGACCACCAGCAAAGAAGCGAGTGATTTCACCAGGCTGGCACCGTAATCAAACTGTCCGTCTTCGGTTTCCAGCGCTTCCATATAATCGGTTGGCGCGTGAGGCCGCTGCGCGGTAAACCGTTGCCATCCCCAGAGCAGCAGCCCAGCAGCCAGACCGCCCAGCGCGGGCGTCAGCACCCGTCGCCAGGGCGATAATGCGGCGGCGGCGTTCACCAGGCTGCCGCTGTCGTTGCTGAGAAACAGCCACTCCAGCAGATACATGCTGTGGCGGAATACCGCAACGGCCAGCGCGGCCAACACGCCGGTGACGGTGGCAATCAGGAGTCGGCGAAACATCGCGCGAATGTCGGGGTAAGCGTGAAGACGTTGCATGGGTCGCGAGTCAGCGGGAAAGATACAATATTGTGGCGGGAAATCGTGGGGTTAGCAAAAGGTATGCGTGCGAAAAAGCCGGGCGATGCCCGGCCTGAAAGATTAACTCTCACTATGAATATTCAGCGCCCGGCGCGTACGCCCTGAACTCAGGTACTCGGCAATATAGTCCTGAGAAATCTCGCCGTTGTAGCGCCCGTCCTCATCCACAATCGGCATCCAGCTGGTATTGCTCTCATACAGACGTGAAAGCACCACGCGCAGGTTGTCTTCCGCTTTGCCGGTCATCCGGAACGGATGCAGGATGTCGGCGCAGGTACCGCTGGCGTTACGCGCTTCGCGACGCTTCACAAAGCCCAGCGGTTTACCGTGCTCATCGACCACGGTAATCGCGCGAATATCATTATCATCCATGGTTGAAAAGGCTTCGGGAAGCGGGGTAGAACCCCGCACCGTAATGGTCGGCTGCTGGTCGGTCACGTCTCCTGCGGATACCAGCAGCAGACGCTTCAGCGTACGGTCCTGACCAACAAACGAGCCGACAAACTCATTCGCCGGTTTCGCCAGCAGTTCATCCGGGCTGGCGCACTGCACGATTTTCCCCTGACGGAACACCGCAATACGGTCGCCGAGCTTCAGGGCTTCGTCGATATCGTGGCTCACCAACATGACGGTTTTTTTCAGCTTGCGCTGCATCTCCAGGAACTGGTTCTGGATCACCTCGCGGTTGATCGGGTCCACCGCGCCGAAGGGTTCATCCATCAGCAGCACTGGAGGATCCGCCGCCAGGGCGCGGATCACGCCGATACGCTGCTGCTGGCCGCCGGACATCTCGCGCGGGTAGCGGTTGAGGAACTTATGCGGATCCATCGCCACCATATCCATCAGCTCTTCGGCGCGTGTTTTGCAGCGCGCTTTATCCCAGCCCAGCATGCGCGGCACGACGGTGATGTTCTCTTCGATGGTCATGTTCGGAAACAGGCCAATCTGCTGGATCACGTAGCCAATGTTGCGGCGCAGGGTGACGGTGTCCATCCCGCTGGTGTCTTCACCGTTGATCAGGATTGTCCCGCTGCTCGGGGTAATAAGGCGGTTAATCATCTTCAGCGTGGTGGTTTTCCCACAGCCGGACGGGCCGAGCAGGACGCACATTTCCCCTTCGGGCACGTTCAGGTTGACGTTATCAACGGCCTTAAAGGTCTGGCCATGCTTCTGTGAAAATTGTTTGGTGAGGTTTTCCAGTTTTATCATTATCGAATCCCCTTTGGAGTCAGAACCACCTGCAGACGGTGCAGCAGCCAGTCGAGCACAATCGCTAAAAGACAAATCATCAGCGCGCCCGCGATCAACATGCGAATATCACTTCCGCCGATGCCATTGAGCAGCAACAGCCCCAGACCGCCCGCGCCGATCACGGCGGCAATCGCCATCACGCCAATGTTCATCACCACGGCGGTGCGGATCCCGCCGAAAATCACCGGCAGCGCCATCGGGATCTCAACCCAGCGCAGGCGCTGCCAGAAGGTCATGCCGATGCCGCGCCCGGCCTCGCGCAGGCCCGGCGGCAGGCTGTCGAGCGCCGTATGGGTATTACGCACAATCGGCAGCAACGAGTAGAGAAACACCGCCGTAATCGCGGGTAGGGCACCAATCCCCTGACCGATCAGTGAAAACAGCGGAATCATCAGGCCAAACAGGGCGATGGACGGAATGGTCAGCACAATGGTGGCTATTCCCAGAACCGGGGTCGCCAGCCACTTGTGGCGGACAATCAGAATGCCCAGCGGTACGCCGATGATGATGGCTAAACCCACGGCCAGCGCCACCAGCCATAGATGCTGCAGCGTCAGGGTTAAGAGATAATCCCAGTTGTCCAGAATGTAGTGAATCGTCTCCATAGCGCCTCCTACAGCAGCTGTTTGCTACGCAGGAAATCTCGGGCGACCTGCTGCGGTGACTGATGGTCGATATCCACCTTCTTATTCAGTTCGGTGATAGCGTCGTTGTTGAGCTGGGCCGAGAGGGTGTTGAGCGCCTCTTCCAGACCGGGGTTGGCGTCCAGCGTGTCTTTACGCACCACCGGCGTCACCGCGTAGCTCGGGAAGAAGCCTTTATCGTCTTCCAGCACCTTGAGGTCGAAGCCTTTCACGCGCCCGTCGGTAGTGTAAATCAGTCCAGCATCGACAAACCCGTCGCGCACGGCGTTGTATACCAGGCCCGGGTCCATCTGACGGATCTGTGGGCGATCCAGCTCCATGTTGTAGGCCGCCTGAAGCGGCTTCATGCCGTCGCTCCGTCCGGCAAACTCCAGGTCTAGGCCCAGCAGCCAGTTTTTGTCCGGGTTGGTTTTACGGATCTGCTCAATCTTCGCCACCATCTCCGACATGGTGTTGATATGTTCCGCCTCGGCGCGCTTGCGCTGCATGGCAAAGGCATAGGTATTGTTCATGTCGGCGGGCTTGAGCCAGACCAGACCGTGCTTCGCGTCCAGGCGTTTCACCGTCTCGTAAGACTCCTGCGGCGACATGCGCTTGTTGATATGGTTAAAGATGATCAGCGACGTGCCGGTGTACTCCCAGGTCATGTCAATCTGCTTGTTGATCATCGCGTTGCGGGAAATCACCGTGGCAATGTTGGTTTGCGGCTGTACCTGAAAACCTTTCTTTTGCAGGTACTGCACGGTCATTGCCGAAAGAATGTGCTGCTCGGTAAAGCTCTTGGTCGCCAGAATCAGCGGGGCCGCCATTGCCTGGCTGGTGAACAGCGCCGCGGCACACAGCGCTGTCAGGCTGGAAAACAGTCTCATAAAAGCTCCTTGTTATTGTTATCGAGCGAGATGGGGACTCATCGCGCGACCCAGCGCCGCCAGCAGGGTATCGAGGATCAGGGCGAACAGGGCGGTGGCCGCCGCGCCGAGGATCAGGGTCGGGAAATCGTTTAAGTAAATACCGGGGAAAATCAGCTCGCCGTAGCTGCTGGCACCAATCAGGAACGCCAGCGGCGCGGTACCGACGTTAATGGCGGTGGCGATGCGGATCCCCGATAGCATGACCGGCCAGGCGGCTGGCAGCTCAACCTGACGCAGACGCTGCCATTTGGTCATCCCGATGCCGTTTGCCGCTTCCAGTAGCGACGGCGGGACCGAGCACAGCCCGGCGTAGGTGTTACGCACTATCGGCAGCAGCGAGGCGAGGAACAGGGCGATGATGGCGGGCGTATCGCCAATGCCAATCACCACCATCGCCAGCGCCAGAACGGCCAGCGGCGGCAGCGTATTGCCGACGTTGAAGATTTGCATGACGTATTCGGCGATACCTCGCGCCGCAGGGCGGCTCAGCAGGATCCCGCTCGGAATACCGACCAGCAGGGCAAAAAACATCGACGAGAAAACCAGAATCATGTGCTGTTGCCCGAGATAGACCAGGTCAACCTGGCGCGCCCTGATCGTCTCCAGCCCAATGCCCCAGACGAGGAGGGCGAGAACCACGATAATGGCGCCGACAAACAGCAGCGAGCGTTTGAGTAATGGGTGCATTGCGGTGTGTCTCCCTGTGCGCATGCGTTATAGCAACCACCGGTTGCCTGTTGTTATGCCATGTTTCGGCAGGGGTATTTCACCTATAGCAAGCGTTTGGGAAGGGTTCCAGCGAAGGGGTAAAATCAGTAACCCTATGAAAACAGTGACAACCTCGGGTTAAGCCTTATGGCGTAAGGGCTGATAGAGGTGCAGACAGAATAGTCCTAAAGCGCTTTTTTAAAAGTGACGCTGTCACATTTAAAAGGCGCTTACACCGAATATCAATCTCAATCTTCATTGAGAGGCACGCACCCGTCGAACCCGCGTCGAGACGGTGATAATTGAAACGATAGCGACCACGGCGAGCATCAACCCGAGCGCCAGCATGGCGTTAAACCCGATCCACCTGAACAGCAGCAGTCCCGCTATACCGCCCGTAATAAACGAGAAAAGGGTGGTTAAGTGGGTTTTCAACTGGCTTTTTTGTGCCGCCGTATCTTTGGAGTAATCCCTGCGGAGCATTGCAACCAGTACGGAGGCCAGGGATATTCCCGCGTCTGTCAGCGTCCCGGTAATGTGCGTCGATCTCACCCGTCCGCTGGACAGCTGCGTGGAAGTGGAATTATGAATGCCCATCAGGCCGCACAGAAAAAGAATAATTTCTCGGTTGCTCGTGAGGGTATGAAAAAACATTTCGTAGAAGGAGACGCCGGTCAGCAATATCCCTTCAACAAACAGGATCTGGCAAAAAACCAGCCGGACGTTATGGATAATACCCCATATCACGATTGTGCGCGCAATAATGGCGCCTGCGACAAAGGAGAGAATAATCGACCCGAAAAAAATCATATCGCTCAGGTCGGTGGAAGAGACTTCGCTGGATAATTGTGAGGTGTTGCCGGTCATGTGTGAGGGGAAAAAACCAAATGCGCCGAGGGCGATGGCATTCAGCAAACCTGCCGAGGTCGCCAGCCAGAGAGCAAGCCGGCGATCCTCCTTATGCGTTCGTTCTTTCTTGAGTCTAATCAGCAAAAATACCTCCAGGTTGAGCGTTGCCTGAATAGTCAGGCTAGCAAAGCGGTGCAACGGGCTGTCCAGGATATGGCTTAATTATTATTCCCTCAGGCGACTTTCAGGGTTAAGTAATTAAATAAAATATCCTTGCTCAACATGGGGGCGTAAATACTTCACATCATGCCGTTATTGCCGTGACGCAAAAACGCCGGCCGCTGGTTGAGACGTTCAAACCAGGCCTCAATCGCGGGCACGTCGGGCTTATCAAACGGCGTCATCTTCCAGCGATTCACCGACAGCCCAAGCACCACGTCCGCAAGGGTAAACGTCTCGCCCGCTGCAAAGGCTCCGGTGTGCTGCAGCTGGTTTTCCAGAATGGTAATGCAGTGGTTCCACTCTTTTATTCCCGCCGCAATGCGCCGAGGGTCGTTAAAGTCCGGGTTTTTACGCCCCAGCGCCGGGAAGACATAGCGCCAGGCGTTATTGAATTCGGTTGCCTGCCAGTCCATCCAGCGCTCAACGTTGGCGCAGGCCTGCGGCTCTGCGGGCAGCAGCGCGTGATTTCCGGCCTTGCGCACCAGATAACGGCAGATGGCGTTGGACTCCCACAGCACGAAATCACCGTCAATCAGTACCGGCACCATGGCGTTGGGGTTCAGCGCGCGGAAGGCATCCGTTTCCGTTGAGGCAAAACCGCTGCCGTAATCTTCCTGTTGATACGCGAGGCCTGCTTCTTCGCAGGTCCAGAGCACTTTACGAACATTGATGGAGGTGGTTTTGCCGAGGATGTTAATCATGTCGCCGCTTCTCTTCAAAGTGATGAATCGTTTAAAAACAATACACCAGCGGTGAAGAAAAGCGTCAACAAATCATCCGGCGAGTGATTTGTGAAGACGCGAAAGCAGAAGCGTCAACACAACCGCGCCCAGGAGCAATATTCCGCTCAATGCAAACGTGCTCTGCCAGCCGCTATGATCGAACACCATACCGCCCGCCGTTGAGCCGAGCGCAATGGCGAGCTGGATCACGGCGACCATTAACCCGCCACCGGCTTCGGCATCTTGCGGCAGCGTTCGTGCAATCCATGTCCACCATCCCGTGGGGGCCGCCGTCGCCAGCATCCCCCAAAAGCTTAACAGCAGGGCAACGATCCACAGGCTGTGACCGGTCAGTATCAACACGCCTGCAATGACGGCCATCAGCAGGGGAATGGCGATTAACGTCTGGTAAAACGCCGCGTTCATAACCATGGCAACGAGCAGTGTGCCAACAAAACCCGCGACGCCGATGGTGAGTAAAATCAGCGATAAGCCAGAGGGACTGACCTGCGTGACGGTTTCAAGAAACGGCCGCACGTAGGTAAACAGCGCAAACTGTCCCATAAAGAACAGGCCGCAGGCCAGCAGACCCACAGAGACCGCTCGCTGACGGAACAAACGAAAAACGCTTCCACGCGAGGCATCGTACTGATTCCCTTTCATACCCGGCAGGCTAAAACACTGCCAGATGAAGGCGACTATCGCTACAGGAACCAGGCACAGGAAGGCACCGCGCCAGCCAATGGTGGCGCCGAGATAGCTCCCCAGTGGGGCTGCCACCACTGTCGCCAGCGCGTTCCCCCCGTTGAATATCGCCAGCGCGCGCGATACCTGATGCTGCGGAACAAGGCGAATGGCCGTTGCAGCAGACATGGACCAGAACCCACCTATTGCGATACCGATCAGCGCGCGGCCTGTCATGTAAAGCAGATAGTTTGGGGCGAAAGCGATAATCATCCCCGAGAGCGCCATCAGGATCGTCATGCCCAGCAGAAGGTGTTTGCGGTTCATATTCCCGGCAAGCCGGGAAAGGAAGAGGCTGGTCAGAACCGCCAGCGCGCCGGAAATCGCGATCCCCTGGCCAGCGAGCCCCTCTGTAACGCCCAAATCTCTGGCAAGGGGCGTGAGCAGGCTGACGGGCATAAATTCCGAGGCAATCAGGACAAATACGCACAAGGTCATGGCAAAAATACCGCCCCAGTGCGCGCGTTCCTCATTCTGTGAGGTGGTAGGGTTCAGAGTGGACATAGTCATCTTTCACGAAGCACCGCCCGCTCAACACGGGCGGCGGAGAGGTTTATTTCAGGCTGGTTTTGAAGAACTGTTCAAACTGCGCGAAAGGGATCTTCCCGGCAACGTTGTCGTAGAGGTCGACATGGTTTGCGCCCGGAACAATCACCAGTTCCTTCTGCTTGCTGCCGACCGCTTTAAACGCATCTTCCGCAAAGTAGCGGGAGTGTGCCTTTTCACCGGTTACGATAAGCGTCGGGATAGTCACTTCACCGGCGTAGCTCAGCAGCGGCATATTCATAAAGGATAATGGCGTGGTCGCGGTCCACGCGCCGGTGGAGTTGACGGAACGCGCGTGGAAGCCACGCGGCATGCGGTAGTAGTCATAGAACTCCTTCAGTACCGGATGCGGGTCTGCTGGCAACGCCTCTGGCAGAATACGTTCAGCCGCCGTCACCTTGCCGTTCTCATCGACATAAATGTCATGACCGCCGTGCGCGAAGGTCCCGTTCTCAGCATCTTTCCAGCGCTGTGCGTTCAGATACTGCAGAACGGCACGGCGGTCAGACGTTGAATAGCGATCTTTCCCGTCGCCCACGCCGTGGCCCATCGCCCGGCTCATGTCGTACATCACGCTGGTGGCGACCGCTTTCACGCGGGTGTCCATGGAGGCTGCATTCAGCGCCATACCGCCCCAGCCGCAGATGCCGAGAATACCAATGCGGTTACGATCAACCTCTTCCTGCAACCCCAGGAAATCCACCGCCGCGCTAAAGTCTTCGGTATTGATATCCGGAGACGCGACGTTGCGGGGCTGTCCACCGCTTTCGCCCGTATAGGACGGGTCAAACGCCAGGGTCACAAACCCATTTTCTGCCAGGGTCTGCGCATACAGGCCGCTGGACTGCTCTTTGACCGCGCCAAACGGCCCACTGACCGCAATCGCCGCCAGCTTGCGGTCGCCACGGTTTTTGGGAAGATACAGATCGCCTACCAGGGTGATCCCGTATCGGTTCTGGAAGGACACCTTACGGTGATCGACTTTGTCACTTTCGGCGAAGGTTTTATCCCATGTAGTCACCATCGAAACCGGTGCGTTTGGGTTGGTGGTTTCTGCATAACTCATTGTTGTCACTCCACTTAATGATGCACATAGCAGCATCGCAACGGACAGTTTTTGGGTAAATGTTTTCATGGAAATGAACCCTGGGTTGTTGTGTTGCGGTCATTATAGTTAGCAGAAATAGTGCTGATTAGAGGGCGAAAGCTGCTAGGATTAATATCATATTGTTATAAATTGGTGAGGATGATGGCTAAACGGGAAAACTATAATGAGCTGTACCTGTTCATGCAGGTGGTACGGGAGGGGAGCTTCACGGCGGCCGCGCTTCGGCTTGGGCTGGCGCAATCCGGGATCAGCCGCTCGGTTCGCGAGCTGGAAGCGCGATTAGGCGTTCAACTTCTGGTCCGCACCACGCGCAAGCTCTCGCTCACCCATGCCGGGGAACAGCTTTATCAGACCGCCGAGTCTGCATTCGATACGCTCGATACGGGTCTGGCGACCCTGGCACACTATCGTCAGACGCCGTCCGGCACGGTGCGTATTAATGCCAGCCAGCACGCTATCGATAAATGTCTGCTGCCAAAGCTCGCCATTTTTAAACAGCGTTACCCGGACATCAGGCTGGAGCTGATGAATGAAAGCCGCTTCGTCGACATTATCGCCGAGCGGTTTGATGCGGGTGTCAGACTGGGGCCGGAAGTGGGGCAGGGAATGATTGCAGTGCGTATCACGCCTGATATGGAAATGGCCGCAGTGGCTGCCCCGGAACACTTCAGACGCTACGGTTTTCCGCAGACGCCAGCCGATTTAGTGGCTCATCCCTGCATTGCCTACCAGTTTGCCGACGGTAGTGACTATCAGTGGGAACTGGTGCAGGACGGGAAAAAAATCACCCATCGGCCAGAGGGGCAATGGGCGCTGTCTGACAGCTACATGGAAGCCGAAGCCGCCCGGCTGGGGCTTGGGCTGGCCTATGTTCCGGTGGAGCTGGTGGCTGACGATCTGGAGCGCGGAACGCTGATCCGGGTGTTGCAGCGCTATAGCCTGCGCATGGACGGGTTGTACCTCTATTATCCGCACCGCAACGTGTCGCCTGCCCTGAGGGCTGTGATCGATACGCTGAAAATATAGCTTTATTTCAGGGATAAAGAGAATGGCAGGAACACGCCTTCATTCATTTGGAAGATTTAAAGAGGGTATTGCAAGACGGACAGACAAGTTGAGAGCCTTTCTGAACGCGGCTAAAGCTGTGTTCTGAATCTTTTGCACAGCCTGGACATGTGCATTTCACTAAATAATTACGATGAGTTTGTGTTTTTTTACGTACTGACATAGGGAGCTCCTGCTATAAGGGGACAAAAACAATACACGATTAAAATGATGATTACTTATTTTTTTAACAATATTTGAAGAGATTAAGACGTCAGGGAGTATAAATAAAAAACCCGCTCGGGGCGGGTTCATTTTATTATCAGTAGCACATAACTGCTCAGGCCAACGCCTTCATCGCTATCGTAAGCGCCACAGATAATGAGCACCTATTACAGTGCAGTGACGTTACCGGCCGCAGGGCCTTTAGCGCCATTTTCAATGGTGAAGGACACTTTCTGACCTTCATCCAGAGTTTTGAAGTTAGCGCCCTGGATTGCAGAGAAATGCACGAATACATCTTTGCTGCCATCGTCAGGAGTGATAAAGCCAAAACCTTTATCTGCGTTGAACCATTTTACTAAACCAGTCATTTTATTAGACATAGATAATTCCTTAATTTATGAGCCACATAGTGCGGCGATGATGGCCTGTATTGAGAGAGTTACTTATTTGGCACTTAGGAGAAGGCTCATGAAGGAGGGATATCTAAGGATAACACCTGAACTGAGGACTGCTTTACTAAAACTGCTTTCATAAGGTCTGTTTTCCAAACCGATGACGCTATTAAGACATAGAATATTTATTACCGCAATGTAAATATTATTTTATTTTAACCATTTAAACACCCGGATGGCTGAACGGCTGATAATATCCTGAATATCCTATTAGCTGCTGCGGCCTGGCAAGAACCCAATATCCGCACCGTAGCGTGTCGCCTGCGCCTGGAGCGGTGATTGATGTCCTTAAAATTTAGGGCTGCGTTGTCATTCTGGAAGGCGCCTCGCAAACCTCAAAGTAACCTTATGAAATTAAGTGATATGTCTTTTCCTCAACGGGCCGCGGTCGTAAAGTGCCTGCGTTGCGGCACATCCGCAATCGGGCGTAGGAACCCGTCAACCATATAGTGACATTACGTATGTCGCAGCAGTGCCGATCTCGTTACAATAGCGGTGGCGCTGACGGAGCAGCCGTAAGGCTGGCCGTTTTTCTATATGGGCGGTATTCCTACCTCTGTCAGCGCTACCCCCCAAGCGTAGGAACTTAAAGGGTGGTTACATAAACTACATATAGAAGGACGCCTTATATGGCTACTATCCCAACCCTGACTTATCTTCCGTCTGACGAAAACGTCATTCTGCAACTTATCTCCCAACCACTACCGGCTGATGCCGATCTATTTGACGTCGCCGACAACTGCGCCGCGCTGGTGAGCGTGCTGGTCGAAACCGTTGATGTCACGAGCCGTACTGCGCTGTGCGAGCGTCTTCTTCAGGCCCTGCGCAGGCTGCGTAAACTCTGCGATGTCGATCTTCCTCCCCATCTGATAGAACAGTTGATCATGGGTGAGAAACTGAACTCCTGCGTGCCGGACTGTTGGCAGGACACCCTGACTCAGGTGGATTATGTTCTGGCGCTGACGCAAGCGGTGATGGGGGGAACGCTGCCCAGCCACGTAGCGAAAGAGCTAACGGGCCTGCTGCACGATATGGTGTGGCTGCTGGCTGAGTTTGTGAAGGAGCCGCGCATTACTGCGCATTAAGGACGCTGGCGGGGAGGGGCGGCAGCGCCCCTTTAAAGCCGTGATTAACGTGATGAGTCCCCGGTATCCAGAAGCGATGTACCGTAGGAGTTGTCGATGGTACAAAGCCAGCGACCGTCGCTTTCCTGCCGAAAAACATAGGTCGCGCGACGCGACATTTCTGTTGTCCCTCCCTGACCATCAGGAAAACGCAGTACGGTTTCCATGATAACGAGGGCATTGCCGCCACCTTCGATTACCTGCATCTCCCCTTGTACGACAATCAGCTGGCCCTGGAAATAATCAGAGATGGCTATAAACGCTCTGCGGATATTGTCTTTGCCATTAACGGTCATGCCGGGTTTAACCACCAGAGCTGCGTCGTCGGCGTAGTACTCCATCAGGGCGTCATAGTTTTTGGTGGTGATGGCGTGGTCACAGGACTCAATGATCTGGCGTAGCGGGTGTGGGGTCATGCGCGATTCCTCGTTAAGGGGTAAACACGTATTAACGTAACAGCCTGATGCGTTTGTATAGCTACCAGGTTTTATGGCTGGTAGCGTTGAGGGGGAAGAGGTGGGGGAGGTAACGTTAGGTCTGCTAAGAGCGAGGAGCGGACATTGGTACAATGTTGCGATGAATGAGTTTAAGGTTGATGCTTATATTTAGCTTTATATAAAAATATACCATCTTAAAAAAGAGGCCTTTTTTTATATCTTAAACCCAGTTGTTTTTTATAAGGTAGTAGGGCGTTTGTTGTGTTTCCTATAATATGCACCATGGCTTGGTTTGCTATTTTTATATTTAGTTCTTCAACAGTATCTTTATCGATATAGTTCACGCCTAGAGAAAATCGCTTTGAATTACATATGATGTAGGCTATGCGTGGTGAAATTGGGTAGTAAAAGTCAGCATACTCAGGCGCGATAAAATCTGTCTCTGAGACACATGAGTGCACGTTAACGACTGGATGATCTGATGTTATGAAAGGTAGCCCGGTATCGTTTACCAATAATGAATGTATATCTTCATTACGACTCGAATATAAACTCCACCCAATATTCATCCCAAACATGTAGCTTATAAACCACCAGGCATGAACAATCGTGTCGGATACTTTTATTTCAAGATTATTACGACGAGGCTGAGCATGAAACACTGCATCCCTGAAAGGCTTTGTACGCGTAATCTGATGACCAAAAAACATCATGAATTCAATCATGTGCTGTTTATCATCAAGTATGTCAAGCCTTTCATTTGCGAGCGCTTCTAATATCGATAATGCCTTCAATTCATGAGATGAATGGAGATTCTCCATTAAGTTGCACTTTGTCGCATGAAGAAGTGCTTCCGCTTCCTGATCTTGTTTACCAGAAGCCCTATACATAGCCTCTAATCTTTGCAGTCTAAGGACGTCATCTAGGTAGGAAATGTGTTGAGTATGGAGATGGCTGGGGCTTTTTCGAGAGAAGGCCTTAATTATATCAACGTTCTCGCTAGTAAGCGTTGTTGTTTTATAGAAAAAGTCGTCAGCAGCTATTGCACGTACACTGTCGCAGGCAATCTTTCCAGTCTTGGTTGTGTAGAAAACATTTTTTGTACCATTACCCCAGCGCGTTAGGTAATTCGCCCAAACATAATGGTGTCTCTTCTTAGCTTCAATGCTTTTTCGTAACATGAGAATCTATTCCTTAAGAGGCTATCCTTAAAGCTTCTCTGTTAAAACAAAAATAGTCAATCACGTCATTTGTTGCCAAGCTACGGTCGGCAAAACTTGGCTGCGACATCATAGTTTTTAGAATCATTAAATGTCCGCTTCTGGCACAAAGCGGACCGCACCACATCACGAACAAAAATTACCCTGTTAGCGCCAACGTCAACGAAACAGCGGATGCTGCACAACGCGCGATAAGAAGCAGGCTTACGTGCGCAGTGACCATTGGCAGACTGGTCTCAGAAGAGTTATGCGACCGTCAGAGCGATGAAATCCCGCAATGTTACCGGCCATCTCGTATTAGCGTGTTAAAGGGGTGAGACGAGGTTTCTGATCTTTTCAGCCTTTTCAAAATGGTCCAGTTTCATCTCCATAATCCACCAGTGTGCCACTTCCATAAGCAGTTCAGGATCGTCATTTTTATTAGCAAAAAAAGCATAAAACGAAAGCCCAACGTTGCTTCCCTTTGAAGCAACTTTTGAATCACAGATCCGGATCATTTTTTCCTTCATTCCTTGCCGCACGCCATCTCCTTTACTCTTTTCATGTTCGGGCTAAAAAAAAGCCGCAAGCAGATATCTGCTTACGGCTACAGGATCGGTGATGATTTTTCTGACAATCAGGCCGCTTTTACAGCCCTGATTTTTTTCGTGTCAGCCGCATCGGATTCAGTTTTATCCGTTGCAGCTGGGGCAGTGAGATCGGGAAGTTTGCTGGTACGCAGAATATGCTGCACGGTCTCTTTCTGCTCGGCGAGATACAGGCCAAGATTTTCAGCCTGCGTTTCATCCATCTGCATTCCGCTTTGCAACAGCCAGTCGGTGAACGCGTCTGCCATATCGAGCAGCTTGTCGTGAGCGTCAGCTTCTTTCTTACTGGCAAAAGTCATTTTCTCTTCACCTTTTCTTACGACAACAAATTTTGTTTCAACAGCCATCGTGCACCTCGCTATACTGTTATTATATACAGTATAGCAGCAACAGATCGAAGTTGCAGCAAAATATGCATTACTGGCGCAGCTGCTGTGTTTCCGGGCCACCCATGCTCCGCCGCCATGCCCCAGGCGCCTGACCATACTGACGCTTAAAGCTGCGGTTGAAGGACTGCTGAGAGTCAAAGCCCAGCGCGATCGCCACGTTCAAAATCGGCTCGTCGCTGTGGGTTAAGCGCTCAACCGATTTTTGCAGCTTTTGCGCGCGAATGTACCCGGCAAGGGGATAGCCAGTATGTTCCTTAAACAGACGCTGGAGGTGCCATTTTGAGTAGCCGGAACGCCTGGCAACGGACTCAATATCCAGACGGCTATCCAGGTTGTTGTCGATCCAATCGAGTAAATCGTGCATAAATGCGCCAGTGTTCATCTGGTTATCCTCACGCTGCCTGTATAAAAGTATCTTTATCTGTTGCATTTAAAGGTGGCGCGTTTTTCTGTTAATTGCAAGTTTTATTATTGCATTTAAATCCCTGAGCGAAACGGGTGTTTTAACATCGACTCAAATAGCACATAAAGTGCAACAATTATTCTTGCACTTAATTAAGCGCCTTCCTACAATCGCCGGGAATAGTGTATTCGCAACTGTTACAGTTTTGTGGCGATGAACGACACAAATGGCCTTAAGCCAGCCACCGGACAAAGGAAGTGGCGCAGCGCCTCCCGCTGCGTCTTGCCCGGCGGCTACAATTACCGGAATAAAAATAATGAGCCTGCAAAAAACCTGGGGTAACTTTCATCTGAGCGCGCTGGGGGCGATGTTCGCCTCCGTGCTGCTCGTCGGGTGCGATGACAGCGTCGCGCAAAACGCTGCGCCACAAGCACCCACTGTCAGTGCCGCTAACGTGGTCGTGAAATCTATCAGCCAGTGGGATAGCTTTAACGGTCGGATCGAAGCGGTGGAGAGCGTTCAGCTACGCCCGCGCGTTTCCGGCTACATTGATAAAGTGAATTACACCGACGGCCAGGAAGTAAAAAAGGGTGAGGTGCTGTTCACTATCGATGACAGAACCTATCGCGCCGCACTGGAACAGGCGCAGGCTACGCTGGCGAGAGCCAAAACGCAGGCCAACCTGGCGCGTAGTGAAGCGAACCGTACCGATAAGCTGGTCAATACCAACGTGGTATCCCGCGAAGAGTGGGAGCAGCGCCGTTCGGCCGCCACCCAGGCGCAGGCCGACATTCGCGCGGCACAGGCGGCGGTTGATGCCGCGCAACTTAACCTCGATTTCACCAGGGTCACCGCGCCTATCGATGGTCGTGCCAGCCGGGCGCTGATCACCAGCGGGAACCTGGTGACCGCGGGCGACACCGCCAGCGTCCTCACCACGCTGGTCTCGCAGAAGACGGTGTACGTTTACTTTGACGTGGACGAGTCAACCTACCTTCACTATCAAAATCTGGCCCGCAGCGGGCAGGGGGCGTCCAGCAATCACACGGCGCTACCGGTTGAGATTGGCCTGACGGGCGAGGAGGGGTATCCCCATCAGGGCAAAGTGGATTTTCTGGATAATCAGCTAACGCCGAGTACCGGCACCATCCGCATGCGCGCGCTGTTGGATAACGCGCAGCGTCAGTTCACGCCGGGACTGTTTGCCCGCGTACGCCTGCCAGGCAGCGCGGAATTCAAAGCCACGCTTGTCGACGACAAAGCGGTGCTGACCGATCAGGATCGCAAGTATGTTTACGTGGTTGATAAAGAGGGCAAAGCACAGCGTCGCGATATCAAACCGGGACGTCTGGCAGACGGGCTACGCATCGTGCAGCAGGGGCTGAACCCTGGCGATAAAGTTATCGTCGAGGGTTTACAAAAAGTGTTTATGCCGGGTATGCCGGTTAACGCCAAAACCGTTGCCATGACCGCCACCAGCGCCCTCAACTGATCCCTTGACCTGAGAATCCAACCCATGGACTTTTCCCGTTTTTTCATCGACAGGCCGATTTTTGCCGCGGTACTGTCGATTCTGATTTTTATCACAGGGTTAATCGCCATCCCGCTGCTGCCGGTGAGCGAATATCCTGACGTCGTGCCGCCAAGCGTGCAGGTGCGCGCGGAGTACCCGGGCGCCAACCCGAAAGTGATTGCCGAGACCGTGGCGACGCCGCTGGAAGAGGCGATCAACGGCGTTGAAAACATGATGTATATGAAATCCGTCGCGGGCTCGGATGGCGTGCTGGTCACCACCGTGACCTTCCGTCCGGGAACCGACCCGGATCAGGCGCAGGTTCAGGTGCAAAACCGCGTCGCGCAGGCCGAAGCGCGTCTGCCGGAAGACGTGCGGCGTTTGGGCATTACCACCCAGAAACAATCCCCGACGCTGACGCTGGTGGTGCATCTGTTTTCGCCCAACGGTAAGTACGACTCCCTGTATATGCGTAACTACGCCACGCTGAAGGTGAAGGACGAACTGGCGCGCCTGCCCGGCGTCGGCCAGATCCAGATTTTCGGCTCGGGTGAATACGCGATGCGCGTCTGGCTGGATCCCAACAAGGTGGCGGCCCGCGGGCTGACCGCTTCGGATGTGGTCACGGCGATGCAGGAGCAGAACGTGCAGGTATCTGCCGGGCAGCTTGGTGCCGAGCCGCTGCCGAAAGAGAGCGATTTCCTGATCTCCATTAACGCCCAAGGCCGTCTGCATACCGAAGAAGAGTTTGGCAATATTGTCCTGAAAACGACGCAGGACGGTACAGTCGTTCGCCTGCGCGACGTGGCGCGTATCGAAATGGGCTCCGGCAGCTATGCGCTACGTTCCCAGTTGAACAACAAAGACGCGGTCGGGATTGGTATCTTCCAGTCTCCAGGGGCGAACGCCATCGATCTGTCTAACGCGGTGCGCGCGAAAATGGACGAACTGTCGACCCGTTTCCCGGAAGATATGAAGTGGGCGGCACCTTACGATCCGACCGTTTTCGTGCGCGACTCCATCCGCGCAGTGGTGCAAACGCTGCTGGAAGCGGTGGTGCTGGTGGTGCTGGTGGTGATCCTGTTCCTGCAAACCTGGCGCGCGTCGATCATTCCGCTGATCGCGGTGCCGGTGTCGGTGGTGGGGACCTTCAGCATTCTCTACCTGCTGGGCTTCTCGCTGAATACCCTGAGTTTGTTCGGGCTGGTATTAGCCATTGGTATCGTGGTGGACGACGCCATCGTGGTGGTGGAAAACGTCGAGCGAAACATTGAAGAGGGGCTTGCTCCGCTTGCGGCGGCGCATCAGGCGATGCGTGAAGTGTCCGGGCCGATTATCGCGATTGCGCTGGTGCTGTGCGCGGTGTTTGTGCCGATGGCGTTCCTCTCGGGCGTTACCGGGCAGTTCTACAAGCAGTTTGCGGTGACGATCGCGATTTCCACGGTCATCTCCGCCATTAACTCGCTGACGCTCTCTCCGGCGCTGGCGGCACTGCTGTTAAAACCGCACGGCGCGCCGAAAGATTTCCCGACCCGGCTTATCGATCGTCTGTTCGGGTGGATTTTCCGTCCGTTTAACCGCTTTTTCCACCGTAGCTCGAACGGCTATCAGGGGCTGGTGGGCAAAACGCTTGGCCGACGCGGGGCGGTATTTGTGGTGTATCTGCTGCTGCTCTGTGCCGCAGGCGTGATGTTTAAAGCGGTTCCCGGCGGGTTTATTCCGACGCAGGATAAGCTGTACCTGATTGGCGGCGTGAAGATGCCGGAAGGTTCATCGCTGGCGCGCACTGATGCGGTGATCCGCAAAATGAGCGAAATCGGGATGAATACCGAAGGCGTGGACTATGCGGTCGCGTTCCCGGGGCTGAACGCGCTGCAGTTCACCAATACGCCGAATACGGGGACTGTCTTCTTCGGCCTGAAGCCGTTCGACCAGCGTAAACATACTGCGGCGGAAATTAACGCGGAGATCAACGCGAAGATCGCGCAAATCCAGCAGGGCTTTGGCTTCTCCATCCTGCCGCCGCCGATTTTAGGGCTGGGTCAGGGGTCGGGGTATTCCCTGTACATTCAGGATCGCGGTGGTCTGGGTTATGGCGCGCTGCAAAATGCGGTAAACACCATGTCCGGTGCGATTATGCAGACGCCGGGAATGCACTTCCCGATCTCTACCTACCAGGCTAACGTTCCGCAGCTGGACGTGCAGGTTGACCGTGACAAGGCGAAAGCGCAGGGCGTGTCGCTGACCGATCTTTTCGGTACGCTGCAAACTTATCTGGGCTCGTCGTACGTGAATGACTTCAACCAGTTCGGGCGTACCTGGCGCGTGATGGCGCAGGCCGACGGGCAGTTCCGCGACAGCGTGGAAGACATTGCGAATCTGCGCACCCGTAACAGCCAGGGTGAAATGGTGCCGATTGGCAGCATGGTGAATATCACGACCACCTACGGCCCGGACCCTGTGATTCGCTACAACGGTTACCCGGCGGCGGATCTGATTGGCGATGCCGACCCGCGCGTACTTTCGTCCTCGCAGGCGATGGCGCAGCTGGACGGAATGTCGAAGCAGATCCTGCCGAACGGGATGAACATTGAATGGACGGACCTGAGCTTCCAGCAGGCGACGCAGGGCAATACGGCGCTGATCGTCTTCCCGGTCGCGGTGCTGCTGGCGTTCCTGGTGCTGGCGGCGCTGTATGAAAGCTGGACGCTGCCGCTGGCGGTGATCCTCATCGTGCCGATGACCCTGCTCTCCGCGCTGTTTGGCGTCTGGCTGACCGGTGGCGATAACAATGTGTTCGTGCAGGTAGGGCTGGTGGTGTTGATGGGGCTGGCGTGTAAAAACGCGATTCTTATCGTGGAGTTTGCCCGCGAGCTGGAAATTCAGGGCAAAGGCATTATGGAAGCCGCGCTGGAGGCGTGCCGCCTGCGTTTACGCCCGATTGTGATGACCTCCATCGCCTTTATTGCCGGGACCATTCCGCTGATCCTCGGCCACGGCGCGGGCGCAGAAGTGCGCGGCGTTACCGGGATCACGGTGTTCTCCGGGATGCTGGGGGTGACGCTGTTTGGTCTGTTCCTGACGCCGGTGTTTTACGTGACGCTGCGTAGGTTCGTGACGCGCGGCAAAAAAGCGGAAAGGGATGTTCTGCCCGCGTAGGGATGTTGCAGATAATAAAAAACCGCCTTCATAGCAAGGCGGTTTTTTTTGCGCTCAAGGAAAGTTAAAGGGCTTCTTTATACTTGGCGATAAGTTCAGGCACCGGATCGCAGCCGCTGGTATCGGCTTTTTTCACTTCTTCCAGCGCGCTTGCCACGGTGTGGCGCGCCAGTACCTGTAACGAAGCCTGCTCCGCTTCTTCGGAGATAGACTTGAAGTACCAGCAGGCGTTAGCGCTGACCACGCAGCGGGCCGGTACGTCAGGACGTGATGCCCACAGCTTTTTATCTTCGATGACGGAAAGGTAGATATCGCGCAGGGTGATCTCTTCCGCCGGGCGTCCAAGATGAATAGAGCCGTTACGGCCAAGCGTGGAGACGATAATACCGTCACGCGTGAGAGGAACCATCAGTTTGCGGATGAAGCTCGGGTTTGCTTCCAGACCGTAGGCCAGAATCGCACTCGTCGAACGTTCACCCAATTGCTCCGCCATTGCTACGCTGAGAACCATCTGCAAAGCTGTCGGGAAGCGGTAATCTAACATTTTTGTATCCTGGGTTGCGGTGAATCTTGTTCTTTTTGGCACCGCAGAGGTGAATAAGCAATAAACAACAATATAACAAATACGGTAATTTTTTTGAAGCAATCTGCGGCATTTGCGATCGAACACCCTGTTCCTGTTTAGCTATACGTGCGGTTCGGGAAGTCAACCGTCACCATCAGGCCAGCTTCTGCGGAAGTACTCAGGTTTATGCTGCTGTTGTGTTGCTGCGCCACCGCTTTAACGATGGCAAGCCCCAGTCCGCTCCCGCTTTGCAGTTGACTGGGATCGCGGAAAAATCGGTCGAACACGCGCTCGCGTAATTCAACCGGAATACCGGGCCCTGCATCGGAAACGCGTAGCCGCGCGGAGCCATCGAATGTGCAGACATCGACCTGAATCCGCCCGCCTTCAGGACTGTACTTCACGGCGTTCTCAATGAGATTATCAATGAGCGACACCAGGCGCTCCCTTACGCCTGAGATCCAGATTTCATCCTCGGCGAAAAATTCCAGCTCAATCCTGCGCGCAGACGCCAGCGGTTCCAGCTCGGCCATTCGCTCTTGAATGAGCGTCGTTAGCGGCACGGGCTCCAGGTCCGTATCAAGGCGTGCTTCACTGTGCATCATCAGCAGCAGCTGATTGACGAGACGCGCAGCACGACTGTTGCTGCGAACAATCCCCGCAAGCAATTCCTGTTGGCTCTCGCTGAGTACATACGATTGCAACGCTTCCACGTTGATTCGCATCGCTGCCAGCGGCGTTCGCAGTTCGTGAGCCGCATCGGCAATGAAAACCCGCTCCCTTTCCGCGCTTTCTCGCACCCTGGCAAGAAAGTCGTTAATCGCGTCCACCATCTGGCGAAGCTCCCTGTGTTTTGGTACAGCTTTTAAGGGGGAGAGATCGTCTGGCGTGCGCAATGCAATTTCATTGACCACCGTGTTCCAGGGTCGCATGGCAATGCGGATTGACATCCACGCAGGGAACAGAAGAAAAGGGAAACAGACCAGCAGCGGCATGACGTAGTAACCGCGCGAGTTGAGGTAGATAAAGAAGTTCCAGCCTCCGGCCGGGGTGAAAAGGGTGACCTCCACATCGGAATGAGCGGATTTAAGGGTGCGGCTGGTCCAGGTACGACCGTCGCTCTGAACACGCTGCATTTCCCCAAACCGGGTGTTAGTTACCCCCGTTGGTGCATCAGGCGATGAAAAAATAACCGCGTTATTTCTGCGCACGATGACGTTGATTGACAGGGCGGGATCTTCGCCGCCGCCATAGCCCTCTCGTAACGCTTTGCTGAAGGCTGCCAGCACGGCGGTACGATCCTGCGGGTGTTCGTCCATTCGCTCGACCAGCGTAAAAAGCGTTTCATAGGTATGACTGCCCGTAAGGATGGGAGGGCTGCGCAGGTCCTCCCACAGAATGAAGGTTAAAAATAGACACCACAGCAGGGTAAGCAGCAGCAACTGGGCGATGATAATTCGGCGTACCAGCGTCGGGCGCCTCAGGTGAAACCACAGGTTTCGCATTAAGTCGTCACCTTCTGAACAGCAACGGTATCAATAACATACCCAACGCCACGCACCGTTCGCACATAGCCGTCTCCGATCTTTCGCCGCAAATTCCCCATATGCACGTCGAGCGCATTACTGAGGTTCTCTTTGTTGCCGAATATCCGTTCTTCCAGAAACCGTCGCGTAATCACGCGGTCCGCACGCAGCATCAGCGTTTCAAGCAGCGCATATTCACTCGCCGTCAGGTCTATGTGGCGTGCGCTCACCGTCACACGACGCGTCGGTAGATGAAGAGATAAGCCTCGAATCTCTATCGCCTCATTCTCGAAACCGTAACTTCGCCGCGCAAGGGCTCTTACCCGCGCCAGCAGTTCGGCGAGAACAAAAGGTTTAACGAGATAGTCGTCTGCACCTGCATCCAGCCCGCACAGGCGATCCTGCAGCGTACCTCGCGCCGTCAGGATGATGACCGGGATCCCCTTAAGCTGCTGGCGTAAGCGCGTCATGAGGCTCATGCCGTCGCCGTCGGGCAGCCCCAGGTCGAGCAAAATAAGTTCTGGCACGCAGACGTCAAGCTGATGCAGCGCATCCTCTTTACGGCGAACCCATATAACGTCAAATCCTTGATCGGCAAGGGCGATACGTACGCCATTGCCCAGATCCAGGTCGTCTTCGATGAGTAGAATTTTCACACTGGTAACTGTATCAACCGTGAATGAAGAACATCTTAAGAAAAAACGGTATCAGGAAATTTGTCCGGTTTACAGCACCCGCGCGCGCTTCAGTGTTTCTTCATTTTCGGCTCATAAGAACCTTAGGGTCAGTATTCAAAATGGGCGTTCTGGCGTTTAACCGCTTGCATCGTCACCATTTGAATCCAGAAGGACTTCTTTAATGAGAAACATCGAACTGCGTCATACGTCCCCACACTTGCTCTCGGGTCGCAGCCTGAAAAACATCGTGCCGGGCGTCGTTCTGGCGTTACTGGCCACGCCTGTACTGGCGGCAGAGCAGAGCCAGGGTAACGTTTTAACCCTGGGGGGCGGCGTGGACGTCGCGCCACGCTACTCGGGTTCGGATAAAAGCCGCGTCGGTGCGGCGCAGGTGGTGGATTACGCCATGGCAAACGGCTTCTTTATCAGCACCACGCGGGGCGTCGGTTACGGCAACAACATCGGCAACCTGGATTACAGCGCAGCTGTGAGCTATCGAACAGGCCGTAAAGATAAAGACGTGAGCAGCGATTCGATCAGCTCCGGCAGCGACTACCTGCGGGGTATGGGCGACATCAAAGGCTCGGCCATCGTTGTGCCTGGGCTGGGGTATAAGGTGACCGACTGGCTTCATCTGCAGCTGCAGGCTGAGGTTCCGGTTTCTGAAAGGGACAACGGTGAGGCGGTGCATTTCGGCATTATCAGCCCGCTCTATATATCACCAAAAAATGAGGTGACGCTGGCGCTGACCAGCAGTTGGGGATCCGACAAGTATATGCAGACGTACTATGGCGTCAGCGCCGCCCAGTCGGCCGCATCGGGGTTTGCCCGACATGACGCCGGAGCCGGAATTTATGCGTATTCGCTGAATCTTGACTGGACACACAGGCTCACCTCGCGCTGGAGCGTGCTTGCCGCAGCGGGCGTGACGCAGCTGGCGGGGGATGCGGCCGATAGCCCCATTGTTCAACGTAAAACATCGCCCACGGGGAGTTTGAAGGTGACGTACAGTTTTTGATGGTTGGTTACTTATGGACATGAGCGCGCAATAGCGACGAATTCGAGCCGCCCCGGGAAGATGGTGGGGCGGCAGTGTTTGATACAAGGAATAATCATGGGCTATCAAAATTCACTGCGCTGAAGAGGGTCAGTTGATCCTTCACGGATGTATTTAGAACTCGTCTGTTCGTTAGACGGGTAAGGTTTTTCGGGAAGATGGCGGACGGGGGGGCGTAGGTCTGCTGTGAGCGATGAGCAGAAGTTACCCCGAGATGATTAATAGCTAATAGGCTGTGCTGCCGACTAAAAGCATTACTACCAAAGCAGTGGTGATTCGGTTATCGTGTTTAATCATTATGAATGGAACGTAGCATGTGCCACAAAATTATCTGTTGGAAAAGCTTTTTTTTAGCCTGTATCACCCTGCTAGGTGGTTGTGCTACAACGGTTGTCAGTAATGAAGATGCTAAAAATGTTCCTGCGGAACGTATAATTTTAAGGTCTTCCCAAACGAAAAATCCAGGCGAAGCTACCCTGGTAGTCAAACGTGACTCTGGTTTCACTGGAAGTGGTTGTAATATTGTTGTTTATCTTGATGGTAGAGCGATTGCCGAATTGGATACTGGAGAGAAAGTAACATTTTATGCTCAACCCGGGGATCATGTTTTAAGTGCAAAACAGACAAGCATTTGTGTCGCTGGTTTAAAAGAAGTAGGTATAACTCTAAAGGAAAATGAAAGTAAAACTTACCGCATTGGATTCGGTGGGAACGTTGATATGTCGATAAATGCTTCAGCCTTCTAAAAGCATGCGTAGCACTAAGAATAATTTAGACGTGTTGATTCAGCATCCCTATTAACATCTTGGCTTTTGCAACCACTATGGTTATCTGTAACGGTGTCTACTCTTGGAACGAACGAGTCGCCCAGGGGCAGGCCGGTATGTCTGCTCTGAGCGAAAACTGGACATCTTAAATCGGTTGTTTTTTATACTATCACCTCTATGTAGCCATGTTATATGACTACATTTATACAGAAGTAAGGATTAGTCTTTTCCTGGACCATAATTGAATTTTGTACCTTTGCCAATGGCGTAAAACTGTCCGCCAGCTACGTAATGGACAGTACGTAATTCATCAGGCGCATCATCAAAAATCCAGTGCCCATTTCTGAAGACGCGGTCATCACTCCATGCTCCGACAATTTCCCCCATGAACAAGTTGTGCTGCTTTTCATTTTCTTCATTGGGTATGACCTTACAGACTAACCAGCCAGCGCAACCTTCAACTAAAGGCAGATCAAACTCTTTCTGATAAAATAGTGGAATTTTACTGTTTTTATGGGGTGTCTCAGAATAGCTGTGGCCTCCAGCATATAAAACCATTTCCATCTGATTTACTACTGGGATCTGGACAACGTAATATCCGCTTTTTTCTACAAGTCCGCGAGTAAATGCCTGTGGACCTATAAAAGCCATTACTTTATTATTTCCTACTAACCCCACCCAGGCCGCTGCCATGACATTTTCAATGCCATCATTTTTAGCCGATATCATCGTCGTTGGCCCGACCTGCAATAAACGATAGGCTTTGTTTAACTCTACTGGTTGAATTGACATAATTTACTCTTTTGAGTTCTGATAAAAATTAAGACAGGTTGCTTATTTGATTGTTCTATTATATGACTGGAATAGTTGCGAATTAATTGCTATTATCAAAACACATTATTGCATTTTTCACAACGATCATGAATAAACTTGATGCTCTAAAGTTTTTTATCATTGCCTCTGAAACCCTGAACTTCCGCGAAGCAGCCATAAAGCTGTCGGTTTCACCATCAGTAGTAACCCGAACAGTCGCTGAGTTGGAGAAACAGCTTGGCGAACCTCTTTTCAAACGCAATACTCGGTCGATCTTTCTCACCAGTTTCGGGGAGTTATTTTTACCCCAAGCGAAGCGATTGCTGGAAGATTCTGAAAAACTATTTCAGACAGCGAAAGATGATAATGAAATGAAGGGTATTGTTCGTATCACATTACTTCGATTTCCAAATCATGAACAAATCTTGTATGAGCTATTGACTGCACTACGTCCTTATCCTGAGTTATTTATCGACTGGCGTTTAGATATGATGAAACTTGATACTATCGAGCATCGTATCGATATAGGTATACGTGTAGGGCGAGAACCTAATCCAAACGTTATAATTAAAAAAATCGGGCAAGTTGAGCATATTTTGGTTGCGTCCCCTGAGCTCATCGCGCGCCTGGGAGCACCAACTGATTTAGAAGATCTTCGACAGCGTTATCCATTCAGTGGTTTAATTAATCCTGAAACGGGAAAAATATTTGAGTTTATCAGTGACGTAGTGAATACTTTTGTCCCTCGTCATATAGAGTTTTATACTACAGATCCATATGCCGAAATTCAGGCTGCATTGGCCGGGAGAACGGTTGTACAGTCCAGCGACTTTATCTGTAGGGAGTACTTAGCAAGAGGCCAACTTGTTCCCCCATTGCCAGAACTGCGACAGGAGAAATGGCAATTTTATTTATATCGGCCTTACCAGCTGATTACTCCAAAAAGGGTGACTGTCGTTTTCTCGCTATTAGAAAAAATATTACGCAAATATTTCGCATCAAAATAACATTCTCCTCCACGTCCGCATCTGGCACAGGGCTGCTGTTGCAGCCCTGACAACCTTAGACTTCGATCGATTCAGAGATCTCTAATGCATCATCGACTTCAATGCCCAGATAACGGACTGTGCTTTCCAGTTTGTTATGGCCAAACAGAAGTTGGATCACCCGGAGATTCTTGGTTTTCTTGTAGATTAGGTAAGGTTTTGTTCTTCTCATGGAATGTGTGCTGTAAAGCGAATCTTCGAGACCAAGCTTTTCTACCCACCCATGAAAAATTCGGTTGTATTGCCGGGTTGATATGGGCTGGTTAGTTCCGACTCGAGACCGAAACAAGAAGTCTTTACTATGCAAATTGCCAAGCTTTATCAATGCAGCAACAGCTTCTCTTATCCCTTTGATTATCTCAAATTGCACAGGGCTACCGGTTTTCTGTTGCAACACCGTAGCTCTGCTTGAAACAGAGCTAAATCGCGCGTTTTACCTTTTAGTTCAAGTCGGATTCGTATCCCCCAGATATGAGATATCTGAAGTGGTCTTTTTTGGCCGATGATACGGTCTTTGTCCCACGGTGACGTGTTCATACTCAAATCTCCTGCAATGTGGGAGATTTGAGTATGGTTGTCCCTAATGAACGATAAGCGGACCACGCTATCTAAATAAAGGCATCACAGATAATGTCGGGACAGCTCATGCTATAAAATGTATAACTTTTATTTTCACCGACGATAAAGAAGGGATTTCAATGGTTGAGATTGAGGCAATAAAAATGAAGTATCCAGGCGCAGATGCCTGGCAAATGGGTGACAGCCCGGAACTCGCCAGCGAGCTTGCGGACCTGATCAAAAAAGGGTTCAAAACGGCCTCTTGCGGATCTTTTGCCTCTTTCCAGCAGGAGGATTCTGCCCTGAGGATTGGGAGTTATAACATTATTCTTGATGGTCAGAATGTTCCGGTCTGCGTGATCAGACTGGTTTCATTGCGGCTTGTGCGTTTTTGTGATGTGACTGAGGCGTTCGCTCGCAAAGAAGGTGAAGGGGATTTAAGCCTTGAATACTGGCAGAAAGAGCATCAGAGATTTTTCAGCCGCGAAGGTCATTTTTCTGAAGATATGGAGTTGATCGCAGAAGAGTTTGAAGTGGTTGAGATCCTGTAGGACAGAGTAAACGGATTGACGTTCATCAATTTCCATTTATATCAATGTCCGTTTCTGGCACGAAGCCGACAGTCAAAATAGATATTTTTCATGGTTGTCCGTGCATTTCCCACCGGGCAGAACCCATGTCGTCGTAAACATGCTGGTTAGTAAATGATGGGAATTTTGCTTGCCTGGAGGCTTCAGCTAAAGCACGGCAGTAATCCTTATCTCCACTCTTTATGATGAAATTCTGCAAGGTGCCGTCCATATTGAAATCCAAATGCACATTACATCTTTTCCCACTCCAGGCATGGGGTTTGGTCAGTGCTGCATCGAGTGCTTTTTTTATACCTGATGCTTGTTCGCCATAAATGTCTTTATCGGTTACTTTTCCTGAACGTTTGTAAGAGCACGAATCAAGAGCGCTTTTCTTCTGGCAATCTTTTGGGGTTAATGGAGTGCAACCAGCAAGGGTTGCTATCATTGCTACCAGCATCAAGATTTTGGTCATGTCTAAGTCCGTTTATGATTTTTCCAAAAGTATCGATACGCACCGATGAATCGGGGCATTATGGCACGAAAATCAGAGAGGGGGGCTTGTTGGCTCATACACCCCCAATTTTAAGGGGGGCAGGCTTGAAAATTGCAGGAAAAATCAGCCTGGGCGCAGTAAGATTTACGTTGCGCTGGCTCCCTGGACTCGTCCATAGATCACCAAACCGTTCGCTGTATTGAGCTACGCTTAAATATGAACGTCGGCTAAGAGCGAAAAGCAGACGCTAGTGTTCAACCGTCGTCTACTTAATTTTGCCATTATCCTTTTCAAACGGACGATATTCTTCTGAGAATTACATCGACACATTCTGGTGCTGATAAAATTGCTGTATCTAATTGCAGATGCTCTCGTTCCCATGGTTCATAGTTACGGCGTTGTACTTGTCCCCAGTCAGGGAGGGTTAACCCCGGGATATCTGAGATTCTGTTCTCCACACGATAACGATGCTGTGTCATATCTGAACAGAGTATTTCAACTTCTAAGAACGGAACATTTAACGATATCGCTATATCGCAGAAATTATTACGTATCAGATTGATATCATTAACCGAATCGGTGACAACAGTAGCGCCTAACTGTAGATTTTCACGCGCCAACTCATAAAGAACAAAATAACCCTCAGGGCCAATTTTTTTGTTCTGTTCAGATGCTGAACGAATCGCCTGCTCAACCGTATCAACCCGTAGATACATACCATTAATTTTTTGGGATAACAATTTTGCAACTGTACTTTTACCGCTACCAGGTAAACCATTAAATATAATTAACATAATTTATCCATTGATGGTTGAGCTAAAATTATACCTTTTTATATACACCCTGAGTATTTCTAATATTTGGGAAGTTCTGTATAGATAAACCTTAAATCAGATTTGAGAATTATTACAGTATTTGAACAACGATTGCATTAATCGATGTCCGCTTCTGGCACAAAGCGGATAGATTCGGCAGATCGGTAACAATTATCCAACAAAAATGCCAGCGATCCGTTGCCCTGGAAAGTAATCCGATAACATCCGCTCCTTGGGATAAAGAAAAGATCTGCTACCGATTCACTTTTTGCTTTTCCTTCGCGGCTAAGCTTGCTCTCAGCACGAGATAACCGGGTGGGGCAGTGCGGTCACTGCTGCAACACGCCACTGACCAACAGGGTGAAAACCTCAATCGCTTTGGGCAATGCCTGCTTCGGATCGTCACTCGCGGCCACCCACTGGGCGGCATTCAGTGCGGCGCCATTTAATAACCAGGCGGTGGCATCAACGTCTACCGGTTTGATTACGCCACGTTCAATCAGGTCTGAAAGGCTTTCGCGAGTGGCGTCGAGGCAGGTATTCTGACTTGGCCATTTTGTCGGATCCCCAAGAAAAGCTGGGCCATCAAGCAGAACGATACGCCGGACTTCTTCATCCAGCGCCATCTTGATATAAGCTATCCCTTCGGCCAGAAGCTTTTGCTGGTCATCACCGGATTGCGCCGCTGCATGTTTGGCGCCTTGCGCCATTTCAGAATCAATCTGGGTCACCACCGCGGCAAGTAACCCTTTTTTATCCCCAAAATTATGGTAGAGGGCGCCACGCGTCAGGCCGACGCTGGCGGTCAAATCATCCATCGAAGCTGCCGCAAACCCTTTTTCAGCGAAGGCTTTTCGTGCAGCCGCAATCAACTTTGTGCGGGTTTCTTCCATCGTTTCGGCGCGGCGTTTGGCTGCCATACGGGCTCCTTATCCTGTACGCCGCGCATGATGTTTGACATACGCGGCGTATGTGTGATTAAGTTGACATACGCCGCGTATCTTAATTCATTTATGGATGCCACGCATCCGGTGTTGCACATCCCAAGAAAGGATATGTTATGAACCAACCGAAACCTGTTTTCCCTGCAAATCGCCACGCACTCTATGAACAGCATGGTTATTCCGCAGCGATCCGCTCTGGTGATTTACTGTTTGTTTCCGGACAGGTGGGTAGCCGGGAGGACGGTACACCCGAGCCCGACTTTACTACGCAGGTAGAGCGTGCTTTCGAGAATCTCAAGGCTACGCTTGCCGCCGCGGGATGCACGTTTGACGATCTTATCGATGTGACCACCTTTCATACCGATCCGGAGAATCAATTTCCAGCCATTATGCAGGTGAAAAGCAGCATTTTCCCGAAGCCCCCGTATCCGAACTGGACAGCCGTGGGGGTTAACTGGCTTGCAGGATTTGATTTTGAGATAAAGGTTATCGCCCGCATTCCTGAACATTAAGAAGGCAAACGATGCACAGAGATATCAAGAGAAACGATATCTCACCGATCCGTAATGGCCACTCTTAACTGTTTTTGGATTCTGTCATTAGCAGCCTGACAATTCTGTCTATCATAAAAGGCGCAGCCTGATTAAGCTCCCGATCGCTTAATAGCTTCGCGGCAACGCTTAATGCGAAACGGCGAACGGCATCATTGTTCTCTACGCACGCCGCGCGGCCGCGATCTTCATTCGCGTGAATGACGTTGGATAATTCGCGAATGTTACGCACTGGGGCCGCCGGGCTGTGCCTGTCCGGAAAAGGGATAACTGCCATACACTCTCCACTACAGGGATATGTTTTGAAGTGAAACCATCCTAGTAGTAGGATGGGGTAGTGTCAATAATATCAGGCGGCTTTTTCCCGTTGGCCCTTTGCGGGCCCGGCTATTTGACATTCCTGTTGCCGCTCAGTAGGTTGTCCCGGCGGGACGCGCCTGTCACAGACAGCACATTTTTTCACTGGATTGAACATTGGAGCGTGAAATGATCGAACGTTCGCCGAAAGCGCGCGAAATTATGGCAAATACGAGGCAGCTGCTCACAACGGGTGGGTACAAAAGCTTTAGCTATGCCGATCTTGCGGAACGCGTGGGTATCCGCAAAGCCAGTATCCACCATCATTTTCCGGGCAAAGAAGATTTAGTCAAAGCTGTAGTGCAGGAATACCGTGCAGAAGCACGGAGTGGCATGGAAGCGATGGATCGGCAAACCAACGATCCTCTGATCAAAGTGAAAGGCTATGCTGATTTCTGGTCGGCCTGTATTAAAGAGGGGGCTTCACCATTTTGTATCTGTGTGATGCTGGCCGTTGAACTTCCGACATTACCTGCGGATATTGCCGCAGAAGTGACCGGCCATTTTAACGATCTCTCTGACTGGCTGACCGCATTACTGAGTGCCGGCGAAGCGCAAGGCGTTTTCACTCTCAGCGAAAGTGCCGAAGTCGAAGCCAGGGCTCTCATGGCGGGCATGCATGGTGCCATGCTGGCAGCGCGGGCGTTTAATAATCCGCACGTCTTTGAGCAGATTGCCTATCCACTGATCGATAAGGTTCTCACCGCAGCCTGAAGGACGCCCGGTTATTGACCGGGCTGTGCCTGTTTTCAACACGTCTTTCACTTTCCCGCGCCTTGACGATCCTTTTGTAACGGTTAGCGTAAAACATATTGATCTTTTATCTACCTACTAGTAGGTTTGTTGTCGGGTGAGGCATGCTACGCTGCTTCGTTTGTTAAATATGCCAGGTTAAGAGGTCTATATGTCCGACACTATCCATCACGGGAATCAGCAGAACTGGCTACAACAGTATTATTTTATCCGGACGGCTTTCTCTGTTTTATGGGTTATTGCCGTGTTCACCGCTGGCCTGTCTTCGCCTGTTGGCGCATCGATTTTGCTCATTCTTTACCCCGCATGGGATGCAATGGCGAATTATATTGATGCAAGAAAAAGCGGGGGGGTTGGCCGCAACCGGATGCAGACCGTTAATATTATCGTTAGCGTTATAACAACGCTGGCCGTCGTGTTGGCTCTTAAAAGCAATATAAATGATGTCATTCGGGTATTCGGCTGCTGGGCGATATTATCCGGTCTGCTGCAGCTGGGCGCGGCAACACAGCGCTGGAAACATTATGGTGCGCAATGGAGCATGATATTAAGTGGCGCACAGTCTGCACTTGCAGGCGCGTTTTTTATCTATCAGGCCCGGACGCCTGAGCCACCGTCAATAGCAAATATCGCGGGGTATGCTGCGTTTGGTGCCGTCTATTTTTGCCTGTCAGCCCTGACGTTAACATTCCGACAAAAAAGAGAAGCGAAACGGTCATGCTGATTTCAGGCACGACGCGTCATCACCCCCTGCACGTTTCGTTTTGACATATCGTGAGCAGAATGAGTTAACAATATGAACAGTAAAGTACATTTAAACAGACAAACGGTTGTACGTCTGGCGCTGGTCGGCATTATTCCCCTGATCCTTTTTTTATTATTCCTGTGGACTGGCGGTTGGCTGACGCCTCAACGTCTGACGTCGGATAAGCTCGTTGATGTATTACAGGAGTCGGGTGGAGTACATAAAGGCTATCGCCGTAATCATGCTAAAGGCATGTGTGTGCTGGGCTCGTTTATCTCAAACGGGAATGCCAGTGTGCTTTCACGTGCCTCCCTGTTCAGCAAAGGTGAAACCGCTGTCACAGGACGTTTTGCCATTGCGGGCGGGAACCCGGCTGCACCGGATTATGCCGTGCCCGTTCGGAGTATGGCGCTCTCCTTTCAGCAGTCGAATGGTGAGCAGTGGCGCACCGGTATGAACGCCATGCCATTTTTCCCCGTCAGTTCCGTTGAGAGTTTCTATGAACTCCAGACGGCCACCCTGCCGGATGCCGCAACCGGAAAACCGAACCCGGAAAAATTACGTTCCTTTGTCATGAACCATCCGGAAATAAAACCGTTTTTTGCGTGGGCAAAGCAATACACACCCTCCTCAAGCTGGGCCAGCGATCGCTTTAACAGCCTGAATGCTTTTCGCCTGATTGATAAGGCAGGCCATGAACAACTTGTACGCTGGAGCATGGTGCCTCATGCCGGATTTACTCCCATAAGCGACGCCGATAAACAGAACAGCGATTTCCTGCAACAGGATCTTCAGCATCGTCTGGAACAGGGCGCGCTGAAATGGGATTTAGTGTTCACGCTTGCTCAGGCAGGTGATAAAGGCGACGACGCCACCAGGGCATGGCCTGCCGACAGGAAAACGATTAATGCCGGAACGTTAGTCTTAAACAAGGCTATCCCTCAACAGCAGGGACCCTGTAATGACATCAACTATGACCCGTTGATTTTACCCGACGGTATGGCACCGTCCGCTGACCCGATACTTAACGCACGCTCATCGGCTTATGCCAAATCCTATAACCTGCGCACCCATGAACAGGCGCAACAGAAGGGAGAGACGTTATGAAACAGGCCGTCTATTTTCATCCGGCTCTGCGCGTCCTGCACTGGCTGATGGCCGCAGCCATTCTCATGATGTTGTTTATCGGTGTTGCGATGGTTTCGACCGTCTCCTCCGCGCACAGCCTGCTGGTGTCGATCCACAAGCCTCTCGGGGTGATGATGTTGCTTCTGGTCATCGTGCGATTATGGCTGCGATTCACGACGGCCAAGCCCGCGTTGCCAGCGTCCATTCCGGCCTGGCAGCGCGGTATGGCCCATCTCTCACATTGGATGCTCTATCTGATGATGGTGGCCCAGCCGCTGATAGGCTGGGCAATGCTCTCAGCAGCAGGGTATCCCGTCACGCTGGGTAACGGCATCGTTCTGCCGCCGATCGTGGACATCAGTAATGATCGGTATGCGATACTGCGGCCACTTCATACCTGGGTTGCTCTGGCGTTATTCGCGATGATAATGCTTCACCTTGCCGCTGCGCTGCTTCACGCTTTCGTACTGCGTGACGGCGTCTTCAGCAGTATGACTGGTCACCGTAAACCCTAGGCTCACGCTGTCGCCGTGGCGGGGTCGGCAAGCATCGTATCGGCGATATCCATCATGACCCGAAGGCGATCCATATGCCGGAGATCGGAGTGATACCCTACCCAGATATCTTTGGACGGCGGTGGCTCCGGCATGCTGATGGCCTGCAACCCGGTGATGGCATCACCCAATGGACGCGGTAACACGGCGATGCCCATCCCCCGACTGCACATCTGCGCCTGCACGGCCCGGCTGGTGCTGGTGAAGACGCGCGGGGAATGTGGGAACCTGTCCAGCAGCCAGGCCACGTCAGAAAAGTGGGATTGGGCCGTATTCATCAGAATCAGCCCCACTGCGGCCGGGTCGTGTCGGGCGATATCGGCGATGTCTGGCGTCCCGTAAAGCGCATAGGGGATGCGCATCAGGCGGCGCTGGACAATATCGGGTTCGGTAAAGGGCACGATGCGAAACGCAATGTCGGCATCACGTCGCGACAGATTGAGTAAGCGGTAGCTCGCGATAAGTTCAGGGACAATCGCCGGATGACGACGCGTCAGCTCGCTCAGGACAGGTGCCAGAACATAGTTAGCAAACCACTCTGCTGACGATATCCGTAAGAGGCCTTCAAGACGGTCGTGATTACCTGCCAGGCGTCGTTCCATCGCCAGCGCGGAGTTTTCCACCGCTTCTGCCAGCTTCAGAACCCTGTCGCCCGCGTCGGTCAGGACGAGGCCCTCCTTGGTCCGGCGAAAGAGGGCTTGCTGAGCCTCATCCTCAAGCGCCTTTATCCGACGACCCACCGTAGGATGGCTCACGCCAAGGCTTCGGGCCGCTTCGCCGAAAGAGCGCTTACGCATAACTGCAAGAAATACCCGGACATCACCCCATTCCATGTCAGTCTCACACCGTACAAAAATGAACATTGAATATACAAAAGTGGCAGTTCTAAAACAACTTTGTCGATATCAATATGATCTTCTCAACCACACCGCCACGGGCGGCTAATCAGGAAGCTGAAGACATGAACAAATTAAAAGACAAAGTTGCCATCGTCACCGGTGGCTCCAAAGGTATCGGAGCTGGCATTGCTCGTCAGCTGGCGGCTGACGGCGCGAAGGTCATTGTTAATTACGCCTCAAGCAGAAGCGATGCGGATAAGGTCGTTGCCGATATTGAAGCCGCGGGTGGAAAGGCCATGGCGGTTGCGGCGGACATCACCTGCCAGACCGAGGTTGAGGCGCTGATCAACGCGGCTGTAAGCCATTACGGGCGGCTGGACATTGTGGTGAACAATGCAGGCGTTTATGCCTTCGCGAGGATTGAAGAGAGCACCGAGGCGCTGTTTCGCAAGCAGTTTGATATCAACGTGCTGGGCCCGTTGCTGGTGGCTGGGGCGGCTGCACCGCATCTGACAAAAGGCAGCAGCATCATCAATATCAGCTCATTCGTCACCCGGGTCTTTATTCCTGAGAGTACCATCTACAGCGGCACCAAGGGCGCGATTGACGCCATTACCGGCGTACTCTCACGCGAACTCGGCCCGCGCGGCATTCGCGTCAACGCGGTCAATCCCGGCCTTATCGAAACGGAAGGGAGTCATAGCGCGGGCGCGATGAACTCGGATTTCCAGACATGGAATGAAAGCCAGACGCCGCTTGGCCGCATCGGCCAGGTGCAGGATGTGGCCCCGATTGTTTCATTTCTCGCCTCAGACGACGCGGCCTGGGTGACCGGCGAGGTGATTCTGGCCTCTGGCGGCATGCGTTGAGCTAAGCCACGCGGCGGCAGCCCACAATCCACAATAATGTCTCTTAACGGGGCAGGGAACCGTTATCTATGGAGTGTTCTATGTCGACACATACCCTCACGCAAGCCGAGCCCCGTCGCTGGGCAATGTTTATTATCCTGCTGGTTGGCGCATTTTTGCCTCCGCTCGATTTTTTTATTGTCAATGTGGCACTGCCTGCAATTCAGGGCGAGCTGAGCGCCACGTCCTCTGCTGAGCAGCTCGTCATTTCGTCTTATGCCGCCGTTTACTCGGTAACGTTAATCACCGGCGGACGGCTGGGGGATATTTACGGGCGCGGGAAAATGTTTTTTCTGGGGCTCGTCGGTTTTGCTGCGGCATCGCTGTTGTGCGGTTTAGCCTGGTCACCGTGGGTTCTGATAACCGGACGCATATTACAGGGCGCCACGGCCGCGATTATGGCTCCGCAGGCGCTGGCTTCCGTTCAGGCTATTTTTCCGGAGGCGGAAAAACCGCTCGCGCTGAGTATCTATGGCGCGGTGTTTGGTCTGGCTTCCGTTATAGGACAGGTATTGGGCGGAGCCCTGCTTTCAGCGGATCTGTTTCATCTGGGATGGCGGGTTATTTTTCTGGTTAACCTGCCGGTGGCGATGCTGGTCATTCTTTTTGGACTGCCGCTGCTAAAAGAGACGCGTGCGCAATCTGCACAGCGTCTGGATCCCGTCGGAATGCTGCTGGCAACCGTCACGCTGAGTGCGCTGATTGTGCCGTTAATTGAAGGCCGCGAGGCGGGATGGCCCTGGTGGACGTGGCTGTCATTTCTTGCTGTGCCTCTGCTGGCCAGGCTGCTGTGGCGTTATGAGCGGCATCTTAGCCAGAGCGGTGGTTCACCGCTGCTCGATCCTTCCGTGCTGCGCGCGCCAGGGCTGGGGCGGGGGCTCACAGTCGTTTTGCTGTTTTATTCGATTGGTGCCTTCTTTCTGTTATTTTCTGTTTATCTCCAGGATGCGTTGCATATAAACGCCCTGACGGCGGGACTGATTTTTCTGCCCTTTGGCATCGGCTTTCTGATCGGACCGTTGCTGACGCCGTACCTGAGGCGTTTTGTCGGAAATTACTTAAGCGCCATCGGGATGGGCTGCGAGACGGTGGGGCTGGCAGGCCTTGCGTGGCTGGTTGCCCACACGCTGACAGGGCGCCCGCCAGCCATGTTGCCGCTCGCGGCACTGCTTTTTGTTACCGGTCTTGGACAGGGGCTGGCGATGCCGACGCTGGTGCGCATGGTGACAGGCCGCGTGGCGCCCGCGTTCTCAGGCACGATCGCTGGCGTGACCAGCTCGACTCTGCAAATCAGCACCGCGCTGAGCGTTGCCATCATCGGCGGCATTTTTTACAGCATGTTAGACGCTGGAAAAAGTGAAGCCACTATTACGCACGCCTTTATCGTCTCCCTTCTGACAATGGCGGTATGCCTTGCCATAGGCGCAGGACTCAGCGTCCGGCTTATCAGGTATGCTTCGTGGGGACGTTTTCCTGAGCATAAATCAACGTGTTAAAAGAGACATCATCATGAAAAAATCAATAGTTCCTGACGCATTCCAGCATTACTTCGATGACTGGCACTTTTCCCCCGTCATCGAAGCCGATGGCACAGTCTATCTCTCAGGAGTGACCGCAGCGCGCAGGGACAAACCTATAAGCAAGGAGCCGGAAGAACAGTTTCATGATGCCTTCTATAAGCTGGGTGTGTATCTGAACGCTGCTGGCTTAGGCTATGAAAACATTCTGGAGATGACCACTTTTCATATTGATCTCAAGAAACATATCGCTGTTTTTTCTAAAGTGAAGGATGAGTATGTCAAGGCACCATACCCGGCATGGTCTGCCATCGGTGTATCAGAGTTCATTCCGGAAAATGCCCTGGTGGAAATGCGGATCGTGGCAAAAAGATAGTTTCGGTCGTATGGGCTAAAAAGAAGGCTTGCTCGCCACCCGCGAGCAAGCCGCACCCCTTAGCGATAGCGCGTCTTTTCCGCAACCGGAATAAGTAACGCAGAACGCCAGTCTGCGAGCGTCAGCTGCGCGAGCTGACCCAGCGCGGTATAAAACGGATGCCCGGCGTTGTCGACAAACACCGACAGGAAGCGGGTGCTCCACGGCAGCAGGTGCCATGCCAGAAGCCGATCGCACTCCGCTTCGCGGCCATTCTCGGCCAGCCACGCTGCCAGCAGCAGCAAAGTGCCGAAATGATCTTCCGGTTCATTTTGCTGCATCTCAAAAGCAATATTATTCTCACGCATCCACTGGCGCAGCGCGAGCGTCGAGTCGCCAAACAGCACGGATTCGCGGTCAAGCCAGACGGAACCCCACGGTGGAGCGGGCAGGGCGTAAGGGCCAATAAACAGCCGTTGCCAGGCGTCCGTCAGCGGCTCTTCGGTAGGCGAGGCAAAGGTATCGGCAACGGGCTGCAGCATTTCCGATGGCAGGGGCCAGTCCTGAACCCAGTCGCCCGCGGTGAGGACCCGCACCAGCGGCGCAGCCTGCTCGCTGTCGGGAGAAAAATAAAACAGTGCGCCCAATACCCGGGCACTAAACGCGAACGATTCACGTGGTGAGACATCTTTCATTACAACCTTCCTTTCTCGCGCGGAAGATGTCCGCGCGACTGTGTTAACCGATAATACTGACCATAGAATAAACCACGGTCTCGCGTTTCACCCTCTACACCTTCTCGATCTGCACCAGATTGGTGTGCTGAGGGTTGCCTTTTGCCAACGGTGACGGGCGGTGCGTGGTCAGCGTGTTGATGCACGAACCGTGGTCGATACGATCGCCACTCATATTGGCATCGTGCCACGCTCCCTGGCCCATGGCGCTCACGCCGGGCATGATGCGTGGCGTCACTTTCGCTTCAATTCGTACCTCGCCGCGACGATTAAAGACGCGCACCGTATCGCCGTTCTTGATGCCGCGTTTTTCGGCATCGGCAGGATTAAGCCAGACCTCCTGGCGGCAGGCCGCTTTCAGCACATCGACGTTGCCGTAGCTCGAGTGGGTACGGGCTTTGAAGTGGAAGCCAAACAGCTGCAGCGGGAACTGCGCGCGCTCGGGGGCATCCCATCCGTCAAAGGTCGATGCGTAGATGGGAAGGGGGCTGATGGTCTCATCCTTTTCCAGCTCCCAGGAGGCGGCAATGTCCGCCAGCCTGCTGGAGTAGATTTCAATCTTGCCCGATGGCGTTTTCAACGGATTGGCTTCCGGGTTCTCGCGGAATTTTTTATAGGCCACAAAGTGTCCGTTCGGATCCTTGCGCTTATAAATGCCCATTTTTTTCAGCTCGTCATAGGATGGAAGCTTAGGATCTTTTTCGAGCATTTTGGCATACAGGAACTGCAGCCACTGTTCCTGCGTGCGTCCTTCGGTGAATTTCTGATGGATGTCCGGCCCGAGGCGTTTTGCCACTTCGCTCATGATCCAGTAGATAGGCTTACGCTCAAACTTCGGCGCGGTCACGGGCTGGAGGAAAATCAGGTAGCCCATGTTGCCTGCATAATCGTTAGGAATAATGTCTTCCTGCTCGACGGTCATCAGGTCCGGCAACACGATATCGGCGTACTTCGCTGACGAGGTCATGAAGTTGTCGATGACGACAATCATTTCGCACTTGCTTTCGTCCTGCAGGATCTCGTGAGTTTTATTGATATCAGAGTGCTGGTTAATAATGGTGTTGCCCGCGTAGTTCCAGATGAACTTAATCGGCACGTCCAGCTTATCCTTACCGCGCACGCCGTCGCGCAGGGCGGTCATCTCCGGCCCGCGGGCGATGGCGTCCGTCCAGCTGAAGCAGGAGATTTGCGTTTTGACCGGGTTGTCCGGGAGCGGCATACGTTCGATGGTGATGGTGTAGGTCGACTCACGCGCGCCGCTGTTACCGCCGTTAATCCCCACGTTTCCGGTGAGGATTGGCAGCATCGCGATGGCGCGGGACGTAAGCTCGCCGTTCGCCTGCCGCTGTGGTCCCCAGCCCTGACAGATATACGCCGGTTTTGCGGAGCCGATTTCGCGAGCAAGCTTAACGATGCGATCCGCTGGAATGCCGGTGATGCGTGAGGCCCACTCAGGGGTTTTCGCCGTGTGGTCATCACCCTGGCCGAGAATATAGGCTTTGTAGTGACCGTTAGCGGGAGCGCCTTCCGGCAGCGTTTTTTCGTCATAGCCGACGCAGTATTTATCCAGGAACGGCTGGTCCACCAGATTTTCGTCGATCAATACCCATGCGATCCCCGCAACCAGGGCGGCATCGGTACCTGGACGAATAGGGATCCACTCGTCTTCACGTCCGGCGGCGGTGTCGGTATAGCGCGGGTCGATGACGATCATGCGCGCGTTGGAGCGCTCGCGAGCCTGCTCCAGATAATAGGTAATCCCGCCGCCGCTCATGCGCGTTTCCGCCGGATTATTGCCGAACATCACCACCAGTTTGGTGTTTTCAATGTCAGAGGTGCTGTTCCCGTCGTTGCTGCCGTAGGTGTAAGGCATCGCGCAGGCAATTTGCGCCGTGCTGTAGGTGCCGTAGTGGCTCAGGAAACCGCCGTAGCAGTTCATCAGGCGCGCCACCAGCGAAGCGTAAGGGGAGGAGCGGGTGATATTGCCGCCGACAATGCCGGAGGAGTAGTTAATGTAAACCGCTTCGTTGCCGTATTTGTCGACCACGTCTTTCAGGCTGGCGGTGATGGCGTTCAGCGCTTCGTCCCATGTGATGCGCTCAAACTTGCCTTCGCCGCGTTTGCCCACGCGTTTCATCGGGTAGTTCAGACGATCGGGGTGATTGATACGACGGCGAATAGAACGTCCGCGCAGGCAGGCACGCACCTGATGATTACCGTAAATATCCTCGCCGGTGTTGTCCGTTTCGACCCAGTAGACCTCATCGTCGCGAACGTGCAGGCGCAGTGCGCAGCGGCTGCCGCAGTTGACCGAACAGGCTCCCCACACCACTTTATCTTCCGCAGGCTGCACGGCGTTTTGCACTGCAGCAGCGGCAGTATTCAAACCAAACGGTAATGATAGTCCACCCGCGGCAAGCGCCAGCGAACCCATCGCTGTAGATTTAACAAGCGTTCGGCGGCTTATACCGCCGTGATGATCGACCTCAGACATGGCTCACCCCAACATTGAGATTACGTATTATTTTTACCCGTGATTACAACCGGGCTAATGATGGGGTGAGTGTTACTTATTTTGAGGTACTAAATGTTAATCCTTATCAAATCAATGGACATTGAGCGGGAAGTTACTGAGGTTCACTCGGTGCATTGTCCTGGCTGCCAGAGGCAGCGCCACTTCCTGTGCGGGTGTATAAAATTTTAAAGGTGTCGTTGGCACAATGCCCAACCACCTGCGCATCCGGCTGATCTGCCTGATCGTTTGGCACGATGTTCAGCGTAAAGCCAGACTCAGGCACGCCGTTGTTGACGATCTTCTGCTGAATGTCGCTTTTCACGCGCTCGCAGGAATCCGGTGCCGCCAGCGCGGCGGTTGACGCACTCATTAACAGCAGGGCGGTAATCCAGGGTAACCGTTTCATCTGTAGCTCCTTTCTCTGTGTAGAGATTAATTTTAGCAGGGTTCGTGTAAACATCTGTATTTGCTAATATGATTGGGAATAATCTCTCTGAAACGGTAATAAATGTGAAGAAATACGCAGCGATAACGCTACTGGCAGCAACACTGGTGGGGTGCGACAACAACTCCGCGCCGCTGTCGTATACGCCTGAGATGGCGAGCTTTTCTAATGAATTCGATTTCGACCCGCTGCGCGGTCCGGTGAAAGACTTTACCCAGACCCTGTTTAACGACAAGGGGGAAGTGTCCAAGCGCGTGACCGGTACCCTGTCGACAGAAGGGTGCTTTGATACGCTGGAACTGCACGACCTTGAGAACAACACCGGCGTGGCGCTGGTGCTGGATGCAAATTACTACCTGGATGCCGAAACCCAACAGCAGAAGGTGAAGCTGCAGGGGAAATGTCAGTTGGCGGAATTACCCTCAGCCGGGGTGACGTGGGAGACCGACGATAATGGATTCGTCGTCGCGGCGCACGGCAAGGAGATGGAAGTGAAGTACCGCTACGATGCGGATGGCTATCCGCTGGGCAAAACCACCGTCTCCGGGGACCAGCACTTATCCGTACAGTCGACACCGTCGAAGGATCTGCGCAAAAGAATGGATTTCTCGGCCGTGAGTTTGTTGAATGACAAGCCGCTCGGGAATGTGAAGCAGAACTGCGACTACGATAGACATAATAATCCGGTGAGTTGCGATCTGACGATCACGGATGATAGCGTCAAACCGGCCGTTGAGCGCAAGTACACCATTAAAAACACGATTGAATATTACTGAGAGTAAAGTGCATTTTGTGCGTTTCGCCCGGCGGCGCTACGCTTGCACGGGCCTACAATGAAGCGTGCAACATATTGATATTCTTGCACCATGTAGGCCGGGTAAGCGCAGCGCCACCCGGCAAGAAAGAGAGCTCAATGGGGGAGCGTCACTCTCATTGCGCGGTAGGTTTCAGCAGGCTGGCGCCTGACGGCTTGTGTCCGGCCAGGTGCTGGTGCTGGAAGATGCACATGCGGATGGTGTTGCGGTATTCGCCATTGATAAAGAACTCGTGAATCAGTTCACCTTCCACCATAAAGCCCAGCTTGCGGTAGATATGGATCGCTTTCTCGTTCTCTTTATCCACGATGAGATAAAGCTTATAGAGGTTCAGGACGTTGAATCCGTAATCCATCGCCAGCTTTGCCGCCCGTGAGGCAAGACCTTTCCCCTGGTGCTCAGGCGAAATGATGATCTGAAACTCCGCCCGGCGGTGAACGTGGTTGATCTCCACCAGTTCGACCAGACCGGCTTTTTCACCTTCACACTCCACCACAAAACGGCGTTCGCTCTGATCGTGAATGTGCTTATCGTAAAGATCCGACAGCTCGACGAAGGCCTCGTAAGGCTCTTCGAACCAGTAGCGCATCACGCTGGCATTGTTGTCGAGCTGGTGGACGAAACGGAGATCTTCACGCTCCAGCGGCCGAAGCTTAATGTCATACTGTGCAGGCATTAGGGTGCAACCGTGCGGCCAGTGCGGCGATCCAGGCAGCGCAAGGTGTTTGGCTCCCAGTAGGCGTTGACGTTGGCGCTTTGCTGGCACTTATCACGCGCGTCGAAAGCGACATCTTCTTTGTCCCACTCTTTCTCCGCACGCGTGTTGACCTTCTGACGAAGGCTGCGAGTGTCATTCCATTGTTCTTTGTCCATCGCCGCGTTCTGACGGCTTTGTGCGCTATCGCCGGATTCAATAATCAGCTTGCTGGTTTCGGCGGTCGCCGTCGCGGTGAAAGCGAGCGTTGACAGCGCCAGCGCGGCGGTCAGACAAAGGCGTTTGCTTAATGTAGTCATAGCGTTTCCTTTTTAATGGGGGCAGATAATCACGTTACCCTGTTCAGATTCTACACCAAAGCGAGATAGCGTCATACCCGCGGTTATCATCGGGTAAGATGGTTAAATCAATCCTCACCAGAAGAGAATTATGTTCAAAACCACGCTGCTTTTTTTTGCCACCGCGCTCTGCGAAATCATCGGCTGCTTTTTGCCCTGGCTTTGGCTGAAGAAGGGGGCGTCCGTGTTGCTGCTCATCCCGGCGGCTGTTGCGCTGGCGCTGTTCGTCTGGCTGTTAACGCTGCATCCGGCCGCGAGCGGACGCGTCTACGCCGCGTACGGCGGTGTTTATGTCTGTACTGCGCTGCTGTGGCTACGCGTCGTGGATGGGGTCAAACTCAGCGTCTACGACTGGGCCGGTGCCCTGGTTGCGCTCTGCGGGATGCTGATCATCGTGGCGGGATGGGGGCGCACCTGAGCGCCCTGATTTTGTGATCTCTCGCTGATATTATGATCAATATACTTGTATGGTAGTTGCGTAATTGCGTAAATTTCCTGCATCACAACATGCGATGTAAGGAAAGGAATTATGAAGATTGTCGGGGCTGAAGTCTTTGTCACCTGCCCAGGGCGTAACTTTGTCACCCTCAAAATCACCACTGATGAGGGGATCGTGGGTCTTGGCGACGCCACCCTGAACGGACGCGAACTCTCTGTCGCGTCCTATTTGAAAGATCACCTTTGTCCCCAGCTGATTGGCCGTGATGCCCACCGCATCGAAGACATCTGGCAGTTTTTCTATAAAGGGGCTTACTGGCGTCGCGGTCCGGTCACCATGTCGGCCATCTCCGCCGTTGATATGGCGCTCTGGGATATCAAAGCGAAAGCGGCCAACATGCCGCTCTATCAGCTGCTGGGCGGCGCATCCCGTGAAGGGGTAATGGTCTACTGCCACACCACCGGGCACACCATTGACGACGTGCTGGAAGATTACGCCCGTCATAAAGAGATGGGCTTTAAGGCGATCCGCGTGCAGTGCGGCGTGCCGGGCATGAAAACCACTTACGGCATGTCCAAAGGGAAAGGCCTTGCCTACGAACCTGCCACTAAGGGCGACTGGCCTGAAGAGCAGCTCTGGTCCACTGAGAAGTACCTCGATTTCACACCAAAGCTGTTCGACGCGGTGCGCAGTCAATTCGGTTTCAACGAACATCTCCTGCACGACATGCACCATCGCCTGACGCCAATCGAAGCGGCGCGCTTCGGCAAGAGCATTGAAGAGTTCCGCATGTTCTGGATGGAAGACCCAACACCTGCGGAAAATCAGGAATGCTTCCGCCTGATCCGCCAGCATACCGTCACGCCAATTGCGGTGGGTGAGGTGTTCAACAGCATCTGGGACTGCAAGCAGCTGATTGAAGAGCAGCTTATCGACTATATCCGCACCACCATCACTCACGCGGGCGGGATCACCGGGATGCGCCGCATTGCAGACTTCGCCTCGCTTTACCAGGTGCGTACCGGCTCGCACGGACCGTCCGATCTGTCGCCAATATGTCACGCCGCCGCGCTGCATTTCGACCTGTGGGTGCCGAATTTCGGCGTGCAGGAATACATGGGCTACTCCGAACAGATGCTGGACGTCTTCCCGCACAGCTGGCGCTTTGATAATGGCTACATGCATCCGGGCGACAAACCGGGGCTTGGCATTGAGTTTGATGAAAAACTGGCCGCGAAATACCCCTATGACCCGGCCTATCTGCCGGTGGCCCGTCTTGAAGACGGCACGCTGTGGAACTGGTAACCGAGGAACGAACGATGAAAAGCGTAGTGATTCAACAGCCGAACCAGCTGGTGATTGAAGAGCGTCCACGCCCGGAGCCAGGCGCAGGAGAAGTCCGCGTCAAAATCATGCTGGCAGGGATTTGCGGTTCAGACAGCCACATCTACCGTGGACATAATCCGTTTGCGAAATATCCGCGCGTGATCGGCCACGAGTTCTTCGGCGTGATTGACGCCGTGGGCGAGGGCGTCGACAGCGCGCGACTGGGTCAGCGCGTCTCGGTTGATCCGGTAATCAGCTGCGGACACTGCTACCCGTGTTCCGTCGGGAAACCGAACGTCTGCACCTCACTGGTGGTACTGGGCGTCCACCGCGACGGCGGCTTCAGCGAATATGCGGCTGTGCCCGCTAAAAATGCCTGGCCCATCCCGGATGCGATCCCGGATAAACACGCCGTCATGGTTGAGCCCTTCACCATTGCCGCCAACGTGACGGGGCAGGCGAAACCCACCGAACAGGATGTTGCGCTGATTTACGGCGCGGGCCCGATGGGGCTGGTCACCGTGCAGGCGCTGAAGGGCGTTTATAAGGTGAAGCAGGTTATCGTCGTCGACCGCATTGATGAGCGGCTGGCAATGGCTCAGCGCAGCGGCGCGGACTGGGTCTTTAATAACGGCGAGCAGTCGCTGCAGGCCGTACTGGAAGAAAGGAGCATCAAACCGACGTTAATCATTGATGCCGCCTGTCATCCATCGATTTTACAGGAAGCCATTACCCTGGCCTTCCCGGCGGCGCGCATCGTGCTGATGGGCTTCTCCAGCGAGCCGAGCCAGGTTGTGCAGCAGGGCATCACCGGCAAAGAACTGGCGATTTTATCTTCGCGCCTCAACGCCAACAAATTCCCGGTCGTGATTGACTGGCTGGAAAAGGGGCTGATCGACCCGGAAAAACTGATCACCCATACCTTTGACTATCACCACGTAACAGACGCCATCGAACTGTTTGAAAAAGACCAGCGGCAGTGCTGCAAAGTCTTGCTCACGTTCGGTCAATAATTAAGCACGCGGTTAAGAGCCTGCGCAGACAGGCTCTATGTGGTACGCATCTTACCTTTTAGAGATAGCCATTATGACGCAAGCACAACCTCAACGAACCACCTCCGATCTGGTGAAAGCCGCCGTTTCCGGCTGGCTGGGCACCGCGCTGGAGTTTATGGATTTCCAGCTTTATTCGCTGGGTGCCGCCCTGGTATTCCACGAAATCTTCTTCCCTGAACAGTCTGCCGCGATGGCGCTGATTCTGGCGATGGGGACCTACGGCGCGGGCTATATCGCGCGTATCGTCGGGGCTTTCATCTTCGGCAGAATGGGTGACAGCATTGGTCGTAAAAAGGTGCTGTTCATTACCATCACCATGATGGGGATCTGCACCACGCTGATTGGCGTGCTGCCGACCTACGCGCAGATTGGGATTTTCGCGCCAGTCCTGCTGGTGACGCTGCGCATTATTCAGGGGCTGGGCGCTGGCGCGGAGATATCTGGCGCTGGCACGATGCTCGCGGAATACGCCCCGAAGGGGAAACGCGGCATTATCTCCTCGCTGGTGGCGATGGGGACCAACTGCGGGACGCTGAGCGCAACGGCCATCTGGGCTGTTATGTTCTTTGCCCTCGACCGTGAAGAACTTGTCGCCTGGGGCTGGCGCGTACCCTTCCTCGCCAGCGTCGTGGTGATGATCTTTGCCATCTGGCTGCGAATGAACCTGAAAGAGAGCCCGGTCTTTGAGAAAGTGAACGACGCAGAAACTGTCGCGCCGGTGGCTGCCCAGGAAAACGCCCTGGGTGCGATGTTCAAAAGCAAATCCTTCTGGCTGGCAACCGGGCTGCGCTTCGGACAGGCGGGTAACTCGGGTCTGATTCAGACGTTCCTGGCGGGCTATCTGGTACAGACGCTGCTGTTCGATAAGGCAATTCCCACCGATGCACTGATGATTAGCTCTGTCCTCGGGTTCATCACCATTCCTCTACTGGGCTGGCTGTCTGACAAGGTAGGGCGTCGGCTGCCGTACATCATTGTTAACACCTCCGCCATTCTTTTGGCTTACCCCATGCTGTCGATTATCGTCGATAAGAGCTACGCGCCGGGGACAATCATGCTTTCCATTATCGTCATTCATAACATTTCGGTACTGGGGCTGTTTGCGCTGGAAAACATCACTATGGCAGAGATGTTTGGCTCACGTAATCGCTTTACCCGCATGGCTATCTCCAAAGAGGCGGGCGGGCTGGTGGCGGTGGGCTTTGGTCCGGTACTGGCGGGGATCTTCTGCAACATGACCGGATCCTGGTGGCCGATTGTCGCCATGCTGGTGGCCTATTCCGTGATTGGGCTGGTCTCGGCAATCCTGATGCCGGAAGTGCGTGACCGTGACTTGAGCGCGGCAGAAGATGCCGCGGAAGCGCCCCGGCGCGAATCAGTTGGCTATGGCGCACTCTCGTCACGACGTTAATGGTTTATATCCTGAGTGACTTGTCACATAACTTTTCGATCATGTCACACCACATGGACAAAAGTTAATATAAATCAATATCTGAAATTGAAGTATCAGTATGGTTGATGGCAGTTATTTTTTTACCCCAACTGCCATTCTAGTTGGTGTAGTCAGCAGGCGCTGCCGCTTCGGAAGGAGAGCGGCAGCGGATCGCAGCTTTCATTAATTAACGAGTCTCAATCATGGAAAACCGGTTATTACAGGCGAAAGCGACGCTGCCTCAGTACGATCGCGGCAGCCTTAAGGCGCGCATTGTTCATTTAGGATTTGGCGCATTTCACCGTGCGCATCAGGCAGTTTATACCGATATTCTTGCGGCTGAACACGGCAGCGACTGGGGATACTGCGAAGTGAATCTGATTGGTGGCGAACAGCAAATTGCCGATCTCAATGCGCAGGATAACCTCTACACCGTCGCGGAGATGTCTGCCGATGCATGGACATCGCGCGTCGTCGGCGTGGTCAAAAAAGCACTGCACGCGCAGGTTGATGGGCTGGAAACCGTGCTGGCGGCGATGTGTGAACCTCAGGTCGCCATTGTCTCCCTGACCATCACCGAGAAAGGCTACTGCCACTCCCCGGCGACCGGACAACTGATGCTCGATCATCCGTTAATCGCCGCCGACCTGGAAAACCCGCTTCAGCCGAAATCTGCCCCTGGCGTCGTGGTTGAAGCGCTGGCGCGTCGTAAAGCGGCAGGTCTGCCTGCTTTAAGCGTAATGTCCTGCGACAACATGCCGGAGAATGGTCACGTCATGCGTAACGTAACCTGCGCCTACGCGCGCGCCGTAGACGATGAACTGGCGGACTGGATAGAAGCCAACGTCACCTTCCCGTCAACGATGGTGGATCGCATTGTGCCTGCAGTCACCGCCGATACGTTGGATAAAATCGAGCAGTTGACCGGCGTGCGCGATCCGGCGGGCGTGGCCTGCGAGCCGTTCCGCCAGTGGGTTATCGAAGACAACTTTGTTGCTGGCCGTCCGCAGTGGGAAAAAGCAGGTGCCGAGCTGGTTGCAGATGTCATCCCGTTCGAAGAGATGAAGCTGCGTATGCTCAACGGCAGCCACTCTTTCCTGGCCTATCTCGGCTATCTGGCAGGGTATCAGCACATCAACGACTGCATGGAAGATGAAAACTACCGTGTAGCCGCGCACGCGCTGATGCTAAAAGAGCAGGCTCCCACGCTGAAGGTGAAAGGCGTTGATTTAGGCCACTATGCTGACCTGCTGATTGCGCGTTACAGCAACCCGGCACTGCGTCACCGCACCTGGCAGATCGCGATGGACGGCAGCCAGAAGCTCCCGCAGCGTATGCTGGACTCCGTGCGCTGGCATCGGGTGCACCAGAAGCCTTTCCCGCTGCTGGCGCTGGGCGTGGCTGGCTGGATGCGTTACGTCGGCGGTGTGGACGAGCAGGGTAATGCCATTGAGGTGAGCGACCCGCAGCTGGCGGTGATTCAGGCGGCAGTAAAGGGAAGCGCAGAGGGGCAACGTCGCGTTAAGGCGCTGTTGGGCATTGAAGCCATTTTTGGAAACGAACTGCCGCAGGATGCCGTGTTTGTGAATGCGGTGATGGAGGCCTATCAGACGCTGCTGCAGAAGGGGGCGAAAGCCACAGTGGCACAGTACGCACTACAACCGTAATTTATTACATGCCGCCGCTGGCGGCGGCATGAACCTGCACGCTTAGTGCATTCCCAGACGAATCAGTTCGATCGGTTCGTACCTACCTTCACTTCCTTCCACTTCAACCGTTTTGCTGCGGCGCACCTGCGCGGCGTCCAGCCCCTCGCTGTGAATCGCTTTAATCACGCCGGTGCGGCCGGTGCCGCTAATCATGACCCGGCTGCCGGTGGTTATGGCGTTACGGTTACGGTCGTATGTCATCATGGTATTTTCTCCTCTCTTACTCTTCGCTACGGCGCTATTTTACCTTCTGCCGTTCACGGGCATTATTAATACGCCTCTCGCCGCCAAAATTATTTGCTTTTGATCAAGGTCACACTTTTTTTATCCTCAGTGCAGCCCGCTGACGGTTCCGGACGGTAATTTACAAAGCCGACAATTATTTTCCTAAATGGATAATTTCACCCTGCAAGCGTTGAGGGTTTGTTTATATTGCCAATGGCACTCTTGAGTCAGGAAATAATCCTCTCATCGGAATAAGGAGTCAGGCTTATGTACAAGAAAATATTGATGCCTGTAGACGTGTTTGAAATGGACTTGAGCGATAAAGCAGTACGCCACGCGGCCAACCTGGCAAAAGCCGAAGGCGCGTCGATTACCCTGGTCAACATTCTGCCTAACAGCAGCCGCTCGCTGCTGCGCGGGTTTAACGCGGACATAAAGAAGTTTGAAGAGTATATGACCGCGGAGTCTGAGAAAAAAATGACGGCGTTAAAGCGGCTCTTCGATATTTCGCCGAATGATATTCACTGCAAAGTATGCTTTGGCAACGTGCGTGATGAAATTATCAAGCTCAGCAAAGAAGGGGAGTATGACGTTATTGTCATCGGATCGAAAAACCCGAGCATCACCACCCATCTGCTGGGGTCAAACGCGGAATCTATTCTGCGCTACGCCACGATCCCGGTATTAGTCGTTCGCTAATCACATCGCCGCACCCGAAAGGTGGCGGCGAATATTACTCTTCGCTAAACCACTCGCTATTTTCCTGGCGGATTAGCTGGACCGATTCGCTAATTTCCTGCAGATGCAGCGTCATCGCATTTTCCACGCCGTCCGCGTCGCGTTTTTCCAGCGCGCTGAAAATATCATGGTGCTGGCGGAGCAGCATTTCCGGCGGGGAAACATGGTCAAGGCTCATGTAGCGCACGCGGTCGATGGTGGCTTTGATGTTTTCGATGGTATCCCACGCCAGCTGACAATCCGCAATTTGCGCCAGTTTCTGGTGGAATTCGTCATCAAGCTGGAAGAAGTCGTTGAGCTGCTTACGGTCAATCGCAATCCGCTGCTGATGCAGGTTTTGCTCCAGCAGGTAACACTGGTTGTCATCGATAAGCGCTGCGGCACGACGTGCCACTGCGCACTCAATGGCCTGGCGGACGAAACAGCCATTACGGACTTGCGAAAGGGAAATCTTATTTACATAGCTGCCGCGCTGGGGGCGGATCTGAATCAGGCCATTTTCAGCAAGTTTTATAAACGCCTCACGCACCGGCTGACGGGATACGTCAAAACGCACCGAGACCTCTTTTTCAGAGAGCGGCGTTCCCGGCGGGATCAGGCAGTGGACGATATCGCGTCGTAAAATACGATAGATTTGCTGGTTAACGGGCTGGGTAGGATTGAGTTGTGATTCAGCGGCCATGGGTTGTGATTTCTCAGAGAGTTAACCTGAACATACTACCATTCTTTTGCCTGCCATCACATACCCGGCCCGCAGGCCGGGAAAGGCGTAATTAGCCTCTATGGACGCTAAGTCCGGCAAAGCTCTGGCTGACTGGCATCATCTCAACGGTGTTGATGTTGACGTGTTTTGGCAGCGTCGCCACCCACCAGACTGTTTCAGTAATGTCTTCTGGCGTCAGGGCATTGGCGTTTTCGTAGGTTTTGTCCGCTTTCGCGTCATCGCCTTTAAAACGCACGTTCGAGAACTCGGTCCCACCCACCAGGCCTGGCTCGATATCGGTGACGCGAATGGCGGTGCCGTGCAGGTCGGTGCGCAGGTTAAGGCTGAACTGACGTACAAACGCTTTCGTCGCGCCATAGACGTTGCCGCCCGCGTAAGGCCAGCTCCCGGCAGTCGACCCGATGTTGATGATGTGACCGCGGTTGCGCTCGACCATCCCCGGCAGCACGGCGCGGGTCATATACACCAGCCCTTTGTTGTTGGTGTCGATCATGTTTTCCCAGTCTTCAACGCTGGCTTTGTGGGCGGGCTCCATGCCCAGCGCCAGACCGGCATTGTTAACCAGCACGTCGATGGCGCGCCATTCTGCTGGCAGATGAGCAATCATCTCTTCAATAGCCGCGCGGTTACGCACGTCCAGCTGCGCGGTCAGGATGCTGTCACCTAACTCCTCTTTCAGCTCCTGCAGGCGCTCCTGACGGCGACCGGTCGCAATCACCTTGTGTCCGTTGGCGACGAAGCGACGCGTGATGCTTTCACCAAAACCCGCTGTCGCCCCGGTAACTAAAATAATCATCTCACTGTTCCTCAACGCTTTTTGTGTTGTATTAACATAGCACGCTCTCAGGCGCGCCGTTAAGGCAACATTTGTATGACGCCATTGCAGGCCAGGGCTGCCTGTCCTACTCTGGGGAGATATACCGTTCTCAGGAGTGAAAGATGTCGGCCAATAACCCTTTTTTTGACATTAGCCTGTTGCCTTATCAGGCGCCGCGTTTTGATGAGATTAACGATAGCCACTATCGTCCGGCCTTCGATGAAGCGCTTCGCCAGAAGCGGGCGGACATTGCTGCCATTGTCGCTCAGGCCGCTGCGCCAGACTTCACCAACACCGTGCTGGCGCTGGAGAAAAGCGGCGCCATGCTTTCCCGCGTAAACAGCGTATTCTTCGCCATGGCCTCCGCGCATACCAATGCGTACCTGCAGGAGCTGGAGGAGCAGTTCTCCACCGAACTTGCCGCGCTGGCGAACGATATCTGGCTTAATGACACCCTTTTCGCCCGCGTGGAGAGCGTCTGGCAGGATCGTGCTGCGCTGGACGCTGAATCTCGTCGGTTGGTCGAGGAGACATTCCAGCGGTTTATTCTGGCCGGTGCGCGTCTGAATGAAACGGAAAAGGCCGAACTGAAGGCGCTGAATACCGAGGCGGCCTCCCTGACCAGTCAGTTTAATCAGCGCCTGCTGGCTGCCAATAAGGCGGGTGGGCTGGTGGTGGATTACGCGCATCAGCTTGAGGGGCTTAGCGCAGATGAGATCGCGACTGCCGCGCAGGCCGCTGCGGAGAAGGGGCTAAACGATCGCTGGCTGATCCCGCTCCTGAACACCACCCAGCAGCCAGCGCTATCGGCGCTGCGTAATCGTCAGACGCGCGAAAACCTGTTCAACGCAGGCTGGACGCGTACCCAGAAAGGGGATGAAAACGACACTCGCGAGCTGATCCTCCGTCTGACGGCGCTGCGCGCGCGGCAGGCCCGGCTGCTCGGATTTGACGATTACGCCAGCTGGAGCACGGCCGACCAGATGGCGAAAACGCCCGATGCTGCGCTGGCCTTCATGCGCGGCATAGTGCCGGCTGCCCGTGCGCGTGCGCAACGCGAGCAGGCCGATATTCAGAACGTGATTGACGACGAGCAGGGTGGCTTTGACGTGCAGGCCTGGGACTGGGCATTTTATGCCGAGCGCGTGCGCCTCGGGAAGTACGCGCTGGATGAATCGCAAATCAAGCCGTACTTTGCACTGAACACCGTACTGCACGACGGCGTGTTCTGGGCCGCCAGCCAGCTGTTTGGCATCCGTATTGTCGAGCGTTTTGATATTCCTGTTTACCATCCCGACGTGCGGGTGTGGGAGATTTTCGACCACACCGGTGAAGGTATGGCGCTGTTCTACGGTGATTTCTTCGCCCGCGATTCCAAAAGCGGCGGAGCGTGGATGGGGAATTTCGTTGAGCAGTCCCATGAGTTTGCCGCGCGTCCGGTGATCTACAACGTCTGTAACTATCAAAAACCGGCAAACGGGCAGGCGGCGCTCATCTCCTGGGATGATGTTGTGACCCTGTTCCACGAATTTGGTCATACTCTGCACGGACTTTTTGCCAGCCAGCGCTACGCCACGCTCTCCGGGACAAATACCCCGCGCGATTTCGTCGAATTCCCGTCGCAGATTAATGAGCACTGGGCCAGCCATCCGCAGGTCTTTGCCCATTATGCGCGTCACTATGAAACCAATGATCCGATGCCGGACGCGCTGCGCGATAAAATGCTGACTGCGACCCAGTTCAACAAAGGGTACGACATGACGGAACTGCTGAGTGCGGCGCTGTTGGACATGAACTGGCACGGGATTAGCGAAGCCGTTTCGAGCGTTGACGCGTTTGAAGCGGAAGCGTTGAAAAAAGAGGGGCTGGATCTTCCCTCCGTCCCGCCACGCTATCGCAGCAGTTACTTTGCGCATATTTTCGGCGGCGGGTACGCGGCGGGGTATTACGCTTACCTGTGGACGCAGATGCTGGCCGACGACGGCTATCAGTGGTTTGTGGAGCAGGGTGGGCTGACGCGTGAGAACGGACAACTATTCCGTGAGGCGATTTTGTCTCGTGGTAACAGCACTGACCTGGCTGAACTGTATCGCAACTGGCGTGGGCACGACCCGAAGATCGAGCCGATGCTGGAAAATCGCGGGTTCAGTTCGTAAGGGCTTTTTAAGGCTGGAAGCAGAACCGGGCGCGGTGCCCGGTTTTTGCCCGTTTTTTTTCTTCCCCAAAATTCCTTCCCAAAATGAATTCTTAAATTCTGCGAAATTTGCAGGGGGATAAGGTCCATTTATTCACGTAGCTACACCTTCACTTTCACCCATTCGAGACCACGATCGTTATGATACTGCGCTGCCATCCTGTCTGATGAGTGACCTGGTAGCTGCTGGGTATTGAAGCCTTGCCCCTCATACAGACGCTCCGATATGCGCATGGTACGCCGACAGGAGCGTCCGTTTCTGCCTTCGTCAGGCCAGTTCATCAAGTGGTGCAGGGAAGGGCGCTGCGTGCTGGGGATCACCACTGCTGACGTCATGGTTGAATACTGAAAGTGACGTAAGCTGGTGTTTCGTTACCCGAGCAGCGAGCAGTATCCGTGGTCAAAGCCGGTTTATTACCACATCTGTCTGGAGCTGCGTCGCCGCGGAACTGATGGCCAGCTGTGTCACAAAGAACCCGAGCGTAAGGCCGCCTCATTAAAAGTAATAATATTGAAAATTAATATAATTATTCCTTTGGGGTGAAAATTCCTTGAGTATCCCTATTCAAAAGTTGTTTATTTAATTTGCTCTTCTCGGATTCCTGATTTGCAAAATACTCTCTTATCATTTCGGGCGTCAGACTTGTTAGCCCAGAAAGCAAGCCACCGCCGCCCAAAGTTTGAAGCTCTTCTGGATGTTTTTTCTTGTATGAATTGAATTGCTCGCTTAATAAATTGTAAGCGTTATTTATTTTTTCTAATGATTCCTTAAGCTGAACAATAACATTAGTAGATTGCTCAAGCTTTAGTTTGAGTTCACCTACTAACAGTGTCTCGTTCCGTAGTTTTTCCTCTTTATCTTTCAATTCAGAAGTAAGAATGCCCATTCGGTCTTTTGACTCGATAATTTGTTCTTTCATGGCCTGAATATCTTTTTCAGCGCCTGTTTTAACCTTATCATATGTCACATCTTGTTTAGCCTGTAACCTTTGGAGTCTTGTTACGCGTAGAATTTGTTTTGCTTTACGATAATTCTCTATGGAGTCATTGTTATCGAGTGGTTTGGCTTGCCATCTTGAAATAACATTATTTACCCATGGGAGAAAGCCACATATTACAATTACTGAAACGCAAGGATAGCCGGCTACTGTTTTCCAGGTGCTGTTAGTGGTGATGAACTCAATTTTATTTAGAATGTCACCATCGCTAAATAAAAGGTATAAAAGGGATTTCCAGTTAAATGCGCACCAAGACAGCGCGAATGCTCCTAATGCAGGATTCTTGACACGTTGTACAGTTGTACTAATCGTAGATGAAAATAATTCTTTGAATGTTTCCAGCATGTTCAGTCTCTTCGATTGTAAGTCGTTGCAACTAATATGATGACATTAGTCATCAATGATTGCTACATGAATAATAACGATAAATACTGGCTTTTGCATATGCCTTTAACTGGTCATGAGCGAGTATTATTACCGTCGTTATGCTCAAGCCTGGCTTTTGATAAAAAGGCATACTTCGTTCATTGCAACGGAGGGAGCTCGTTAAAAGCATAAATGTGACGAAGTTCAGGGCTACTTGCTTGGAAAACCGGCCGCCATTGCCGAGCTCAATTTAAACGCAAACGTACTGAATGTTTAAACGCGTTTTTCAGCCCTGACTCAGGGTAACGTCAACGAAAAACCGGGCTTCTCGCCCGGTTTTCTATCTTACGACCAGTACCGGACATTTCGCATGCCGCACCACTGCCGCCGCGTTCGAACCCAACAGATACGTCGATATGTCAGGTTTGTGGGAAGCGATGATAATCAGGTCGGCAGCGATCGTGTCAGCGAGCTTAAGGATTTGATCCTTAGGGGAGCCCGTCACGGCGTGAGTCTGTATCTTGTCTGCAGGAATTTTGAATTGTTTAACGATTTCATCCAGTTTTGCCAGGGCCGCGTGCTGGAAATCTTTTAGCTTCGGCATTTCCACGGAGTAGGCCAAACCTAATGATGAATAATAAGGAAGCGATGGAATAACAGTAAGAAAGTGGACTTTGGCCGTATTCAGTGCTGTATGTGCCTGAACGAAAGGAATAACCATGTGCGTCAGGCTATCCTCCGAAATATCAATTGGAACCAAAATTGAGTTGTACATGTGTCCCTCCTGAGTGTTTTTCACACAATTCAGGTTAGACCGTTAATTGCAGGAAAACAGAGAGCAAGCTGACATAACGGGTACAAAGATCGCGTAAGGTTCGGAAAGAATGTTTTTTAAGGCGTCATCTGCTTTTCAAAAATACCCGGTATACTACATCTCCTTTTTTACAGGCGATAACAGACAAGGCAGGAAGTATGTCTCTTCGTTCGCTGCGGGCGTTATGCCTGACAAGTTTTTTCATTGCCGATGTCCGTGATGGCCTCGGTCCTTTTCTCGGCATCTTTCTGACTGAACGCCACTGGACCCCCGATGGTATCGGCATCCTGATGACGGCCGGTGGGCTGGCGGGGTTGCTGGCCACGCTTCCGGCTGGGTTTATCACCGATACCTCCCGGAACAAGCGCTCCGTGCTGGCACTGGTCTGCACCCTGATTACCCTGAGCTCGTTGCTGCTCTGGTTTAGCCAGCAAACTGGCGTTGTCGCCGCTTCGCAAATGGTCACCGGCATCTGCGCGGCGTTTGTGGGGCCGCTGATTGCCGGGATTACGCTGGGCCTGACCGGTCAGGGCGGGTTCAGCGCGCAGATGGGGAAAAACGAGGCGTTTAATCACGCGGGTAATTTCATGACCGCACTGATAGCAGGCGGAATTGCCTGGTACTGGGGCGTCGGGGGGATTTTCCTGCTAATGACCTGTACAACGCTGCTCACGCTCTGCGCGCTGCTTGCCATCTGCAACGGAGACATCGACAACGACGCGGCGCGAGGACTCTCCTCTTCAGCGAACCTGCCAGTGCCCGGTTTTGCGGTGCTGATTAAAAACCGCGCACTATTTGTGACCGGACTGACGCTACTGCTGTTCCACCTTGCGAACGCTGCGCTTCTGCCGATGCTGAGCATGAGGGTTGCTGCGGCACCCGCCTCGATCAACCCCGGTTTGTATGCCGCAGGTACCGTCATTATCTCTCAGGCCGTGATGATCCCCGTCGCACTTTGGGTCGCAGGCCGAATTGAACGCTACGGCTACTGGCGCTTAATTATGCTGGCGCTGCTGGTCATGCCGGTGCGCGCTGCGCTGGCGGCGTTTACGGACGCGCCGCTGATGATGATCCCGGTACAAATCCTCGACGGTCTGGCTGCCGGGATCCTGGGCGTCGTGGTACCGTCGTTTATTGTGGTGCTTTTGCGCGGGAGCGGGCACGTCAATGCCGGGCAGAGTGTGGTGATGCTGATGCAGGGGGTTGGGGCATCCATGAGCCCGGCGTTAACCGGGACGATCGCCGGTCATTACTCGTTTGCGACGGCATTCAGTGTACTGAGCGCGATTGCCCTTGTTGCCGTCCTGCTCTGGTGGCGATGTGCTCACCGGACCTGGGAAATACCTGCGCCGGGTGAGGCATAGCCGCCACCCGGCGAAAGGTTTAAACCAGCTCGTTAGGGCAGGCTTCACCTTTTTCCAGCTGCTGCAGGTTACCCAGCGTGGTTTCTGAAATGCTGATCAGCGCTTCGGCAGTCAGAAACGCCTGGTGTCCGGTAAACAGCACGTTATGGCAGGCAGACAGGCGGCGGAACACGTCGTCCTGGATCACGTCGTTGGACTTGTCTTCAAAGAAGAGGTCGCGTTCGTTCTCATACACGTCCATGCCCAGCGCGCCAATTTTCTGGGTCTTCAGCGCTTCGATAGCGGCCTGAGAGTCAACCAGTCCGCCGCGGCTGGTGTTGATGATCATCACGCCATCTTTCATCTGGTCAAACGCCGCCTGGTTAAGCAGGTGGTAGTTTTCCGGCGTCAGCGGGCAGTGCAGGGAGATCACGTCAGACTGGGAGAACAGCGTCGCCAGGTCAACATACTCCACGCCCAAATCCAGCGCGGCTGCGCTTGGGTACGGATCAAATGCCAGCAGGCGCATACCAAAGCCTTTCAGGATCCTCAGGGCAGCGACGCCAATTTTGCCGGTACCGATAACGCCAGCGGTTTTCCCGTACATGGTAAAGCCCGTCAGGCCTTCCAGCGAGAAGTTGGCATCACGGGTGCGCTGATAAGCGCGGTGAATACGTCGGTTCAGGGACATCATCATGCCGATGGCATGTTCCGCGACCGCTTCCGGGGAGTATGCCGGAACGCGTACCACCCTCAGACCCAGCTCCTTCGCCGCGTCGAGGTCCACATTATTGAAGCCTGCACAACGCAGGGCGATATACTTCACCCCCTGCTTTTTCAGCTCTTCCAGCACCGGACGACTGCCATCATCATTCACAAAAATGCAGACGCCTTCACAGCCGTGCGCCGTTTTGGCGGTTTTTTCGGACAGCAGAAAGTCGAAAAATTCAAGCTCAAACCCGTAAGCCTCGTTAACATGTTGCAGATACTTTTTGTCGTACTGCTTTGTGCTATATACCGCGAGTTTCATAAGACTTTCTCCAGTGATTTTGCATTCACGTTAGCATGATTAAAATAATCTTACAATTTCTAAAATATTATTGAATTCAATAAGTTCTATCAATTATTCTAGAGCATCTATCCTTAAAAAAGGCATTCACTTCAACTGACTGGCTAAACATGCGACAATGATCGGCAATGTCGGCTTAATTCTTTCGCTAAATCAGGATATTAACTGCCCATGAAGGGTAAATACAAAGCCGCGATTGCGCTTTTACTGCTGTTGATTTTGGTGCCGCTGACGCTGCTGATGACGCTCGCCCAGTGGGTGCCAACGCTCGCCGGGATCTGGCTCCCCGTCGGAACGCGTATCGCTTTCGAGGAAAGCCCAAAACTCACCCGTCACGCGCTAGTGATCCCCGATCTTCGTTATCTGGTGGATGAGTGTGAAATTGCGCGTATCGATAACGTGACGTTGTCACACCCAAGCCGCTGGAAGCTTGATGTAGGCACCCTTGAGCTTAACTCCGTCTGCCTCAGCAAACTCCCTCAATCTGCGCCGTCGACGGTCGCACCCAAAACGCTGGCCCAGTGGCAGGCAGTGTTACCGAATACCTGGCTGACGGTGCATCGTCTTTCTCTTGCCCCCTGGCAGCAGTGGGAGGGCGAACTTCATGCGTCACTCACTCCCGCCAGTCAGGAAATTACCTATAAAGGCGAGCAGGTCAGCATTAAAGGCCAGCTACGCGGACAAAATCTCTCTGTCAGTCAGTTCGATATTCGCCTTCCAGACCAGGCGCAGCCTGTCAAACTGGTCGGGAAATTTACCCTGCCGCTGGTGCCGGACGGAGTACCGGTGAAAGGGCACGCCGTTGCCACCTTTAACGTGCCACAGTTGACCTCTCTGGTCGATGCCGATCTGGACTGGGAAGACAATCAGGGGCAACTGGTGGTGATGGCGCGGGACAATCCCGATCCGCTGCTCGACCTGCCGTGGCAGATTACAGCCGAACAGCTGAATATCAGCGACGGGCGCTGGAACTGGGGGCTGTCCGGCCTGCCGCTGAGCGGGCGGGTTGGCCTGCGTATTGATAACTGGCAGCAGGGGCTGGAAAAAGCCACCGTTTCCGGACGACTGAATGTGCTCACGCAGGGCGATGCGGGCAAAGGTAATGCGGTGCTGAATATCGGCCCGGGTTCGCTTAGCATGGAAAACAGCGATATGCCGCTGTATTTGAGCGGCGAGGCGAAACAAAACGATCTTATTCTCTACGCCAAACTCCCGGCCAAACTGACCGGAAGCCTCAACGATCCGCAGCTTTCCTTTGAACCCGGCGCGCTGCTGCGTTCGCGCGGTCGCATTATCGATTCGCTGGATATTGATGAAATCCGCTGGCCGCTGGCGGGCGTGAAGCTCACGCAAAAAGGCGTAGATGGCCGACTTCAGGCCATTCTGCGCGCGCATGAAAATGAAATGGGCGATTTCGAACTGCACCTGGACGGTCAGGCCAACGACTTTTTACCTGATAATGGCCTGTGGCAGTGGCGCTACTGGGGAAAAGGGAGCTTTACGCCTATGCACGCGCGCTGGGATGTCGCCGGTAAAGGCGAGTGGCGCGACGCGCTTATTGAGCTAACCGAACTCTCGACCGGATTCGACAAGCTCCAGTACGGCACCATGACGGTAGGTGAACCGCGCCTGGTTCTGGAAACCCCCGTTCGCTGGAATCGCGATCCGGCCAAACCCTCCTTTAGCGGCGCTCTGGCGCTGAATGCCGGACAAACCACGTTCTCCGGCGGAAGCGTACTGCCGCCCTCGGTTCTGACCTTCAGCGTCGACGGCACCGACCCGACTATTTTCCAGTTTAAGGGCGATCTCCACGCCGACAAAATTGGTCCGGTACAGGTCAATGGACGCTGGGACGGCGAACGCCTTCGTGGTCAGGCCTGGTGGCCGAAACAGTCGCTCACCGTGTTCCAGCCGCTGATCCCACCCGACTGGAAAATGACGCTGCACGACGGCGAACTGTATGCGCAGGTGGCCTTCTCGGCTGCGGCCGGTCAGGGCTTTGAGGCGGGCGGACACGGGGTGCTGAAATCCGGCAGCGTCTGGATGCCGGATAACCAGATTAACGGTATCGACTTTGTCCTGCCGTTCCGTTTTAGTGAAGGCACATGGTCGCTGGGTACGCGAGGGCCGGTCACGTTGCGTATTGGCGAGGTGCAAAACCTGGTCACGGCGAGGAATATCACCGCGGATTTGCAGGGGGACTACCCCTGGAGCGAGGAGAACCCGCTGTTGCTCACCAACGTCAAGGTTGAGGTACTGGGCGGGAAAATCACCATGCAGCAGTTGAGGATGCCGCAGCACGATCCGGCACTGCTGCGCGTGGACAATATCTCGTCCAGCGAGCTGGTAAGCGCCGTCAATCCGAAACAGTTTGCGATGTCCGGGCCGGTCAGCGGCGCGCTACCGTTCTGGCTGGACAATGAAAAATGGATCATCAAAGATGGCTGGCTGACCAATCCGGGGCCGATGACGCTGCGTCTCGACAAAGACACGGCTGATGCCATTGTGAAAGACAATATGGTCGCAGGGGCGGCGATTAACTGGTTACGCTATATGGAAATTTCCCAATCGTGGACAAAACTCAATGTAGATAATCTGGGTGTATTAACGCTGAAGGCGACCATTAAAGGCACCAGCCGCGTTGATGGCAAAAGCAGCTCCGTGAACCTGAATTACACCCACGAAGAGAACGTATTTACCCTCTGGCGCAGCCTGCGCTTTGGGGACAACCTGCAAACATGGTTTGAGCAACATGCGGCGATACCGGGTCTCCGCAGTTCGACGGGCAAGGAAAGTGAGGAACAACAATGAAAAAGATGGCTGGTGTGCTCACCGTTGCCGTTGCCGCGCTGATGACAGGCTGTACGCCGCGCATTGAAGTCGCTGCGCCAAAGGAGCCGATTACCATCAACATGAACGTCAAAATCGAACACGAGATCCATATTAAGGTCGATAAAGACGTTGAAACCCTGCTGAAATCGCGCAGCGATCTGTTCTGAGGACGCCATGAAACGAACGTTAGCTCTCATTTTACTGGCGCTGGGAATGCACGTGCAGGCGGCAACCCTTACCCTGAATGACGCCCGTGCGCAGGGGCGCGTGGGAGAAACCCTGAGCGGCTATATTGCGCCAATCGAACACGATGCCGAAACGCTGGCGCTGGTTAGCCGCATTAACGCGGCGCGCACGGAAAGCTATCAGAAGCTGGCCGACAGCAATAACTTGCCTGTAGATGAAGTGGCAAAAATGGCGGGGCAAAAGCTGGTTGACCGCGCGCAGCCGGGGGAATATGTGAAGGGTATAAACGGTAAATGGCTGAAGAAGTGATCAGCGGAAGCGCTTGCGATACTCTCCCGGAGACACGCCAAAACGCTGCTTAAATGCCGTCGAAAAATGGCTGTGATCGGCAAAGCCCCAGCTGTAGCCGATCCCCGCCAGCTTTTCATCATCGCTGGCGGAGCGCAACACCTGCGCGCAAAGGTCCAGGCGGCGGTTTTTGATGTACTGCGCCACGACCAGCCCCTTATCGGCAAACATGCGGTACAGGCTACGTACCGACATCCCGCTCTCTGTAGCAATCCACTCCGGCCGCAGGGCATCAGACTGAATATGATCGTCAATCAGCGAGAGGACGTGCTGGAACTGGCGTTCCTTTCGCGGCTGGACGACGTCACGTTGCTGAAAGGCCGGGCGGAGCAGGCAGACCATTGCCTCCAGCGCCGCTTCGCTCTCCCTGTCGCTCAGCGCCGCATTTCCCATACTCTCCTGCAACAGGCGATGGCTCAGCTGTACGGTCGGCAGGCTACGCGAAAGCGTCAGCGCGCAGCTCACCTCCTGAAAACGACACTGCTGCTCAATGATTTGACGCGGCACGAGGAGTGAAATCTGGCGGGATTTATCTTGCCAGGAGATGGAGCAGGGGCGCGACGCGTCGATGAGCGTGATATCGCCGGTATGGAGAATAGAACGTCGGTCATCCTGTTCAATCTCTGCACCGCCTTCAAGCTGAAACACGGCGTAGAACCAGGCATCGTTACTGTTTTTAATTTCCCGACGGGTACGGAAGAGGTTGACGTTGCCTGCGGTCACGGTGCTGAGCTTCAGGCTTCTTGCGTAGCTGGTTTCCAGTTCGCCAATGAATGTGCCCTCTAACGGGCGAGCGTCAAACCGTCCGCAAACCTGGTTAATTTGCGCCAGCCACTGCTGATACTTTTCCTGTTCGCTCGCACATGCCATCGTTTATCTCGCCGCACCGTCAATGTTTTTGCATTGTTGCATTTGTGTTGCAATTTGTCAGAGCCATGAGGCTGACTATAGGAAAGAACACTCACTGGTAACAGCGTTATAAGCGGTAATTATCATGTTTTGCGGAGCCTGTCACAGGTGGCAAAGCGAATGTCACACAGACAAAAGCGGGAATGCGAAACCCTTCGTAGACTGCATTAACACCCTGAGAAGAATAACGAAGGAGTACCCTATGTCTGAGTCACAGGTAGCCGTCCTGCCCGAGGTCCAGCGTTTTATGGATCGCCACCACGGCTTGTGGATTGAAGGGCGTCAGGTGGCGTCCGATAGCGAAAAGCGCCTGAACGTCTACAACCCGGCGACGGGAGAGGTGATTGCCTCAACCGCGGATGCCAGCGTCGATGATGTGGATCGTGCGGTGATGTCCGGCTGGCGGGCCTTTGTCGCCCGCAGCTGGGCAGGAAAACTTCCGGCAGAGCGTGAACGCATCTTGCTGCGTTTTGCCGATCTGGTCGAACAGCACAGCGAGGAGCTGGCGCAGCTGGAAACGCTGGAGCAGGGGAAGTCGATCAACATTTCCCGCGCCTTCGAAGTGGGCTGTACCCTGAACTGGATGCGCTATACCGCCGGGCTGACCACCAAGATTGCGGGGAAAACCCTCGATCTCTCCATTCCGTTGCCTCAGGGCGCGCGCTATCAGGCGTGGACGCGCAAAGAGCCGGTTGGCGTGGTAGCCGGGATTGTGCCGTGGAACTTCCCGCTGATGATTGGCATGTGGAAAGTGATGCCTGCGCTGGCGGCGGGCTGTTCCATCGTGATTAAACCTTCAGAGACCACGCCGCTCACCTTGCTGCGCGTTGCGGAGTTAGCGAGTGAGGCGGGTATTCCGGATGGCGTGTTCAACGTGGTGACCGGGAGCGGCGCGGTATGTGGCGCCGCGTTAACCTCGCATCCGCATATTGCGAAAGTGAGTTTCACCGGCTCGACCGCGACGGGAAAACAGATTGCGCGCGCGGCGGCGGATACGTTGACGGGCGTTACTCTGGAGCTGGGCGGCAAAAACCCGGCCATCGTGTTAAAAGATGCAGACCCGGCGTGGGTGATCGAAGGCCTGATGACCGGCAGCTTCCTGAATCAGGGGCAGGTCTGCGCGGCAAGCTCGCGTATCTACATTGAAGCGCCGCTGTTCGACACGCTGGTGAGCGGGTTTGAGCAGGCGGTGAAATCCCTGAGCGTCGGGCCGGGCATGTCGCCGGAGGCGTTTATCAACCCGCTGGTGTCGCGCGCGCACTGCGACAAGGTGCAAACTTTCCTGGATGAGGCGACAGCACGCAACGCAGAGCTTATTACCGGCAACCGCGGCCCGGATGGCAAAGGGTATTACGTATCGCCGACGCTGGTGGTGAACCCGGATGCCGCGCTGCGACTGACCCGCGAAGAGGTGTTTGGCCCGGTGGTCAACCTGGTGCGCGTATCCGACGGGGAAGAGGCGCTCCAGCTGGCAAACGACACCGAATATGGCCTGACGGCCAGCGTCTGGACGCAGAACATCAGCAAGGCGCTGGAATACACTGACAGGCTGCAGGCGGGCACCGTGTGGGTGAACAGCCATACGCTGATCGACGCTAACCTGCCGTTCGGCGGCATGAAGCAGTCCGGTACCGGACGTGACTTCGGCCCGGACTGGCTGGACGGCTGGTGTGAAACCAAATCGGTGTGCGTGCGCTATTAAAAAACAAGCCGGGTGGCGGCTACGCCTTACCCGGCCTACGGTGCGAGTCGTTGTAGGCCGGGTAAGCGCAGCGCCACCCGGCTTCTATTTAAAGCGACCACCGATCCCGCCCGGCCTCTTTTGCCCGGTACAGCGCGGCATCGGCACGAGCGATGATCTCGGTGCCGGCCAGCCCCTCCGCCATGCTCGCAATCCCCATGCTTACGGTTACATGGTCGCTGACCGTAGAGGTGCCGTGCGGTATGGCTTCCGTACACAGGCCGTCCTGAATACGCAGGGCAACCTTTTCCGCGATGTTTGCCGGGCAGTTAAACAGGATCACCACAAACTCCTCGCCACCATAGCGTGACACCACATCTTCAGGGGTTCGCACCGATTTCTTAAGCACCTCCGCCACGCGTGTGAGGCATTCGTCACCCGCCTGATGGCCATAGGTATCGTTGTAGAGCTTGAAGTAATCGATATCCAGCATAATCACCGAGAAGGTTTTTTTCTGCTCTACCGCGTTTTCCAGCACCACTTCCATTTTCCGGCGATTAGCAGTTTTGGTTAATGGATCCTGATGCGCCAGCGCATCCAGTCTGGAGATCAGCAGCTGGTTTTGCTGGTTACGTCGCCAGGCTTCGTCAAACCAGCTCAACAGGATGAAACGCCCGCAGATCAGGATCAGCGTAAAGACGCTCCAGATAATAATGAAGTGAAGGTTGAGACCATCGTTTCGTACCCAGCTTGCTATCGGCAGGGTGATCCAGAGCGGCAGCACAAAGGCGAGCAACCCTTTAGGGTAAAAATAGAGCGCCGTTAAGCCGGAGAGTAATAAAATGACGCACAGCGGCCAGACGTGCGGGAGCAGCAGATGGGTGATAAACCAGAAACAGGAGACCGACCAGATGGCGCTACAAATAAACAACACCACACTGATACCGGCGATGCGCCGCCAGGCCATGAGGATCAGCGCAGCTGAGAGGAGGGTTATGCCCACCATGGAGGCATCGACTATTTTCGTCAGCTGCGGTGAGTGGGGATAAAGGGGATCGCCGGCCTTAAGCAGAACGTGTCGCAGCAGAATCATCACCGCGAAGCTGATATTGACGAAGGCCAGCCATGGCAGGTTCATCGCCAGCCCATGCATGACCATGGCATGGCGCGTTGGCCAGGTTGCCCGTTCAAGTGTCGATTTTTTTCTTTTTTCCATTAACGCTTTTTACCCTTTCTGGCGAACACGTGAAGCAGGAAAGGGCGGACGAGCCGCCCTTTTGCGTGACCGTTACGGTGTCACAATGTTAAACCAGAAATCAAATTTATCCATATATCCAAGCATTGAATCCAGTTTAGCGCCGTCACCTGTGAGTTTCACGTCGCCGCTCTGTTCGGCCTGTTTGAGCGTCACCTCTTTGAGGATAATTTTGTTCAGCGTGTCGCGGTTAAGGGTGAGAGTAGCGTCTGCATCCTTCGCCTCCGCGTTTGCCGTGTGGTTCAGCACGCCGTTTTCCAGCTCGAGTTTGTATTTTCCGCCGTCGCTGCCAAGATCAATGTTAAACACGGATTTAGCCTCACCGGCTTTCTGACCGTTGATATGAACGGCAAGGTAGTCAAAGAACATCTCCGGCGTCATCGCCCGCACCGTATCCGGGCTGGCGGTATTCGGCGTTGGCCCTTTCACCACGCCGTTACGCAATTCCTGCGCGCCGGTCAGGTAGAAGTTACGCCACGGGCCGGATTCAGCCTGATAGCCAAGCTGTTCCAGCGCATCCGCTTCCAGGTTGCGCGCCGCCTGGTTGTTCGGATCGGCAAAGACCACTTTGCTTACCACCTGCGCCACCCAGCGGTAGTTCCCCTGGTCGAAGTCGGTTTTCGCCTTGCTCAGGATGGCATCCGCGCCGCCCATATACTCCACGAATTTCTTCGCGCCTTCTTCTGGCGGCAGTTCATCCAGCGTCGCCGGGTTGCCGTCAAACCAGCCCAGATACAGCACATAGATGGCTTTTACGTCATGGCTCACCGAACCGTAATAGCCGCGGTTAGCCCAGGTATGCGCCAGTGAATCCGGGAGCTTGAAGTTAGCGGCGATCTCGTCGCGCGTCAGCCCTTCATTCGCCATACGCAGCGTCTGGTCGTTGATGTAACGATAGAGGTCACGCTGGCTTTTCAGCAGCTTAACCACGTTTTCATTACCCCAGGTCGGCCAGTGGTGTTGTGCCATGATGATTTCGGCTTTGTCACCCCAGCGTACAATCGCCTGGTTGATGTATTTCGACCACGGCAGCGGCTCGCGGATTTTGGCCCCGCGCAGCGAGTAGGTGTTGTGCAGGGTATGGGTCACGTCCTCAGCGGATTCAATCAGTTTCTTCTCTTCGATATACCAGAGCATTTCGGATGGCGCTTCGGAGCCCGGCGCGAGCATAAAATCATAGGTCAGGCCGTCGATGACCTCTTTCTGACCATCTTTTTCGATGATGTTGGTCGGGGCAATCAGCGTCACCGTCCCGGCGGAGGTCGTTGTTCCAAGACCGGCGCCCACCTGACCTTTGGCATCGGGCTTCAGCAGGTTGCCATACATATAGCTGGCGCGGCGGCTCATGACGTTACCCGCCATGATGTTCTCGGCAACGGCCGCTTCCATAAATCCGGCAGGCGCGTAGATTTTCACCTTGCCGGACTTCACGTCGGCTTCATCCACCACGCCGCGCACGCCGCCATAGTGGTCAACGTGGCTGTGGGTATAAATAATGGCGACGACCGGTTTCTTGCCGCGATTTTTAAAATAGAGATCCATCCCGACCTTCGCCGTTTCTGCCGACACCAGCGGGTCAACCACGGTAATACCTTCTTTCCCTTCAATGATGGTCATATTCGACAGGTCAAGATTTCGGATCTGATATACGCCATCGGTCACTTCAAACAGGCCGCTAATATTAATCAGCTGAGATTGACGCCATAAGCTGGGATTAACGGAGTCTGGTGCTTTATCGCCTTCTTTAATAAACGAATATTGCTGTGGATCCCAGATAACATTGCCTTGTTCCCCTTTGATAATGTCCTGAGGAAGCGGCGCAATAAAGCCTTTATGGGCGTCCGTGAAATCGGTATTGTCGGAGAAGGGAAGCTGATTAAACAGGGCGTTATTGGCTTGTTGCGTGGCGGCCGTGGCATCTTTCGGCGCTTCTGCGGCATACGCGGAGCTGACGGAAATAACAAGTCCAGCCAGAGCTAGACTCTTGACGATCAAATTGGATTTCATCCTAAAACCTCTCAATGATGTATTACGTCGCGTGTGAAAAATTTGCGTCCTGGCAGAAAGTGATTCAAAAAGTAAAATGAAAAAAATGAGGTAGAAATAACTATAATCGGGGAGTGGTATTCAGCAAGTAAATGGATGAAAAACCGGGCGTTGCGCCCGGTGCGTTATTTATTTCTGTTCGTCTTTCTTTTTCCCGAGCGTTGGCGTCTCGTCGAAGAAATTCCACGGTTTAAGCAGGGTATGCACCCATTCCGTCGGCATGATCGGCCACTCTTCCGCGCGGGCGACGTGGGTAGTCCCGGTGGTCATCCAGACCACGTCATCCTGGTCGTTGAGTGACTCGTTATCCTTGCTGTACTGCCCCAGCCCCGTATCGTGGATGGAGCGGTTCGGGAATTTGCCTTCCGGGTACAACTCATCAGGATGGTAGCGCGTCACCCACAGCTGTTTGTCCATAAAGCTCAGGCGATGGTAGATCCACTCGTCCGGGGCAAATTTCGCACCGCTTGCCACCGGGTGCGTACCGCCCGCGTAAGGGATAATCTGATACGAAACCGGGTTGCCCATGCGATTCTCTTTACTTGTGTTGCTCAGCAGCCGAATGGTGCCCGGGTCGAACTTCTGCGCCGCCTGCTGTTCGGTGTCAATGTCGTACTGATTCACCTGCATGGTGCTGGTGCGCGGGCCACCGGCGGTATTCGGCTTCACTTCCGGGTCCATCGCCACCAGCTTGTTGTTGATGCCGTCCACGTCCATATCCAGGCGGAAGTTGTAGATGTGCTGGTGCGTGGTGCCGACGATGTTATGGTCGATCAGCGTGCCGTATTTTGTGTCGTCTTTGGCGGTGGCATCATGCATGGTTTTCGCCTGAACGCCTTTTACCGCCTCGATACCCGTTGCACCGGCGTCAATGCCGATGGTGCCATTTTCATGGAACACCCAGTCGAAGATGTAATCGTAGTTGCCCACGGTACTTACCCAGCGCACCACCAGTTCACGACGTTCGGTGCTGACGTTCGGTTGGCCCATCTCCTGATGCTTATATTCCGGCCCCGCGTAGCGTTCGAAAATCGCAATCGCGCGCGGGATCTCCATCGGCACGCCGGTATAATCCGGGATGGTTTCATTGAGCATCACGGCGTTGGACGGCACGTCTTTACCGCGCACCAGCGGTGAGGTCAGGGTGCCCATACCGTAGTCGCCGGAGTCGAGATAGGCTTTAAAGTACCAGCCCACGTCCGGATCGCCGTAAGGGACGATCATGCCGCCGAGCGAACCCTGATACATCACCTGGCGCTTTTTGCCGTTGTCGTTATACGTAACGGTTGAAATCATCGGGCCCACGCGGGAGTCCAGGCTCAGGTGGAAATCCCAGTTCTGCCAGTGCACCATATCGCCGGTGATGGTGTAGTTCTTGCCTTCCGGCTCGACGATCTCCAGGGGTTTTTTCACCGTTTCAACCCGGTCGCGGCCGTCATACGGGCGCGGGGTGAGCGGAACCGGGATGACCGGGCCTTCTTCGATCTTCTGAATTTTCTTCTGCTCAAGATCGACAACCGCGACCAGGTTCTCAATCGGGTGCGCCCAGTAGTTGCCGTCGCCCACGTCCAGATAGCTCACCACCTTCAGCAGGCGATCTTCCTGCTTCAGGCCGTCCTTGCCGTCGAAATAGCCGACGGTCAGCGGGGTGGTAATCACTTTCTTCGTATTGGTGATATCGCGCTTTTTCAGCACTTCGGCAAACTCGGTGCTCTCGTTGATGATCTGCTGTACCGTGGCGAAGTCATCCAGCAGAACCATGCCGTGCGCGTCTTTTACCGGTTCCCAGCGCAGAATTTTTTTATCCTTCAGGTCCACCACGCTTTCGATAACGTGCTTGCCATCGAGCATGACGATCTTCGCCTGGCGAGGGGCATCGACTGCCGTACCGTTGAGCACAAAGTCCCACACTTTGGCTTTCTCCGGCTCTGCAAGGGCGATCTGGCTAAAGCGGGTATTGGGTTTAAAATCCGCTGAGGTTTTCACAATCTCAACGGCTTGCTTAATTTCGTCCGCCGTTAGCGCGTTTAACGGGTGAGGGCGTTTTTCAACCTGGAAGGTCCGATCGAGGCCTGACTGGAAAACATCGTTGATAAAGGTCTCAGAGATAAAGGCTTTTTTGCCTTTCATCACCACCGGTACCTCAAGCTTGAGGGTTTTACCGTTGACGATGGCGGTTTTTGCGCCCGGTTTGACCTTCACAAAGGCACCGTCTTTCGCAATGGTGAACATCTGTGCGTAATCATCCCACTGAACGTCCGCACCGAAGTCCTGCAGCGTTTTGTCCATCGGGACCATATGCGCCTCGCTGCCGTGGGCGAAAACAGGGGATTGCCAGGCGCAACACAGCGCAACGGCCATGGCCAGCGCCGTTCTACGGGCAGAAAAAGAAGAATTGCTTCCCATCGTAGACCTCATCTTGTTGTGTTTATTGTGTTGTGACAGCCTTATCCTGACAGGCCCATGAGAAAAGCGTTTGCCTGCATCTGCCAGTTTATTTGTCAGTCTTGCCAGGTTAAAAAAAGAGCGGGGCGGTGTCACACCCCGCTGGTCATCGTAGGCCGGGTAAGCATCGCGCCACCCGGCAGGAAAGGCGGTGAAGGGAAGGTGTCAGAAATCGCCCTGCTGGCGCGCCACCAGCGTCAGGATGGAGTAGAGCGCCACGGCCTGCTGGTGCTGGTTAAAGATCTCAACCGCCCATTCCACCACGCCGGTCGGTTTTTCCTCTGCGGTGCGCTGTTTCTTCAACGTTTTGCGCTTGCAGGTCAGACGCACCTGAATGGTATCGCCCGGCTTAACCGGCTCGATAAAGCGCAGGTTTTCCATGCCGTAGTTGGCAATGACTGGCCCGACACCCGCATCAACAAACAGTCCTGCAGCAGCGGAGATCAGGAAGTAGCCGTGCACCACGCGCTCGCCAAAGATCGACTCTGCCGCACCGATCTTATCCATATGGGCGTAGAAGTGGTCGCCGCTCAGGCAGGCAAAGTTCACAATGTCTGCTTCCGTGAGGGTGCGGCGCGGCGTCAGCAGGCTGTCGCCCGGCTGTAGCTCCTCAAAGTATTTGCGGAACGGATGCACGCGATCTTCCTGCACCGTTGCGCCCCGCACCCACTGTTTGCCAATCGCCGCCAGCATCGTCGGACTGCCCTGAATCGCGGTGCGCTGCAGGTAATGCTTCACCGCGCGCAGGCCGCCCAGCTCTTCGCCGCCGCCCGCGCGGCCCGGGCCACCGTGCACCAGCTGAGGCAGCGGGGAGCCGTGGCCGGTAGACTCTTTTGAGGATTCCTCGTTAAGGATCTGAATACGGCCGTGGGCGCGCGCCGCACCGGCAATAAACTGGCGGGCAATGTCCAGGTCTGCGGTGACCAGCGTACCCGCCAGGCTGCCGCCGCCCGCGCGGGCAAGCTGCATCGCGTGGCGTGCGTTGCGATACGGCATCAGCGTCGCAACCGGGCCGAAGGCTTCCGTCGCGTGGACGGCAGGGGTTTCATCCGGCTGCGGGCAGAACAGCAGGGTCGGTGGGAAGAACGCGCCCGCGGCCTGCAAACCCGCTTTGCCGCCCAGACGGATCTGGCAGCCTGCGGCGATCAGCTGCTCCACTTTCTCCTGCACGTCCGCGCGCTGTTCGGCGTTGACGAGCGCACCCATCTTCACCCCTTCCTGCGCCGGGTCGCCCACCACCACCTTTTCCAGACGGGCAATCAGCGCCTGGCTCACGGCGTCAACCTGGTTTTGCGGGACGATAATCCGGCGAATGGCCGTACATTTTTGTCCGGCTTTGGCGGTCATCTCGCGGACCACTTCCCGGATGAACAGGGCAAACTCCGGCTGTTCCGGCGTGACGTCTTCCCCCAGCACGCAGCAGTTCAGGGAGTCGGCCTCCATGGTGAACGGAATCGAATTCGCCACAATATTCGGGTGCACGCGCAGGCTTTGTCCGGTGCTGGCAGAGCCGGTAAAGGTCACCACGTCCTGGCTGTCGAGCTGGTTCAGCAGGTCACCCGCGCCGCCGCAGATCAGGCTGATGGCGCCGTCCGGCACCAGCCCGCTGTCCACGATGGATTTCACCATCGCCTGCGTCACCTGCGCGGTAGCGGTCGCGGGTTTGATGATGGCGGGCATCCCGGCAAGCCAGGTCGGTGCCAGCTTTTCCAGCATCCCCCAGCAGGGGAAGTTAAAGGCGTTGATGTGCACCGCCACGCCGGATTTCGAGGTCAGGACGTGGCGCGCCGCAAAGCCGCCTTCTTTCGACAGCGGGATTAACTCATCTTCCGGCCACAGCGTGTCGTCCGGCAGCTCGCGGCTGCCCAGGCTTGCGTAGGTGAAGAGGGTGCCGATGCCGCCTTCAATATCGACCCAGCTGTCCGCCTTCGTTGCGCCCGTCTGGGCCGACAGGGCATAGAACCTCTCTTTCTCGCCAAGCAGGTGCTTTGCCACCGCCCTCAGCATGGCAGCCCGTTCGATAAAGGTCATCTCGTGAAGCGCTTCACCGCCGCGCTCAATCGCATAGCGGCGGGCGTGCGCCATGTCCAGCCCTTCGCTGGTCACGCTCCACAGCGCTTCGCCACTGATGGCGTGATGAATAGTGCGTTCGCGGCCCCGGCCAGACTGCCAGGTACCGGACACGAAGCTGGCTAACTGCTGCATCGCTTATCTCCAAATGTTTCGTAATTTCACTATTAATAGTTTGATCGTGAATCATAAAAATCAAGCTGTGTTTTAATGAATTGTTAACGTTGTGATCTGGCTGGACGAATTGCATCGCGAAAAGGCGCTTGATGCGCGGCTTAAAGTAAAAGCCTTGCGAGCAACATCACAAAACCAGGAAACAACTCTTGGGGTTATATTTAACCTTTGTGTAACTTTTAAAAAACAAAGTGATTCAACATTACGCTTTTATTTGCAAACTAACGAATCATAAAGGTGATGACGTGACGCAAGAACAACGGTTTGAGCAGCGCATAGCGCAGGAGACGGCGATTGAGCCTCAGGACTGGATGCCTGACGCCTACCGTAAGACGTTGATCCGTCAGATTGGTCAGCATGCGCACTCCGAAATTGTCGGCATGCTGCCGGAAGGGAACTGGATCACCCGCGCGCCGACGCTGCGCCGAAAAGCGATCCTGCTGGCGAAAGTGCAGGACGAAGCCGGGCACGGGCTCTACCTCTACAGCGCGGCGGAAACGCTGGGCTGCGCGCGGGAAGACATCTACCAGAAGATGCTCGACGGCAGGATGAAATACTCCTCCATCTTCAACTATCCAACCCTGAGCTGGGCCGATATCGGCGTGATTGGCTGGCTGGTGGACGGCGCCGCTATCGTCAACCAGGTAGCCCTGTGCCGTACCTCTTACGGTCCGTATGCCCGTGCGATGGTGAAAATCTGTAAAGAAGAGAGCTTCCACCAGCGTCAGGGCTTTGAGGCCTGCATGGCGCTGGCGCAGGGCAGTGAGGCCCAGCGCCAGATGCTGCAGGACGCCATCAACCGCTTCTGGTGGCCAGCGCTGATGATGTTCGGGCCGAACGACGACAACTCGCCGAACAGCGCCCGCAGCCTGGCCTGGAAAATCAAACGCTTCGGCAATGACGAACTTCGCCAGCGCTTTGTCGATAACACGGTGCCGCAGGTGGAGATGCTGGGCATGACGGTGCCGGATCCCGACCTGCGTTTGGATGAAGAGATCGGCCACTACCGCTTCGGCGAGATCGACTGGCAGGAGTTTGACGAGGTCATTAACGGGCGCGGCATCTGCAACCACGAGCGCCTGGCCACGAAACGTAAAGCCTGGGAAGAGGGGGCGTGGGTGCGCGAAGCCGCACTGGCGCACGCGGAAAAACAGCGCGCCCGTCAGGCCGCATAAGAGGAAATAACCATGAGCAATGTCTACTGGCCGCTGTACGAAGTGTTCGTACGCAGCAAACAAGGGTTGTCCCACCGTCACGTGGGCAGCCTGCATGCCGCTGACGATCGCATGGCGCTGGAAAATGCGCGTGATGCCTACACCCGCCGCAGCGAAGGGTGTTCTATCTGGGTGGTAAAGGCGAGCGAGATTGTCGCCTCCCAGCCGGAAGAGAGCGGTGAGTTTTTCGACCCGGCGGAAAGCAAGGTTTACCGCCATCCGACGTTCTACACCATCCCTGACGGCATCGAGCATATGTGAGGCAAAGAATGAATTCAGTGACTGCCTATGCCCTGCGTCTGGGCGACAACGGTTTGGTGCTTTCCCAGCGTCTCGGCGCCTGGTGCGGCCACGCGCCGGAGCTGGAAATTGACCTCGCGCTCGCCAATATCGGTCTCGACCTGCTGGGCCAGGCGCGCAATTTCCTGACCTATGCCGCGGAGCAGGAAGGCCGGGGCGATGAAGACACGCTGGCGTTTGGCCGCGACGAGCGCCAGTTCCGCAACGTCCTGCTGGTGGAGCAGCCGAACGGCAGCTTCGCCGACACCCTTGCCCGCCAGTACCTGATGGATGCCTGGAACGTGGCGCTGTACGAACGCCTGACCCAAAGCAGCGATAGCCAGCTTGCCGCCATCGCCGCCAAAGCCATTAAAGAGGCGCGCTACCACCTGCGCTTCAGCCGCGGCTGGCTGGTGCGTCTGGGCGACGGGACCGAAGCGTCAGCGCAAAAAATGCAGCAGGCCATCGACAGCCTGTGGCGTTTTACGGCGGAGCTGTTTGAAGCCGACGAGGTCGAACTCGCGCTGATTGACGCCGGCGTGGCGGTTGACCCGCGCCTCCTGCGCCAGCCATGGGAAAGCGAAGTGTTTGCCGGTCTGAATGAAGCCTGCCTGCAGGTGCCCGCAGAGGTGGCGTACCGCACCGGGGGCAAGCAGGGGCTGCATACCGAACATCTGGGCCCGATGCTGGCGGAAATGCAGTACCTCCAGCGCGCGTATCCCGGTCAGCGGTGGTAAAGGAGAACGCTATGCAACGCCTCGTCGACATCGCGCCTGCGCAAATTCCGCAGATCTGGTCGCTGTTAAGCCAGATCCCGGACCCGGAAGTGCCGGTGTTAACCATCACCGATTTAGGCATGGTGCGCAGCGTGAAGGCGCAGGGTGAAGGCTGGGTCATTGGCTTCACGCCAACCTACTCGGGCTGTCCGGCAACGGAACACCTGCTGGGGGCGATCCGCGATGCGATGACCGCTCACGGCTTTACCCCGGTGCACATTGTGCTCCAGCTTGACCCCGCCTGGACCACAGACTGGATGACCGCCGACGCGCGCGAGCGCCTGCGGGCGTACGGCATCAGCCCGCCCGTGGGGCATAGCTGTCACGCGCACGCGCCTTTGGAGGTGAGCTGCCCGCGCTGCGCCAGCACCGACACCTCGCTTATCAGTGAATTTGGCTCGACGGCCTGCAAAGCGCTCTACCGCTGCAACACTTGCCGCGAGCCTTTCGACTATTTCAAATGTATTTGAGGCTGCCATGACAACGTTTCATTCATTAACAGTGGCAAAAGTGGAACCCGAAACCCGCGATGCGGTGACCATCACCTTTGCGGTGCCGCAGGCGCTGCAGGACGCCTACCGTTTCCGCCCCGGACAGCACCTGACGTTAAAAACGAAGCTTGACGGGGACGAGCTGCGCCGCTGCTACTCCATCTGCCGGAGTACCGCCCCGGGTGAGATCAGCGTGGCGGTCAAAGCCATCGACGGCGGGCGTTTTTCCCGCTATGCCCGGGATGAGATCAAAGCGGGTATGGCCCTGGAGGTGATGGTTCCTCAGGGGCAGTTTGGCTACCAGCCCCGGGTTGAACGTGAAGGCCACTATCTGGCGATTGCGGCAGGCTCCGGGATCACCCCGATGCTGGCGATTATCTCCGCGACGCTGGCGACCGAACCCAACAGCCAGTTCACCCTGATCTACGGCAACCGCAGCAGCCAGAGCATGATGTTCCGCCAGGCGCTGGCGGACCTGAAGGACAAATACACGCAGCGACTTCAGTTGGTCTCCATCTTCAGCCAGGAGCGGCTGGACAGCGATCTGCTCTACGGCCGCATCGACGGGGAAAAGCTGCAGGCGCTGGCGAAAACCCTGATCAACTTCCGCCAGTACGACGAGGCGTTTATCTGCGGCCCGTCGGCGATGATGGACGACGCCGAAGCCGCGCTGAAAGCGCTGGGCATGCCGGACAAATCCATTCACCTTGAGCGCTTTAACACCCCGGGAACCACCGCTAAACGCGCGGTGCACGTCCAGGCGGAAGGACAGAAAGTAACCGTGCGCCAGGACGGGCGCGACCGTGAAATCACCCTGACGGCGGAGGATGAAAGCATCCTGGATGCCGCCCTGCGTCAGGGGGCAGATCTCCCGTATGCCTGCAAGGGCGGCGTGTGCGCCACCTGTAAATGCAAAGTGCTGCGCGGGAAGGTGGACATGGCGACCAACTACAGCCTGGAGCCGGACGAGCTGGCCGCCGGGTATGTGCTGAGCTGCCAGTCGCTGCCGTTAACCGCCGACGTGATTGTTGACTTCGACGCGAAGGGGATGGCATGAGCGAACTGATTGTTACCCGTCATGACCGCGTGCTGCAGCTGACGCTCAACCGTCCGGCGGCGCGCAACGCCCTCAACAACGCGCTGTTGACGCAGCTTGCTGAGCAGCTTGAGGCTGCCGCCGTGGATGCCGACATCACCGTCTGCGTGATTTACGGCAGCGAGCGCTGCTTTGCCGCCGGGGCCGATCTCAACGAAATGGCGGAGAAAGACCTGCCCGCCACCCTGAACGATATCCGTCCGCAGCTGTGGGCGCGCATTAACGCGTTCAACAAGCCGCTGATCGCCGCCGTGAACGGCTTCGCGCTGGGCGCGGGCTGCGAGCTGGCGCTGCTGTGCGACGTGGTCATTGCGGGCGATAACGCCCGCTTTGGCCTGCCGGAAATCACGCTGGGCATTATGCCCGGCGCGGGCGGCACCCAGCGTCTGATTCGCTGCGTCGGGAAATCCCTTGCCAGCAAAATGGTGCTGACTGGCGAGAGTATTACCGCAGAGCAGGCGTTGAGCGCCGGGCTGGTCAGCGACGTTTTCCCGGCAGCGCTGACGCTGGAGTATGCCCTGAAGCAGGCGGCGCTGATGGCGCGCCACTCTCCGCTGGCGCTGCAGGCGGCGAAACAGGCGCTGCGCCAGTCTCAGGAGGTGCCGCTCCAGGCCGGTCTGGCGCAGGAGCGCCAGCTGTTTACGCTGCTTTCTGCCACCGAAGACCGCCGGGAAGGCATCGACGCCTTTTTACAAAAACGCACCCCCGACTTTAAAGGACGCTAATTGTGGAATGTATTCTCAGTCATGTTGAGCAGGGCGTAATGACCATTACGCTGAACCGTCCGGAGCGTCTGAACAGCTTTAACGACGTGATGCACCAGCAGCTTGCCGAGTGCCTGAAACAGGCCGAGCGGGATGACACCGTTCGCTGTCTGCTGATCACCGGAGCCGGACGCGGCTTTTGCGCCGGTCAGGATCTGAACGACCGCAACGTCGACCCCAACGGCCCGGCGCCGGATCTGGGGATGTCCGTTGAAACTTTCTATAACCCGCTGGTGCGCCGCCTGGCAAAGCTGCCGAAACCGGTCATCTGTGCCGTTAACGGCGTGGCGGCCGGTGCGGGCGCAACGCTTGCGTTGGGGTGTGACATGGTCATTGCCGCTCGTTCCGCCAACTTCGTAATGGCCTTCAGCAAGCTCGGGCTGGTACCGGACTGCGGCGGCACCTGGCTGCTGCCGCGCGTGGCCGGACGAGCACGCGCCATGGGGCTGGCGCTGCTCGGCGACAAACTCAGCGCCGAACAGGCGCAGGCGTGGGGGATGATCTGGCAGGTGGTGGATGACGAACAGCTCTCCACCACGGCGCAGCAGATGGCGCTGCATTTTGCCTCTCAACCGACCTTCGGGCTGGGGCTGATCAAGCAGGCCATCAATGCCGCAGAAACCAATACCCTAGACGCCCAGCTCGATCTGGAGCGCGACTATCAGCGTCTGGCCGGGCGCAGCGACGATTACCGCGAGGGCGTCAGCGCCTTCCTGGCGAAGCGCGCGCCGAACTTTACGGGGAAATAAGATGCTGAACATACGCACTGTCGCCGTGATTGGCAGCGGCACGATGGGCGGAGGCATTGCCGAAGTGGCGGCAAGCCACGGTCATCAGGTTCTGATTTATGACATTTCTGCCGACGCCATTTCCCGCGCGATTGACGGCATTCGTCAACGCCTCGCGTCCCGGGTAACGCGCGGAAAGCTTTCTGCGGACGCGAGCGGACAGATCCTCGCCCGACTGGTTCCGGTGACGGATATCGATGCGCTCGCATCGGCAGATTTGGTTATTGAAGCGGCCTCCGAACGCCTTGACGTCAAAAAAACGCTGTTTGCGAAACTGGCGGAAGTCTGCCCGCCGCAGACGCTGTTGACCAGTAACACCTCCTCTATCTCCGTCACGGCGATTGCGGCGGACATCCACCATCCGGAGCGCGTTGCAGGGCTGCATTTCTTTAACCCGGCACCGGTGATGAAGCTGGTGGAGGTGGTCAGCGGGCTGGCGACCTCTCCGGAAGTGGCCGACGCGCTGTGCGAGCTGGCGCTGAACTGGGGCAAACAGCCCGTTCGCTGCCAGTCAACGCCGGGGTTCATCGTCAACCGCGTCGCGCGTCCGTTCTATTCCGAAGCCTGGCGCGCGCTGGAAGAGCAGGTCGCCCCGCCGGAGGTGATTGATGCCGCCCTGCGCGAAGGCGGCGGTTTCCCGATGGGGCCGCTGGAGCTGACCGACATGATTGGTCAGGACGTGAACTTTGCGGTGACCTGCTCGGTATTTAACGCCTTCTGGCAGGAGCGTCGTTTTCTGCCTTCGCTGGTCCAGCAGGAGCTGGTGCTGGCAGGGCGGCTGGGCAAAAAGAGCGGGAAGGGCGTCTACAACTGGCAGGGTGACAAACCCGAGGTGCGATGGATGGCAGCCGTGAACGACAGCTACAGCCCGATGCGCGTTGAAAAAAGACGTGACGGTGTCACCGAAATTGATGATGTGTATCTGATTGAAACGCAGGGGGAAACCGCTCAGGCGCTGGCGCTGCGGCTCAGCGGCCCGGTGGTGGTGGTCGACCGCATTGAACGCGATGTGGCGGTGATTGCCGCGGCGGCAAGCAACCCGCATACCGCGACGCAAAAAGCCATCCGCTACCTGCAACAGCAGGGTAACCGGGTGGTGCAAATTGCCGATTATCCCGGCCTGTTGGTCTGGCGGACGCTGGCAATGATTGCCAACGAAGCGCTGGATGCCCTGCAAAAAGGGGTCGCCAGCGAGAAGGACATCGATACCGCCATGCGCCTGGGCGTGAACTACCCGAGCGGGCCGATCGCCTGGGGCGAGCGTCTGGGCTGGCAGCGCCTGCTGACGCTGCTGGAGAACCTGCAGCGCCATTACGGCGAAGAGCGCTATCGCCCCTGTTCACTGCTGCGCCAGCGCGCGCTTCTGGAGAGTAGCTATGAGTCTTAACGCCTGGCATAACGCCCGCGCAATGTACGAACGGGACGCCTGCGCGCAGGCGATGGGGATAGACATTGTCGAGATGGACGAGGGCTACGCGGTGGTGACCATGACCATCACTCCGCAGATGCTTAACGGCCACAAAACCTGCCACGGTGGGCAGCTTTTTTCGTTGGCAGACACTGCCTTTGCCTACGCCTGCAACAGCCAGGGGCTGGCGGCGGTAGCCTCAGGCTGCTCGATTGATTTTCTGCGTCCGGGCTTTGCCGGGGACACGCTCACCGCCACCGCGCGCGTGATGCATCAGGGCAAGCTGACCGGCGTGTATGACATTGAAATCCAGAACCAACAACAGAAAACCGTCGCCCTTTTTCGCGGAAAATCTCACCGCATCGGCGGCAGCGTGACAGGAGAGGCAGATGCGTGACGCATTTATTTGTGATGGCGTTCGAACCCCTGTGGGGCGCTACGGCGGCTCGCTTTCTGCGGTAAGAACCGACGATCTCGGCGCCGTGCCGCTGCGCGCGCTGCTGGCCCGCTATCCGCAGCTCGACCTCGAGCGGATTGACGATGTGATTTTCGGCTGCGCCAACCAGGCAGGGGAAGATAACCGCAACGTCGCGCGCATGTCGTCCCTGCTCGCCGGACTGCCGCAGACGGTGTCCGGAACCACCCTTAACCGCCTGTGCGGGTCGGGGCTGGACGCGATTGGTTTTGCGGCGCGCGCCATTAAGGCGGGCGATGGCGACCTGCTGATCGCGGGCGGCGTGGAGTCGATGTCCCGCGCGCCGTTTGTGATGGGCAAAGCCACCGCCGCGTTTCAGCGTCAGGCGGAGATCTTTGATACCACCATCGGCTGGCGATTTGTGAATCCGCTCATGCATCAGCAATTCGGAACTGACAGTATGCCGGAAACGGCAGAGAATGTAGCTGAATTGTTAAATATCAGCCGTGCCGATCAGGACGCGTTCGCGCTGCGCAGCCAGCAGCGTACCGCACAGGCGCAGCAGAACGGCATTCTGGCGCAGGAGATTGTGCCGGTGCGGGTGCCGGGCAAAAAAGGGGCGGTCACCGAGTTTAACGTGGATGAACACCCGCGCGCGGACACCACGCTCGAGCAGCTTGCCGGTCTGAAAACGCCGTTCCGTAAGAACGGGGTGGTTACGGCGGGAAATGCCTCCGGCGTCAACGACGGCGCGGCGGCGCTGATTGTCTCCAGCGAGAAGATGGCGCTGGCGCAGGGGTTAGTCCCGCGTACGCGGATCGTGGCGATGGCAACGGCGGGCGTGGAGCCACGTCTGATGGGGCTCGGCCCGGTACCCGCCACCCGCAAGGTGCTGGAGCGCGCCGGGCTCAGTATTAACGATATGGACGTGATCGAGCTTAACGAAGCGTTCGCCTCGCAGGCGCTGGGCGTGCTGCGTCAGCTAGGCCTGCCGGATGATGCCGCGCATGTTAACCCGAACGGTGGCGGGATTGCGCTGGGCCACCCGCTGGGGATGAGCGGTGCCAGACTGGCGCTGGCCGCGAGCAATGAACTGCACCGACGCGGCGGGCGCTACGCGCTGTGTACGATGTGCATCGGTGTGGGTCAGGGCATTGCCATGATCCTTGAGCGTGTTTGAGCATAAAAACAATGTGAGTACCCTACAATGACAAATACAACAAAGCTTGATCCGATTGAAACGGCCTCCCTTGACGAGCTACAGGCGCTGCAGACCGCGCGTCTGAAATGGACGCTGCATCACGCCTACAACAACGTGCCGATGTACAAACGCAAGTTTGACGCCGCGGGCGTTCACCCTGACGATTTCAACGAGCTGGCGGATATCCGCAAATTCCCGTGCACCACCAAGCAGGACCTGCGGGATAACTATCCGTTCGATACCTTTGCCGTGCCGATGGAGCAGGTGGTGCGCATTCACGCGTCATCCGGCACCACCGGCAAACCGACCGTGGTGGGCTACACGCAGGGCGATATCGACAACTGGGCTAATCTGGTGGCCCGCTCCCTGCGCGCCGCGGGCGGCAGCGCGAAGGACAAAATTCACGTGGCGTATGGCTATGGCCTGTTTACCGGTGGGCTGGGGGCGCACTACGGCGCCGAGCGTTTAGGGGCGACGGTGATCCCGATGTCCGGCGGCCAGACGGAGAAACAGGCGCAGCTGATCCGTGATTTCCAGCCGGACATGATCATGGTGACGCCGTCCTACTGCCTTAACCTGATTGAAGAGCTGGAGCGCCAGATGGGCGGCGATGCCAGCGGCTGTTCCCTGCGCGTGGGCGTCTTCGGCGCCGAGCCGTGGACGCAGGCCATGCGTCGCGAAATCGAAAAACGCTTAGGCATTACGGCGCTGGATATTTATGGCCTCTCCGAGGTAATGGGGCCGGGCGTGGCGATGGAGTGTATCGAAACTGCCGACGGGCCAACCATCTGGGAAGATCACTTCTACCCGGAGATCGTCAACCCGAACGACGGCACGCCGCTGGATGACGGTCAGCAGGGCGAACTGCTGTTCACCACCCTGACCAAAGAGGCGCTGCCGGTGATCCGCTACCGCACCCGCGACCTGACTCGCCTGCTCCCGGCAACCGCGCGCAGCATGCGTCGTATGGACCGGATCAGCGGTCGCAGTGACGATATGCTGATCATCCGCGGCGTCAACGTCTTCCCGTCGCAGCTGGAAGAGGAGATCGTGAAGTTCGAACACCTTTCTCCGCACTACCAGCTGGAGGTGAACCGCCGCGGGCATCTTGATTCACTTTCGGTGAAGGTCGAGCTAAAAGAGAGCAGCTTAATCCTGACGCACGAGCAGCGTTGCCAGGTGTGCCACCAGCTGCGCCACCGCATTAAGTCGATGGTGGGGATTTCCACCGACGTGACGATCGTGAACTGCGGCAGCATCCCGCGCTCGGAGGGGAAAGCCTGCCGGGTGTTTGATTTGCGTAAAGTTGCGGCCAACGGTTGAATCTCCCTCACCCCAGCCCTCTCCCAAAGGGAGAGGGTGTAAAAAGTTCCCTCTCCCTTTGGGAGAGGGTTAGGGTGAGGGTCGATCCCAGATTCGTATGCTATGATTCATCCAGGACAAAAATAACAAAAGAATGAATCACATGAATAAACTCGACGCCTTTATCCAGCACGCGGTTAGCTCCGTTCCCGTTAGCGGGACCTCGCTTATCTCTTCGTTATACGGTGACGCGCTTTCCCATCGCGGCGGTGAGATTTGGCTCGGCAGCCTTGCCGCCCTGCTGGAAGGCATGGGGTTTGGCGAGCGCTTCGTGCGCACCGCGCTGTTTCGCCTCAATAAAGAGGGCTGGCTGGACGTTTCCCGCATCGGGCGTCGCAGCTTTTACCGCCTGAGCGATAAAGGGCTGCGTCTGACGCGTCGCGCGGAGAATAAGATCTACCGCGCGGAACTGCCTGCCTGGGATGGAAAATGGTTATTGCTGCTTTCCGAAGGGCTGGATAAAACCACCCTTGCCGACGTCAAAAAACAGCTGATCTGGCAGGGGTTTGGCACGCTGGCACCGAGCCTGATGGCCTCGCCGTCACAGCATCTGGCCGACGTACAATCGCTACTGCATGATGCCGGGGTGGCGGAAAACGTGATTTTCTTTGAAGCCCACTCGCCGCTGGCGCTTTCGCGCGCGGCGCTGCGTTCGCGAGTGGAAGAGTGCTGGCAGCTCACTGAGCAAAACGCAATGTACGAGACGTTCATCGATTCATTCCGCCCGCTGCTGCCGCTGCTGAAAGAGGCCGCGCCGGAGGAGCTGACGCCGGAACGCTGCTTCCAGATCCAATTGCTGCTGATTCACTTTTATCGTCGTGTGGTGCTGAAAGACCCGCTGTTGCCGGAAGAGTTACTGCCCGCGCACTGGGCGGGTCAAAGCGCCCGACAGCTTTGCATCAATATCTACCAGCGCGTCGCGCCGGGGGCGCTGGCGTTTGTCAGCGAAAAAGGCGAAACCTCGGTTGGGGAACTGCCCGTGCCCGGCACGCTTTACTATCAACGTTTTGGTGGTCTGAATACTGCGTAAGGAGAGGGTATGCCTGTTTATCAAATTGACGGTCTGACGCCGGTCGTGCCGGACGAGAGCTACGTTCACCCAACGGCGGTACTGATTGGCGACGTGATTCTGGGCAAAGGCGTTTATGTTGGCCCTAACGCCAGCCTGCGCGGCGATTTTGGCCGCATCGTAGTGAAAGACGGGGCAAACATTCAGGATAACTGCGTGATGCACGGCTTCCCGGAGCAGGACACGGTGGTGGAAGAGGACGGGCATATCGGCCACAGCGCCATTCTGCACGGCTGCATTATCCGCCGCAATGCGCTAGTGGGCATGAACGCGGTGGTGATGGACGGCGCGGTCATCGGTGAAAACAGCATCGTCGGCGCGGCGGCGTTCGTGAAGGCGAAAGCGGAGATGCCCGCCAACCATTTGATTATCGGCAGCCCGGCCAAAGCGATTCGTGAACTGAGCGAGCAGGAGCTGGCATGGAAGCAGCAGGGCACGCGGGAGTATCAGGTGCTGGTGGAGCGCTGCAAGTTGACGATGCATCAGGTAGAGCCGCTGCGCGAGGAAGAGCCTGACCGAAAACGGCTGGCGTTTGATGAGAATTTAAGGCCAAAGTCGGCGGGGACGCCAGTATGACTCATTTTCATCAGCTTACCGCCACCCGTCTGGATGGTCACCTTGTCTCAATGGCCGACTATGCGGGAAAAGTGGTTTTGGTCGTGAATACCGCCAGCCAGTGTGGTTTTACGCCACAGTACGCCGGCCTCGAAGCGCTATATAAGAAATACGCCGAACAAGGTTTAGTGGTGCTTTGCTTCCCCTGCAACCAGTTCGGTAAACAGGAACCCAGCGGCGCTGATGAAATCTCAAAGACTTGTCACATTAACTACGGCGTGAGCTTCCCGATGTTCGAGAAAGTCGAGGTTAACGGTAGCGCAGCGCACCCGCTGTTTCGTTATCTGACAAACGAACTGCCCGGCGTGCTGGGCGGGCGAATTAAGTGGAACTTTACGAAGTTCCTGATCGGACGCAACGGGGAACCTCTCAAGCGCTTTGCACCGATGACAAAGCCCGAGAAAATGGAAGCAGCGATTCTGGCTGCCCTGGAAAGCTAAGAAACTTCGTTTTTAGCAGCCTGATGGATTTTAAGGGGCCACAGACTGCTGACACCGTGCGATTTGTGAGTTTCACCCGGTGCGAAATGTAGGCCGGGTAAGCGCAGCGCCACCCGGCAAAAAGACGGTTAAAATATTGATGGCGGGGTTTGTCATCATACCCAGGCCCCGAGAAGAGCCTGGTTGCTTTAAGGTCTGGATTAGAAGCGATATTGCAGACCCGCTGTAATGGTATAGTTATGGTTAGAAATACCCGCAGCGTCCCCGCCAATAGAGCCGGAGTCACCAGTATTGGTATCAATAATCTGCGTACCGCCTTTACCTTCTTCGTAACTGCTATAGGTAAATTCAGCAAAAACTTTGGCGTGCGGAGTCACATAATATCCGGCATCAACGGATGCGCCATAATAACGGGAATCCGTTGTCTTCTCGCGGAAGGTTAAATCGCGCATGTAGTGCTCGTCGTTATCATGCGCGCGGACCCAGTCACTGAATTTAAACAGGGCATTAAATTCAAAGTCATTAAAACGGTACTGTCCTGCAAGGCCAATATACGGCATGGAGAAACGCTGGCTATAACCAATCCCGCGTTCGCCTGCCGGGAAGTTCCCCTGATAGGCGCCGTTATCGTAATTGTAAGAACCCCCGGTCGCCGTCCAGCTGAAGCGGGTTTCCTGATAACCTGCGGTGACGCCCGCTTTATAGTTATCGCCCTGGAAGATCCAGCCTTTTACGTTGAGATCGTATTCATTGGCATAGTTAACGTTCGTCGAAGGATGGCTTGAATGGTCTGTCCAGGAGGATTGTTTTGCATTCATCCAGTCATAGTCGTCCATATGACCTGAGCCTGATGCCAGGGACGTCCAGCCGCGGGCGTTCAGCGTCAAAAATGAGTATGCATCCCAGGAAATATCGCCTTTCAGAATAGCGACATTTTTTATTTTCCAGTCCAGTTGGCTAATTTTTCTTCCGGTGACTTCGTCATAAACCATCTCGTGGGATTTTCCGCTCAGCATCCCGGCAGAGGCTGAAACCGTTAAACTTTCCGGTGAAAAATTCGGTGTGACTTGTGCGGTGCCTGCATATACTGCCCCTGAAAACGCGGCCATCATCATTCCCGCAACAATATTTCTTGTCATTTTTATTTCCCTAAAACAAATTAATCAATGAGTTGCAGGGAAATATTAAAAGTCATACAAATAAGAATCAACTGCCAGGTTTGGTAATTTTTTATAATTTGACGTAAGGAGCGATATTTAACTTTGGGCCGCCTGAAGGAGGCGGCCGCTAATATTTAAATCATTACTTGCTCGGTGCAAAATAGCATTAAGTTGATTCACTGTAACCGGCGGCACAATAAATTCCGTTTACCCACGCAGCCACGGCGTGATCGTTAGTCCTGTCAGCAGGCCCTCCGGGCTGAGCAGGCGAGTAACGGTCTGTCCCCATGGTTCGATGCGGTTAGTCACCAGCAGGCGATAGCCTTTTTCACTCAGAATGCGGGTAGCCGAATCCAGGTCCTGCACCTCGTATTCAATCCATCCCTGCGGTATCGGGTATTCAGAGGGCCACTGCGCTTCGCCAAAACAGGAGGTTGCCGCCTGCGAGAGCGGCCAGACGGCAAAATGCTTCGCGCCTGGCAACTGGCTCTCTTCAGTGAGCAGATAGTCGGCATTTCCTTCCATCGGCTTCAGCGGTAAACCGAGCGTCTGGACATAAAACGCGGTGCTGGCGTCGTTGCTCTGCGAAACAGGCCCGAAGCCAGCGATAAATAAGACCTCAATTCCCGGTAACGTCTGCGGCATATCCACTCCTTAATGGGTTGAAACTCCAGAATTTATAGTATGGTTCTCAAAACGGGTACCGCATTCACCGCACCTGCGCTTTCACGACGGGTTTAAACTTCAGCGCGATGACGATCAGCAGGATAACACCCGCACTCATGACCAGCCATGCGCTGGTCAGTGAAACTGCGCTGTCGCGAACGATCCCCGCAATTAACGGCATTAGCGCGGCAATCATATATCCACCTCCCTGAACTTTAGACAATAGCTTCCCGGCCTGCGCGGGCGTGCGGGCGTGATCGAAGGTGACGATGAGCGACAGCGGGAAGAGGGCGCCGATCCCAGTGCCAAGCAGCAACGTGGATAACACCGGCGTTGTACCCGGCGAAAAGACCAGACACAGTAATCCCGCCAGCAGCAGCAACAATACGGCGATCAGCGGCACGCGACGGTCGGGGAATTTACCGATCAGCGCGGAGACGGCAAACCCAGCGACAACCTCAGTTAACGTCAGCCAGGCCAGCATATAGCCGCTGCTGCGTGCGGACCATCCCGCCTGAATATAGAGCGGAGGCAGCCAGGCCAATACCAGCGTATAGGCTCCTGTTCCTATGCCGAAAAAGAGCAACAGTAGCCCCGTGCGAGAGGACGAGAGCGGAACGGTTTCGTGTGCTGTTTTTTCCCCTTGTGGGTGCTTAACCAGAGTCAACCACAGTATCAGCGCCAGCAGCGCTAACAGCCCGGCCATGGCCAGCGCGGGTTTCAGCGTGAGCCATGAAAACAACGGCTCGGCGCTGGCGGCGGCGACTGCCGCACCGGCCATAATGCCCGTGCTGAATAGCGACATGATCGTACTGGCCATTTGCGTATATTCCTTTTTAATCATGGCAGGCATTAACGCCTGGATCGTGCCTATGCTGGCCCCGCCCAGTAACGCGGTGCACATAAGGCTCGCTGGTGAGGCGCTAAAACCGCGCAATAAACAGGCCACAAGCAGGATGAGGAGCCCGAACATAATTCCCCGCACGGCACCGACTCTGGCTAAAAGCCAGGGCCCACATAAGGCGGCCAGTCCCATCATCGCGACCGGCAGGGTGGTCAGCAGGCTGAATTGCGTAGCAGTTAGCCCCGCTTCGCGCTGCAGCACGGAAAACAACGGTCCGACAGAAGCCAGAATAGGGCGCAGGTTCAGCCCAACGATAAAAGCGATAATGGCGAAGAGTAATGGCGACGTGCGTTTCAACAGGGAATCCTTTTCAGTTGTGAATGGCTCTGGCAAATTGCCGCAAGCATTTATCTTAACGTTAAGATAAAATGTGTTTTTGTGTAAGATGTACCGCACAACAGGATAAATACCCACGCCATCAGGGGTGAAAATGAAAGACCATGTAGACTTCGTTGTCGACCAGTGGAGCCGCGCCATGCCGGAGCTGGACGCCTCGTCGATGAAAATTTTTGGCCGAATGCTTCGGCTGATGAAGCATCTGGGAAAAGAATGGGCGCAGGCCATGGCGCAGTTTGGTTTTCGCGAGGGCGAGTTTGACGTGCTCGCCACGCTGCGTCGCGCCGGAGAGCCGTACTGCCTTTCGCCCACGCAGCTGTATAAATCGCTGTTGATCACGTCAGGGGCGATGACGAACCGGCTCAGCCATCTCGAACAGCAAGGGCTTATCAGGCGCATTGCCGATCCGGACGATAAGCGCAGCACCCTCGTAAGCCTGACACCGCACGGGCAAGAGCTGATCGAAGAGGCGCTGATCGTGCATACACAAACGCAAAATGCGCTGCTGAGCAGCTTATCTGACGCGCAGCGCGCGCAGCTTGAGTCCCTGCTCAGGGAGCTGCTGCTGACGTTTCCGCCCGAGGGTCTGGGTGACAAGTCACAGAGTGCCGATAAAACAGAAACTGCATAGCCAAACCTCACAGAAAGGGAACGTATGTCTTTACCACCACTGTATGCCCTGCGCGCCTTTGAAGTTGCCGCGCGGCTGAACTCCTTCAGCAAAGCGGCTGAGGCACTGAATATCACGCCGGGTGCGGTCAGCAGGCATGTCCGGACGCTTGAAATGTGGTTCGACTGCGAGCTGTTTAAACGGCAAGGGCCGAGAGTTGAAGTCAGTGAGGCCGGGCGTATTCTGGCCGGACAGCTTAGCGAAAGTTTCTCGAACATCGAGTGGGCCTGCCGCGCGTTCAGAAGTGAAAATCACCTTCTGCGCCTCAAGGCTCCCAGCACCCTGACGATGAGATGGCTTCTTAACGTCCTGAAATCGTTTCGTGAAAACCATGCGAAACCGAAAGTAGAAATTGCCAGCGTCTGGATGGACTTCGACACCGTTGACTTCAGCCGTGAGCCCTACGATTGCGCGATCCTCCTCGGTAATGGCTATTTCGGCGAGTCAACAGAAAGCAGGCTGCTCTTCAGCGAATGGCTCATTCCGGTTTGTACCCCGTCTTTGCTTGAATCTGCCCGGCATCAGCTACCGCAGTGCGAGCTTATTCACCCCTCTCCGGACAGACGGGACTGGCGGCGCTGGCTGAAAAGAACGGGACTATTTCCCGGTCTCGACATGAGCGGCGGGATTGTGTTCGACACCCTTGAGCAGGGAAGTCTCGCCGCCATGCACGGGCACGGCGTGGCGATGGCCGATCTCCGGCTCACGCTGGAAGCGCTGAAAAGCGGCCTGCTCGCGCTACCTTTCAGGGAGGCGATTGCAACAGGGGATGGCTACTACCTCGTCTGGCCGAAAAATTCGCTCAGAAGACAGAGTATTGAGCGTCTGCTGGCCTGGCTAAACCTGAACTCGCCGGTAGTGCCTTCTCTGGATATCGTCTGTCTTGAGTACGATGAAAAACGGCTTTCTTAAATTAAGCAGGATATTCCTGACGAGATATCCCGCATAGTTAATGCCTTTATGCGTAGGGGATATTTGCCATCTTCTTATATCTTTCCGGCAGGGCGCTATTCAGGTTGAGTAATTTATCCAGAATATAAAGCGCAGGCGTACCCTTTGCGCGCTCTGCATCGATCAGCGCCTCGCGCAATACATTGGCAGCCGCGGTCATTTTATGGAAGTACGCTTCTGATTCAGGCGTCTGCGCTTCGCCTGACGTGGCGTACCGCACCTGGGGCCACTCGGCGAAGTCAAGCAGGGGAAGCGTTCCATCTTCTTTTGGTAAATGGGCAGCGAGCAGCACCTCGGCGTTACCCGGATTGCTTTGGGCGAAAGACAGGAGATGCAGCCGATGTATAAAAGGGGAAAGCGCATCTGAACGATGGTTTTCTGACGAAAGTAACGTTATTAGCTCAGGTATATTTTCATCTACGGTGTTTTTTTCTGGTGAAAGAATTTCCATTAAATGAAATAAAACATCGAGTGTCATAGGTGCTCCATATACGCACATTATTATTTATTGTTTTAACGTCGCTATCTACATATCGACAGCACTATACCAGGGGTGAGTGGATGGTATTTCATCGCGATAGCGGTTGAAAAACGATAAATAGTGGGCGTCAATGTGAGTTTTACTCAACATAGAATTTTATATCCTATGCTTTCCTTAGAGTCTGATGATTGCTGGCAGTAAATGCATGTTAACTGCACCGACGTCTGGAGGCTCGTAGCAGCATCGGTATGCCGCAATAACTGCCAGAGGATGACTAATAGCATAAAGCGTGATTGAAATACTCGAGGTAATTAAATGTAATATTCATGATGATTGTTTTGTGATTGATATGTATTTAATTGATGAATATGAACCAAAAGTGCTGAATAAATCTGGTTAACTCGTATTCATAGTAGAATTGCTTTTTTTTTAACGGGAAGGGAAAGGGATTTCTTTATGAGTAATCAATTCGCTAATTACCGGAGCGTAACGCATGGGTTACCGTACCGATAATTTTGGCCGGGGGCAGGCGCTTGAGAATGATAAAACTACTACCGGTGCCAGGTGTATTGCGTCCATTACGGACAGCACCGAATTTGGGCGCAGAATTCTCAGGGTAGGTGATAAAACTACCCCCTGTCCCAAATGTGGCAAGCAGGGCGTGATTGTATCAGGTGAGGAACGGGTAACATTTCACGGGGTGCCCGTGGCCGTCCATGGTTCAAAAGTGCACTGTGATTGTCCGCCGGGTACGAACCGGGTGATTGCCCCGGCAGGTCAGTGGCTGGGGCGCGGACGAGACCCGGTTGACGTTGCCAGGGAAGAACACGCCGCCAGGCTGGCAGCAGAAAAGCAGGCCGAAGAAAAACGCAGAGAGGAGGAAAGGGAGCGCAACCGGGTATTCGCAAAATCCTGCCTGCGCGGCGAGGGCTGCAATGATGCCGGTGACCAGCGTGAACCTCACACCAATTTTGCTGATATGGCATTTTTTCAGGCCTTGCCCGCCAGCGACCCGATAACCGATTCAGACACCCCGCAGCACGCGCAGACTGTCAGAAAGAAAAAACCAGACGATATCCCCAAACCGAAGAAGCGCAGCGCCCTTTATCGCTGGTGGAACGGTAACCATGAGGAGATGGATTATCAGGCCGCCGTAGCTGCCGCGGCTGCAGCTACCCGCGCGCAGGCGGCCACGGCAGGCGCAAGCCTGCTGGAGCTGATAGGCGGCAGGGCGCTGACCTACGGCACCTGGGCGGTGCGCAGTGCCGCCGGGCTGGGCGAGGTAGCCGCCGCCGGAGCAGGTGCTCCCGTGGCCGGGCTGCTGGTGGGAATGATGCCTGGCAGGCTGAACGACGGCGAACAGGACTTTATTGACCGTATGCGCCTGGCGCAGATGCGTGAAGCCCCGAGCAGTGTCCGCTATACGTGGGAGAACGACAGCAGGGGGAACCCGGTGCCGCATGGATGGCACACGCCACCCGGCCGGGACAGCGTGCGCGTCAGAAGAATGGAGTACGACAGCAGGTCGCAGGCGTACACGTTCACCACGGAAGAAGACCCGCGCATCACCATTGTGTGGACGCCTGACCGGACAGACGAGAAAACGCCGTGGAATACCGGCAACCAGGCGCGGCCGGTGCTGCCGAACCCGGTGGTTGTTGACCCGCTGCCCGATAATACCGGCATAACGGCGACCACCAGCCCGGCACCGGAGGAGAAGAGTTTTGCGGATTACATTCTGATCCTGCCGTTTCCTGACCTGCCGCCGATTTATATTTATCTGAGCAAACCGCCGGTGGAGCTTCTTGAGGTCGAGCTATACAGTGACTTTAAACGCCGTTCGCGGCAGGGGATGTATGAGGCGGATCACATGCCGTCTGCTGCTGCGGTACGATCTGCATTATTGCGTGAAAATCCCCGCCTCAGTAAAAATTTGGTGGATGAAATGGTTCAGGACGTAGCAGCTATTATAGTTCCAAAAGAAATTCATCAAAAATTGAGTGAGACTTATGGTGGTCGCAATACGCCAGTACAAATTGAACTGGACTCAAACAACCTCCGTGCGGCAGTGGATCGTAATCTGGATGCAATCAGGCCAGCACTTAAAGCAAATGGTGCAACAGAAAACCAGATAGAAGCGGCAAGGGCTAAAATGCACGAATTGAATCGTAATGTGGGGTTATACGAATGACAGTGAATGTTGAAGCGTTAATTTATAGCTTAGGTAAATCTTATCAAGACTTGGTTGACGTAGAGCTAATACCATACAAAACCCCTCCAACAGGTTTTTCCGGTGACCCTGATCTAAGCCTGAATATGGCGCAGGAGGGGATATACTTATCATTCAGGCGTGAAGGTCATATTCTCCAGGAAATTACAGCAACCCTACTCCGACCTGAAATCAAAGGCTGGCATTTTCCTAATGAGCTGCCGTTCGGGCTCCAGAGCGAAATGTCACGCCGATGGGTTCATGAACATATCGGAGAGCCGTTAAGAAGTTCACCACCAAAAACTATTATGAGGCGTGCTTTGGGATGGGCTGATCTTTTTAATGCAGTAGCCGGAGACCTCCCAGTGAGTATGCAGATTGATTTTGACGTAATCGACAATGCCGTATCAGTGACGTTTATGCCAACGTCAGAACTTCGCTGGTAACATCGGAGATACTTACCACAACAAAACACCAGCCTGGATCCTTCGTCTTGGCTGGTGGAATCGCTCGATAGTTTTAAGTGTACAAATTAAATCTTTTGGTGGGCACCAATGAAAATGATGTACCCAAGCGTGTACACATTGATTAATGCGTATGTAAAAATTCATATAAAACAATAGTTTTCCATTTAATCATCTCTCACATTAAGAAAAGCAAATAACCATCATCAGGCCTCACTAAGTTTGATGCATTACCGAAACCCGCTAACCACGCGGGTTTTGTTGTCTGAGATAGCATAAAGAATCGCGGCCTCGTCGATAGGTTCGGGAGTTGGATGTCCGGCATGTATGGAATGAACTGCACGCCTCGGCTGACGGTCAGGGGGCGGTACTATTGTGCTGCGAGAAAGCCGGTAAGTTATGCCATCGCTAACTCGTCGCCAAATGGGTCCGCCGCAAATTCAACGTGCTTGTAAATGAATATGTTCCGATGGCAATCGGGTAGAAAGAAATGCCTTAATGTAAGTGAGCCCGTTAAAGTAGGAGCTATTTTTTATTGCGTGGTTATAACGAAAGAAGCAGTGGAGGTGCGCAGCTGCAGCGGTACGTCGCAGGCTGCGTGGTTTGACGTTTGCGAACTTTGACCAGTTCCGTAAGGCATTTTGGTTAGAAGTTTCAAAAGACCCAGAGCTATCGAAGCAGTTTAGGGGTAGTAACCAAGTCCATATACGCAAGGGAAACTCCCCTTTCATCCGAGATGCGGAACGTGCTGGCGGAAGAGAGCGCTATGAAATCCATCACATTGTTCCTATAAGTCAAGGCGGAGATGTTTTCAACGTTGATAATATGGGCATAACCACGCCCAAGAGACATATCGAGATTCATTCCACATGGCAGAGTAAATAACATGACTGTCCAAAAAACATTGTCAGATTATACAGAGAGCGAATTTTTAGATTTAGTTCGTAAAATTTTTAACGCAGAAGGTCCAACTGAAGAAGACGACAATTGCAGGGTAAGAGAATTCAGACGCCTTACCGAGCACCCATCAGGTTCAGATTTGATCTTCTATCCAGAGGATGGAAGAGATGATAGCCCGGAAGGAATTGTCCATCAGGTCAAGGAGTGGCGTAAAGCTAATGGTAAACCAGGCTTTAAAGAATCTTGAGCATTAAGCCCCGAAAGGGGCTTTGGTGCGCACACTTCACCGCAAAAATTACAGCCAGAATCCCCCATACACAATCTGTGAATTCGCAATTTTGGGCTTAATGTGGAGGTGCTGGCGGACTGCCAGTGACGGGATAGCCAGAATTATCTCAGGCTCTCGAGCCCTTGCAGAAATTCCTCCACCTGGGCAGGCGTCGCCGTATCTGCCTGGTAAAGGATATCGAGCTTCACGTTCTTCAACCCGCAGAAGCCAAATACACCTTCGATTATCTGCGTCTGAATCGCCGTCGAATAGCCATGTTTGTTGAATCCAGTGAGATCGCTGCCGCCGGTGGCAATCAGGCGGACGGGAACATCGCGTAAATTGCCCACAATCCGGCCATCGTCGGCCACCTTATACGCCCAGTTCAGGGTCAACACCCGATCGAACCAGCCTTTTAACAGTGCGGGGACTGACCACCAGTACACCGGGAAGACAAATACCAGCATATCTGCCCGTTCAAAGCGCTGCTGCTCGCGCAGGATATCCCCGGGAAGCGCAGTGGGATCGCCGTGATACAAATCAAGGTCAGGGTGAGACATGGTCGGATTAAAGCCTTCAGCATGAAGATCGGCAATTTCTACCTGCGTCCCTTGCTCGCGTAACGTCGCGGCAATGCGATCCGCCAGCGAATGGGATAATGAATGTTCAACAGGGTGAGCCGTCACGATCAGTGCATTATTGATGACATGTGTAACAGACATAGCAACCTCAGCAGGGGAGTGAATTGACACCTATATTACTATCGGTAACTTAGGTGTCAATCCGACAGCAACGATCATTTTGTGCTGTTGGCGTAGGTCTCCAGAACGCCAGACATGGCGCCGCTGAGCATATCTTCTGCGACGTTGCGGGCGAGTATCCCGTTCCCCGCGGCAGTACTGAGCGCGTCCGCGGCACCGATGATGGCTGTCAGTACCGCTTCACCCTGAACGCCTTTTAGCACGATAAACGGAGAAAGCGCCGTGCGAAGACAGTCGGCACATTCGGCAACGCACGCCTCGCGGAACGTCTGCAGCGCGCGGGAGCCAGACAGCGCTGCGGCTATCGGACCCGTTTCCGGGCCGGCGGTAATGGCGCAGTCGATATAGGCAGCGCTGAAAAAGCGGATCGTCTTCTCCAGCGTTTTGCTGTCGGCCGCCAGCGTCTCGCGGAATTTCGCCAGCTGACTATCGCTATAATCCTGGTACAGCGCCATCAGCAAGCCTTCACGATCGCCAAAGTGGTCATAGGGAATAGGCTTTGTCACGTTAGCCCGCTCGGCAAGATAGCCCAGGGTGAGCGCCTCGGTGCCTTGCTGGCGAACAATGCCGCGAGCAACCTCCAGCAACTGCACCCGGCGATCCTCTTTTCTTAAGCGCTTAACAACCATGATGTCCCTCGTATCGTTTATCTACTGATAGTAGTTTACACGCTTTCTGCCAGAGGCTGAACGCTTTATGTCGCAGGACGGATCCTGAACCAGATCGCATACATCGCGGGCAGGAAGACCAGCGTAATGATGGTTCCACCTAACGTTCCGCCGATCAGCGTCCAGGCGAGCGTGCCCCAGAATACGGAATGCGTCAGGGGAATAAAGGCCAGAACGGCGGCCAACGCCGTCAGTAAGACCGGTCTGGCACGCTGTACTGTCGCTTCGACAACCGCATGGAACGGATCGAGCCCCTCTTTCTGGTTATGATCGATTTGACCAATAAGAATCAGCGTATTGCGCATCAGAATGCCCGAAAGGGCGATCAATCCGACGAGGGCGTTGATGCCAAACGGCTGATTGAACAGCAGCAAGGTTGGCACCACGCCGATAAGCCCCAGCGGTGCGGTAAGAAAGACCATGACCATGGCCGACATGGAACGCACCTGCAGAATGATGATCAGTAGCGTCAGGGCAATCATAATGGGGAATAACGGCAACATTGCCAGGGTGGCTTTGCCTGATTCTTCAATCGATCCGGCCATTTCAATACGGTATCCCGGCGGCAGCGAATCCACGATCGGCTGGAGCTGTTTCATGATGGCTGTAGACACGTCCGGTGGCTGAAGTGATTCGTCGATATCACCCCGGACGGTGATGGTCGGCGTTCGATCGCGACGACGCAGCAGCGGATCTTCCATTCTCACCTTAACGTCGCCAATTTGTGACAGAGGGATGCGCTGGCCCGCATTGCCGACCAGGGTAAAGCCCGCTATTTTTGCCGGATCCAGGCGAATGTCACCTGCGGCGCGGCCAATCACCTGAACGGCGCGAATGTCCTCTCGTACAGACGTGATGGGAACACCGGACAGCAGGAACTGCAGCTGCTGAGCAACGGCATTCGAGGTTAAACCAGTGGCCTGCAGGCGGTCCTGATCGAGCGTGAAATGCAGTGTGGGTACGCGTGTTCCCCAGTCCGTGTTGACGGTCCGCATCATCGGGCTTGCCTCGAGCACGCCTTTCACTTTGTCAGCGATGCCGCGTAGCGTATCGACATCGGGTCCCGTGACTCGCCAGGCGACCGGGAAGGGAGAGTAGGGACCAAACACCAGCTGCGTGACGCGCACGCGCGCTTCGGACGCAAGGCCTTCGGCAACCGCTTTACGTAGTCGGAGCTTGAGTGCCTCACGTGATGCCGGGCTATCCGTCAACACCACTATCTTCGCAAATGACGGATCGGGTAACTCAGGAGCCATGGCCAGATAAAAACGCGGTGAACCCTGACCAATGTACGATGTGACGATGTTGGCTTCTGGCTGTTTTTTCAGCCAGTCTTCTATTTTCGCTGCGGCGGCACTGGTCTGCTCGATTGACGTGCCGTAGGGCATCTGCACTTCAACCAGTACTTCGGGGCGATCCGACGTCGGGAAAAATTGTTTTTTCACCAGCCCCATGCCAAGGATCGCCAGGATAAAAATGGCGACAACCGAACCCGCCACAATCCATTTTCTGGCGATGACGCGGGTTAAGAGATGGCGAAAACGGTTATAGCGAGGCGTACCGTAGATGGCGGCATGGCCTCCTTCCACTTTGGGCATATCCGGCAGCATTTTCACGCCGAGATAAGGAGTGAAAACCACGGCGACGACCCACGACGCAATCAGCGCCAGGCCGACAATCCAGAACATATTGCTGGTGTATTCTCCCGCCGTTGACTGGGCGAAACCATTCGGCATAAAGCCAATGGCCGTTACCAGCGTGCCGGCGAGCATCGGGGCCGCGGTATGGCTCCAGGCGTAGGCGGAGGCTTTGATTCTGTCGTAGCCTTCCTCCATTTTTACCACCATCATTTCGATGGCGATGATGGCATCATCAACCAGCAAGCCCAGGGCAAGAATGAGGGAGCCCAGCGTGATGCGGTCAAAGTTAATGCCGCTGGCTTCCATTACTACAAAGACCACGGCCAGTGTCAGAGGAACCGCCGCCGCGACGACCACGCCCACGCGCCAGCCCATGCTGACAAAACAGACCACCATAACGACCAGCAGGGCGACGAAGAATTTGATCATGAACTCATCCACCGACGAGCTGATGTTCACGGACTGATCGGTGACTTTCGTCAGAGTCATTCCCAGAGGCAGACCGTCATTGATTCTCGACGTTTCGGCATCAAGCGCTTTCCCCAGCGCCAGCCCGTTCCAGCCTTCGCGCATCACAATACCCAGCAGCAGGGCCGGTTCATGCTGGTTACGAATTTGCAGAACAGGCGGGTCTTCATAACCTCGTTCCACCGTGGCGACGTCGGAGAGCTTGAGCGTTTTGCCCTGCGCAATAAACGGCGTATCGCGGATTTTCCGCAGAGTATCGAAGGCCCCGTCGAGGCGGATAAAGATCTGCGCGCCGCGCGTCTCAATTGAACCCGCAGCCGTCAATACGTTCTGATTGTTCAGCGCATTGAAAATATCCTGAGGCGACAGGCCCAGCGTCGCGAGACGCTCGTGAGAGAAGGAGATATAAATCCGCTCTGCCTGCTCACCGATGATATTGACTTTCTTCACGCCGGGAACGTGCAGGAGCTGCTGGCGCATGGTTTCGGCATCGCGCACGAGCAAACGCTGCGGCTCTCCTTTGGCTTTGAGCGCAAAGAGGGCAAAGGTCACATCGGCGAACTCGTCATTAATCATCGGTCCCGTTACGCCTGCTGGGAGATTTCGGCTCTCATCCCCAAGCTTTTTTCTGGCCTGATAGAACTCTTCCTGCACCTCAGAAGGTGGCGTATTGTCCTGTAATGACAGCGTGATAAAGGCCATGCCGGGACGGGTGTAGGTTTCCGTACGGTCATACCATTTCAGCTCCTGCAGGCGCTTTTCCAGCGGTTCGGCCACCTGATCCTGGATCTCCTGCGCGGTCGCGCCGGGCCACACGGCGATTGCGGTCATCTGCTTCACCGTGAAAGGCGGATCTTCTGCACGCCCGAGCCCAAAAAACGAGAGAATACCGGCAATCGTCACCAGAATAATCAAAAACAGCGTGACCGAGCGCTCGCGTACGGCAAGCGCTGACAGGTTAAAGCGTCCTTCGCTCATGGCTGACTCTCCGTGCGCTGTTGAGCGAGGCGGACCACTTCGCCTTCATGCAGAAGATGCACCCCTAACGCGACAATCTTTTCACCGGGTGTCACGCCCCCCGTTACCTGGGCAACATCATCGCTCACGCTAAGCACCTTAACGGGTTGCCAGGTCACTTTGGCGGGTTGAGTCGAGATCCGCCAGACCCCAGGCCCTTTGCCCGCATCGTAGAGCGACGCAAGGGGAACCTGCATAACCTGGTTTTTCTCTTTACTGTTCCCTATGTTCAGCGTGACAGTCGCACCCAGCGGCGCGTCTGCCAGCGCGCCTGCCAGAACATACCGCGCCTCATAGGTGCGGGTGGTGGCATCGGCGGAATCAGAGAGCAGACGAAGCGTTGCGGTAACAGGCTGTTTTTCGTTGCCATAGCGAGTCGCCTGTGCTTCGCTCCCGACGACGGGACGCAGGGTCTCTGGAAGTTGCACCAGCGCCTCACGTTGTCCCGCGCGGGCAAGACGGATCACTGCCTGTCCGGCGCTTACGACCTGACCTGGCTCAGCGAAGGTCTCCATCACCACGCCGTCTGAATCGGCCAACAGTACGGCATAGCCCGTCGCGTTTTGCGCTACGCTGGCCTGCGCCCTGGCGGCACTAAGCTCCGCTCTGGCGGTATCAGCCGCCGCTTTAATTTGGTCGTACTCGGAGGCAGACACAGCGCCCGTAGCAACAAGGCCCCGATAGCGCGCTTCGTCAGCGATCGCTTTTCTTGCACGCGCCTGGGCGGCATCCACCGTCCGCTGCTGAGCCTGCGCCTGTAACGTCAGGTCAACGGGATCGAGGCGCATTAAAGGCTGGCCTTTTTTTACGCTCTGGCCTGTATCAACAAGGCGCTCAAGGACTTTGCCCTGAACCCTGAAACCGAGATCGCTTTGCGTTCTGGCAACCACCACGCCGGTAAATGCGCGAGACGTCGCGTTCGCGCGTTCAACGGACGCGGATCTGACGAGCGGTGGGTGCGTGCGCGGATCGTCACTCGCCGCGTTATCGCCGCAGGCCACGAGGGCCAGCGGCAGGAGAGAAACGAGACAACGGGCTGAAGTAAGCCTGAGCATGGGAAACCCTTATTAAAATAACAGGACAGTTTCCGCATTCTCTGACTAGTGACCAATAATGTCAATGGTCACAAATCAGGGAGCCAGACTTCTTAAAATCAGTGAGGGGAGAAGGATCGCAGCAGTGGGGGCAGTTTCGAGATTGTATTGCAGTTGAATGGGGTTAATGAAAGGGCACATCACCAGATATATCGCGAGCGTTGCCTCATCGAGCGGGGTTTTCCTTTCGAACTCCCCGGCCTGCCTGCCTTCGACAATAATGCTCTCAATCAGTTTTAACAGGTGTTCTGAATACCTTTCTGCTGAAGGCCATTTTTCCCGCGCGGCCACGGCGGCGATGTCGTAAAGTTTACGATCGTGGAAAAACAGTTCGCTTCCTGCCTCGGTGAGCGCCCTGAAGAGACGACGTATTTTCTCGCTGGCGGAGGGCGCATCGGCGAGCGCCGAATGCACTGCGGTCATGATCAGCTCCAGGCGGTTAGCACAGATCACCTCGCCGATAGCCTGTTTGGAGTCAAAAAATTTATAAATGTAGGCCTTTGAAAAACCAATGGATTTAGCAAGCTCTGCCACGGTGGTTTTTTCATAGCCGTAGTGACCGAAGTGCTCAAACGCCGCTTCGACGATCTGCTCTCGGACGGAGTGGTCAAGTGGACCACGTGTAACTGGGACGTTCAAATTTTTAGTCATTTTTTAAGCTTAGCGTGACAGGCTTCGAATGACAACGAGTGACCATTTCGTGATTTGGTTACATGCGTTTTCGTCATGAACCCTTCAGACGGGACGATAAATCAGATGGGGTAAGTGTATCACTGTTTTTCGCGCGCAATGGCATCTATCTAACAGTGCCAGCCTTGTGTCGATGCGTTTTAATCGGGGTGAGAGGAGGCCGCAAAAACAACGCGGCCTTATTTTTTTGCGAGCGAGTTTGCAGTATTACCAAACAAACAACAGATCAGAAACTTTGCATATTTTCTACCTCCTGAAAACCGCTCACAGGGTAGTCCTGAGGCCACGCCTGAAATGTGCGCTATCTCTTAATAAAGCTATAAACCCAGATCGCTCAGAGAAGGGTGATCGTCCGGACGTCTTCCCTGCGGCCAGTGGAACAGTCGCTCTGATTCTTTTATCGGCATATCGTTTACGCAGGCAAAACGGCGCTTCATCAACCCGTCCGACTCAAACTCCCAGTTTTCATTGCCGTACGAACGGAACCAGTTACCGGAATCATCATGCCATTCATAGGCATAGCGCACCGCGATTCGGTTATCCGTAAATGCCCAGAGCTCTTTAATCAGACGATAGTCCAGCTCTTTTTTCCATTTCCGCGCCAGAAACGCCTGGGCTTCTTCACGGTTGGTTGCGAATTCTGCGCGGTTGCGCCATTGGGTATCGAGCGTATAGGCAAGCGCGACTTTCGCCGGGTCGCGACTGTTCCAGCCATCTTCTGCCAGTCTGACTTTTTCGATAGCGCTTTCACGGGTGAAGGGCGGTAAAGGAGGACGTGTGTTCATTGCGATTACCTCTGGGTTATATAATGTAGACAGGTCTGTCTACTTGCGGTAATCTATGCCTGTAAAATAACGCTGTCAACCTCCGTTTTGAGGCTACTAAAAAAATGAAAACAGAACCCGCAGGCAACGATACTAAAATTAGCGTCAGAGATAAGATATTACTCACGGCGCACGATCTGTTTTATTCCACAGGCTTCAGGGCGACGGGGGTGGATACGCTGATCAAAGCGTCAAAAGTGACCAAGGTGACTTTCTATCGTCATTTTCCGAGTAAGAGTTTACTTATTCTCGCCTATTTACACTATCGGCATGAAATATGGATTAGCTGGTTTGAGACTACGCTGCGTCGACATTTTGACGAAGGCGAAATACCTTCTAATGCGATATCTGAAACGCTTTACGAATGGTTTATTTCGCCCGAGTTCCACGGCTGCGCGTTTATTAATGCCAGCGCAGAGGCAAAAGCGGAAGATATTGAAAGCGAAATAAAAGAGATATGCCGGGACCATAAATCAGAGACAAAGAAAACAATCGTCACGTTCACCGGTATAAATGATGAAGAGACCGTCAATGACATGATGATGCTCATTGACGGCGCTATTATTCATGCGCAAATGGGTATGGATCCAGAAAGGGTGGTAAAAGCGTTAAAAACGGGCTTAGAGAAACTGACCGGTCAGTGATATTCCCCCGCGCTTAATCAGCTCTCGTACCGAGCCGATCAAGCACCCGCGCTATACTGTCGGAATGGTGCCGCCATCAATCACGTATTCTGTCCCTGTGATACTTGAAGCATGAGATGACGCGAGGAAGACGATGAGGTTAGCCACCTCAATCGGTTTGGCAGGGCGTCCGAGCGGTATTCCACCTAACGCCTTCATAATGATCTGTTTGCCACCTTCGTAGTCTGTTCCTGCCTGCTCTGCCAGCCTCTCCGCCAGTGCAACCGCGGCTTCGGTTTCGATCCAGCCGGGTGCAACGCGCACGACCCGAACACCCTTCGGCGAGACTTCCTTTGACAGGCTCTTGCTGTAGGTCGAGAGGGCTGCTTTCGCCGCCGCGTAGCCCGTGGTTGATTCCGGTAACGGCAGTTCGCGCTGAATAGACGTCACGTGAATAATCACCCCGTTTCCCTGCGCAAGCATTCCGGGGAGCAGGGCGCGATCTAAGCGTACGGCGGGCAACAGGTTAAGATTTAGCTCCTGCTGCCACTCGTCTTCGCCAAGCGCAGCGAAACCGCCACCGGGTGCGGTTGAACCACCCGCGACATGGACAATCACGTCGACGCCGCCCATCTGTTCCTGCACCGCCGATACGACGGAGGCACATCCTGCAACTGTCGCCAGGTCAGCGGCTACGAATGCATCGGCGATATTTATTTCTGGCACGTGGCGCGCCGTGGTTAATACCGTTGCGCCGAGCTGTTTTAAAAGTCCGACAACTGCTTTTCCAAGCCCTTTCGTGCCAGCGGTAACAAGCACGCGTTTACCTGTGAAATGAATATCTAATGACATGACCTTTAACTCCCGTTATTTACAGTACAGGTATATTCAACATAGACTGATAAATTGACAAGTACGCACGAAAAAGTGAGTGACTGAATTATGAGTAAGTTATATAGCCCGGAATCTGCCGCAAGCGGCGTGGAACAGGTATTACGGCTGCTGGAAGGTCGCTGGAAATTAATTATTCTTTTTCATCTGTTCGACGGAAAAGTGCAGCGCTACTCTGATTTTGAAAAACTGATCCCCGGTATTTCCCAGAAAATGCTGGCGCAGCAGCTGCGGTAACTGGAATCCGACGGAATTGTTTCGCGGATGGTCTACCCTCAGGTGCCGCCGAAAGTAGAATATCGACTCACCGACTGGGGGCAGGCATTATGCCCGGCGCTCGATGCCATGCTGAAATGGGCAGAAAAACGCGAGGCTTACGCCGAGCTGTAAATTCTGTGCCCGGTAAGCCTCGGATGGCTAATCGTGGCGATCTCTGCCAGAACGGAACGCGTTCACTCCGGTTTCTCTTCTGCCTGCGCCATCTCCAGCGCGCTGGCACTCGCGGGATCGAACAGCGAGATGCTCTCAATCTGATTGAGTAAAATTACCTTCCGGAATGACATGGCGCTGCGGGGTTCAGAGTCGAGCGTAATGTCATGCTCCGCATACCACCTGCTGTAGTTATTCTCGATGCGCAGATTCATCGTCTTCGCATCTCTGTACCCGCTCAGCATCGGGATCAGCACGATATTGGCCGTTTTTTCGTACTCCAGCGTGGCGGTGTGTATCATGCCGACGTAAATCCGCCCCGACCGAAGCGACACCTGCGCCAGCTCTCCTTCCTCCATGCACTGATACAGCACCTGTTCAATACCGCTCGACTGCGCCAGACGTTTGTAGAGCTTTTTCCGGCTTTCACCGTCCAGCCTGGCACTGCCTGCCCAGTTAGAGCGGTAGAGGCAAAACAGGATGGCAAACGCCAGCATCACGACCACCGGTGCCTGAATGCCTAAAAAACTCCAGTTCATAAAGTCGATTTGCCAGTCGGTATATTTCGGTGAGGCAAAGTGAAATGCGTTGTTGGCGGCGGAAAGGGAGAGCAGGAGTAGCCAGAGCAAACCGGTGGCAATCACGCCCTGAAGAACAAAAATACAGCCATAAAGCGCCACGAGAAAATAGACGTCCCAGCCAAAAGAACGCTTGATTTTAAAGCGGGTGGACAGGTCTCGGCTGGTATACCAGTACCCGCACACCATCAGCACCATAAAGATTGCCGTTCCCATATCAGGCCCTCTTCAGCGCGTCGACGTGACGCAGAAAATCCTGCCGTACCTCGTTGCTTTTGTAGTTCACCGAGGCGTTTCCGTCCTGGTCGATAATGATGCGATCGCCATCTTCTACGGCTTCAATGATTTCCTGCTGGCTCATTACCTGGAGCAATGACTCAGGGCTGGAGAAAAGGGAGAGAAAGAAGCGTTTCATGTCAGGCATCCTTATGAATAAAAAGGATAAGCCTGGAAGAAGGGCGGCGAGTTTGCCTTAAGGATATCCTGAAAGTTAAAGCCGGGTGGCGGCTACGCTTTATTTGGCCTACAAAACCCATTCTTTCTCATGGTTTTAACTTATTGATATAGAATAAAAATAAAAAATAGATCAACACAAACTTGGACAAATAACGATGATTGTGTAAGTTTTAATTATGCGATTACGCCACGTTATTTACAGCCAGGATGTGACCCATGAGCACGTTGCCCGCCGTTGTCAGTCGGTTTGTTGATTACTACGCCACGCTGGACGCTCAGCCGCCGTCGGCGCTGGTGGAGCTTTATCACCCGGACGCCACGCTTGTCGATCCGTTTGGCGAACACAACGGGCTTTTTGCGCTCCAGCGCTATTTCACCCATTTGCTGGCGAACGTCGAAAACTGCCGTTTTACCATTGATGCCCCCCTTCTGAGCGAACGCCGGTTTGTCGTCACCTGGACAATGCACTGGTCGCACCCGCGCATTGCCGGGGGGGAGCCGCTCGGCCTGCCGGGGTGTTCAGTGGTGGAGACGGAAAACGATCTCATCACGCGTCAGCGCGACTACTACGACGCGGGGGAGATGATCTACGAACACCTTCCTCTGCTGGGCTGGGCTGTACGCGGCGTGAAGCGGAGGGTCAAATCATGAAAACGGTGCTCATTACCGGCGCCAGCTCGGGCATTGGGGCCGGGCTGGCGAAATCCTTTGCCGCTGATGGCTACCAGGTTATTGCCTGCGGGCGCGATGCGTCGCGTCTGGACGCCCTCCAGCTGCACAGTCCGAACATCACGGTGCGCCGCTTCGATATGACAGACAGGGACGCCTGTTGCCAGGCGTTGAAGGACTGTAATGCCGAACTGGCGATCCTCTGCGCCGGGACGTGTGAATACCTCGATCGTGGCGTGGTGGATGCCGCGCTGGTGGAGCGGGTGATGAAGACCAATTTCCTCGGCCCGGTGAACTGTCTTGCCGCGCTTCAGCCGCAGCTGGCTGCAGGTCATCGCGTGGTATTGGTCAGTTCGATGGCGCACTGGCTTCATTTTCCGCGAGCCGAAGCCTACGGCGCGTCCAAAGCCGCGCTCACCTGGTTCGCCGACACGCTGCGTCTGGACTGGGAGCCGAAAGGGATTGGTGTAACCGTGGTTTCACCGGGGTTTGTCGATACGCCGCTGACCCAAAAAAATGATTTTGCCATGCCGGGCAGAGTGACCGTTGACGAGGCCGTGAATGCAATACGCGCCGGGCTGGCGAAGAATAAAAACCATATCGCGTTTCCTTCCGGATTCGGCCTGATCCTGCGGCTGCTCTCATGGCTTCCGACCCTGATCCAGAACGCGCTGCTGCGCAGGATGGTGCGCTCATGAAGATCGCAATTATCGGCAGCGGTATTGCCGGGCTAACCTGCGCCTGGCGTCTGGCGGGCCATCATCAGGTCACCCTGTTTGAAGCGGGTGCAACGCCGGGCGGACACACCGCGACGGTAGACGTCTCCACGTCGCAGGGGACCAGGGCCATCGACACCGGGTTTATCGTCTATAACGACCGCACTTATCCGCGCTTCATGGGCCTGCTTAGCGAGCTGGGCATCAGCGGACAAAAAACGCAGATGAGCTTTTCTGTGCGCAACCCGGCGACGGGGCTGGAGTATAACGGACACACGCTGACGTCGCTGTTTGCCCAACGCCGAAACCTGGTGAATCCGACATTCTGGCGGCTGCTTCGGGAGATCGTCCGCTTCAATCGTCTGGCAAAACAGGCGCTGGACGGGGAGGTGGACCCGAACGCCACGCTTGAGATGTTTCTTAAACAGCACGGTTTCACCCCGTTTTTTGCACGCCACTACATTCTGCCGATGGGGGCCGCGATCTGGTCCTCATCGCTGCAGGAGATGAGGCGCTTTCCGCTGCCGCTGTTCCTGCGCTTCTTTGAGCATCACGGCCTGCTGGATATTACCCATCGCCCGCAGTGGTACGTTGTCCCCGGCGGCTCGCGGGAGTACATCCGCGCCATGCTCGACAAGCTGGGCGACCGTCTGAACCTGCATCTCAATTCGCCGGTGCAGCGGGTGAGCCGCCACGAGCACGGGGTCACGCTTCAGCTTGAAAACGGCATTTATACCTTCGATCAGGTGATTTTTGCCTGCCATTCCGGGCAGGCGCTGGCGATGCTGGACGAGCCGACGCCTGCAGAACGTGACGTGCTGGGCGATATCGGCTGGCAGCGCAACGAGGTGGTGTTACACAGCGACAGACGCTGGCTGCCGGTGCGCGAGCGCGCGTGGGCGAGCTGGAACTATCGCCTGAGTGAACGTGACCAGGCCAGCGCCTGCGTCACTTACAACATGAACATTTTGCAGGGACTGCCCGAGGGGAGTCCGCTGTTCTGCGTCACGCTGAATCCTGAAACGCCGGTTGATGAGCGTTTCGTTCTGAAGCGCTTTATCTATGAACACCCGCTGTTCAACCCTCAAAGCTGGCGCGCGCAGGCGCGTCGCGGGGAGATTAACGGTCATAACCGAAGCTGGTTCTGCGGGGCGTACTGGTACAACGGTTTTCATGAGGACGGGGTGCGCAGCGCGCTGGACGTGGTCAATGCGCTAGCCGCCGGGGAGGGGAACTGAGATGAACAGCTGCCTCTACCATGGCGTATTGCGCCACCGACGCCTCCAGCCGAAAACCCACACATTCAGCTACAGCGTTTTTATGGCCTGGCTGGATCTCGATGAGCTGGAAACATTGCCCTCGGTGGGCGTACGCCGTAACCGCGTGGCCGCCGCCTCGTTCCACGACGCGGACTATCCGCTGGGCACGCCGCTCAAAGAGAACGTGCTGAGCAGGCTGGAGAGCCTGACCGGGGAACGTCCGCAGGGGCGAGTCATGCTCCTGACGCAGCTGCGCTATTTCGGGTTCCATTTTAATCCGGTCAATTTTTACTACTGCTATGACCAGCACAATGCGCTTCGCTGGGTGCTCGCCGAAGTGCGCAACACGCCGTGGAACGAGCGGCACTACTACGCGGTAGACGGGCAGAATGCCCGGCCCACGGAGAAAGCCTTTCACGTTTCGCCCTTCAACCCGATGGACATGGTCTACCACTGGCGCTTCAACAACCCGGACAACACGCTACATATGCACATTGAAAATCATCAGGAAGCGAAGGTCTTTGACGCCACGCTGGCGCTGCGTCGGGAGCCGCTGACCCGCCCGGCGCTGCGTTCGCTGCTGCTGCGCATCCCGCTGATGACCCTGAAAACCGTTTTCGCCATTTACTGGCAGGCGCTGCGGCTGTGGCTCAAGCGCGTGCCGCTGTATAACCATCCCGTCAGCAGGAGTGAACGCTCATGACCGATCCCGTCTTTGCGCTAGAACCCGATATCCCGCGCAACGTCCGCATCGCGCGCTGGCTGCTTTTTCGGCTGCTAAGCGGCATACGCGGCGGCTCGCTGACGCTGCGTGAAGGGGCGCAAACCTTTCACTTTGGTGAGGCATCTGCCGCGCTGCATGCCGATGTGCAGATCCTCTCGCCTGGGCTTTACTGGCGCATCTTAACGGGCGGCAGCCTTGCAGCGGCAGAGGCCTGGATGGACGGCGAATGGGAGACCACGCACCTGACGCCGCTTCTGGAACTGCTGGCGCTCAACGGCAAGGTGCTTGGCCGTCTCGAGAAGGGTTTCCGCCTGCTCGGCAGGCCGCTGGAGCGGCTGCGCCACTGGACGCGGCGTAACTCCCGCGCGCAGGCGCGCGAAAATATTGCCGCCCATTACGACTTGGGCAACACCTTTTATGCCCATTTTCTGGATAAAGAGCTGCTCTATTCCAGCGCGCTGTTTACCGCTGACGAGCAGGATCTGACTGCGGCTCAGCAGGCCAAAATGGCGCGCTTGTGCGACCAGTTGGCGCTAAACCCGGGTGACCACCTGCTGGAAATTGGCACCGGCTGGGGAGCAATGGCGGAATACGCGGCCCGTCACTACGGCTGCCGGGTCACCACCACCACGCTGTCGCAGGAGCAATATATCTGGGCGACCGAGCGCATCGCCCGCGCCGGGTTGCAGGATCGCGTTGAGGTGCTGCTCTGCGACTATCGCGACCTTACCGGGCAGTACGACAAGCTGGTGTCGATAGAGATGATTGAAGCCGTCGGGCAACGCTATCTGCCCACGTTCTTCCGTACCTGCCAGGCGCGGCTGCGCCCGGGGGGACGGATGGCGATTCAGGCCATCACCATTCAGGACCAGCGCTACCGCGACTACAGCAAAAGCGTCGACTTTATTCAGCGCTACATTTTCCCCGGCGGCTTTTTGCCGAGCGTCACCGCCATGAACGAATTAATGACGCGCCACACCGATTTTGTGGTGCGCAACCTCTTCGACATGGGGCCGGACTACGCCCGCACGCTGGCTCACTGGCGGCAGCGCTTTGTCCACGCCTGGCAGGAGATTGAAACGCTCGGCTTTGACGAACGTTTCCGCCGGATGTGGCTCTACTACTTCGGCTACTGCGAAGCCGGGTTTAACGCCCGCACCATCAGCGTGGTGCAGCTGACAGCGGAACGCGTATGAGACGTTACGTGCAGGTGTTCCTGATTGCGATTGCGTTCGATCTCTACTGGACGCTGGTGGTGCTGTTTCGCGAGCGGGGGCTGGTCGTCTGGCTCGCGCTGGCGATCCTTGCCTGCCTGATGCTGTCGCCTGCACACCGTATTTACGCCATTTTGCTGGCGGCCGCAGGCAGCTTGCTGGACGCCCTCTGGGCGGTGACGGGGCTTATTGCCTTCACGGGCGACTCGCTGATGCCCCTGTGGATGGTGGCGCTGTGGCTGATGTTCGCCACCGTCTGGACCCGGCTGACGTGCACCACTACCTTGCCGGGCTGGATCTTAACGCTGCTGGCGACCGTCGGCGGGCCCGTGGCCTACCTTATCGGCGAGCGGCTGGGGGCAATGACGTTCCTGGAACCTGGTTTTATCGTCGTCAGCTGGATGGCGCCGGGCTGGCTGGTATTAATGCTGTTTTTCCACCTGCTGATGGGGAGACAACAATGAAAACCCTGCTGATGTTAATCTGTCTGACCCTTACCGTACCGGTCGCGAACGCCGCTGACTGGCTAAGCTGGCGCAAAGTAGGCAGCGCCACGCTCACCTGGGGGCCCTTCACCGTCTACACCTCGCAGCTGCTGACGCCCGATGGACGCTACACCGGCGAAAACAGGGATCAGGCGCTGGTCATTACCTATGCGCGCGACATTGACCGTAAGGATCTGGTTGAAGCGACGCGCGATCAGTGGCAGGCGCAGGGAATTTTGCAGCAGGAGCCGCTGAGCGAAGCATGGCTTCGCAGGCTGGAATCGCTCTGGCCGGACGTCAAGGCAGGCGCGCAGCTGGCGTTTGTGCTTAAAAATCAGCAGGGACAGTTTTGGTACCGCGCGCCTGACGCGCCGACAGGTTTCACTCCACTTGGGCCAGCGCAGCCAGCGGCGTTCAGTACGCGCTTTCTGGCCATCTGGCTCGATCCCCGCACGCAATACCCTGAACTGCGTCAGCAGTTAATCGGAGGCCAAAAATGAAACGTTTCCTGACCCTGGCGCTGGCGCTCACGATGTTGCTGGCAGGCTGCAGCACCGAGGTGACCGAGTATCGCCAGCAGCAGCCGCGGCTTGATATCTTCCATTACTTCCAGGGCAAAACCGAAGCGTGGGGCATGGTGCAGGATCGCAGCGGCAAGCAGATCCGCCGTTTCCACGTTGAGATCGCCGGGGATGTGATTGGCGATACGCTGACGCTCAACGAACACTTTGTTTACGACGATGGTGAAAAACAGCAGCGCGTCTGGCACATCCGCCGCGTGGGGAACGATCGCTACGAGGGAACGGCGGGGGATATTGAAGGGGTTGCCACGGGGCAGGCCACGGGCAACGCCTTTAACTGGCATTACAGCATGAACGTGAAGGCCAACGGCAAAACCTGGCTGCTGCATTTCGACGACTGGATGTACCTGCAGGATGAGACCCATCTGTTCAATAAAACCGAGATGAAGAAATTTGGCGTCACCGTCGCTACGGTGACGCTGTTCTTTACCCGTAAGACCTCGGCTTAGTCGCGGATGCTGCCGGTTTTGCTGCTGGAGTAGATGAAGTACAGGGCAATCCCCAGGCAAACTACCGCGCCCAGGCGGCTCAGCGAAAACGGAATGGCGGGATTGCCCAGCCAGCCAAAGTTATCAATCAGCATACTCATGGTGAGCTGGCCGAAGATCACCGCTACCGTGGCGACGGCGGTGCCAATCCGCTGTACGGCGAGCACCATTATCACGATATAGGGCACGCCAAACATCGCGCCGAGAAGCTGCCATTTTGGCACGTCCAGCAGCGTGACCGCCTGCTTAGGCTCAAAGAAGAAAATGAGCAGGGCGGTCACCAGCGCGCCGACGGAAAACGTCAGAAACGCGCTTTTAAATACGCCCACGCTGCTGCCGAGCTGCCCGTTGATCGCGGCCTGAACGCTCAGCGTCGCGCCGCCGCAGACGGCCAGTAGAATCATCATCAGTGTCATGCGTTTACCCCTGTGCCACCAGAACCAGTGCGGCAATAATAAAAACCAGCGCCACGATGCGTTTCGCGTTTATCTTCCTGTGTGGCGTACCCAGCAGACCAAAGTGATCGATGATCAGACTCTTAAACACCTGACCGGCCAGAATACCAATCATGGTCATCGCGATGCCGATAGCGGGTGTTGCAACGGTCAGAATGACCACGTACACGGGGCCGAGCACGCCGCCGAGCAGTTGCCAGGACGGCTGTGTAAAAAATGACGGACTGTTGCGCGGGCTGAAAAACAGCATCAGCAGAAACGTCAGCGCGGCACCCACGCCGAAGATACTGAACGTGGCCCACAAATCACCCACTTCGCCCCCTAGCGGTCCCAGCAGTCCCGCTTCTACGGACAGCCCCATCCCGCCAGCAATCACCAGGAAAATTAAAATAAGTTGCATAGCTCACTCTCTTGTTGTCCAGGCGACGAAGAATACGGGGTATCAGCAGTGAGAAAAATGCCATAATGCAGGAAACACCATTGCAGGAAATGCACTAATGATCGATGCCGGAAATATCAGCATTCGCGCGCTGCTGATCTTTATCGCGGTTTATGAATCGCAGAATTTCTCCGTGGTTGCGCGGCGGGAAGGGATCTCCGCCTCGCAGGTTTCACGCGTGATCCACCAGCTTGAGGACGCGCTCGGCCAGCAGCTTTTTTATCGCAATACGCGGGCCGTGATCCCGACGGAAAGCGGGCATCTCTTTATCCGCTACGCCCGGGCGATGGCAGGAAGTCTTGACGAGGCGCGCCGGGAGCTGGATGAGCGATCCATCGAGCCAACTGGGCTCATTCGCATTAACTGCCCGGTATTTTTTGGACAGCGGCACGTAGCCCCTGGCCTGGCGGGGTTGTCGGCGCGCTATCCCCGGCTCAATCTTGATTTGACCCTCACCGATGATTTTATCGACCCGCATCGGGACGCCGCCGACGTGCTGTTCCGCATCGGCACGCTGACGGACTCCTCGTTTCACGCGCGGGTGCTTGGGCAGCAGCTGTATCATCTGGCGGCTTCGCCATCCTATCTGCAACGGCACGGTGCGCCGGATGCGCCGGAGGATCTGACGCATCACAGCTGCCTTGTCTATCGCGGATCGTCCGGGCCTAACCGCTGGCTCATTCGCCGTCCAAATGCGGCGTGGGTTCACTATCCCGTTGCGCCGCTGATGACCTCCAACAACGCCGAAACGCTGCTGATTGCCGCGCTGGGCGGAATGGGGATCGTGCTGTTCCCCGACTGGCTGGTGAGCGAAAGGTTAAACAGCGGCGAGCTGGTGTCGCTTCTGCCGGATCATGAGTGTTCGATCAACACCGAGCCGCAGACCATTGCGGCGATCTACCCGAACGCGCGTCATCCGCCCCTTAACGTCAGGGCGGTGATTGATTATTACGTAGAGCGGTTCGGCACGCCGCCGTACTGGCAGCGTGAGCGTTAGAGGGTTAGCTCACGGCGAACGATCTCTGCGCCCGCGCTCAGTGCCCTCAGCTTGCCGTTAGCAACCTGACGGGAAAGGGGAGCCATTCCGCAGTTGGTAGACGGATAAAGCTTGTCGGCATCGACAAACTGCAGCGCTTTACGCAGCGTATCGGCGACTTCCTCCGGTGTTTCGATATGGTTCGTCGCCACGTCAATCGCGCCCACCATCACTTTTTTGCCGCGGATCAGCTCCAGCAGATCCATCGGCACGCGCGAGTTGTGGCACTCCAGCGAAATGATGTCGATGTTTGAGGTCTGCAGCTTAGGGAAAGCCTCTTCGTACTGTCGCCACTCGGAGCCGAGCGTCTTTTTCCAGTCGGTATTAGCCTTGATGCCGTATCCGTAGCAGATGTGTACCGCGGTTTCGCATTTCAGCCCTTCAACGGCGCGCTCCAGCGCGGCGATACCCCACTCGTTGACCTCGTCGAAAAAGACGTTAAAGGCAGGTTCATCAAACTGGATGATATCGACGCCTGCGGCTTCCAGCTCGCGCGCTTCCTGGTTGAGAATTTTGGCAAATTCCCAGGCCAGCTTTTCTCGGCTTTTGTAGTGGGCGTCGTAAAGCGTGTCGATCATGGTCATCGGGCCCGGCAGCGCCCATTTGATCGGCTTGTCGGTGAGCTGGCGCAGGTACTTCGCATCATCAACAAAAACGGGTTTTTGGCGTGCAACGGCATCCACCACGGTCGGCACGCTCGCGTCATAGCGGTTGCGAATGCGCACCGTCTGGCGGTTCTCAAAATCGACGCCGCTCAGGTGTTCAATAAAGGTGGTAACAAAGTGCTGGCGGGTCTGCTCGCCGTCGCTGACGATATCAATGCCCGCGCGGAGCTGTTCGTCGAGGGATAAACGCAGCGCATCCTGTTTACCCGCCAGTAATTCATCATCCTGAAGTTTCCACGGTGACCACAGCGTTTCAGGTTGTGCAAGCCAGGTTGGCTTAGGTAAGCTGCCAGCCGTTGATGTCGGGAGCAATGTTTTCATAATAGAAGACCTTTATTATCGGTTAATTAAAGCGTGAAGTTATGAGACCACTGCTCAAGACGTTGTTTGTAAGGCTTAATAAACTGTTCTTCCGTAAATTTGCCCTGTTGAATTGCTAACAGGCTGCGCTCTTCACGGTCATAAACAATTTTCGTTAATGAATGATCCTGCTGATTCAGATCCGGCTGATAGCACTGTCCGGCGGTCGAGTTCGCATTATAAATTTCAGGACGGTAAATTTTCTGGAATGTTTCCATGGTGCTGATCGTTCCAATCAGTTCAAGATTCGTATAATCCGCCAGCAAATCACCGGAATAATAAAACGCAAAAGGCGCAGCGCTGTTCTCAGGCATGAAATAACGCACCTTCAGGCCCATCTTGCCAAAGTATTGTTCAGTCAGAGATGTACCGTCCGGCTGGTACTCAATCCCCAATACAGGGTGCGTGTTGCCCGTACGATGGTAGGTATCTTTGCTTGAGACACTCAGGCAGATCACCGGCGGTTTTTTGAAGTTCTCTCTGTATTCAGCAGAGTGGGTGAAGTGCTTGAAGATGTTGCCGTGCAATTCACCAAAGTTCTCCGGGATGCTGAACGTTGAGCGATCTTTATTATGTTCGAGCAGCAAGACGCTGAAGTCATAGTCACGCACGTAAGAAGAGAAGTTATTCCCGACAATGCCTTCGATGCGCTCATGGGTTTGCTTGTCGACAATGAACGTCTGCAATATTTCTATGGCCGGGAAGCTATTTTCTCCATCGATGTTCATATCAACGGAAATAATTTCAAGCTCAACCGCATAACGATCGGCTTTAGGGTTATCCCAGCGCGCTAAGGCGTTGAAGCGGTTGTTGATCATCACCAGCGTATTGCGCAGGTTTTCCTGACGTTTTTCACCGCGCGCCAGGTTAGCAAAGTTGGTGGTGGTACGCGTATTTTCTGACGGGTTGTAATTTTCATCGAAGCAACTGCGCTTAAGGCTAAATGTAAAAGCTTTACTCATTGTGGTTATGCATCCTAAGTTCATGTTGCCAGGAAGTTATCAATACATAATTTATGCCTGAGCCCGCGACGCAGGGGAAGTGACTTAATTTCACTGCAACATGAGGGAAGTTCATGAAGTGTAATGCTTAAGGTGTTGCTGACTTCTTGCCGGGTGGCGCTTCGCTTACCCAGCCTACGGTTCAGCGTCGTTTGTAGGCCCGTGCAAGCGCAGCGCCGCCGGGCGAAGCTCGCAATATGTCTGTGACATGCACTTTGCCCTTGTCGTTTACCGACTGCAGGGGAGAGGGATTTTTTATTTCCGTTCAATTCCCGCTATAATCCCCAAAATTTCCAACCGGTTTAGAAACAATCATGACAAAACTCACCTTACAAGAGCAGATGCTGAAAGCGGGCCTGGTCAGCAGCAAGAAAGCGGCAAAAGTGCAGCGCACGGCAAAGAAATCACGCGTTCAGGCGCGTGAAGCTCGGGAAGCGGTAGAAGAGAACAAAAAGGCGCAGATCGAGCGTGACAAGCAGCTGAGCGAGCAGCAGAAGCAGGCCGTGCTGGCGAAAGAGTTTAAAGCCCAGGTGAAGCAGCTGATTGAGATGAACCGCATCACCGTTTCAAGGGGCAACATCACCTTCAACTTCACGGACGGCAATCTGATCAAAAAAATCGAGGTCGACAAGCAAACCCAGGCTCAGCTGATCAACGGCCGTCTGGCGATTGCGCGCCTGGTGCTCAATGCTAACGGTGACTGCGACTACGCGATCATTCCGGCGGTGGTGGCCGACAAAATTGCCCAACGCGATGCCGACAGCATTGTGTTGAACAGCGCGCTGAGCCAGGAAGAGCAGGATGAAGACGATCCGTACGCGGACTTCAAAATCCCTGACGATTTGATGTGGTAAACCCTGTCTAAAACGGAGCAGCGTGTCGGGCGTTAATCGTCTCGCCGCTCACCGGATGCACAAAATCCAGCCCGCTGGCGTGCAGCATCAGCCGCGGCGTCGTTTCGGCGCCCGGCCATTCAAGGCCGCCATATAAATCGCAGCCCAGAATCGGGTGACCCAGCTGCTGGCAGTGAATGCGCAGCTGATGGGTTCGTCCCGTCTCTGGCGTGAGCGCAACCCGCGTCAATGGTAACCCCGTCGTCTGATAAAAACGTTCGATGACCAGGTAGCGGGAGCGCGCCGGTTTGCCCGTGACGGCGCAAATCGACATCAACGGAAACAGCGCCGGGTCTTTGGCAATCGGCGCGTCTATCACCCCTTCGTCATTTTCAACATGCCCGCAAAGCAGGGCGCTATACACCTTCTCCACGGCGCGCTGGCTGAACTGATGACAAAGCGCGGCGTTAATCGCTTTATTACGCGCAATCACCATTATCCCGGACGTACCAAAATCAAGGCGATGCACCAGCGTGCACCCCGGGAAGTTTTGCACAAGACGGTAATGAACGGAATCCAGGTTTTGCGGGTTTTTGCCCGACAGGCTAAGCAGGCCGGAAGGTTTATTGATTAGCAGCAGGTGCTCGTCCTGCCAGAGAATTTCAATCTCATCGAGACAAGGTGGGGCAATAAAGTTATCGACGATTACAGACATCAGGCCGCCCGGCTGAAGAGTGGGAGCGGATGATAACGAAAAGCGGGGGAAAAGAAAAACCCTCCCACCTGGCGGTGAGAGGGGGAATTATTAGGCTGCGACGAAGCCGTCGATGGCTGCTTTCGCATCGGTCTGCGCTTTGGTCGCCACTTCAGGACCGTAGGCGATACCTTCAGCGAACACGAAGTTCACGTCGGTGATGCCGATGAAGCCCAGGAAGAGGGTCAGGTACGGTGCAACCAGATCGGTTGGGGTATCTTTGTGAATACCGCCACGGCTGGTCAGTACAACCGCACGCTTGCCTTTCACCAGACCTTCAGGGCCGTTTTCGGTGTAACGGAAGGTCACGCCAGCACGCGCTACCAGGTCGAAGTAGTTCTTCAGCTGGGTAGGGATGTTGAAGTTGTACATTGGGGCGTTGATGACGATAACGTCATGCGCCTGCAGTTCTGCAATCAGTTCATCAGACAGCGCCAGGGCTTCCTGCTGACGCGGAGTCAGTGGTGCATCGCTTGGACGCAGCGCGCCAACCAGCTCGCCGTCCAGCACAGGAATCGGGTTTGCAGCCAGGTCACGCACGGTGATTTCGTCAGCAGAATGCTGTTCACGCCACTGTTCAACGAAGTAATCAGACAGCTGACCAGACTGAGAGTACCCTGCCAGAATACTGGATTTCAAAACTAATACTTTGCTCATGGGTGATTCCTGTTGTTGCATTTGATTGAAGGGGGTTGCCCCGTTGCTTGTTGACACTCTATTCACAATCCTGCCACAGAGATAGCGCAATATATCGAAGCCTATGTTCGAATTTTTTGAATAAGGCGCGAAAGGCGTCAATGTGGTACTCTATAGCAATCATTAAAAAGAGAGTTTATCAGGGCGTGTACTGCCCTTTAACGCTATGACAGAACAACAAAAATTAACCTTCCCGATGCTCCTGCAACAGCTTGATTCCCTGATGCTGCGCGATAAACAGCGCTTTGCCCGCCGTCTGCACGGGGTGAAGAAGGTTAAAAATCCTGATGCACAACAGGCCATTTACCAGGAGATGGCGAAAGAGATTGAACAGGCGGCAGGGAAAGTTGCGCTGCGTGAAGCCGCACGTCCGGCGATCACCTATCCGGAAAACCTGCCCGTCAGTCAGAAAAAACAGGACATCCTTGAGGCCGTCCGCGACCACCAGGTGGTCATTGTCGCGGGGGAAACCGGTTCGGGTAAAACCACCCAGCTGCCGAAAATCTGTATGGAGCTTGGGCGCGGGCTAAAAGGGCTGATTGGCCACACTCAGCCGCGTCGTCTGGCGGCGCGTACCGTGGCGAACCGTATTGCCGAAGAGCTGCAAACAGAGCTGGGCGGCTGCATTGGTTATAAGGTGCGATTCAGCGACCACGTTAGTGATAACACCATGGTCAAGCTGATGACCGACGGTATTCTGCTGGCGGAAATCCAGCAGGATCGCCTGCTGATGCAGTACGACACCATCATCATCGATGAGGCGCATGAACGCAGCCTGAACATCGACTTCCTGCTCGGCTATCTGAAAGAGCTGCTGCCGCGTCGCCCGGATCTGAAAATCATCATCACCTCCGCGACCATCGACCCGGAGCGCTTCTCGAAGCATTTCAACAATGCGCCGATTATCGAGGTGTCAGGACGCACGTATCCGGTTGAAGTGCGCTATCGACCGATTGTGGAAGAGGCGGACGATACCGAGCGCGACCAGCTGCAGGCTATTTTTGATGCCGTTGACGAGCTGGGTAACGAAAGTGCGGGCGACATTCTGATCTTCATGAGCGGCGAGCGCGAAATCCGCGATACCGCCGATGCGCTCAGCAAGCGCGACCTGCGCCACACGGAGATCCTGCCGCTTTACGCGCGCCTGTCAAACAGCGAGCAGAACCGCGTGTTCCAGCCGCACGGCGGACGCCGCATCGTTCTGGCGACTAACGTGGCGGAAACCTCGCTGACCGTGCCGGGCATCAAATACGTGATTGATCCGGGCACGGCGCGCATCAGCCGCTACAGCTACCGCACCAAGGTCCAGCGTCTGCCGATTGAGCCGGTCTCTCAGGCATCCGCCAACCAGCGTAAAGGCCGCTGCGGGCGCGTGTCGGAAGGGATCTGTATTCGTCTCTATTCCGAAGACGATTTCCTGTCGCGCCCGGAATTTACCGACCCGGAAATTCTGCGTACCAACCTGGCGTCCGTTATCCTGCAGATGACTGCGCTGGGGCTGGGCGACATCGCGGCGTTCCCGTTCGTCGAAGCGCCGGACAAACGCAACATTCAGGACGGCGTACGTCTGCTGGAAGAGCTGGGCGCGATTACCACCGACGAGCAGGCCACGGTCTACAAGCTGACGCCTCTGGGCCGTCAGCTCAGCCAACTGCCGGTCGATCCGCGTCTGGCCCGTATGGTGCTGGAAGCGCAAAAGCACGGCTGCGTGCGCGAGGCGATGATCATCACCTCGGCGCTCTCTATTCAGGATCCGCGCGAGCGTCCGATGGACAAGCAGCAGGCGTCTGACGAAAAGCACCGTCGCTTCCACGACAAAGAGTCCGATTTCCTCGCCTTCGTAAACCTGTGGAACTACCTCGGCGAGCAGCAGAAAGCGCTCTCCTCGAACCAGTTCCGCCGCCAGTGCCGCGTGGATTTCCTCAACTACCTGCGCGTGCGCGAGTGGCAGGACATCTACACCCAGCTGCGCCAGGTGGTAAAAGAGCTGGGCATTCCGGTTAACAGCGAGCCGGCGGAGTACCGCGAGATTCATATCGCGCTGCTGACCGGCCTGCTGTCCCACATTGGCATAAAGGACGCCGAAAAGCAGGAGTATACCGGCGCGCGTAACGCCCGTTTCTCCATCTTCCCTGGCTCCGGCCTGTTCAAGAAGCCGCCGAAGTGGACCATGGTTGCCGAGCTGGTAGAAACCAGCCGCCTGTGGGGGCGCATTGCCGCGCGTATCGATCCGGAATGGGTCGAGCCGGTGGCGCAGCACCTGCTGAAACGCTCGTACAGTGAACCGCACTGGGAGCGCGCGCAGGGCGCGGTAATGGCGACCGAGAAAGTGACCGTCTACGGCCTGCCGGTGGTTGCCGCACGGAAGGTCAACTACAGCCAGATTGACCCGGCGCTCAGCCGCGAGCTGTTTATCCGCCACGCGCTGGTGGAGGGCGACTGGCAGACGCGTCACGCGTTCTTCCGTGAAAACCTGAAGCTGCGCGCCGAAGTGGAGGAGCTTGAGCACAAGTCCCGCCGCCGCGATATTCTGGTGGACGACGAGGCGCTGTTTGAGTTTTACGACCAGCGCATCAGTCACGATGTTATCTCCGCCCGCCACTTCGACAGCTGGTGGAAAAAGGCCAGTAAAGAGACGCCGGACCTGCTCAACTTCGAAAAGAGCATGCTGATTAAAGAGGGGGCGGAGTCGGTCAGCAAACTCGACTACCCGAACTTCTGGCATCAGGGCAACCTCAAGCTGCGGTTGACCTATCAGTTTGAGCCGGGGACTGACGCGGACGGCGTGACCGTCCACATTCCGCTGCCGCTGCTGAACCAGGTGGAAGAGAGCGGGTTTGAGTGGCAAATTCCTGGCCTGCGTCGCGAGCTGGTGATTGCGCTGATCAAATCCTTGCCTAAGCCGGTGCGCCGTAACTTTGTGCCTGCGCCCAACTACGCGGAAGCGTTTTTAGGCCGCGTCACGCCGCTGGAAATGCCGCTGCTGGACGCGCTCGAGCGCGAGTTCCGACGCATGACCGGCACCACCATCGACCGCGAAGACTGGAACTGGGATCAGGTGCCCGATCACCTGAAAATCAGCTTCCGCGTGGTGGATGACAAAAACAGAAAGCTGCTGGAAGGCCGTTCGCTAACCGAGCTGAAGGATGCTCTGAAGGGCAAAGTTCAGGAGACGCTGTCTGCGGTGGCGGACGACGGTATCGAGCAGAGCGGGCTGCACATCTGGAGCTTTGGCCAGCTTCCGGAAAGCTATGAGCAGAAGCGCGGTAACTACAAGGTCAAAGCCTGGCCTGCGCTGGTGGACGAGCGCGACAGCGTGGCGATCAAGCTCTTTGATAACCCGCTGGAACAGCAGCAGATGATGTGGCGCGGGCTGCGTCGCCTGCTGCTGCTGAACATCCCGTCGCCAATCAAGTATCTGCACGAGAAGCTGCCGAACAAAGCCAAGCTGGGGCTGTACTTTAACCCGTACGGCAAGGTTCTGGATCTGATTGACGACTGCATCTCCTGCGGCGTGGACAAGCTGATCCACGAGGCGGGCGGTCCGGTCTGGACGGAAGAGGGCTTTGCACAGCTTCATGAAAAGGTGCGCGCCGAGCTGAACGACACCGTGGTAGAGATTGCCAAACAGGTCGAGCAGATCCTCACCGCCGTGTTCAATATCAACAAACGCCTGAAAGGGCGCGTGGATATGACCATGGCGCTGGGGCTTTCGGACGTGAAGGCGCAGATGGCGGGGCTGGTCTACCGTGGTTTTGTCACCGGCAACGGCTTCAACCGTCTGGGCGATACGCTGCGCTATCTCCAGGCGATTGAAAAACGTCTGGAGAAAATGGCCATCGACCCGCACCGCGATCGCGCGCAGATGCTGAAAGTGGAAAGTGTGCAGCAGGCATGGCAGCAGTGGCTGAACAAGCTACCGCCCGCGCGCCGCGATGATGAAGACGCGCAGGCGATCCGCTGGATGATCGAGGAGCTGCGCGTCAGCTTCTTTGCCCAGCAGCTCGGTACGCCGTATCCGATTTCGGATAAGCGTATTCTGCAGGCGATGGAGCAGATTTCCGGTTAAAACACTTGCCCGGTGGTGCTGCGCTTACCGGGCCTACGGAAGAAAATGTAGGCCGGGTAAGGCGTAGCCGCCACCCGGCTGGTTATCGTTCCACAATTGCCAGCGTAAACCCATCCCATCCCTTAACCCCCACCGTTTGCAGCGCGGTGGCGGTTAAGCGCGGGTTATCCCCAATCATCTCGATGAAACGGCGCACACCCAGCACGCGCGTGTCGTCGCTTTGCCCGTTGATGACCTCGCCGTCGCGCACCACGTTATCGCCAATGATTACCGTGCCGGGACGGGAATAGTGCAGCGCCCACTCCAGATAGCCGGGATTGTTGGGCTTATCGGCATCAATAAAGATCAGGTCGAACGGTGGAACGTCACCGAAATTCTCCAGCGAGTTCAGCGCCGGGCCTTCAATTAATTCAATACGATCGGTTAGCCCCGCGAGGTGAATATTCTGGCGGGCAACATCGGCATGCGTCGGGTCAGCCTCGAGCGTAATCAGCTTCCCATCCGGCGGCAGGGCGCGCGCCATCCAGATTGAGCTATAGGCACCCAGCGTACCGATCTCAAGAATGCGTCTTGCCTGCGTCATGCGTACGAACAGCGCCAGCAATTGCCCCTGATTGGCCGCTACGTCGTGCTCGGGAAGTCCGGCGCGTTTATTGTTTTCCAGTACCTGATTGAGTGCGTCATCATCAGGGATAAGCGAAGAAATCATGTAATTATCTACTGCAGACCACTGTTGTCGCATAGATTGACTCCTTGAGAGGGATTGCCGGGTGGCGGCTGCGCCTTACCCGGCCTACGGGGCGAAATGTAGGCCCGGTAAGCGCAGCGCCACCGGGCAGGTTTTCAGGCACTGACCCAACCGCCACCCAGCGCTTTATACAAATCAATTTGCGCCAGCAGCAGGTTATTTTTCACCTGTACCACGCTGGTCTGCACCGAGAACAATGTTCGCTGCGCGTCCAGCACGTCCAGATAAGAGGAGTACCCATTGCGATAGCGATTCTGCGCAATGCGCAGCGTCTCCTGCGCCACATCCTGCTGGGCAAGCAGCTCCGTCAGCTGTTCCTGATAGCGCGTAATGGCATCAAGGCTGTCATTCACCTCAGCAAACGCGTTACGCACGGTTTTTTCGTAGCTGTATAGCGCCTGATTACGCTGGGACTGGGAAATATCCACCTGCGCATTCAGCGCCTGACGGTTCAGCAGCGGCGCAAGAATACTGCCGCCAACGCTCCACAGCTTGAGTGGATTATCCAGTAAGCCTGACAGGGTGCGATCCTGGACCGATCCGGTTGCGGTCAGGTTGATCGACGGTAGCAGGCTGGCGCGTGACGCGGCAAGCGTCGCGTCTGCCGCCACCAGCTGACGTTCAGCCTGTACGATGTCCGGGCGGCGGTTTAACAGCGTGGATGGCAGCTGTGACGGCAGCTTCAGCGGCGTCAGTAGGTCGAAGTTTTCGCTGCGGTCCACATCGCCTGGATTGCTCCCAAGCAGCAGGCTTAGCGCGTTTTCCTGCTGCGTAATTTGATGCTGCAAGAGTGGAACCTGCGCCCGTGTAGAACGCAGTTCTGAGTCGGACTGCATGAGCTCAAGACGCGAGCTATAGCCCGTCTCAAACTGGCGTTTAGCGAGATTGAACGCCTCTTCGCGCGATTTCAGGGTGGACTCGGTGACGCGCAGCTGTTCATCCAGCGAGAGAAGGGTGACATATCCGGCAGCTACCGACGACGCAACGGTTAAATCCGCGGCGACGGCAGCGGCTTTTTGCGCCTCCAGCGACGCCTCGGCGGCATTGGCGGTGCTGCGATTGACGCCCCAGATATCAACGTCGTAGCTGGCGGTCAGACTCCCTTTGTACAACGTCCCGTAGACCGGCAGCCCGGTCGCGGCAGACTGCGAGCGGGCGCGCGTGCCCGTTACGCCCGCATCAAGGGACGGGAACAGGCTGCCGTCCGCAGCATAAACTCGCGCTTGATACTCATTAATCCGCTCACGGGCAATCAGGACGTCGCTGTTGTTTTTCAGCGCCTGGTCCACGTAGCGGTTCAGGTTATTGTCGTGGAAATTTCGCCACCAGAGTTGTTCCGCCGGGCTGTTCGGCCCCGATGCGGCGCGCCACTGGGCGGGGATCTGTAGTGACGATGTTGCAGGTTCAACGTCAACCGACTGGCATCCGGCCAGCATCACCGCCACGACCAGGCTGGCTAGTGGGCGAAGGGTCATTGCTTCGCCTCCCGCGTATCAATCGTCACCTGCACCGACATGCCGGGGCGCAGCAGCTTGTACTCTTCCGGTTTCCCGAGCACTTCAATGCGCACCGGAATACGCTGCGCGATTTTAACAAAGTTACCCGTGGCGTTATCCGGCGTGATGGCGCTGAACTCCACGCCCGTCGCCGGTGAGATACTCTCCACGCGGCCCTGATACGCTTTGTCGTTCAGGGCATCGACGGTGAATTTTACCGGCTGTCCGACGCGTAGCTCCGCCAGCTGCGTCTCTTTGATATTAGCGATCACCCAGTGCTGCGGCGGAACCAGCGTGGTGAGGTGCGTCCCGGCGGTGACATAAGCGCCCAGACGTACGGCAATCTGGCCGAGCTGACCGTCGCGCGGGGCGATAATGCGAGTGTTTTGCAGGTCAATCTGCGCCAGCTCCAGCGCTGCTTTCGCGTTTTCAACATCCGCCTCCAGCGCACCACGGTTGACGATGACCGTCTGCAGATCCTGACGCGACATCTCAAGCGTCGCTTTGGCCTGATCAATATCCGCGCTACCCTGAGCCGCGCTGGCGAGCGCCGCGTCGCGCTCGCGAATGGAAAGGGAACCGTCTGCCGTCAGATCCTTCACGCGCTTTAAATCTGCCTGCGTTTTCAGGCTCTGGGCGCGGGCATTTTTCAGCGCCGCGTCGTTTTTGGCGATCGTCGCTTCGGCGCTTTTACGCTGCTGCAGGTTGTTATTGAGCGCGGCAATTTTCATCGCCAGCTGTGCCTCGGCCTGGTGGACGCGCTGTCGATAGATACGATCGTCGATCTGAAACAGCACCTCGCCTTTTTTAACCTGCACAAAGTCCTGAACGTTCACCTCGGTGATATAGCCATTCACCTGCGGGCTGATAAACGTCGTCTGGCCGCGCACGTAGGCGTTGTCGGTAAACTGCGCGTGGCGGGTGAACGGCGGCAGCTGCCACGCGTACAGGATCACCAGCACGCCGACAATACCGATGGCGGCGGCGGTGAATACGGAAACAATGCGCACATTTTTGCGGGTGTTGGCCTGCTCTTTGGCGGCATCCTGCTGACTCATAAACTCTCCAGAAATAGTTCAATTATTTGTTGCCGGTGGCGTTCTTCAGCGCCATACGGGCAGTGATGCGCAGGCGCAACAGGCGCCATAAAATCCAGACCAGCGTGGCGGCGGCAATGCTCGCCGTCAGCAGGTAAGTATCGTTGTAAGCCAGAATGTTTGCTTCCAGGGTGGTGACGGTTTGCAGCTGCGTTATCGCCTGCGTCCCCAAAAGCGCGCTGTCGCCGATCAGGCTCTGGTACATCTGGGTGTAAGCCTGAATGCGTTCATTCACCAGCGGGTTCAGCGTGGTGAGCTGGTCGGCCAGCAGGCTGGAGTGGTACTTCTCGCGCCAGGTCTGAAAGGTGCCGAGAATAGCGGAACCCAGCAGGCCACCAATGTTCTGGCTCATGCCAAACATCACCGAGAAGCTGACCAGATTGCGCGGGTCGGCGATGACCCCACCGATGGCTGCCAGCATCGCGGGCGCCAGGAAGAAGGCGCTGCCGAAGCCGAGCAGGAACTGGCTTAACATCAGCTGATCCGGCCGGGTCAGACTGTTGGACTGGCTGTCCAGCAGCGAGGCGATAATCATCAGCGCCAGCGAGGTGATGATTGGCCACGCCAGTTTTGTCGGCTTGATGGTAAGACAGCTGGTGACGATCCCGCAGACAATCCCGGCGAAAATGGACCACGCCAGGTGGGTCATCTGCTCGTTCTGTAACCCCACGTACTGCAGCCAGCCGATGACCCCGGTGTTTTGCTCGGCCAGTACGATGCGGATCAGCAGCATGATCAGCCCTAAACGGACGATGCTGCCGCTCGAAAGCCAGCGGGTGTTCAGTAGCGGGTTGCTGCGGTTATGTTCGAACACAATGGCGGAGACAATCAGCACCAGCGAGAGCGCCAGCGACCAGCCGATCCAAGGGGCTTCGAACCACCAGTCCAGACGGCCCAGGGACAGAACTGCGCACAGCAGCGCCACGCCGGGCGCCAGCAAAAAGAAGGTGATGAAATCTTTCTTCTCGAACACTTTTCGCCTGTCACCCGGCGGCAGCTTCAGCGCCATCACGCAGGCAAGCGAGATCAGGGCCAGACCCAGTTCGAAGAAGTAAAGCCCGCGCCACTCGTCAAGCTGCAACAGTTCCGTAGAAAACAGGCGCGCCAGCGGGATTGCCAGTGACGAGCCGGTGATGCCAATCGTCAGCGCTTTCAGGCGATGCTTCGCGGGCCACGCCTGGATCTGGTAGTAAATACCCAGTGAGCTCAGCGCGGCAGCGACCATGCCGTGGGCGGCGCGCACCATCAGCGCGGAGCTGAGATCGTTCACGAAAAGGTGGAAAAAGGTGACCAGCACATACAGCACCAGAAAACCTTCCGTAAAGGCGCGCAGACCGTACTGCTGACGGAATTTCACCAGCAGCAGGTTGATGGAAACGTTGGTCATCACATACACGGCGGGCAGCCAGGCGATTTCGGTTGACCAGGCGCCGAAGGTGCCCTGAAGGTTTTGCAGATTGGCGGTGACGACTGCGTTACCCAGCGCCCCGGTCAGACAGACCAGCAGGCCGACAACGCCGTAAGCGATCCGCTTTGGCGTAGGGTGTTCCGGGGTGGAGGGGGAACCCAGCAGGGCGGGCTTCTCATGTGGCTGCCACTCGCGAGGAGCATAAGGATCGCGTTCGGGCAGGCGCATAACGTTGTTTACCTTAGAAAAAATGTAATGATTAGAGGGCTAATGATTCTACGTCTGACGCAAATCATAATTCAAGTGAATATGATTATCGCATGTTAATCAAATGTTGAGGGGACGCTTGAACAAAAAGAGCGGCCCGGGAGGGCCGCTGAAAGGTCAGATGTGGTCAGGTTGTGCCTGGACGACGGGTGTTGGTTTGATCCGGCTGGCGCAGAAAATGGCGATCAGCGAGATAACGACCGTCACCGCCAGATACCAGGCTACCGGCACCCAGTCGCCGTCGTATTTCGCCAGCAGACCGGTGGCGATCAGCGGGGCGGTACCGCCTGCCAGCGCGGCACCTAACTGATACCCGAGGGTGATGCCGGTGTAGCGCACGTTGGCACTGAAAATTTCAGAGCACAGTGTGCCGAGTACCGCCGTTACCGGCGCCCAGAGCACGCCAAACGCGATGACGGTGGCGAGGACAATGCCCCAGGTCGTGCCGGTATTGAGCAGCATAAACCACGGGACGATAAACAAGCCGAGCACGAAGACGCTGACCGCATACATGCGCTGACGACCTATTTTATCGGAGAGTAGCCCCATCAACGGGATCATAATGGTGGCAACCAGCGCGCCCAGGGTCACGGCTTCCAGCGCCTGAGATTTTTGGTACGTCAGCGTGGTGGTGGCATAGCTCACCACAAACGTCGAGAAGATGTAGAACGGCGCGGTTTCTACCACTTTCAGACCGGCGGCAATCAACACTTCACGCCAGTGGTGTTTCAGGGTATCGCGCAGAGGCGCTTTCGCCACCTGGCCCGATTGTTTTACCTTCTGGAAATCAGGCGTCTCGTCGATGTCCTTACGGATCCACAGCCCGATCAAGACCAGAATTGAGCTGAGCAGGAACGGGATGCGCCATCCCCAGGAGAGGAAATCGTCCTCACTGAACAGCGTCATCAGTGAGACGATGAACGTCGCCATCAGCATACCGATGGTCACGCCCGCCTGTGGAATGCTGCCGAAAAAGCCTTTGCGTTTTTCAGGTGCGTATTCATACGCCAGCAGCAGCGCGCCGCCCCATTCACCGCCAATGCCCATGCCCTGAATGATGCGCATCAGGATCAGCAGGGCGGGTGCCCACATGCCAATCATGTCGTAGGTGGGGAGCAGGCCGATCGTGACGGTTGCACCTCCCATTAATGACAGCGTCAGCACCAGCGTTTTTTTGCGCCCGATACGATCCCCGATGTGGGCGAAGAGAACACCGCCAATGGGGCGGATAAAAAAGGTCAGCGAGAACGAGAGATAAGAGAGGATCAGCCCGATTACCGGGTCGACCATCGGAAAGAAAATCTTGTTAAACACCAGCGCGGCGGCGGTGCCATAGAGAAAATAGTCAAACCATTCAATGGAGCTGCCGGTGAGGCTGGCAATTAACACCTTCTTGTTTTTGCGTAAAACCGCTGTCGTACTTTCATGTTGTGTCATGATCTGAAGCTCCGCCACAGAGAGGATGAATGCGGTGTCACCTGGCGCGCTTCAGGTGCAACCCGCAGTAATAAAAAGGTTGTGAAATTGTTAAGCAACTTAGGGTTGGATAGGGCGTTTGGCAAGCAGGGGGCGGGCTATACTGGTCAGATCACGGTGAAATTAGCAGCGACTGGTGCTTTGACATGCGGTTTGACTGGCATGATGTTTTGTATGCCGGATAATCAAAAGCATAACATGCAGGTGCAACCCAATTGTTTTTGGATGTTTCTGGTTATTTCAAAAAAATACCAGAAAATGCAGAGTGACAGGCGTTTTGGCTTTAGGAGTGATCCCCTGTTCAGCCGTGACGCGTGCAGTACTCTGAACGTAAACGCTGTAAGGAGGTAACGATGACACTGGCACTTTTTCCTTCTCTACCCGGCTCGACGCTTAATGCCGTCAACACCGTCGGCTCGTGGCTTGCGCAGGACGATCGCCGCAGTCAGCCTGTTGATGCCGTGATCCTGGCAGGGAATGCGGTCATCCCTACAATCGATGCCGCCTGTAAAATAGCGGCCGAACAGGCCATCCCCCTGCTGATCAGCGGCGGTATCGGGCACTCAACCACCTTCCTGTATGCCGCGGTGGCGAAACATCCGCGTTACAACACCCTTCCCACCACCGGACGGGCCGAGGCGGCAATCCTCGCCGATATCGCACGTGAGTTCTGGAATATTCCGGCAGACAAAATCCTGATAGACGATCAGTCAACGAACTGCGGCGAGAACGCCCGGTTTAGCTGGCATATGATGAAGCAAAAGGGTCTGAACGCCGGGCGCGTCCTCGTGGTACAGGACCCGACTATGCAGCGCCGCACGATGGCGACCTTTGCTCGCGTTTGCCGGGACGAGGCCGTTTCGCCGGAGTGGATTAGCCATCCCGGCGTGACGCCGGTGCTGCAAAACAGTGAAGACGGCCTGGCGTTTAGCGGTGCTAGCGAAGGGCTCTGGCCGGTGGAGCGCTATCTGTCGCTGGTGCTCGGGGAACTGCCGCGCCTGCGGGACGACATTAACGGCTACGGCCCGGCGGGGCGTGACTTCATTGCGCATGTGGACATTCCTGACGAGGTGGAGAACGCGTGGACCCTTCTGCGTAATGACGCCATCCTCACCGACGCGCTGGTTAGCCGTTCTCTGCTCTAGCCCTCTGCCCGTTTGCGCCAGGTTTTACGCAAACGGGCATTTAATGTTGCTGATTTGTGATTGTATAAATTGGCTGACCCGTTTCTTTTTTGAGATATCTCACAAAAACAGCCTCATAGGATAGGAAATCGTCCCTGGAATTATAGTTTTTAACAATGCATTTACTTGTCAAAAACAGTGTAATTACAGGAGCAGGTCATGACGGTACTCGTACAACATCCTATGTATATTGATGGACAGTTTGTTGCCTGGCAGGGTGATGCCTGGATTGATGTGATCAACCCGGCCACAGAAGAGGTCATTTCCCGTATTCCCGATGGTCGTGCTGAAGATGCGCGCAAAGCCATCGACGCCGCTGAGCGTGCCCAGCCTGACTGGGAAGCTTTACCCGCCATCGAACGCGCCGGCTGGCTGCGTAAAATCTCTGCGGGTATCCGCGAGCGCGTCAGTGAAATCAGCGCGCTGATTGTCGCCGAGGGCGGCAAAATCCAGCAGCTGGCAGAAGTTGAAGTGAACTTTACCGCAGACTACATCGACTATATGGCCGAATGGGCGCGCCGCTACGAAGGCGAAATCGTCCAGAGCGACCGTCCTGGCGAGAATATCCTGGTCTTTAAACGCGCCCTGGGCGTGACCACCGGGATCCTGCCGTGGAACTTTCCGTTCTTCCTGATTGCCCGCAAGCTCGCTCCGGCACTGATTACCGGCAATACCATCGTGATCAAACCCAGCGAGTTCACGCCGAATAACGCCATCGCGTTCGCCAAAATTGTCGATGCGATCGGCCTGCCTAAAGGGGTCTTCAACCTGGTGCTGGGACGCGGTGAAACCGTGGGCCAGGAGCTGGCGGGCAATCCGAAGGTGGCGATGGTCAGCATGACCGGCAGCGTGGGGGCGGGTGAAAAGATCATGGCCGCCGCGGCGAAAAACATCACCAAAGTGGCGCTGGAGCTGGGCGGCAAAGCGCCCGCTATCGTGATGGACGATGCGGATTTGGAACTGGCGGTGAAAGCGATAGTGGATTCCCGCGTGATCAACACCGGGCAGGTCTGCAACTGCGCGGAACGCGTCTACGTGCAAAAAGGCATTTACGACCGTTTCGTCAACCGTCTGGGCGAGGCGATGAAGGCCGTGCAGTTTGGTAATCCCGCAGAGCGCACTGATATTGCGATGGGGCCGTTGATTAACGCCGCCGCGCTTGAGCGCGTGGAGCAGAAGGTGGCGCGGGCGGTACAGGAAGGGGCGCGAGTCGCGCTCGGCGGCAGCGCCGTTGAGGGGAAAGGGTACTATTATCCGCCAACGCTGCTGCTGGATGTGCGTCAGGAGATGGCCATCATGCATGAAGAGACCTTTGGCCCGGTGCTGCCGGTTGTGGCGTTTGACACGCTGGAAGAGGCGCTGAAGATGGCTAACGACAGCGACTACGGGTTGACCTCTTCTATTTATACGCAGGATTTGAATGTTGCCATGAAGGCCATCAAGGGGCTCAAATTTGGCGAAACCTATATCAACCGCGAGAACTTTGAAGCGATGCAGGGCTTCCACGCGGGCTGGCGCAAGTCAGGGATTGGTGGGGCCGACGGTAAGCATGGTCTGAATGAATATCTGCAAACGCAGGTGGTCTACCTGCAGTCTTAATCTGAACATCCCCTCTCCGGTGAGAGGGGATTTTAGGCTACAGCGAGGCGTATTTATCCAGCGTACGCACCAGCTGCGTCACGAAGCCATACTCGTTGTCGTACCAGGCCACGGCTTTCACCAGCTGCAGATCGCCAGCCTCGCTGACCTCCGTCTGCGTGGCGTCAAACACCGAACCATAATGCGAGCCGATTACGTCTGAAGAGACAATCTCTTCGTCGGTATAGCCGAAGGATTTATTGCCCTGGGTCGCCTTTTTCAACGCGGCATTGATCTCCTCAACGGTCACTTTTTTTCCCAGAATCGCCACCAGCTCGGTCACCGAACCCGTTTTCACCGGCACGCGCTGCGCATGGCCTTTCAGCTTGCCGCTCAGCGCCGGGATCACCAGGCCAATGGCTTTTGCGGCGCCCGTGGTGTGGGGAATGATGTTCTCTGCCGCCGCGCGCGAGGCACGAAGATCTTTCCCGCGTGGGCCATCCACCAGCGCCTGCGTACCGGTATAGGCGTGAATGGTGGTCATGGTACCGACTTTTATTTCAAAGGCATCGTGCAGGGCTTTTGCCAGCGGGGCGAGGCAGTTGGTGGTGCAGGAGGCGACGGAGATGATGGTGTCACCGGCGTCAATGGTGTCGTCGTTCACATTAAACACAATGGTTTTCATCTCACCCGCAGGCGCGGAGATCAGCACTTTTTTGGCACCCGCGTCCAGATGCGCTCTGGATTTCTCTTCAGAGGTATAAAAACCGGTGCATTCCACGACGATATCCACGCCCGCGGTTTTCCACGGAATATGTTTGGCCTCTTTTTCGGCGTAAACCGCGATCGTTTTGCCATCCACAATCAGCGCGTCTTCGGTGAAATCCACGCTCCACGGGAAGCCACCGTAGTTTGAGTCATGTCTGAGCAGATAGGCCAGCACTTTGGGCGAAGTGAGGTCGTTGATGGCGACGACGGTGTTGCTGTCCTGGGTTTCAAGAAGGCGACGAAGTACAAGGCGTCCGATGCGTCCAAATCCGTTAATGCCAATTTTACTCATGGTGTTCTCCTGTAAACGTGTCGATGCGACAGTTTGAACTCATCCAGGCTTAGACCATGACGGGCAGGGCGGCAATTGAAGATGCTTCATGCGCGGGGAAGTATTTGAAAATCCATACAGAAAACTTAATGAATTTTTAAGGAAAGCGGATTATGTTGGCGCTGTATTTGTCATTCATCAGGAAATCACATGCGCACTAAATATACAGGCCTGCAAATCGGTATTCACTGGCTGGTGTTTCTGTTAGTTATCGTGGCTTACTGCGCCATGGAATTCAGGGGCTTTTTTCCGCGTACCGATCGCCCACTGATTAACATGATTCACGTCTCCTGCGGGATCGCCATTCTCGTGCTGATGGTGGCGCGCCTGCTTATTCGTCTTAAATACCCGGCGCCGCCCATTCAGCCTAAGCCGAAACCGATGATCACCGGCATGTCGCATCTGGGGCATCTGATCGTTTACCTGCTGTTCATTGCGTTGCCGCTGATCGGTATCGTGATGATGTATAACCGCGGGAATGACTGGTTCGCCTTTGGCATGACGATGCCGCATGCGGCGGAAGGGAATTTTGACCTGGTGGATGTGCTGAAAGAGTGGCACGTCACCCTGGCCAACCTGGGGTATTTCGTGATTGGCCTGCACGCGGCGGCGGCGCTGATGCATCACTATTTCTGGAAAGATAATACGCTGCTGCGCATGATGCCTAAAAAACGCCAGTAGCCAGCTTATTGCCCGGCGGCGCTACGCGTGCACGGGCCTACAAACAGCGCTGTATCGTAGGCCGGGTAAGCGCAGCGCGCCACCCGGCTTGTTTTTTAACGCAGCAGAGCAGCTTCTTCAGCAGTTAACGCCAGCGGCTGCGTTGACCCCGTCTCCGATGACGTCACCGCCGCTTCCAGCACCGCCATCACCGCCAGCGCTTCAACCGGATGAACCGGGTTCCCGATTGTGCCCGTCAGCGCATCACGCACGTTAATGTAATACTGACGCTGATCGCCTTTCGGCGTTTTCAGGCGCGTCGCGTCTCCGGCGGCATCAAACAGCACCATATCGTCGCTATCTTCGCCCCAGCTTTCGCTGCCCGGAATAACACCCGCCAGCAGCTGGGCTTCCTGCTGATCGATCCGTGCCTTCACCACGCTGGCTTTATCGCCGTGAACGGTAAAGCGTGACGTACCGCCCGCCACCAGCATGCTGGCGTGCAGAATCACCTTATGTTCAGGGTAATTCAGGACCACGTGCGCCCAGTCGTTAATTTCAGCACCGTCGCGCAGGGTGGCGATATTGCCCTGAACCGACTGTGGCAGCCCGAAAAGCTGCAGCGTCTGGTCGATCAGATGCGGTCCAAGGTCAAACCACAGGCCGCTGCCCGGAACGTTTTGCTCTCTCCAGCGCACGCGCACTTCCGGGCGGAAGCGGTCAATGTGTGACTCAAACAGTTTCACCTTGCCGAGGCGGCCTTCCTCAATCACCTGCTTAATGCCGAGGAAATCGCTGTCCCAGCGGCGGTTGTGGAAGACGGAGAGCAGACGCTGTTTCTCATCCGCCAGGGCAATGAGCTCGCGGGCTTCCTGCATGTCGAGAGTGAATGGCTTATCCACCACCACGTGCTTGCCAGCGTTGAGGGCAAGCGCTGCCAGCGGCGCGTGGGTGGCATTTGGGGAGGCAATCACCACCAGATCGACATCCGGGTGTTGAATGGCTTCTTCCGGGGTAGCGACCACCAGTACGTCCGGCAGATCGCGTTTAACTTTCTCTTCATCATGGGAAGAGACGACCGCCAGCGTTAACCCTTCGATGGACTGGATCAGCGGGGCATGGAACGTCTTACCCACAAATCCATACCCGATCAGCGCAATGTTAATTGTCTTAGCTTTATTCATGACCTTCTCCACGTTATTCCGCGCAAACCGTGACCTGCAATGCGCCGGTATCCCCAAGCTCAGCCCAGGGCCTGTCTAAAAACAGTTGATGAATTTCGCTTACCCCGGCGACCAGCCAGGGTTCACAGTGGTTTAATTTCATATGGTCCGCGACGATCCAGTGCTCATGGCTTGCCGCGAGCATCGCCCGCTTAACGTCCGCATCCGCTTCTTTGCTCGCGCTTAAGCCAAGCTGCGCGTGGATGGCACACGCCCCGAGAATGGCGATATCCGCGCGATAGCGGGACAGCAGGGACAGGGTGGCGCTTCCGGCGAACAGGCGCTGCTTCTGGTCCCACTGTCCGCCGAGCAGGATCAGCTCGATATCGTCCCGGTCACTGAAATGTTGGGCGATGTCCAGAGAGGTGGTGATCACTTTCAGGGGGCCCTGAAGGAAAGTGGCGACGGCCATCACCGTGCTTCCGGCATCGAGAAACAGCGTGGAACCGGTCGGCACGCGCTGCGCCACCGCTTTACCGAGCCGTTGTTTTGTTTCAGGCAGTAAGGTATTTCTGCCCTGGCGATTCATGCCGGAGAGATCGAGCGCAATCGCACCGCCGTGGTTCTTTTGTGCCAGACCCTGTTTTTCCAGGTCGGTCAGGTCGCGACGGATGGTATCTGCGGAAACCTGCAGTTTCTCAGCAAGCTCGGTAATGCTGGCCTGGCCTTGCTCAATGATGAGCTCGAGCACGTATTTCTGTCGGGCGGTTTTATGCATGGCGGACTAATCCTGCAAAATGTCGCAATAAATCGCATAATACAGCAATTTTGAGCGGAGGGAAGAGTACGTTTAGCCGAAAACAGGAAGAAAACCTGATAGTTTATATGCGTAACTATTGAGATTTTATTAAGCGAATATAATGAAGCCGTATGGAATGGTGACTACGATGTTATCGTTATGTTTTATTTATCAGTTTGGATGATGTAACCAATGCGCAACCATTAATTGGCATTAAATTCTAATTTAATGAAGTTAAGTGGTATTTTAGTTTTGTGATGATTATTTTTGTGGTTTTTAATATTGAGATGGCTCGACTGATTACCTAAATTGACACTTCTTTGAAAATCTTTGTGTCTGAGTCATAAGGAAATTAACGCAAAAATGTACACAAATGAAATTAGGAATTTTCTTTAAATAACAGTGGGTTTTTATGTTTCATTTGAAAGGCCACTTTTCGCGTTTTGTCCAGAACCTGCATGTTTTTTCTTATTTGTAACACCACATTAACATTGAGGGTGTAGTTGCCTATAACGCATTTTGTTATGCTCCAGACCAGTAAATAAATAAGTAAATTCTTATGCGAAATAAGAAGAAACAATCTCATCTCCAATGGAAATGGATGCGGGGGAGTTTTGCCTGAAATTCAGTGGGGAAGTTAAAGAAGATATTTGTCTAATTATCTATACCTCCTTTTGGGTAATTGCTTAAGTATCACTCAGAGTCAGGGAGATAAAAATGACGGTATTGCCAAAGAACGTTTCACTCAAATTTACACCGACAATCGTATTAATTACGCTCGCAATGAATATGGCGTACGCCAATAGTGACCACATGCAGATGGCCCCGGTGGCGGCGATAACCTTAAAAGAAAGCATTTTATTTGCTATCGATCGCGATCCGTCTATTAGCCAGCAGGCCGCACAATTAGGTATTGGTCAGGCACAAATAGATGAGGTACGCAGCGGCTGGATGCCGCAAATATCGCTGAACGGCAGTACGGGGCATAGCCAGACCACCGACTCAAGCGGATCGCTGAAGAATTCTGCGGCCTGGGGGGTTAGCCTGACGCAGCTGTTGTACGATTTTGGTAAGACGAATAACAGCATCAGCCAGTCCTCAGCCCAGCGCGATAGCTACCGCTACCAGCTGATGAGCACGCTCTCTGACGTGGCGGAAAAGACGGCGCTCGGCTACGTGGAGGTTAAACGCTATTCCGATCTCTTACAGGCTGCCAAAGACAACGTCCAGGCGCTCAAAAACGTTGAGCAGTTGGCGAAACTGCGCGCGGATGCAGGCGTAAGTTCCACCTCTGATGAACTCCAGACCCGCACGCGTATTGCCGGTATGCAGGCGACCGTGGCGCAGTATAACGCCGCCTTAAACAGCGCCCGCGCAAGGCTCGCGGTGCTCACAGGTCTGCAGGCTGAGACCTATTCGCCTGTTCCTGCGAACCTTGCCGTTGAGCCGGATTCCCTCAACCGCATTGATTATTCGTTGATACCGACGGTGTTGGCCGCGCAGAACATGGAGCGCTCGGCCCAGTATGGCGTTGAAACAGCAAAATCGCAGCACTGGCCAACCCTGAGCCTTAAGGGAGGACGTACGCGCTATGAGTCGGACAACCGTTCTTACTGGGACGACCAAATCCAGCTCAATATAGACGCACCGCTTTATCAGGGCGGCGCGGTTTCCGCACGCGTGCGTCAGGCTGAAGGGGCGCGTGCTATGGCCTCCTCTCAGGTCGACCAGGCGCGCTTTGATGTCCTGCAAAAAGCCTCCGTCGCGCAGGCTGACTGGACCGGCGCCCGGGGAAGAATGGAGGCCGGAAAACAGCAGCTGGAAAATGCCCTGCGCGCCCGCGATGTCTATAAAAATGAATATACCCTGAGCAAGCGGAGCATTAACGATTTGCTCAGCGTTGAACAGGATGTCTGGGCCGCCACCTCCGCAAAAATAATGGCTGAATATGACGGCTGGAGTTCGGCGATTAACTACGCTTCTGCGGTGGATAATTTGATGCCGCTTATCGGAATAGAGAAAAACGCTGCCGCAAAATTACCCGATTTGAGTTAAAAAAAGACGCGTCTTTCTGCGCGAAATAAGTCTGACAATAATGGGTGTTTTTTCCCAGGGATAGCTATATCCGTCTGGTGGACATATCCACAGGAATCCGTACACCTGCAAGGAGAAGAATATGAGTAACGTAAAAGTTGTTGATGTCATCATTCGCAAAACGGCGGAGAAAACGAAATTAACCGGCGAAGGAAATCTGTCGGTATCCATTTCATCGCCGAGCGTGATAGAAATCCAGGGTTCTGCTCAGGACGTGGTGCGTTATGTCCGCCAGGGGAAAGATCTCCTGATTTATATGAAAGATGGCAGCGTGATCCGCTGCAATAACTATTTTGTCGAAGATCCAGAAACGCATAATCAGTCAGAGCTGGTGTTCAACGATAATCAGGAACTGACTCATATTTCTTTTGCCGATACCGGGGAAGCGTCAGGCATGGCCGCGACGGAATTAACCGCGCAGGCCGCACCCATTAGCAGCATTGAGCCTTTCCTGGAGCAGGAAAGCGTATTAAGCGATGCGCCGTGGGGCTGGATTGCGGGCGCGGCGTTAGGCGGCGGTGCCATTGGGGCGCTGCTGGCTCACGGCGGTGACGGCGAAACAAAAACGAAAGTTATTGATAATACCAAAGAGGTTGAGAGCGCCACGCCGACCTTTTTGCTGACGGATAACGCGGGTGACAAGCAGGGCGTGCTGAGTGCAAAAGAGATCACGGACGACAACACCCCAACCTTCAGCGGTACCGGGCAGCCGGGCGCGACCATTCAGATTAAAGACAGCGGCGGCAGCACCATCGCCAGCACCATGGTCGCGAAGGACGGCACCTGGACGGTAAAACTCCCGACACAGACCGACGGGGAGCACACCTGGTCGGTCGTACAGATCGACGGCAGCAAAACCACCTCTGCGGGCAGCATCACCGTAACCGTCTCAACGGGCGAGGCCGCCGTGACGCTCGCCACCACGGCGGGCGATAACGTGATCAACGCCAGCGAACAGTCCGCGGGCTTCACGCTTTCCGGGGCCAGCAAAAACCTGGCGCAGGGAACGTCGCTGACCGTCACGCTGAACGGAAAAACCTATACCGCAGAAGTGGGAGCAAACGGCGCGTGGAGCGTGAAGGTGCCTGCCGCAGACGCGCAGGCGCTGGGCGACGGCACCTGGACGGTCAATGTGAGCGGCAAAGACGCGGCGGGTAACACCGTCAGCGGCAGTCAGACGATTGGCGTCGATACCGTTGCGCCTGCGCTCTCCGTGAATGCAATCGCGCAGGACAATATCATTAACGCCGCTGAACATAATCAGCCGCTGACGATCAGCGGTAAAACCGATGCGGAAGTGGGCCAGATTGTGACGGTCACGCTGAACGGTAAAAATCACACGGCGACCGTGGGCAGCGACGGCACCTGGTCCGTCACGCTTCCTGCCGGTGAAGTACAGGCGATGGCTAACGGCGGGCACACCCTCACGGTCAACGTCAGCGACAAAGCGGGTAACGGTTCTTCTACCACCGCCGATTTTACGGTTGATACCGCCGCTCCCGTTGTGACGATCAACACCGTCGCGGGTGACGACATTCTGAACACCAGCGAGCAGGGCCAGGCGCAGATCGTTTCCGGGAAGGCGAGCGGCGCGGCGGCAGGCGACGTGGTGACCGTGACCGTTGGCGGACAGACCTTCACCGGTGTGGTGCTTGCCGACGGCAGCTGGAGCGTCGGCGTGCCTGCCTCCGTCATTGGCGCGCTCGGTGAGGGCAGCCACACGATTTCTGTCTCCGTCACTGATGCCGCGGGCAACACCGGCAGCGCGACGCACGGCGTGACGCTGAGCGGCAACCCGCCGGAATTCACGATTGACGCCATCAGCCAGGATAACGTCCTGAACGCGCAGGAGGCCATGCAGCCCCTGAGCCTGAGCGGCACCAGCAACCTGCCGAACGGCAGCGCCATCACCGTCACGTTAAACAACGTTAACTATCAGGCCACGGTTGAAAACGGTATCTGGACGGTTCAGGTGCCGGTTTCTGACGTGCTGAATCTGGCGAACACCCTTTATACCGTCAGCGTCAGCGGTACCGATAGCGTGGGTAACAGCGGCTCTGCCGAGGCGAATCTGCTGGTGGACACCGTGCTGCCGCAGGTCATTATCAATACGTTTGCGGGCGACAACCTGGTCAATAACGCCGAAGCGGGCGTCGATCAAACCCTCAGCGGACGCGTTAGCGGCGCGGCGGCGGGCGATACCGTCTCTGTCACCGTAGGCGGCAAGAGCTACACCGCGACGGTGGGCAGCGATCTGACCTGGAGCCTGAAAATCCCGTCAGCGGATCTTCAGGCGTTCGGCGACGGCGATTTGACATTCAGCGCCTCCGTCACCAACGCGCACGGCAATACCGGCACCGGCGAGCGTGATATCAATATCAACGCGGAGCTGCCGGGCCTGCGCGTGAACACCATTTCCGGCGATGACGTGATCAACGCCATTGAACAGCAGCAGGATCTGAGCGTCACCGGCTCCAGTACCCATCTGGCCGCGGGGACGCAGATTGTCGTCACCATTAACAACGTTGAGTACGTCACCGCGGTCAACGCCAGCGGCAACTGGCAGATCGGCGTTCCGGCGGCGGACCTGCAGGCCTGGACGGCGGGCGGCATGACGGTTAGCGTCAGCGCGGTAGATGCCTGGGGCAATACCGTTGCGGCTGAACACCCGATTGAACTCGATCTGAACGCCGTGGCGGTCACCATTGATACCGTCTCCGGCGACGACCTGCTGAATGCGGCGGAAAAAGGCGCGGACTTAACCCTTTCCGGCCAGACGCAGGGCGTGGAAGCGGGGCAGACCGTGGTGGTGAAATTCGCCGACCAGACCTTTACCGCGCAGGTGCAGCAGGACGGTTCCTGGAGCCTGAGCGTACCCGCCAGCGCCATGGAAACCCTGATCGACGGGCGCGCGCAGGTGAGCGTCAGCGTCACTAACATCAGCGGCAACAGCGCGGACGCGTCGCGCGTGGTCACGGTGGATACGCAGCCACCGGCCATTACGCTCGATAACCTGACCGACGACAACATCATCAATGCGGCTGAAGCGCAGCAGGATTTAGCCTTAAGCGGTACCAGCACTGCGGAAGCGGGCCAGACGGTCACCGTGACGCTGAACGGCAAAACGTATCAGACCACGGTTCAGGCGGACGGTACGTGGCAGCTGAGCGTGCCGGCGGCAGACGTGGGTGCCCTGACGGATGGCATCGTGACCGTGACGGCAACCGTGAGCGACGTGGCGGGCAACAGCAGCAGCGCGGACCGCGTGGGACTGGTGGATGCCACCGTACCGCAGGTGACCATTAATGACTTTGTCACCGACACCAATACCGTTAACCAGCTCGCCCATTCACAGGCGCAGATCCTGAGCGGCTCCGTCACCGGTGCGGCAGCGGGCGACCTTGTGACCATTACCATTAACAGCGTCGATTACACCACCGTGGTGGATGCGGCGGGGAACTGGAGCCTCGGCCTGCCCGCGTCCGTCGTGCAGGGTCTGGCGGACGGCACCTGGACCATCGACGTCTCCGTGACCGACCGATCCGGCAACACCGGAAGCAGTTCGCTGGATGTGGTAGTGAATACCGTGACGCCTGTCATCGCCATCAGCACGCTGGCGGCGGACGATGTGATTAACGCGACCGAAAAGGGTGAAGATCTGCTGCTCTCCGGCACCAGCAATCAGCCGGAAGGAACACGCGTCACCGTTAACCTGAATGGCATCAATTACACCGCCACTACTGACGCCAGCGGTAACTGGAGCGTGACCGTACCGGTCTCGGCCGTTAGCGCGCTGGGAGAAGCCCATTACACCGTGACGGCGAACGTCACGGATAACGTCGGCAACAGCGCCTCAACCTCACACGATGTGCTGGTGGACAGCTCGCTGCCGGTGGTGACGATCGACACGCTGGCGGGCGACAATATCGTTAACGCCGCGGAAGTGGCGGCAGGACAAACCCTGACCGGTAAGGTGACGAACGCGGCCTCAGGTGACACTGTCACTATTATTCTTGGCGGCCAGACGTACACCGCTACCGTGCAGGACGATCTCACCTGGAGCCTGCCGTTAAGCGAGAGCCAGCTTACCGCGCTCGGCAACGGCGACCTCACGGTCTCCGCCAGCGTGACCAACGCGCACGGTAATACCGGCTCGTCTTCTCTCGACTTTAGTATCGACGCCCAGCTCCCGGGCCTGCGTATTGATACCGTCGCAGGTGACGACGTCATCAACGCGATCGAACACGCTCAGAACCTGATTGTGTCCGGCACCAGCACCGATCTGGCGGCGGGCAGCACCGTGACCGTGACCATCAACGGCAAAGCCTATTCGGCAACGGTACTGGCGGATGGCACCTGGCAGGCGGCGGTACCGGCGGCCGATGTGTCCCAGTGGGCGGACGGTTCGCTGGATATCAAGGCAAGCGCGCAGGATGCCTCCGGCAACCCGGTGGCTATCGGGACCGTCGTGGACGTCGATCTCGCGCCTGTCGCCATCACCATCAGCAGCGTGACCGACGATAACGTGCTCAACGCGGCGGAAAAAGGCCAGGACCTGGTGCTTTCCGGCACCACGTCCAACGTTGAAGCGGGTCAGACCGTGACAATCACCTTCGCGGGTAAAACCTATACCACGACGGTGGATACCAACGGCGACTGGACCTGGACCGTACCGTCAGCTGATTTGCGCGGCCTGAAAGACGGCGACGCCAGCGTGCAGGTCAGCGTCGCCAACGTAAACGGCAACGCGGCGTCTTCGGCGCAGGAATTCAGCGTCGATACCACCGCGCCGACGGTGACCATCAACACCATCAGCCATGACAATATGCTGAACGCGGCAGAGGCGGCGCAGGATCTGACCCTGAGCGGCACCTCTACTGCCGAAGCAGGCCAGACGGTCACCGTGACCTTCAACGGCAATCAGTACACTACGCAGGTGCAGGCGGACGGCAGCTGGACGCTCGACGTTCCGGCGGCGGATATGGCAGGCATCACCGACGGCAGCGCGGCGGTCACGGCGACCGTGTCCGATAAGGCAGGCAACCCTGCCAGCGCGGGCTCCTCGGTGCTGGTCGACATCACCGTACCGCAGATTTCATTCAACATCGTTGCGGGCGACGACGTCGTGAATATTGCCGAGCACGGCCAGGCGCTGATCGTCTCCGGCAAAGTGACGGGCGCGCAGGCGGGCGACGTAATTACCTTGACCCTGAACGGCAAAGACTACACCGCCATGCTGGATGCGTCCGGCAGCTGGAGCGTGGGCGTTCCGGCGACGGACGTGGGCGCGCTGGCAAATGGCGACCAGACGATCTCTGCGATCGTCACCGATAAAGCCGGTAACAGCACCACCGCCACGCACGAGTTTGACGTCTCCCTGACCGCACCGGTGGTTGCCATCAATACCCTGGCGGTTGACGACGTGATCAACGCGACCGAGAAAGGCCAGGATTTGCTGGTGTCCGGCACCAGCAACCAGCCGGACGGAACCACCATTACGGTGACCCTGAACGGTATCAGCTATACGGCCACCACCGACGCCAGCGGCAGCTGGAGCGTCACCGTTCCGGCGGCAAACGTCTCTGTGCTGGGCGAAGCCAGCTACGTCGTGACGGCGAGCGTAACCGACGCCGCAGGCAATAGCGCGAGCACCGGGCACAGCGTGCTGGTCGACAGCGCGCTGCCGCAGGTCACCATCAACCCTGTCGCCACGGACGATGTCATTAACGCCGCGGAAGTGGCTGCCGGGCAGACCCTGAGCGGCAAAGTGAGCGGCGCGGCGAGCGGTGACACTGTCACTGTTTCAGTCGGCGCCAATACGTACACTGGCATCGTTCAGGACGATCTGAGCTGGTCGGTCAGCGTGCCGTCCACGGTGTTAACCGCCATCGGTAACGGCGAACTGACGGTGTCAGCCAGCGTCACCAACGGCCACGGCAACACCGGAACCGGCGAGCGCGACATCACCATTGATGCCAACCTGCCGGGCCTGCGCGTCGATACCGTGGCGGGAGACGATGTGATCAACAGCATTGAGCACGCGCAAAACCTGATTATTACCGGCTCCAGCGAAGGTCTGGCAACGGGCGCGGCGTTAACGGTAACCGTTAACGGCAAAACCTACGCCGCAACCGTGCTGGCGGACGGTACCTGGACGGCGGCCATTCCGGCGGCAGACGTCAGCGCGCTGAATGCGGGCACGGTCACCGTGACCGTGGAAGGCCAGAGCGCGGCGGGCAATCCGGTTTCCATCAGCCACGACGTGAAGGTGGATCTGGCGACCGTTGCTATCAGTATTAACCCAGTAGCCTCGGACGACGTAATCAACGCGGCTGAGAAAGGCGCGGACCTGGTGCTGTCCGGCTCGACCACCAATGTGGAAGAAAACCAGACCGTTACCATCACTTTCGGCGGCAAGTCGTACACCGCGACGGTCGATGCCAGCGGCAACTGGACGGCGACAGTACCGTCTGCCGATTTGGGCAGCCTGAAGGACGGCGATGCCAGCGTGCAGGTGAGCGTCACCAACGTGAACGGCAACAGCGCGTCGGCAGGCCGAGAGTACAGCGTGGACGCCACCGCGCCGACGGTATCTATTGAAATTGTCAGCGACAACAACATCATCAATGCGGCCGAAGCGCAGCAGGATCTGGTCGTTAACGGCGTGACCAACGCCGAAGCGGGCCAGACCGTCACCGTAACGCTGAACGGCGTGGATTACACTACCACCGTACAGGCGAACGGCAGTTGGAGCGTGACCGTGCCGTCTGCGGATCTGAGCGGTATTACCGACGGCAACTACACCATCAGCGCCGCCGTGTCTGATAAGGCGGGCAACCCGGCCTCTGCGGATCGCGACGTGCTGGTCGATACCACCGTCCCGCAGCTGACCATTAACATCGTTTCCGACGACGACGTGATCAACAGCGTCGAGCATGCGCAGGCTCTGATTGTTACGGGCGCCGTAACCGGCGCGGCGGCGGGCGACGTGGTCACCGTAACCCTCAACGGCAAATCGTACACCGCTACCCTGGATGCCTCAGGCAACTGGAGCGTGGGCGTGCCTGCGGCGGACGTCACCGCGCTGGCCGCGGGGGATTACACCATTACCGCAGCGCTGACCGATAAAGCGGGCAACAGCAACAGCGCCACGCACGGCGTGGAGGTGAACCTGACCGCGCCGGTGCTGACCATTGACACCGTTTCCGGTGACGATGTAATCAACAACAGCGAGAAAACCCAGGATCTGACGATCTCCGGTACGGCTTCTGGCCTGGCGACAGGCGCGGTAGTAACCGTGATGCTGAACGGCAAAGCGTACAGCGCGATGGTCGATAGCAACGGGAAATGGACCACCACCGTTCCGGCGGATCGGGTCGGCGCGCTGGGTGAAGCGTTGTACACCGTTACCGCATCGGCAACGGACAGCGTCGGCAACAGCACCAGCACGTCACACACCGTGAACGTGGAATCCGTTCTGCCGGGCGTGATTATCAACACCATTGCAGGTGACGACGTCATTAACGCGGTGGAGCTGGCAGCCGGCCAGACCATCAGCGGTAAGGTGGTGAATGCCGAAGCGGGCAATACCGTGACCGTGACGATTGGCGGCAACAGCTACACCGCAACGGTGCAGAGCGATCTGACCTGGTCCGTTAACGTGCCGGAATCCGACCTGACGGCGCTGGGCAACGGTGATTTAACCGTGTCAGCCAGCGTCACCAACGGCGTAGGCAATAGCGGAACGGGCGAGCGCGAAATCGTGATAGACGCCAACCTGCCGGGCCTGCGCGTGGATACCGTGGCGGGTGACGACGTGATCAACAGCATCGAACACGGGCAGAACCTGATTATCACCGGCTCCAGCGACGGGCTGGCGGCGGGCGCGGCGCTGACCGTGACCGTCAACGGCAAAACCTATCCGGCGACCGTGCTGGCTGACGGTACCTGGAGCGCGGCGATCCCGGCCGCAGACGTCGGCGCACTGAGTGCAGGCACGGTTACTGTATCCGTTGCTGGCCAGAGCAGCGCCGGTAACCCGGTCGCTATCGACCACAGCGTGACGGTCGATCTGGCGAACGTCGCCATTAGCATTGACGCGATTGCGTCAGACGACGTGATCAACGCGGCCGAGAAGGGCGCGGATCTGGTGCTCTCCGGCACCACTTCGAACGTGGAAGAAAATCAGACCGTCACCATCACCTTCGGCGGCAAGAATTACACCGCCACGGTCGATGCCGACGGTAAATGGACCGCCACGGTGCCAGCGGCCGATCTGGCGGGCCTGAAAGATGGCGACGCCAGCGTGCAGGTGAGCGTCACCAACGTGAACGGCAACAGCGCCTCGGCGGGCCGCGAGTACAGCGTGGATGCGACCGCACCGTCAGTAACCATCAATACCCTGGCGACCGACGATATTCTGAATGCCGCAGAAGCGCAGTCCGATCTGACCGTGTCCGGTACCAGCACCGCCGAAGCGGGCCAGACGGTGACCGTATCGCTGAACGGCAAAGACTACACCACAACCGTCAGCGCAGACGGCAGCTGGACGCTGAACGTTCCGGCGGCGGATCTGGCTGGATTAACCGACGGCAGCGTGACCGTCACCGCATCGGTTAGCGATAAAGCGGGTAACCCGGCGTCCGTGGACCACAACCTGGCGGTAGATATCACCGCGCCTGCGGTGACCATCAACACCGTGGCGGGCGATGATGTCATTAACATCGCAGAACACGGCCAGGCGCACATCATCAGCGGTACCGCCACCGGCGCGGCAGCGGGCGATAAGGTCACCATTACCATCGGCGGCCAGACTTACACCACCGTGCTGGACGCGGCGGGTAACTGGAGCGTGGGGGTACCGGCGAGCGTGATTTCCGGCCTCAGCGATGGCACCGTGACCGTCACGGCGTCAGTCACCGACGCGGCGGGCAATACCGGCACCGGCAGCCATGACGTGACCGTCGACACCGGCCTGCCATCGGTCAACTTCAACGCCATCAGCGATGACAACGTCCTGAACGCGGTTGAAAAAGGTCAGGATCTGAACGTCAGCGGCACCAGCGCCAACCTCGCGGAAGGAACCGTGGTGACCGTAACCCTGAACGGCAAAAACTACGCGGCCACGACCGCGGCAGACGGTACCTGGAGCCTGACGGTTCCGGCAGCGGATCTGGCCGGCCTCGGTCAGGCCAACTACACCCTGAACGCGACCGCCACCAACGGCGTGGGCAACACCGTGAGCAATACCGCGAACCTGCTGGTGGACACCGCGCTGCCGACCGTGACCATTAACACCGTGGCTGGCGACAACGTCATCAACGCGGCGGAAGTGGCGGCAGGCCAGACCCTGAGCGGTACCGTGGCGAATGCCGAAGCGGGCAATACCGTTACCGTCACCCTTGGCGGCAACAGCTACACCGCAACGGTGCAGAGCGATCTGACCTGGTCCGTGAGCGTGCCGTCTGACGTGCTGACCGCGCTGGGCAACGGCAGCCTGAGCGTGACCGCGACCGTCACCAACGGCCACGGCAATACCGGCACCGGCGATCGCGAGATCGCTATCGACGCTAACCTGCCGGGCCTGCGCGTTGACACCGTCGCGGGTGATGACGTGGTCAACACCATCGAGCACGCGCAGAACCTGATCGTTACCGGTTCCAGCGACGGGCTGGCGGCAGGCACGGCGCTGACCGTGACCGTCAACGGTAAATCCTATGCGGCGACCGTGCTGGCGGACGGCACCTGGAGCGCGGCGATCCCGTCCACCGACGTGAGCGCGTGGCCGGAAGGCACCGTCAAAATCAGCGTTACCGGCGACAGCTCAGCGGGCAATCCGATTACCATCAGCCACGACGTGACGGTGGATCTGGCGACCGTTGCCATCAGCGTCGATGCGCTTGCCACCGACGACGTGATTAACGCGGCGGAGAAGGGTGCGGATCTGGTGCTGTCCGGTTCGACCACCAACGTGGAAGCCGGGCAAACCGTGATCATCAGCCTGAACGGCAAAATCTATACCGCGACAGTAGACGACAGCGGCAACTGGACCTGGACCGTGCCGTCAGCGGATCTGGCTGGCCTGAAGGACGGCGACGCCAGCGTGCAGGTGAGCGTCACCAACGTGAACGGCAACAGCGCCTCGGCGGGCCGCGAGTACAGCGTGGATGCGACCGCGCCGTCCGTAACCATCAACACCCTGGCGACCGACGACATTCTGAATGCCGCAGAAGCGCAGTCTGACCTGACCGTGTCCGGCACCACCACCGCCGAAGCGGGCCAGACGGTGACCGTGACGCTGAACGGCAAAGACTACACCACAACCGCAGGCGCAGACGGCAGCTGGAAGCTGAACGTTCCGGCGGCGGATCTGGCTGGATTAACCGACGGCAGCGTGACCGTCACCGCAAGCGTCAGCGATAAAGCGGGTAACCCGGCGTCGGTCGATCACACTCTGACGGTGGACGTGACCGTGCCTGCGGTAACCATCAACACCGTGGCGGGCGACGACGTGATTAACATCACTGAGCACGCTCAGGCGCACATCATCAGCGGAACCGCCACCGGTGCGGCCGCGGGCGATAAGGTCACCGTCACCATCGGCGGCCAGACCTACACCACCGTGCTGGATGCGGCGGGCAACTGGAGCGTGGGCGTCCCGGCGAGCGTCATTTCCGGCCTCAGCGACGGCACCGTGACCGTCACGGCGTCAGTGACCGACGCGGCTGGCAATACCGGTACCGGCAGCCATGACGTGACCGTCGATACCGGACTGCCGTCCGTGGCCTTCAACGCCATCAGCGGCGATAACGTGCTGAACGCGGTGGAGAAAGGTCAGGATCTGAGCGTCAGCGGCACCAGCGCCAACCTGGCGGAAGGCACCGCTGTGACCGTGACCCTCAACGGTAAAAACTACGCGGCCACGACGGCGTCGGACGGTACCTGGAGCCTGACCGTTCCGGCAGCGGATCTGGCCGGTCTCGGCCAGGCCAATTACACCCTGAATGCGACCGCCACCAACGGCGTGGGCAACAGCGTGAGCAACACCGCGAACCTGCTGGTCGACACCGCGCTGCCAACCGTGACCATCAACACCGTGGCGGGCGACAACGTTATCAACGCGGCGGAAGTGGCCGCAGGCCAGACCATCAGCGGCAAAGTGGCGAACGCGGAAGCGGGCAACACGGTAACCGTGACTATCGGCGGCAACAGATACACCGCAACGGTGCAGAGCGATCTCACCTGGTCCGTGAACGTGCCGGAAACGGTCCTCACCGCGCTGGGCAACGGCGAGTTGACCGTGTCGGCGACCGTCACCAACGGTCACGGCAACACCGGCGCGGGCGAGCGCGAAATCGTTATAGACGCCAGCCTGCCGGGTCTGCGCATTGATACCGTGGCGGGCGACGATGTGATTAACAGCATCGAGCATGGGCAGAACCTGATTGTCACCGGCTCCAGCGACGGGCTGGCGGCAGGCACCACGCTCACCGTGACCGTCAATGGCAAAACCTATGCGGCCTCCGTGCTGGCAGACGGCACCTGGAGCGCGGCGATACCGGCGGCAGACGTCGGGGCCCTGGCTGCGGGCACTGTCACCGTGACCGTTGCAGGCCAGAGCGCGGCGGGCAACCCGGTGACCATCAGCCATGACGTGACGGTCGATCTTTCCGCAGTGGCTATCAGCATTGACGCCATTGCTGCAGACGACGTGATTAACGCGGCGGAGAAAGGCGCGGATCTGGTGCTGTCCGGCAGCACGTCGAACGTGGAGGAAAACCAGACCGTCACCATCACCTTCGGCGGCAAGACGTACACCGCGAAAGTGGACGCCGACGGTAACTGGACGGCTACCGTACCGTCTGCAGACCTTGCGGGTCTGAAGGACGGCGATGCCAGCGTGCAGGTGAGCGTCACCAACGTGAACGGCAACAGCGTCTCGGCGGGCCGCGAGTACAGCGTGGACGCCACCGCGCCAACCGTGAGCATTGATACGGTCGCTGGCGATAACGTGATTAACGGCAGCGAAGCCGCTGCGGGCGTGGCCATTTCCGGCACCACCACGGCGGAAGTCGGTCAGACGGTCACCGTGACGCTGGGCGGGAAGAGCTATACCGCGCAGGTGCAGCAGGGCGGTATCTGGAGCGTGAATGTGCCGGGCACCGACCTGTCCGCACTGGCGGATAACGGCTACACCGTACAGGTCAGCGTGAGTGACGCCGCGGGTAACCCGGGCAGCGCGGGCAAAGCGATTACGCTTGATACCACGCCGCCGACCGTCAGTTTTAACGTCGTGGCGGGCGATAACGTCATCAACAGCGTGGAGCACGGACAGGCGCAGATCGTCAGCGGCACCGCAACCGGCGCGAGCGTCGGCGATAAGCTGGTCATCACCATCGGTTCGAACCAGTACACCACCACCGTTGACGCCAGCGGCAGCTGGAGCGTGGGCGTTCCGGCCAGCGTAATTTCCGCGCTCAACGACGGCACCGTGACCCTCAGCGCGACCATTACCGACAGCGCGGGCAACAGCAGCACCCAGACCCACGACGTGGTGGTAAACACCGCCTCCGTGGCGCTGACGGTGAACACCGTTAGCGGTGACGACGTCATCAACGCGGCGGAAGCCGGTTCGTCCCTGGTGATTAACGGCTCCAGCGCCCAGTTCGCCAGCGGCACCCAGGTCACCGTGACCCTGAACGGCAAGAGCTACACGGCTACCATTCAAAGCGACGGCTCATGGACCACAACCGTTCCGGCCGCCGATGTGGGCGCGCTGGCCGACGGTGCGAGCTATCAGGTGGCAGTTTCGGCGCAGGACAGCGCAGGCAACAGCGCGTCCGCGACGCACGGCATCAGCGTGGATACCACCTCGCCGGTGGTAAGCATTGCCACGCTGTCTGGCGACGACGTGCTTAACGCGGCGGAAGCGCAGCAGCCGCTCACCGTACACGGCTCTTCCAGCGCGGAAGCGGGCCAGACGGTGACCGTGACGCTGGGCGGCAAAACCTACACGGCCACCGTGGCAAACGACGGTACCTGGACGCTGGACGTTCCGGCCGCCGATCTTGCCAGCCTGAGCGAAGGCGCGCTGACGGTCACCGCGTCGGTGAACGACAAGGCGGGTAATAACGGTCAAACCACGCATACCTTAACGGTAGATACCGTCGCGCCAACCGTGACCATCAGCACCGTGGCCGATGACGATATCGTCAACAACGCCGAGCAGCTGGCGGGCCAGACCATTAGCGGCACCACCACGGCGGAACAGGGCCAGACGGTGACCGTCTCCTTCAACGGGCACAGCTATCAGGCGACCGTTGGGGCGGACGGATCCTGGTCGGTCTTCGTGCCGGGCCGTGATTTCCTCGGCCTGAGCGACGGGGATTACACCATTATGGCTGCGGTTAGCGATAAGGCCGGTAACCCGGGCAGCGCCACGCACGACGTGACGCTGAACGGCGACGTGCCGACCATCGCCATCAACACCTTTGCGCAGGACGATATCGTCAACGCCGCCGAGCACGGCACGCCGCTGGTTGTCAGCGGCACCACCGACGCCCCTGCGGGCCAGACGGTGACCATCACGCTGAACGGTAAAACCTACACGGCGACCGTGCAGAATGACGGAACCTGGAGCTATACGGTCGGCAGCGCAGACGTGACCGCGCTGGCGGACGGCGGTTCGTACGTGATTAACGCGCAGGTCAGCAATACCATCGGCAACAGCGGCAGCGATAACCACACCGTCACCGTGGATCTCACCGCGCCGTCGATGGGGATCAGCATTGATTCGCTGCAAAATGATACCGGCCTGAGCGCGAGTGATTTCATCACCAACGACGGCCAGGTGGTCGTCAACGGCTCGCTGACCGCGCAGCTCGGCAATAACGAGAAGGCGCAGATCAGCCTTGACGGGGGCACCACCTGGATTGACCTGACCGTGACCGGCACCACCTGGCGCTACACCGATGGCCGCACCCTGACGGACGGTACGTACCAGTACCAGGTGCGTGTGATCGATAACGCCGGGAACGTGGGGGCAACGGACAGTCAGGACGTGGTGATTGACCTGACGAAGCCTGCGGCGACGACGATTACGGTCGATTCCGTCACCCAGGATACCGGCCTGTCCGGCAGCGATTTTATCACCAGCGACAACCAGATCAGCCTGAAAGGGACGCTCGGCGCGGCGCTCGGCAACGGCGACCACGCGCAGATCAGCCTCGACGGCGGCGTGACATGGACCGACGTCAGCGTCAGCGGCCTGAGCTGGACGTATGTAGACGGTCGTACGCTGGCCGACGGGGATTACAACTACCAGCTGCGCGTGATTGACGACGCGGGCAATATCAGCGCCACCGCCAGCCAGGTGGTGACCATTGATACCGTCGCGCCGGACGCCAGCAAAACGATCGCTATCGACAGCATCAGCGACGATACCGGCCTGAGCAGCAGCGACTTTATCACCAACGATACGTCCCTGACGCTGCACGGCTCGCTCGGCGCAACGCTGGCCGACGGGGAATACGCGCAGATCAGCATCGACGGCGGCGTGACCTGGCAGAACGTCATCGTCACCGGCAACAGCTGGTACTACGTGGACGGCCGCACGCTGGGTAACCAGACCTATGACTACTACGTTCGCGTGGTGGATGCCGCCGGTAACGTGGGCGCCAGCGCCCATCAGCAGGTGACCGTCGATACGGTCGCCCCGGATGCGGCGATTACGGTGACCGTGGATAACATCACCGTGGATACCGGCTTTGACAATAACGACTTCCTGACCAGTTCGACCTCGTACACGCTGCACGGAACGCTCGGCGCAGAACTTGGCGCGGGTGAATTCGTGCAGGTGAGCATGGACGGCGGCAGCACCTGGGTGTACGCCACCGTCAGCGGTACGCAGTGGAGCTACAGCGACACCCGTACCCTGACCGACGGCAGCCATAACTATCAGGTGCGGGTCGTTGACCAGGCGGGGAACGTCGGGGCCACCACCGCGCAGGCGGTGACGGTGGATACGCAGTCGCCGCAGTACGGCATCACCGTTGACAGCATCAGTGAAGATACCGGCCAGTCCGGCAGTGATTTCATCACCATGGACACCACGCTGACCATCAACGGTTCGCTGGGCAGCGCGCTGGCAAGCGACGAGCGCGTACAGATCAGCCTGGACGGCGGAAATACCTGGCTCGATACCACGGTCACCAACCAGCGCTGGAGCTACACCGATACCCGCGATCTGCCTGACGGAGACTACACCTACCAGGTGCGGATTATCGACCAGGCGGGCAACGTCGGCTCCATCGCCTCTCAGGTGGTGACGGTAGACACCACGCCGCCAGCCACGGTGGGAACCGTAGTGAGCTATACCGACGGCGAAGGCGAGCGTCAGGGCACCTTTGGCAGCGCGGTGGCAACGGACGATAACTCGCCGCTGATCAACGGCACGCTTAACCGCGCACCGGACGACGGTGAAATTGTGCAGCTCTATCGTGACGGCGTCCTGCTCGGTCAGGTGACCATGAACGGCAGCGCGAGCTGGTCCTTCCAGGACAATGGCCTGAGCGACGGTAACCACACCTACATCCTGCGCGTCACCGACAGGGCCGGTAACTACACGGAATCCGACGGCTTTGTGCTGAACGTTGATACCAGCATCCCGACCACCACGGCGGCGATTACCGCGCAGACCACGTCGGACACCACGCCGATTGTCAGCGGGACCGTCTCCGCTGACCTGGTGAACGGTGAATATCTGGTGGTGACGGTGAACGGTAAAACCTACACCTCCCAGACCGGCGGCGCGGTGGTGGTCGACCCGGATCACAACACCTGGTATCTGCAGATCCCGGACGGCGATGCGCTGAGCGTGTCGAGCTACAGCGTGACGGCGCAGGTGAAGAGCAGTGCGGGTAACGGCAATACCACCGGTACGGCGACAGGCAGCCTGGTGATAGATACCACCTCGGTGAATACCGATTGGGCGACCACGGCGGGGAACAGTAACAACTCCACCATGACCCTCGGCATGAACAGCAGCGGTCTGTGGAATATCATTGCTAACGGCCAGTCTTACTCCAGCAGCGATAGCTCGACCTATGCCGGAAATACGCTGACCAACACCCGCGGGTACTACGCGGTGAGCCAGACCGCCGCTGACTTCGATCGTAACGGCACGCAGGATATCTTCGCGACGGAAAATACCTACGCTGGCTCTACGCAGGTGATGTGGACCTACGATGGCAGCACCTATAACGCCAGCCAGCTGGCGATGGGGACCACCATCTGGTACGGCGGCGTCATTGCCTACGATAAAACCGGGGATGGCTATCTGGATCTGGCGTACGGCGATGCCGGTGCTGACTCCATCACTTATCTGATCAATAACAATGGGGTACTTTCGCCTGACGGTACCTACGGCGGCGCGGGATTCTGGGGACAATTCACCACCATGCGTGAGATCTCCGGCGTCGATATTAACAATGACGGCACCGTGGATGTGGTTCAGCACACCAACCGCAGCGGCGCGTACTCGTTAACCGTGATCAACAACAACGGCAACGGCACGCTCTCTATCGGCCAGAACCTGACCAACGTGTTTGTGGTTAACGCCGCGAACACCACCACGGCGGCATCCATGACGTGGGCGGACTTCAACGGCGATGGCTACATGGATCTGTACCTGGGCAGCAGCTACAACAACAACGGCGGGGTGATTTACTACAACGACGGTACCGGGAAGCTCTCTGCTACCAAGAGCGCGGTGGAAGCCTCTAACGCCACGGCGGGCTATCTGTCGGTGGCGGTGGACTGGAACGGCGACGGGCAGATGGACATCATCAAGCTCAGCACCTACGGCGGTTCGCAGACGGCGACCCTGTTCACCAACAACGGTTACGGATCCACCTGGACCTCAAGCCAGCTTGCATCCGGTATTGCCTACGCGACCGGCGTGGCGGCGGTGGACTACAACTGGGACGGCGCGCAGGATCTGCTGGTGTCGCAGCAGAACGGCAAGGTAGTGCTGGTGCAAAACAGCAAAACCATTGCTGACGGCACCGCGATGCATCTGCACATTGTCGATAGCGAGGGCATCAACGCCTACTACGGCAACACGGTCAATCTGTACAACGCCGCGGGCGTACTGGTGGCGTCGCAGATCATCAACGCCCAGTCCGGTATCGGATCGAACGATACCTCCGCGCTGGTGAGCTTCTACGGGCTGGATCCGAATGAAACCTATTCGGCTGAGATCCTGAAGATTACCAACGGCGTATCGGATAACGTCACCTGGAGCGGTCTGGAAGCGGGTAACGGCAAAGAGGGCTACGTTCTGACGGCCGAAGCAGCCACCGGCGGCCACAGCGGGACCCTTACCGGGACCGGGTATAACGACACCTTTATCGCAGAGGACGGCACCTATACCTATAACGGCTCCGGCGGCTGGAATACCCATTCCGACTACGACACCTGGAGCAACACCGGCGGGATGGACGTGGTGGATTACCGCAATGCGACCTCCGGCGTGACCGTTGACCTGCGCCTCTCTACCGCGCAGGACACCGGGTTCGGTACGTCACGACTGCTCAATATTGAGGGGATCAACGGCTCGGACTTCGACGACGTCATTACCGGCAACAGCGGTGATAACCAGTTCGAAGGCCGCGGCGGGAACGACACCTTCAACATCGGCAGCGGCGGTCACGATACGTTGCTCTACAAGCTGATCAACGCGACGGATGCGACGGGCGGTAACGGTCACGACGTGGTGAACGGCTTTACGGTCGGCACCTGGGAAGGGACGGCGGACACGGATCGTATCGACCTGCGCGATCTGCTCTCCGGCAGCGGCTATACCGGCACGGGTTCGGCGAGCTACGTGAACGGCGTGGCGACGCTGGACAGCAGCGCGGGCAATATCAGCGATTACATCCGCGTGGTGCAGAACGGCAGCAACACCGAGATCCAGGTGGACCTGGACGGGACGGGCGGCCAGTTCTCGCCAACCGCCCTGGTGACGCTGAACGGCGTGCAGACGGATCTGGCGACGCTGCTGGCGAACCATCAGCTGTTAATTGCGTAAAACAACGCCGCGGGGAGCGATCCTCGCGGCTTTTTGCGTTTCTTTACACGAATAGCCATAACCCTATATTTCACAAGATTATTTTGCGGGCTCGTTTAGGAAGTGTTCGATTCTTAATCATCCCGTGAAGGTATCATTTCAGTGCGAAATTATCGCCCTGAACAGGACGTAGCATTATGAAGACACATCCACAGTACGAACCCTGGCTGCAGGGCATGCTCATCATCGCGAAGCACTATCGGCTGGACTTTTCTGCGGAGCACGTTCGGGTCACGATTAACCATGAAAGTCAGTCTCCGCGCCAGCTGGTGCTGGAGGAGATGGCGCGCCAGCTTGGGCTGGGGATGCGTGTGGTGGCGGCTGAAGCGGTATCCCTCGACCCGTGGCGCCTTCCGCTGCTGGCGGAATTCACCGGCGGACAAATCGCGGTCATTAACCGCATGGACAGCGAAGGCAACGTCAGCCTGCAGTTTAGCGGCGACGCGGGGCTGGAGACGACCCTGACGCGTGACGAACTCGGGGCGCGGTTAAAGGGGCTGATGGTGTTGCGCCCGCTCGAATCCACGCCGGATGCTCGCGTGGACGACTACATCAAACCCTATGAGAAAAACTGGTTCTGGCAGCTGGCGCTGAAAGACTGGCGACGCTACAGCGACATCATGCTGGTGGCGCTGGTGGCCAACGTGCTGGCGCTTTCCGGCATGGTCTTCTCCATGCAGGTCTACGACAGGGTGGTTCCGTCGCAGTCGGAAGCCACGCTGTGGGTGCTGTTTGGCGGCGTGATGATTGCCATTCTGTTCGAATTCATCATGCGCATGCTGCGCGTGCATATTTCTGACGTGGTGGGGAAACGCGCCGACCTGCGTATCTCAGAACGTGTGTTTGCCCACGCGCTGCGGATTAAAAACGCCGCGCGATCCAAATCAACCGGATCGTTTATCGCGCAGATCCGCGAGCTGGAGTCGGTGCGCGAGCTCATCACCTCGACCACCATTGCGGCCATTTCCGATCTGCCGTTCTTCCTGCTGTTCGTCTTCATTCTGTGGATGATTGGCGGCCCGCTGGTGCTGGTGGTCCTGCTCGCCGTGCCGCTGCTGCTCATTCCCGGCCTGCTGGTGCAGCGTCCGCTGGGGAAACTCTCCAGCGAAGGGATGCGCGAATCCGCCATTCGTAACGCCACGCTGGTAGAAGCGGTGCAGGGCATTGAGGACATCAAGCTGATGCGCGCCGAACAGCGTTTCCAGAACCAGTGGAATAACACCAACGACGTCGCCGCCAGCGTCGGCATGAAGCAGCGCTGGCTGACGGGTCTGCTGCTCACCTGGACGCAGGAGGTCCAGTCAATCGTCTATGCGGTGGTACTGCTGGTCGGCTGTTACCTGGTCATCAGCGGCGACATGACCACCGGTGCGCTGGTAGGGACCTCGATTCTGGCGTCGCGCACTATCGCGCCGCTGTCGCAGATCTCAGGCGTGCTCTCGCGCTGGCAGTCGGCAAAAGTGGCGCGCAAGGGGCTGGACGACCTGATGCAGCGCCCGATTGACGACCCGCAGCACGGTAAGAAGGTGCACAAAGCCCACCTGCGCGGCGACTATAGCCTTGAGGACGTCGGGTTTTATTACGACGAGGAAGAGAAACTCACCGTGCTCAACATCAGCAAGCTGCAGATCCGCGCCGGAGAGCGCGTGGCGGTGCTTGGGCGTAATGGCTCCGGTAAAAGCACGCTGTTACAGCTTCTGGCGGGCATGCAGGAGCCGCAGCAGGGGAGCATCCTGCTCGACGATATTGCCCTCAATCATCTGGACCCGGCCGACGTGCGTCGCGACATGCAGCTGCTTAGCCAGCAGGCGCGGCTGTTCTTTGGCTCCGTGAGGGACAACATCCTGATGGGCAACCCGCTCGCCACCGACGACGAGATTCATCAGGCGCTGGTCAACAGCGGCGCGCTGGAGTTTGTGCGTAAGCAGAAAATGGGGCTGAACACCATCATCAACGAGGGCGGAACGGGCCTCTCCGGCGGACAGCGTCAGGCGCTGCTGCTGGCGCGCGCGCTGATCGTCTCACCCAATATCCTGCTGCTGGACGAACCGACCGCCTGGCTGGACGAAATGAGCGAGAAGCAGTTTATACAGCATCTCCACAAATGGCTGGGTAAACGCCGGACGCTGGTTGTAGCGACGCATCGCCTGCCGATTCTGGATTTGGTCGACCGCATCATTGTGCTGGAAAACGGCAAGGTGGTGATGGACGGTCCGCGCGATGCGATCCTGCACCAGCACGGTATGGCACCGCAGAAAGCCGTACAGCGTACCGTCACCATGAAAACGGAGGGCGTGGTATGAATGATTTCTCTCGCTTTAACAGCCGTCTGAAAGAGCCGCGCCTGCCGCGCGCGTCACTGGTCGCATGGTCACTCTTTGCCCTGCTGACGGTCTTTATCGCCTGGGCGAGCCTGTTCAAGCTGGATGAGGTGACGACCGGCAACGGTAAGGTGATCCCGTCCTCCCACGAGCAGGTGATCCAGTCCCTGGAAGGGGGGATTATCCACAGCCTGATGGTTCGCGAGGGCGATATTGTTGAACGCGGCCAGCAGCTCGCGCAGCTTGACCGGACAAAAACCGAGTCCAGCGTGCTGGAGAGCGAATCTCGCCTGAATGCGGCGCTGGCAACGGCAGCGCGCCTGAAGGCAGAGGTGAACGACACGGAACTTGCGTTCCCGGAAGAGCTGGATGACGACGTTGAGCTGGTTAAACAGGAAACGGCGCTCTACCAGTCCCGTCGTGAGAGCCTCGAAAAAGGGCTGGCCGGTTTACGTCAGGGGGCCGAACTGGTGCAGCGCGAGCTGTCCTTAACCCGTCCGCTGGTGACCCAGGGGGCGGCCAGCAAGGTTGAGGTGTTACGTCTTGAGCGTCAAAAAAATGAGCTTGAGAATAAAATCACCGAGATGAAAAACCAGTATTACGTTCGCGCCCGCGAAGAGCTGGCGAAAGCCAACGCGGAGATTGAAGCCCAGCGTTCGGTGATGAAAGGGCGTGAGGACTCCCTGACCCGGCTGACCTTCAATGCGCCGGTTCGCGGGATCGTGAAGGATATTGACGTGACAACCGTGGGAGGCGTTATCCCGCCGAACGGCAAGCTGATGAGCCTGGTCCCGCTGGACGATCAGATGGTGGTCGAAGCGAAAATCTCCCCGCGCGATGTGGCGTTTATTCATCCAGGCCAGAAAGCGCTGGTGAAAATTACGGCCTATGACTACTCCATTTACGGCGGGCTGGAAGGGGAAGTGACCATGATTTCGCCGGACACCCTGCAGGATGAGGTGAAAAGGGATGTCTACTATTATCGCGTTTATATTCGCACCGACAGTAACCATCTGACCAATAAGCAAGGTCAGGAATTTCCGGTCTTTCCGGGCATGATTGCCACTGTTGATATTAAAACCGGCAGTAAAACCATTCTGGATTATCTGTTGAAGCCGCTGAACAAGGCGAAAGAGGCGCTGCGCGAAAGATAAAATAGTGGCGTTCGGGATCCCGAACGCCATGTGAATTATACCGTTGACGTCACGTTGTTGAGGTGGCGTCGTTCTTTCGGAACCACGTTGATGTAATGCGTGACATACGCAAAATACAAACCGGCATAGTTTTCCACCAGTTCGATAAAGGCCGGGTAAATCGACATCCTTCCATCACCCCGATCTTTAAGATAGCCTGCCTCTTGCGCCGTTTTGATAATTCGGTTGACGTGAATGCGTGAAACAAAGAATTCCTTAGCGAGCGTGCTGGCAGAATAATCAATAATTGCACCGTGTGCTGATTTGTTTTTTACCGCCTGCAGATAAAGATATAGCATAATCATTCGGCCTCCGTCTTTATCGATAAATAACCCCACTTCCGGTAAAACCTTCCTGAACGTTAATCCCCGAAAAAGGTATTCCGCCGCGCGGCGGAAAAAATTATTTCTTAAAATATCATTGTCCAGCAAATTGACGTCAATATTAAACGCAGGATACAGAATGCTGACGGGTATAAATGCACCGGACATATAGCGTTTAAGTTCATTCAATCCTTTTTCGGTTGGGGCAATTCTTGTTTTTCGCCTGTCTTCCGTACAGCGCCAGGTCCTGATGCGCCCGGTGGTTCGCAGTATCGTAATGATCGCAATGACGCTGTTGGGGCTGGCTATTTTATAGCGTGAACATAACGCTTTAATTTCTGAAACGGATTCGGCCTGATTTCCAAAAATAAAACAACACATGGAAAGAATAATGTTAAACCGTGATTCCTGCAGCATTGTCTTGTAGAACAAAGGTTGTTTTTTGTAGATGGTATCATTAATTGTGTAGTGCTCTAATATTGCCTCACCGAATCGCGGGTTGTTCTTTATAACTTCCCTTCGATGTAGCAAGGCCCTGGATGAGATGTGATTATCCATAGCGTTTTTCTCGTGTTTAATGAACCGATAGATGAAGTGTTAAGCCTTCTTTTTCGGAATATTCATTATACCTGAGAAAATGTTGTTTGCGGTCGTTATTTGAAAAGAAAGATATATTTGCAGTCATGATAATGGGTGGGTGATTAACGCAAAGATGTTCCGGTCAATGGCGTCGATAACGATATCTTAACCACTCGGCGTGCTGTAAAATCATTATTCAAGCCAGGTGTATTCAGTTTTTTGCATTTATAAAAAATGAGATTGGCGCTTTCGTGCCAAGGAGCAGGTTATGACTCAAAAAACGTCTCTCAGAAATGCTGCTTGCGATGAGCAAAAATTTGTCATCTCAACCTGCTGTTTCACATTTCAGGGATATTGTCTGCTGCTCAAACAGTATGGGATAAACGCCACACTTATACACTTTGAGGAAGATGAGGTGCGCCAACGAGATTTTGAAGATGTCGTTAAAAATCAGCATGCTAGCATTTCAGTATTTCTTGGGAAGGGCGTTGTGGAACTTCTTGCCAGCCTGAAGAGGCTGGCATCAGTGCTGAACGCGCTGCCCGTTATTCGACGCGTCACCCTGTATGGTGACATCCCCGATGGTTGGCTCTATTCTACGCTGAGAAGTCTTTTAAATAATAGCCAGCAATTGTCATTGATTCGTATATCCAGCGTTGCTGATTTGGCATCCAGCCTCACTATTCGCGGCGAAAAGCTTAAGGAACGTTCGCGTTTATTACGCAGTCAATATATGGCATCCGCCAACCAGGCGAAAATAAAAGGCTTAACAAAAAGGGAGATTGATGTTTTATTACGTTTCTACCGAGGGATGTCCGTAAAAGAGCAGTGTGAAAGGGCAGGTTTGTCTAATAAAACTATTTATACTCACCGTAAAGAAGGGATGAATAAATTACATGTGATTAGACAATGGCTAAACGATCCGCACAATTTCAGAGCGGAAAACCGTGACGTCCTGCCCAATAAAAATGAAGGATTCACCGATAAAGAAGTCGATATCTATAACGCACTGTTGAAAAGAGAAATATTTCCAGCGTATCAGATCATTACCGATCGTGATAAAAAAGGGGTAGGCTTTGAGATACTTATTCGCTGGAATAAAAACGGTAAAATTGTTAAGCCCGCCAGCTTTCTTAATGATATCTCACATCATGAAATATGGTTAAAGATTACGGCGCTGGTCATCCATGCTGCCGTATGTGGAATTAATAAATATAATGGGAAGTTTTATTTTTCCGTGAATATTCCACCTCGTCTGGCCTCCGGGAATGCCTTGCCGGATATGGCCAGGAAGGCCACCGGCATGCTGCTCAAACCGCAGTGGGCGGAAAAGCTGGTGTTTGAATTTGCGGAAAGCATTGATGTGATGAAGGACAGCAGGATCCCTGAAACCATGCGTCTCCTGCGGAACACGGGGTGTAGATTATTTTTGGACGACTGCTTCTCCAACCATCACACCCTGTTCCCCGTCAGGCAGCTGCATTTTGACGGGCTGAAGCTAGACCGGGATATCGTCGAACATTTTGTGGCAAATGATAATGACTACCATCTTATTAAAGCGATACAAATTTATAGCGACATGACCGGAACGGATTGCATCGCAGAGGGCGTTGACAGTGAAGAGAAGTTTGAAAAATTAGTTGAGCTGGGGGTGAAAAGCTTTCAGGGCTATTATCTGTCACGGGCTGTGAAAGAGGAAGAATTAGACAGGATGGTAAGAATGTTTAGCTAGAAAATAAAGCCCCGGAGGGCCTTTATTATTTTCGTCCCAGCAGCAGGCCGAGAACAATACCCACTGCACCGGCGGCAATGAGACCGGTCAGGGGATTATTCTTAACCGCTTCCGTTACGTCAGAAACGGCATCACTGGCCTGCGCGGCATATTTTCTTGCCGCACCTTTGACCTGGTGCTTTGGTGAATCTACGAATTCACCAAACTGCTGCTGCGCTGAACCTGCCAGTTCATCAAGCTTATTTTTGGCTTTGTCTTCAGCGAACTGGGTGTTTTTATCGGCATTGATATCAGACATGTTTACCTCCTTTAGTGAGTAATTAAAGGATAGCCGCTCTTTGCCGATGTGAGAGACGAAAGGTTTATTTCGGCCCCTGGCAGGGCTGTTTTCGGATATATCTCTGTGCGTGAGACTCGCACAGAGAGACGCTGTTATTCGGCAAAACTCAGCAGCGCTTCGCCATCAAGACGATAGCGAACCCATTCAGACTGCGGCAGCGCGCCTATGCTCAGGTAAAAATCAATGGCGGGCTGGTTCCAGTCCAGCACGCTCCATTCAAGGCGGCCGCACTGCCGTTTTATCGCGAGCTGCGCGATATGTTTCAGCAGCGCTCTTCCCGCGCCTTTTCCACGATAATCCGGGGAAACGTACAGGTCTTCCATGTAAATACCGTTGCGTCCTAGCCAGGTAGAATAGCTGGTGAAGAACACGGCATAGCCGGCGATCTTACCCTCATATTCCGCGATCAACGCTTCGGTTTGACTGCCGGTACCAAAGAGCGTTTCCCGGATCTCCTCTGGTGTGGTCACGACTTCTTCCGGCGCCTTTTCATACACCGCGAGCTCGTAGATCATGGCGTAAATTGCTGCCGCATCTTCGGGACGGGCCTGACGAATGGTTATGCTCATTGTTTTTCCTGTTTTTTTAGCCTGTATTTCGATTGATGGCGTTAAGCATACGGAGTATTGTCCGAAGAATTAAGTGCAATGAAATCAACAAACGATGAATAGTATGCATCCGGCACTGAGACGCCTTGATTTAAACCTGCTGCCCGTTTTCGACGCGATTTACCGCCACCGTTCCGTTCGGCAGGCCGCTGATGAACTGGCGATGAGCACATCGGCACTGAGCCATGCGCTGTCGCGTTTGCGCATCACCCTTAATGATCCGCTATTTTTTCGGGAAGGGCATCGCATGTCTCCCAGCGTGTATGCCACTCAGCTTGCGCCCTCCATTGCTTCCGCACTGTCGTTCCTGAACCATGAGCTGTCCCCACAGCCGGAGTTTGACCCGGCCAGCAGTACCGAAAGCTTACAAATTGGGATTACGGACTTTACCGCGCTGTGCATTTTCCCGGCGCTGATGCACAAACTGCAGCTTACTGCCCCGGGTTTGCGTTTCGAATTACGCTATCTGCCGCACAGCCCGGCGCTGACGGAACTGCTGGCGGGTGAAGTGGATCTCGCGCTGGGGTTCAGCACTCAGGATGATATCCGGCACCCGGAACTGGAAGAGATCGACTGGTTTGAAGATGAGTATGTGGTCATCAGCAACGCACGCCGGACGCGTCTGACGCTGGAGGATTATCTCGCAGCACGACACCTGGTGGTGACGCCATGGAATGAGAAGCAGGGCGTTCTGGACGTGCGGCTTGAGCAATTGGGCTATACCCGGCAAATCGCGATCAAAACGCCGTCGATGCTCAGCGCGCCCTTTATCGTTGCGGAAAGTGACCTGCTGATGGCGATCCCCCGTTTTGCCGCTGAGAAGCTGGCTGCGGCAGCGGAGCTGAGGATTTTTCCTTTACCGTTTTCGATACGCACGTTTGAAGTGAAAATTTACTCGCATAAACGCAGCGGCCAGCGGGGCGCGACCCGATGGCTTAAGGATGAGCTGCAAATGCTGGCGCAGGCTGGTCGCTAAACGCCAGAATCCTGACCGAACTTGCTAATTATGGAGAGGTAATACCGGCCGCATATCGTTGTGCGGCAGCAATCGCCCTGTCGTCAAAAATATACTGTTCGAAATGATGGCTTACGTCAGTTACGCGATAAATTTTCCATTTACCGTCTTCACTGCGCAGATACACTTTTAGCTGCAGTTTCCGCTCATTACCCACGCCCAGCTGAACGTTAACAACTTTTCCGGACGCATAGTTAATCGCATTGCTTACGCTTAGGTCAGGGATCCACTCCGCCGCATAGTCCTGCGTATAGGTAAAATAGTCGGAACCGATAATTTCCTGCTCATAGAGAGAGGATATTTTCTGCAGTCGGGAGAGCGTGTCTTGTGCAATATAGTCACGCATTTTTAGTGAATCCAGATCATCTTCTTTGCTGTCTGTGACGAAAGACATGAGGTAGAACGTATAAAAATCATGTGTACGTTTTTCAGGCGTAACCATCTGTGTTGCACACCCCGTCAGCAACAGGCACATCAAAAGAACGTTACGCATTAGTTTTTCCTGTAAATCTTGTAAGTAGGTTGTGCGGAGCGATATCCCGGACCACCCCACATATCTCTTTGTCTGAAATCAGAGTACCAGGTCGTGCCGTCATAAATCGCCATGTGGCCCGCAGGATTACCGCCATCATAAGGTTGAATAACAACCACATCGCCTTCCTGTAATATTTCTCCTTGCCCTAAAACTCGAAAACCTGCTCGTTCAAGGTTACTGCCATAGTCTTTTGCGTTAGGTGCATTGCCAATATCCACGCCCCCTGCACGTATTGCCTTACGCGTAAATTCTCCACAACGTCTTTGCGATGAAGTGCCGGCATTCTGGCGTGCGTGTAGAGCTGCTGCGTGTTTGTTCCATGCCATTTGTTAACTCCTGTTGTATAGGAAAAAGTCACTAAACAACGTGAAGTTGAATCCGGTTAGGCAATTAATGTTATTGAAAAATTATATATTTCAGTTGGTTATATCTTTTGGGGTTTTCATTTGCTTGGTTGATGATATGCAGTAGATACGTTGTTTTTGCAGCGGAAATAGAAGGTTTACATCACCAGGAAAGTAAAATACCATACCCCCCTATAGTATCTTAACGGAGGGCGTATGCCGCATTCACCCGAAGATAAAAAACGCATTCTCACGCGCGTCCGTCGCATTCGGGGCCAGGTTGATGCCCTTGAACGTGCGCTGGAATCGGGCGATCCCTGCCTTGCCATTTTGCAGCAAATCGCCGCTGTGCGCGGCGCTGCCAATGGCCTGATGGGCGAAATGGTCGAAATTCACCTCAAAGATGAGCTGGTGACGGGGGAGACAACCCCGGATCAGCGGGCAGTTCGGATGGCGGAAGTCGGCCATTTGCTGCGCTCTTATCTAAAATAAACCCACAGACATCACATAAGGGAAGTCATTATGAAATCACGCGCAGCCGTCGCATTTGGTCCAGGCCAGCCGTTAAAAATCGTTGAAATCGACGTTGCACCGCCAAAGAAAGGCGAAGTGCTGATCAAAATCACCCATACCGGCGTGTGCCATACCGATGCGTTTACGCTGTCCGGTGACGATCCGGAAGGCGTTTTCCCGGCGGTGCTTGGTCACGAAGGTGGCGGTATTGTGGTTGAAGTGGGTGAGGGCGTGACCAGCCTGAAGCCGGGCGATCATGTTATTCCTCTCTACACCGCAGAATGCGGCGAGTGTAAGTTCTGTAAATCCGGCAAAACCAACCTCTGTCAGGCCGTTCGCGCCACCCAGGGCAAAGGCCTGATGCCGGACGGTACTACGCGTTTCTCCTACAATGGCGAGCCGATTTATCACTACATGGGCACCAGCACGTTTAGCGAGTACACCGTCTGTGCGGAAATTTCACTGGCGAAGGTCAACCCGCAGGCGCCGCTGGATAAAGTCTGCCTGCTGGGCTGCGGCGTGACCACCGGTATCGGTGCGGTACACAACACGGCGAAAGTGAAAGAAGGCGATACCGTTGCGGTGTTCGGTCTCGGTGGGATTGGTCTGGCGGTTATTCAGGGCGCGGTGCAGGCGAAAGCAGGCCGTATCATTGCTGTCGACACCAATCCGGAGAAATTCAAACTGGCGGGTGAAATGGGCGCGACCGATTTCGTGAACCCGAAAGATTACGAAAAGCCGGTGCAGGACGTGATTGTTGAGCTCACCGACGGCGGCGTTGATTTTAGCTTCGAGTGTATCGGCAACGTGAACGTCATGCGTTCCGCGCTGGAGTGCTGCCACAAAGGCTGGGGCGAAAGCATCATCATCGGCGTGGCGGGTGCGGGTCAGGAGATCAAAACGCGTCCATTCCAGCTGGTGACCGGTCGCGTATGGCGCGGTTCGGCGTTTGGCGGCGTGAAAGGGCGTACCCAGCTGCCGGGAATGGTTGAAGATGCGATGGTCGGCAAAATTCAGCTGGATCCGTTCATTACGCACCGTTTGCCGCTGGAGCAGATCAACGAAGCTTTCGATCTGATGCATGAAGGTAAATCCATTCGTACCGTCATTCATTTCGGCGACAAGTAACTCTTCTGCCAGCGGTTTTTCGCCGCTGGCATTTCTTTAATAATCTTCTCTAAAGTGTGACCAGTGCGGCGTTTTTAGCCGTAATCTAAATCCCTGCCGTGCCGATGACTATCTAACAGGCGTGTTTTTACGCATCTTACCTATAAGAGAGTCGACGGTCATGGACAACACAACTTCGATGCAGGCGCAGCGCAAGCTGGGCTTCTTGCATCACATCAGGCTGGTTCCGCTGTTTTCCTCCATTCTCGGTGGCATTATTCTTCTGTTTGCCTTGAGCGCAGGTCTGGCGGGGTATTTCCTGTTGCAGGCTGATACCGATCAGCAGGATGTCACAGCAGAAATTCAGGTGCGTATGGGGCTTTCGAACAGCTCCAACCACTTACGTACCGCGCGAATCAATATGATCCATGCCGGTGCGGCCAGCCGTATCGCTGAAATGGAAGCGATGAAGCAAAACATCAGCGAGGCGGAAACACGCATCAAGCAATCGCAGTCAAGCTTTACCGCCTATATGAATCGCGCCGTGCGCACCTCTGCGGACGAAGCGCTGGATGCTGAGCTGAAAGCACGTTACGACGCCTATATTGCGGGGCTGCAGCCGATGGTGAAATTTGCCAAAAACGGTATGTTTGAGGCGATCATCAATCATGAAAACGAAACCGCGCGTCCGCTGGATGACGCCTACAACGCCGTCCTGCTGAAGGCCATCAAAATCCGTACCGATCGTGCCAGCGCGCTAACCGCTCAGGCCCACACCCGTACACAGCTAGGGCTGATGTTTATGGTCGGCGCGTTTGCGCTGGCGCTGGTGTTAACGGCCATGACCTTTGTGGTGCTGCGCCGGACGGTGATTAACCCGCTTCAGCGTGCTGCCACCCGCATTGAGAATATCGCGAAAGGTGATTTAACCATGCCGGACGATCCGACGAGCCGGAGCGAAATCGGTCGCCTGACGCGGGATCTGCAAACCATGCAGCATTCTCTGGTGACCACCGTAGGCACCGTGCGCCAGGGGGCAGAAGAGATTTATCGCGGCACTAGCGAGATCTCTGCGGGGAATACCGACCTCTCTTCTCGTACCGAACAGCAGGCAGCCGCGATTGAGCAGACCGCCGCCAGCATGGAGCAGTTGACCGCAACGGTGAAACAGAACGCCGATAACGCCCATCATGCCAGCAAACTGGCGGAAGATGCCTCCGGCAAAGCCAGTCGCGGCGGCCAGATGGTCTCCGGCGTGGTGAAAACGATGGGCAATATCTCGACCAGTTCGAAGAAAATTTCAGAAATTACCGCCGTGATTAACAGCATTGCCTTCCAGACCAACATTCTGGCGCTGAACGCTGCCGTTGAAGCGGCGCGTGCAGGCGAACAGGGACGAGGCTTTGCGGTGGTGGCGAGTGAAGTGCGCACGCTGGCAAGCCGCAGCGCCAACGCCGCGAAAGAGATTGAAAGCTTGATCAACGAGTCGGTGACCCTGATTGACCAGGGGTCGGGTGAAGTGGTCGCGGCGGGGAACACCATGAATGAAATCGTCGAGGCGGTGAAGCGCGTCACCGATATCATGCTGGAAATTGCTGCCGCGTCCGACGAGCAGAGCCGTGGCATTGTCCAGGTGAGCCAGGCCATTTCTGAGATGGATAAAGTCACCCAGCAAAACGCCTCGCTGGTGGAAGAAGCCTCAGCGGCTGCGGCATCACTGGAAGAACAGGGCGCGCGTCTGACAGAAGCAGTAGGGGCATTTCGGCTGAACGGAGCTACGGCGGGACGTGCGGTAGTGTCTGCTCCAGTGGCGAAGGGTGTGCCGTTGCGCCCAGCGGCTACGGTTTCCGGGGATAATTGGGAGACGTTCTGAGTGGCGTGTTGTGTCGGGTGGCGGCTTCGCCTTACCCGACCTACAAAATCTGACCTACAAAAAAGGGACCTTTCGGTCCCTTTTTCACATCTTACTTTTTATCGGGTAATGCGTACGCGATAACGTAATCACCGCGATCCGGCGACTGACGTGCTCCGCCTGCATTAATGATGATGTACTGCTTACCCGTTTTCGGTGAAACGTAGGTCATCGGCCCGGACTGGCTGCCTACCGGCAGACGGTCTTTCCAGATCTCTTTCCCGGTGGCGGTATCAAACGCGCGCAGGTAGAAATCCTGAGTACCGGCGAAGAACAGCAGGCCAGACTGCGTGGAGAGCGATGCGCCAAGCGTTGGCATGCCGATCGGGATTGGCATATGCATACGAATGCCGAGCGGACCGGTATCTTCCACGGTGCCGACAGGAACCTGCCACACCAGCTTGCCGGATTTCAGATCGACCGCTGACATGGTGCCAAATGGCGGTTTCTGGCACGGAATACCCAGCGGTGACAGGAAGCGCTCACGCATCGCGCCGAACGGCGTGCCGTCCATGGGGACAATCCCCATCTCAATGCCGCTGGCATTTTTCGCAACATTCGCGCGAGGAACCATATAGTTCGCCAGACCCAGACGCATATCGTTGACGAACATCAGGCCATTGTTCGGGTCAACCGATACGCTGCCCCAGTTCATCCCGCCGAGGGAGCCCGGGAACTGCAGGGAACGGTCCAGACCCGGCGGGGTGAAGACGCCCTGATGACGCATCTCTTTAAACTGAATACGGCACAGCAGCAGGTCAACAGGCGTCGCCCCCCACATGTCGGATTCAGTCAGCGTCTGGTTGCCAATCATCGGCATGCCCACGGAATACGGCTGGGTTGGCGAGTAGCGTTCCCCCTCAACGTTACCCGCCGGAACGGGACGTTCTTCTACCTTCGCCACCGGCTTACCGGTTTCGCGGTTAAGCATGAAGATCATGCCCTGCTTGCTGGTTTGCACCAGCACCGGCGTGGTGCCGCCTTTACCGTCAGGAAGATCGTACAGCAGCGGCTGGGAAGGCAGGTCGAAGTCCCACAGATCGTGGTGGGTGGTCTGGAAATGCCAGCGCACCTGACCGGTCGTTGCATCGACGGCCACGATGGAGGAGCTGTATTTGTCGTCCAGCGCGGTACGTTCACCCGCCCAGAAGTCCGGGGTGGCGTTGCCGGTTGGCAGATAAATCAGATTGAGTTTTGCATCGTAAGACATGGCTGACCAGACGTTCGGCGTGCCTCGCGTGTAGGTCTGGCCTTCCGGCGGCAGGCCGGTGAGGTTCGGATTACCCGGATCCCACGCCCAGGCCAGCTTGCCGGTGTGAACGTCGTATGCGCGCACCACGCCCGGCGGTTCGCCGGTGGAGAAGTTATCCGCGACGCGACCGCCGACGACAACGACATTCCCGGCCACCAGCGGCGTGGAGGTCTGCTGATAATACCCGGGCTTAATTTCGCCCATACCGACGCTCAGATCCACGGTGCCGTGGTCGCCGAAGTCTTCGCAGACCTTGCCGTTATCCGCATTGATGGCAATCAGGCGGGCATCGGTAGTCGGCAGGAACAGACGGCGAGGGCATGCCGCAGGCTGTGTTTCCGTCTGTGAGGCTGTCACGCTTGAGCTATCTTCAAAATAGCCCAGACCGCGGCAGCGCTGCCAGTTAGGGGCCGTAGCTTTAGAATCGTAACGCCATTTTTCTTTACCGGAATCTACGTCCAGCGCCAGCACTTTGCTGTACGGCGTACAGACATACAGCGTGTCGCCAATCTGTAACGGGGTGTTCTGATCTTCCGCGCCCGAGCCGTTGCTCTGCGGGATATCCCCGGTGTGTGCAACCCAGGCGACTTTCAGATCGCTGACGTTTTGCTTGTTAATCTGGTCCAGCGCGGCAAAGCGATCGCCGTGGGTCGTGTTCCCCCAGTGCGCCCAGTTTTTCTGCTGCTCGCCTTCGGCGACAGGTTTTACCGGCACCGATTCATTCGCGGCAACCAGCGTCTGCGGCTTAAACATCCAGCCCAGGCTGACCAGCATGACCACGGCCAGCACGGCGGCAATGCCAAAAGCGGGCGCTTTGTTAACCGGCTCACGGGTATTCGCGGCGCGCAGGAAGGGCCACACAATCGCGCACAGGAACGCCAGCACGGCGAAGGTGAAGAGGCGGGAAAAGAGCGGCCAAAAATCCCAGCCTGCATCGCTTACCGCCCAGAATAACGAGGCGATAAACGCGATACCATACAGCACCATGCCGCTGGTGCGGTTGGTGAATATCAGGATGGCAGCAATTACCATCACCGCACCCATGATCAGGAAGTACAGGCTTCCGCCCACCGTTGCGAGCTTCAAGCCCAGCCCGCCGACTGCCAGACCGATGAGCATCATCAGTCCGACAAGGAGCCACTGCAGGATACGAGGTAACCCGCGTGGCGCGCTGCCAAATGCCATGTCTATCTCCTTAAACACGCCCGCCCGTCTGGTGTGCTGTGCGCATCTGTACCAATTGGGTCATGCAGGACGGGCGTTATGATGTTTTTACCGTTTGAATAGCGTGAAATTCACTCGTATAAATTCGTGTGCGAACCATTTGGTGAATTCGCGGCTATGATAAAACTGTTAAATTGTTTTACGCAATTGTTAATGAATGATTTCGCATTATTTGCCCAGGAGAACGTAAACCCGCCTTTACGGCGGGTCAGGGCAGGGACATCAGGCTGGCATGGACTTGCGGATCGCGCTTAACAGCGCTTGTGCGCCTGAGGAGAGCGGGGCATCAACACGGGTCAGGATCCCAATAGGTTCCCCGGCTCCCGGCGAGGTCACCGGGAGTGCGGTCAGGGTGCCACGGCGTAAATCGTCTTTGACAGCACCTGATGGGACGAACCAGACGTAGTCATAGTCCACGGTAAGCTGGCGCGAAAGAGAGGCTGACAGGGTTTCAATGCAGCCCGACGGGAGCGTGCACCCCTGCATTTCGAGTAGCGTTTCGGCACTCTGACGCGGAACCGTACCTTTTGGTGACACAACAACCGGCCACTCCATGACGCGGCTCAGGGTCACGGTGTCCTGCAACAGCGGGTGATCGGGACGGACAACCAGCTTGAGTGATTCCAGGAACAAGAGTTCGTAATTGAGGCCGCTCATCAGTTCCGGATCGGACATTCTGCCAATACCCAGATCCAGCTCGCCCGCTTTCAGCCCGGCAAGCAGCATCGTGTTATTCATGGTGGCGACCTGAATCGTGGCGTGCTTTTGCAGCTTGTGAAACTGACCAATCACTGCGGGCAAAATGCCCAGCGCCGCGGTAGGAAGCGCGCCCACGCGCACGATATCGCTGGCAGGTTCCTCTTTCCGGTTCAACGCCTGGCCTGCGGTGTTGAGGGCATCCAGCACTTTTACCGCGTGCGTCAGAAATTGCTCACCCACGATCGTGAGCTGTGCGCCCAGACGACCGCGATCGAAGAGCCGCGTTCCGGTAAGCTGTTCCAGCTCGTTAAGGGTTTTTGAAAGTGCAGGTTGACTCAGGTTAAGGGTTTCAGCCGCTCGCCCCAGCGTTCCCTGTTGAGCGACGGCCACAAATGTATGCAAATGGCGCAAGCGTATGCGCTGACTGAACAGACCATTTTTTTCCATAGGCGATGTTAAAAACAGAGCGATGCGGGTGACAAGTTAAGTTGTTTGATTTTGATAACTTGATAGCAAAATATTTTTAACATTTGATCTGTTTGAGTTACAACCTGTTTTTGGTAATGGACAGGCTTTGACCACTCGTCTGCCTGGATCACAATTCGTAAATTCTTCCCGCCGGAAGGAACGGGCTTCTCTACACTCCAGGTAATATTCACTGGAGGCATGACATCATGGCGAACACCATCACGGCTGATGATATTCGGGAACACTTTTCGCAGGCTATGTCGGCGATGTACCAGCAGGAAGTTCCGCAGTACGGCACCTTGCTGGAACTGGTGGCGGACGTTAACCTGGCGGTTCTTGAAAATAATCCACTCTTACATGAACAGCTGGCGAACGCGGATGAACTCGCGCGCCTGAATGTCGAACGTCACGGCGCAATTCGCGTCGGCACCGCGCGGGAACTGTCCACCTTGCGCCGCATGTTCGCCATTATGGGAATGTATCCGGTCAGCTATTACGATCTCTCTCAGGCGGCGGTGCCTGTCCATTCCACGGCATTCCGCCCGGTGGACGATGCGGCGCTGTGTCGTAATCCGTTTCGTATTTTTACCTCGCTGCTGCGCCTGGAGCTGATTGAAAATGCCCCGCTGCGCGAGCGTGCCGCCGGGATCCTCGCCCAGCGGAACATTTTCACGCCGCGTTGCCTGGAACTGATCGCGTTGCATGAGTCAGAAGGCGCATTCACTGAAACGCAGGCGCGCGAGTTTGTTAAGGAAGCGCTGGAAACATTCCGCTGGCATAGCCACGCAACGGTCGACCAGGAAACCTATCTGGCGCTGAGCAAAGAACATAAGCTGATTGCCGACGTGGTGTGCTTCCCCGGTTGCCACATTAACCATCTGACCCCACGCACGCTGGATATCGACCGGGTGCAGGAGCTGATGCCGAAGTACGGCATTGAGCCAAAAATCCTGATTGAAGGGCCGCCGCGCCGTGAGGTGCCGATCCTGCTGCGTCAGACCAGCTTTAAGGCGCTGGAAGAACCGGTTCTTTTCGCCGGGGAACATAAGGGAACGCATACCGCACGCTTCGGTGAAATTGAACAGCGTGGCGTTGCGCTGACGCCGAAAGGTCGCGAGCTGTACGACAGTCTGTTAAGCCAGGCCGGTACCGGTAAAGATAACCTTACGCACCAGCTGCATCTGCGCGAGGTGTTTAGCGCATTTCCGGACAGCGAAATGTTCCTGCGCCGTCAGGAGCTGGCCTATTTCCGCTATCGCCTGACGCCAGCGGGTGAAGCGCATCGCCACGCGTTTCGACCGGGAGACGATCCGCAGCCGCTGATCGAACGCGGCTGGGTGGTTGCTCAACCTATAACGTATGAAGATTTTCTGCCGGTCAGCGCGGCGGGTATTTTCCAGTCCAACCTCGGAAACGAAACGCAGGCGCGCAGTCAGGGAAATGCCAGCCGTGAGGCCTTTGAAGCGGCGCTGGGCTGTACGGTGTATGACGAATTCACGCTCTATCAGGAGGCGGAAGCGCGCAGCAAACAGCGTTGCGGTTTGCTCTGAAATCGTTACTCTGCAGGGGTGTGATGGAAAAAGAAGGTGGTTATGCAAAATCCCTCCGCCCCTGTGGTTGAAACGCGCCAGGGCGCACTGACTGGTTTTACAGACAACAATATTCACGTGTGGTGTGGGATCCCCTACGCTGCACCGCCCGTGGGCGACTGGCGCTGGCGCTCTCCGCGTCCGCCGGAAAGCTGGGAGGGCGAACGGCAGGCAACGACGTTTTCGCCCTCAAGCTGGCAAAGCATTGAGTACTGCAAAAAGCTGGGCGGCGGCGATCCCGGCCAGTTCTCGGAAGATTGTCTCTATCTTAACGTCTGGTCTCCCGTCGATCGCGCCGGGCTGCTTCCGGTCATGGTCTGGCTGCACGGCGGCGGGTTCACGATTGGCGCGGGTAGCCTGCCGCCCTACAACGGTAAAGCGCTGGCATCACGCGGCGTGGTGGTTGTGACGATCAACTACCGTCTGGGTCATCTCGGCTTTTTCGCGCATCCGGCGCTGGAAGGTGAAGAAAGCCGCGTGGTGCATAACTTTGCGTTACTTGACCAGATCGCCGCGCTGGAGTGGGTGCGAGATAACATTGCCGCATTTGGCGGGGATCCGAACTGCGTGACGCTGTTTGGTGAATCTGCGGGCGCGCGCAGCGTGTTGTCGCTGATGGCATCGCCGCTGGCGGAAGGATTGTTCCATAAAGCGATCGTGCAAAGCGGGTACACCTTACCGGATACGCCGCGCGAGAAAGCCCTGCAAAAAGGGGAAGCGATAGCCGCCCATTTTGGGCTGGAGAACGCCACCGCCGAGCAGCTGCGCGCGCTGCCGCCTGAGGCCTTCTGGCCGCTCACGTCGCCGCTGAACGTTGCGCCTGCGCCCGTCGTTGGGGATTGCGTCTTGCCGGAAGCGATGCTGGATGTGTTCTTTGCCGCGCGACAGCATCCTGTTCCGCTAATGATGGGTTCAAACAGCGATGAAGCCAGCGTGATGGCGGTGTTTGGCGTGGATCTTGCCGGCCAAATTCAGAAGCTTCGCCAGGAACGACGCTTTGGCCTGGGGCTGATTAAGCTGCTCTATCCGGGCGTGAAGGGGGATGAAGAGCTGGGCAGACAGGTGTGCCGTGATATGGCCTTTACCACGATGGGCTATGTGGCGATGCAGGCTCAGCAGCGTGTGGGCGGACTGTGCTGGCGCTACTGGTTTGATTATGTCGCGGAAGCGGAACATGGCACCTATATCAACGGTGCCTGGCACGGCAATGAAGTGCCTTACGTGTTCGATACCCTGGGTCAGGTGGAGCCTTCTCGTCAGTACGTGAACGAACGCGATCTGCAGTTTGCTGCCCAGGTCGCGGATTACTGGGTGAGCTTCGCGCGTGAGGCCGGGGCGCAGGACAGCTTATCCGGACCGGTGCACTGGCCCGCCTGTCGCAAAGGGCGCGACGTATTGTTGCGTATTGGAGTGAATAAACATGCAGGTTTCAGGCTTGAAAACCGCTTTATGCGCGCCCGCATGAGTCTCTTCAAACGGGTAATGAAGCACCACGTCAGCCTCGATTAAGCAAACAGGCGCGAAACGCCGCCAGACCGTTTTCCTCGCCTGGCGTTTCGCGCAGCACCAGCCGGTAGCTCGCGCCGGTTTTTATGCTTGTCTCATAAGGCCGTAACAGCCTTCCTGCGCGAACATCTTCCGCCACCAGCGTTTCGTCAGCAATGGCGACGCCGAGTCCCTGAATGGCAGCAGTAATGGCGAGATCCATGGTGTCGAAGTGTTGATTTTTGTGCATAACAAACGCCGGGCTTTCCTGTTTCGCCAGCCACAATGACCAGTCGGTTTTATCTCTTGTCGGATGAAGAAAAGTCAAGGCGCCCAGCGTTGCGCCTGCCCGGAGTGGGCTAAGCACCGGCGTCAGCGCTTCTTCAAACAGCAAATCGCCCGCGCTCATGTGGGTACCGAAAACAATGGCGGCATCGTAAGATTCGGTTTTGAAATTGACGTTGTGATCGGTCGTGGTGGTCAACGCAATTTGCAGATCCGGCTGTTCGCGCTCCACGTCCAGCAACCGGGGAATGAGCCAGCGCATGGCGCAGGTCGGCGCTTTCAGGCGAATGACGGTCTGGTGCGCCCGCGCCCGATCCGCAACGTTCAGTAACTGCGTAAAGGCCGATTGCATTTCCGGAAGCAGGGCGCTGCCCTGGGGAGAGAGCCGCAGCCCGCGCGCATGGCGTTCGAACAGGGGAAAGCCAAACCACGCTTCGAGTGAGGCAATTTTGCGGCTCACGGCACCTTGCGTCAGGCAAAGCTCCTGCGCCGCATGGGTAAGGTTCAGATGACGCGCGGTGATCAAAAAGGCGTCGATGGCATTAAGCGGGAATGAACGGCGCGACATACTACACCTCAGCTATGCATTTTTCTCATGGCTATTATGACAACAATTCGATTGTCCCGACAGCAGAGTTATTGTTTGAATAGTTATGCAACAACAATGAGAAGGGACAGAGGATGACTTTACAGACACCGGTGCAAACCCGTTCAAAATTGCCTGACGTGGGGACCACGATTTTTACCGTTATCGGGCAGCTTTCTGCACAGCATAACGCCATCAACCTTTCTCAGGGCGCGCCCAATTTTTCCTGCGACCCAAAGCTTATCGCCGGTGTCACCCGCGCCATGGAGGCGGGGCATAACCAGTACGCGGCAATGACGGGCCTGACCTCCCTGAAAGAACGCATTGCGGAAAAGATTGCCACGCTTTACGGCACCCGGTATGACCCCGGCAGTGAAGTGCTCGTAACTGCCAGCGCCAGTGAAGGGCTCTACTCGGCCATTAGCGGGCTGGTCCATCCTGGCGATGAGGTGATTTACTTCGAACCGTCATTTGACAGCTACGCGCCGATAGTGCGGTTGCAGGGGGCGACACCCGTTGCCATTAAGCTGACCGTTCCGGATTTTGCCGTTAACTGGGACGAGGTTCGCGCCGCGATTACGCCGCGCACGCGTATGATCATCATCAACACGCCGCATAATCCGAGTGGTCAGGTCTTCTCAGCGAACGATCTGCAACAGCTGGTGGCGGTGACCCGTAATACCGACATCATTATTTTGTCTGACGAAGTGTACGAGCACGTCGTTTTTGACGGCGAGCCGCACCACGGCATGGCGACGCATCCGCAGCTGGCGGAGCGCAGCGTGATTATCTCATCGTTCGGAAAAACCTATCACGTCACCGGCTGGCGAGTGGGTTACTGTGTTGCCCCGGCGGTGCTGATGGACGAGATTTGTAAAGTCCATCAATTTTTAATGTTTTCTGCCGATACGCCAATGCAGCACGCGTTTGCTGAACACATGGTCGATCCGCAAACCTGGCTGTCGCTCTCTGCATTCTATCAACGCAAGCGCGACCTGCTGCAAAGTTTGCTGGCGGAATCACCGTTCCGACTGCTGCCAAGTGCCGGATCGTTCTTCCTGCTGGCGGATTACAGCCATTTCAGCGACGAGCGCGACAGCGAGATGGTCAAACGGCTGATCGTCGAGTGTGGCGTGGCCACCATTCCGCTGTCGGCGTTTTACGCGGACGGCACGGATAATAAATTGATTCGTCTCTCTTTTGCCAAAGATGAGGCGACGTTACGGGCAGGTGCCCAGGCCCTGTGTCGGGTTAAACCACGCTGAGGAGTGTGAGATGAAATTACGCGCGTTAATAGTCGGCATGGGATTGCTGTGTACGTTTTCTTCCTTCGCTGCCACCGAGTTACGTTACGGCCTTGAGGCGGAATATCCGCCGTTTGAAAGCCGAAATGCATCTGGTGAACTGGAAGGGTTCGACGTTGAGCTGGGCAACGCTATCTGCAAAGCGGCAGCGCTGAAGTGCAGCTGGGTTGAAACCTCGTTCGATGCGTTGATCCCGGGCCTGGTGGCGAAAAAATTCGATGCCATTAACTCGGCGATGAACATCACCGAGCAGCGCCGCAAAAGCATTGATTTTACCCAGCCGATTTACCGCATTCCGTCGCAGCTGGTCGGCAAAGCCGGTACGGCGGTAGACACGACGGCTGAAGGGCTGAAGGGCAAAACCATCGGCGTGCTGCAGGGGTCCATTCAGGAAACCTATGCGAAAGAGCACTGGGAAAAGCACGGTGTCACCGTGGTGTCTTATAAAGATCAGAATATGGCGTGGGGCGATCTGCTGAATGGCCGTATCGACGCCTCGCTGGTCATGTCCGCGGCCGGGCAGGCAGGTTTCCTCAGTAAGCCGCAGGGTAAAGGGTTTGGCTTTATCGGCAAACCGGTGTCGGACGACACCATCCTCGGCAGTGGGATCGGTTTTGGGTTGCGCAAAGGTGACGAGGCCACCAAAAAGCAGCTTGATGCCGCGATTGATAAAGTACGTGCCGACGGCACGATCGCTAAACTCGCTGATAAGTACTTCCCGGGTATCGATGTCAGCGTAAAATAACCGCCTCGTTAGCCCCGTCAGCCGATGTCCTGACGGGGCATTTTTCTACACATTTTCCAGGCTTTCTTTACACCACTTTCGGGCCGTTCTGGTCGACAGAAAATATTTCTCACTTTGTTCATATAATCACCGGCCAACAATTGGATTCTTAACCATTATTGTTTAGGCTGTGCGTTCTTTCTTGCCGTCATTTCGCCGCGCGCGAAACACATTCACACGACCATAAGGACGTTTTTCCAGGCATGAATCGCAGACGTTTTCTAAAAGGCTCGCTTGCAATGGCTGCCCTGAGCGGCACATCTGGCCTTGCTTCCCTGTTTTCCAAGGCGGCCTACGCGGCTGACTCTGACATTGCAGACGGCCAGAGCCGTCGTTTTGACTTCTCCGTCCTGCAATCCATGGCGCATGACCTGGCGAAAACCCCGTGGGGTGGCGCGCCGCGTCCGCTGCCGGAGACGCTGGCAACCATGACGCCGCAGGCGTATAACGCCATCCGCTACGACGAAAAACAGTCTCTGTGGAATAACATCGAAGGCCGTCAGCTGGACGTGCAGTTCTTCCATATGGGGATGGGGTTCCGCCGCCGCGTGCGTATGTTCTCGCTGGATCAAACAACCTCTCAGGCGCGTGAAATCCACTTCCGCCCTGAACTGTTCAGCTACGGCGACACGGGTGTTGATACGAAACAGCTTGAAGGCCAGAGCGATCTCGGTTTTGCGGGCTTCCGCGCCTTTAAAGCCCCCGAGCTGGCGCGTCGCGACATCGTCTCGTTCCTCGGTGCGAGCTACTTCCGCGCGGTGGATGACACCTATCAGTACGGCCTTTCCGCACGCGGTCTGGCGGTGGATACCTTCACCGACACGCCGGAAGAGTTCCCGGATTTCACCTCCTTCTGGTTTGAAACCGTTAAGCCGGGGGATACCACCTTTACCGTCTATACGCTGCTGGATAGCCCAAGCATCACCGGGGCGTATAAGTTCGTGATCCACTGCGAGAAGAGCCAGGTGATTATGGAGGTGGAAAACCATCTCTATGCACGTAAAGACATCAAGCAGTTGGGCATCGCGCCGATGACCAGCATGTTCAGCTGCGGCAATAACGAGCGCCGCATGTGCGACACCATTCACCCGCAAATCCACGACTCCGACCGCCTGGCGATGTGGCGCGGCAACGGGGAGTGGATCTGTCGTCCGCTGAATAACCCGCAGAAGCTGCAGTTCAATGCCTACATGGATAAGAACCCGAAGGGCTTTGGCCTGCTGCAGCTTGACCGTGATTTCTCTCACTATCAGGACGTGATGGGCTGGTATAACAAACGTCCAAGCCTGTGGGTGGAGCCGCGAAACAACTGGGGGAAAGGCGCGGTAGGGCTGATGGAGATCCCAACGACGGGCGAAACGCTGGATAACGTGGTCTGCTTCTGGCAGCCGGAGAAGCCGGTGGAAGCGGGGGACGAGCTGGACTTCAAATACCGACTTTACTGGAGCGCGCAGCCGCCGGTGCGTTCTCCGCTGGCGAACGTTTTCGCCACCCGTACCGGTATGGGGGGCTTCCCGGAAGGCTGGGCACCGGGCGAAAATTACCCGAAAGTCTGGGCGCGTCGCTTTGCCATTGATTTCGTCGGTGGCGACCTGAAGGCCGCTGCGCCAAAAGGTATCGAGCCGGTAATCACGCTCTCCAGCGGTGAAGCGAAGCAGGTTGAGATCCTCTACGTTGAGCCGTTTGACGGGTATCGTATTCTGTTTGACTGGTATCCTACCTCGGATTCAACCGAGCCGGTGGATATGCGCCTGTTCCTGCGCTGTCAGGGCGATGCCATCAGTGAAACCTGGCTGTATCAGTATTTCCCACCGGCGCCGGATAAGCGTAACTACGTTGACGACCGGATAATGCGTTAACGTTTGTGGGGTTGTGCCGGGTGGCGGCTTCGCCTTACCCGGCCTACTCTGGACGCATTTGTAGGCCGGGTAAGCGTTAGCGCCACCCGGTAATTGAGAGGCACCATGTCTTCAGAAATCATCCCCGTTTCACAGCAAATCGAACTGCGATCCGTCGAAGAGCGTTACACCACCGACCTGCACAACCTCGTCATCAAAAACAAAATCTTCCTGCAAACCGCCTTTGACTGGGCGCAGCACGTGGGCAGCGAAGAGGATACCCGCCGCAACGTGCAGAGTAACCAGATGCTGCACCAGCGCGGCTACGCCAAAATGTTTTTAATTTTTCATGACGATGCGCTGGCAGGTGTGCTGTCGTTCAACGCCATTGAACCCGCGAACAAAACGGGCTATATCGGCTACTGGCTGGATGAAGCGCATCAGGGAAAGGGCATCCTCTCCCGGTCGCTGCAGGCGTTTATGCGCCATTATGTTGAACTCGGGACCGTTCGCCGCTTTGTGATTAAGTGCCGGGTGGATAACCACAGCAGCAACGCCGTTGCGCTGCGCAACGGGTTTATGCTCGAAGGGTGCCTGCGTGAGGCCGAATACCTGAACGGCCGTTATGATGATGTAAATACCTACGCGAGACTGTTCCCGCTATAGCGCGCCAAGCAGCGGCGTGCGGGTAATGCGCGTATCGCCGTTGATCGCCTTTTCCCCACGCAGGTGAATGTTCTCGCCCATAAAGGCTTCAATCACCGCATCGTCGGTAATCTCCACCCGATGTTCGATAAACACGTCGCCACTGATGCGCGCGCGTCCCTGAATAACGACCTTATCGTCAATCAGAATCGGCCCACCGCGCAGCCACGCCTCTCCACCGATCAGCACGTGATGCTTGATTACGCAGTTACCTTCGATAACGGCGTTTTCTGCAACCTGCGAGCTGTAGCGCACCGTGGGGATAGCGTCGTCATCAAAGCCCGCAATAAGACGCGCGTTGCCGTACACTTTGGCGCAGTCACAGACCCAGACGTTGTTGAGATCGTTACCCTCCAGGATGGCCCTGTCGAAGACTTCGGCTCGATGCTCGATAAAGGCATAGCTGACCAGCGCGTCGCCGTAGATTTGCGCCTGGTGCACAATGCGCGATTCGCTCACCGTGGCCCGGTCATAAATTTTGAGGATCTGTTCCTGGTCGGGCGTTAAGCCTTTCGCGGCAATCACCACGCTGTTGTGGATCACACGGGCATCACCATAAATATGGCATTCGCCGCGCACGGTGGATTGCTGAATGGTGACGTTGTCACTTATTTTTGCCTCATGGCTCACCTGTGCATTGTCCAGCCAGCTGTTACCGCCGACGCGGGCACGGTGACTCACGACACAAGGCTGGGTAAGACGGGCGTTATCCGATATTGTCGCGCCCGCAAATACCACGCTGTTCTCGTCGTAGATCCAGCAGTCACCGTCCTGCGCGAGGGCACTCTCGTCGTCAATCCAGCCGCCTTTCGTGCCGGTCGTTACGTCGTTAAAATCCGCCGTGGCGATAATCTGCCGCAGCGTGGCTGAGTGGGTTGTCTCGCCATTTTTCCACTGCCAGAGGCGGGTCTCGTCGCTAAGGCGGTATTTGTTCATCATGTTATCCCAGGTGAGCGTCTCCACTAAACGTAGCAAACTTTCGGCTTTCCGTTGTGCTGGCATCCGTAGCGGAAACCTCTTAAAATGGCATTTAAAATACATTTTAAAAAATCAAATTAATGAATAACTTTAACAAATCCCAACAGGTGCTTAACCTTCCCGCGGGGTATTTTGGCATGGTGCTTGGCATCATTGGCATGGGCTTCGCCTGGCGATACGCCAGCACCCTGTGGCCGGTGACGCGCTGGCCGGGTGAGATTCTGGTCGCTCTCGCGGTTACATGCTGGTTTTTACTGACGGCGGCATTTGTCACCAGAGCGATCCGTTTCCCGTGCAGCGTGCTGGCAGAGATGCGCCACCCGTTGATGGGCAGCTTCGTCAGCCTTTTTCCGGCCACCACCATGCTGGTTGCCATTGGCTTTGTACCCTGGTTCCGCCCGGTATCGCTGGTACTGTTCAGTGTGGGCGTGGTGGTGCAGCTTGCCTATGCTGCCTGGCAAAGCGCCGGGCTATGGCGGGGGACGCACCCGCAGGAGGCCACCACGCCGGGATTATATCTGCCAACGGTGGCGAATAATTTTATCAGCGCAATGGCATGCGGAGCGCTGGGATTCAACGACGCAGGGCTTGTCTTCCTCGGCGCAGGCGTCTTTTCCTGGCTCAGCCTGGAGCCGGTGATCCTCCAGCGTCTTCGCAGCGCCGGAGAGCTTCCCTCCGCGCAGCGTACTTCTTTAGGCATTCAGCTGGCGCCCGCGTTGGTGGCGTGTAGCGCCTGGTTTAGCGTCAACGGTGGGGAAGCCGACACCTTCGCCAAAATGCTGTTCGGCTACGGCCTGTTGCAGTTGCTGTTTATGCTGCGCCTGCTGCCGTGGTATTTGTCTCAGCCGTTTAACGCCTCCTTCTGGAGTTTTTCGTTTGGCGTGTCGGCTCTGGCTACTACGGGGCTGCATCTGGGACACGGCAGTTCGTCTGGATTCTTCCATGCCATTGCCGTGCCGCTGTTTATCTTTACCAATCTCATCATTGGGATGCTATTGGTTCGTACATTTATCCTGCTGATACAGGGCAAACTTCTGGTGCGCACTGATAAAGCACTGCTTATGCAATCTGAGGAAAAATAATGGCTGTCGATGAAAATTACTTCACAGAGAAATATGGTTTAACCCGTACCCACTCTGAGGTGCTGTACAGCGCGGAGATCGTTAAACCGGGCAAAACGCTGGATCTGGGCTGCGGCAATGGCCGCAATAGCCTTTACCTGGCCGCCAACGGCTTTGACGTGACCGCGTGGGACAAGAACCCGATGAGCATTGACAACATCGAGCGCATCAAAGCGGCAGAAGGGATTACGGCGCTGCAGACTGCGATCAAAGATCTTAACAACCTGAGCTTTGACGGTGAATATGATTTTATCCTCTCCACCGTAGTGCTGATGTTCCTGGAAACGAATACCATCCCTGGTCTTATCGCCAATATGCAGCGCTGCACGACGCCGGGCGGCTACAACCTGATCGTTGCCGCCATGGATACGGCAGATTACCCGTGCACCGTTGGCTTCCCGTTTGCGTTTAAAGCCGGTGAGCTGAGCAACTACTATGAAGGCTGGGAGTTGCTCAAATACAACGAAGAGGTGGGCGAACTGCACCGCACCGACGAAAACGGCAACCGCATCAAGCTGCGCTTTGCCACTATGCTGGCGCGCAAGCCCGCTTAACGGGCGGCCAGCAGGCAGATCTGCAGGGCAGTTTTATACGACGCCTCGAACGACGACAGCGGAAGGAATTCAAACTTCGAATGGAAGTTATGCGCGCCGGTGAAGAAGTTCGGGGTGAGCAGCCCTTTAGCAGAGAGCGCCGCGCCGTCGGTACCGCCGCGCATCGGCGTCGGTTTTGGCGTGATGCCCAGTGATTCCATCGCCTCAAACATCAGATCGATGGCGCGTCTGTCTTCGCCAATCGCATTGCTGATATTGCTGTAGGTGTCTTCAATGCGATAGTCCACCCTGGCCGTTGGATGTTGGGCGGCAATCAGTGCGGCTACGTCGGCAATCTGCTGCTTGCGGGCGGCAAAGTTGTCCTTGTCGAAGTCCCGGATATTGGCTTTAAGAATGGCCTCGTTCTGCCCGGCCTGTATGCCGTTAAACCAGATATAGCCTTCACGCCCTTCGGTGCACTCCGGCGTTTGCTGGCGTTCAAAATGGTTGATGTAGTCAGTCGCCATCAGCAGTGGGTTCACCAGCACGCCTTTGGCGGACATCGGGTGCGCTGTTACGCCGGTAAAGCGGATCTCAGCGGCTGCCGCGTTAAAGTTTTCGTAGACAATTTCCCCCAGCTCGCAGCAGTCGATGGTCCAGGCGAAATCGACGTCGAAGCGCTTCAGATCCAGCGCTTTGGCACCGTTCAGGCCGATCTCTTCATCAGGCACAAATGCCACGACGATATCCCCATGCTGATGCTCCGCCGTCAGGTTTTCCAGCACCGTCATCACCACCGTCACCGCAGATTTATTATCTGCGCCTAATACGCTGGTTCCGTCGCTGAAAATAATCTCTTCACCAGGATACGCCAGAATTTCCGGGTGCTCTTTTACACGTAACCAGATGTCTTTCTCTTTATTCAGGCAGAGATCTTCACCATGAAAGGTTAATATTTGCGGATGAATATCCGGTGACAAACCCACGTCTACGGTATCAATATGCGTAATAAAGCCGATGCGCGGTGCGCCGGGCACGTTGCCTTTTTTTACCGCTGTTACCGTGGCGAATGCATCAATCACAATATCGTCTAACCCCAGCTGTGCCAGCTCCTGCGCCAGCTCCCGCGCCATATCATGCTGCCCTGGCGTTGAGGGCAGGGTTTTAACTTTGGGATCGCTCTGGCTGGTGATAGCGAGATAGCGGAAAAAACGATGCGTTAATTGTCTGGAAAGCGGCGAGCCCATAGTGATTTATTCCTTATTTATTTTTCAGGTGTTTGCCACATCACTTTAATGTTATTTATGGAATGGAAAAAGAATTAATTAGCCGTCGAATTAAAAAGACAGGAATAAATGATGAAAAGCAAACTCACAATGTTAACGCTCGCGTTTGCTGCGCTGACGGTCAGTTCCACCGTGGCGGCGAAAACGCTGGTGTATTGTTCCGAAGGATCGCCGGAAAACTTTAATCCTCAGCTATATACCTCGGGAACCAGCGTGGATGCCAGCGCCGTGCCGGTCTATAACCGACTGGTCGATTTTAAGCCGGGCACAACGGAGCTGGTGCCGAGCCTGGCGGAGCGCTGGGAGGTGAGCGAGGACGGCAAGGTCTACACCTTCCATCTGCGAAAAGGGGTGAAATTCCAGAGCAACAAAGCGTTCAAGCCAACGCGGGATTTTAACGCAGACGACGTGATTTTCTCGTTTATGCGCCAGAAGGATGTCAATCATCCGTACCATAACGTCTCCAACGGCAGCTATTCCAACTTCGAAAGCCTGGAGTTTGGCAGCCTGATTACCGCGATAGACAAGGTGGATGACCATACCGTGCGCTTTACGCTGGCTCACCCGGAAGCGCCGTTTGTGGCCGATCTGGCGTGGTATTTTGCCTCGATTCTTTCGGCGGAATATGCCGATGCGATGCTCAAAGCCGGTACGCCGGAGAAGGTCGATATGGATCCTGTCGGGACCGGGCCGTTCAGGCTGGCGCAGTATCAGAAAGACTCCCGCATTTTATTCACGGCGTTCCCGGAATACTGGCAGGGCAAATCGAAGCTGGACCGTCTGGTCTTCACCATCACGCCGGATGCGTCTGTGCGTTTTGCGAAAATCGAAAAAAATGAGTGTCAGGTGATGCCGTTCCCGAATCCGGCCGATCTGCCGCGCATGAAGGCGAACAAAGACATCACGTTGATGAGCAAGGCGGGGCTGAATACCGGTTTTCTGGCATTCAATACGCAAAAGCCGCCGCTGGATAATGTGAAAGTCCGTCAGGCTCTGGCGATGGCGATCAATAAACCCGCCATTATTGACGCGGTATTCCACGGTACGGGCACTGCGGCGAAAAACCTGCTGCCGCCGGGCGTCTGGAGCGCAGACAGCGAGCTTAAGGATTACGATTACGATCCCGAAAAGGCGAAAGCGCTGCTGAAAGAGGCCGGTTTTGCTAACGGTGTCAGCATCGACTTGTGGGCGATGCCGGTGCAGCGTCCCTACAATCCGAATGCGAAACGCATGGCGGAGATGATTCAGGCCGACTGGGCGAAGGTTGGCGTGCAGGCCAAAATTGTCACCTATGAGTGGGGGGAATACCTCAAGCGTGTGAAAGGGGGCGAACATCAGGCTGCGCTGATGGGCTGGACAACAGCCACGGGCGACCCGGATAACTTCTTTGGCCCGCTCTTTACCTGTACGTCCGCCAACGGGGGGTCGAATTCGGCCAAATGGTGCTACAAACCCTTTGATAAGATTATTGCCGAAGCAAAATCGATAACCGATCAGAATAAACGCATTGCCTTGTACAAAGAGGCGCAGCAGATAATGCATGACCAGATGCCAGCCGTCATGATTGCGCATTCCACTATATTTGAACCGGTGCGTAAGGAAGTCACTGGCTACGAAATAGACCCGTTTGGTAAGCATCTGTTCTGGCAGGTGGATATTAAGCCGTAATTTTGTCCTGCCCGGACCGCGTTCGGGCAGTCTTTTCGCAATTTGTGCTGCCTGCATCATTTTTTGCCACAACAAATCCCCCCATCTTTTGCTATAACTTCAAGTGCATACTTGCAGATAACATGGAATACCATCATGCGTACTCACACTTTTTTTAAAGTTGCAGTGCTTTCTGGTCTGTTGGCGTTGGCGGGCTGTGCATCGAAAGTTGCCGCTCCCGAACAATATTCAGGCTTTTTAAAAGATTATTCAGGCTTGCAGCAAACGACGTCCGCGACGGGGAAACCAACGCTGCGTTGGGTTGATCCTTCGTATAACGAAGCCAATTACGACAGTATTCTCTGGACGCCGATAACCTATTATCCGGCGCCAAAACCGACGACTCAGATTGGTCAAAAAACGCTTGATGAGCTCCTGGCCTATACCAATACCAAAATGAAAACGGCAATTGGTCAGCGTAAACCTGTTGTGTCGACGCCGGGCAAACACAGCCTGATCTTCCGCGGGGCTATCACCGGCGTGAGTTCGCAAAAAGAAGGCCTGCAGTTCTATGAAGTGGTGCCTGTCGCGCTGGTCGTAGCGGGTACGCAGATGGCAACCGGTCACCGCACCATGGATACGCACCTGTTCTTCGAAGGTGAATTGATTGATGCGGCAACGAACAAAACCGTCATGAAAGTAGTGCGTAAAGGCGAAGGGAAAGAGTTGGCAAACGAAAATACGCCAATGGGCTTCGCAACGCTGAAGCAAGTTGTGGATGACATGGCGACAGATGCCACCATGTTTGATGTGCATAAAACAGCGAAATAATGAATCAGGGCCTGCAGCGATGCAGGCCTTTTTTTATGCCGTTCTCAGTCGTCTGTACCAGGTTTCTGGCTTCGTAAACATCACCATATTCCCGCCCAAAATCAGCAGTAGCCCAACAATCCCATTTACGTGCCACACGTATCCTTCATAAATCGTCGAAATAGAGAGCGCAACCAGCGGGAATAACAGGGTGCTGTAGGCGGCTTTACCCGGACCGATGCGTCCGACCAGCGTAAAGTAGGCGCCAAAGGCAATCACCGAGCCAAACAGGGCCAGATAGAGCAGCGCACCAATGTAGCTTACCGTCCACTCCGGCATAAAATTGTCCCCTCTGACGAGCGCAATACCGCCCATCACCAGCGTACCGTAGAGCATCGCCCAGGCGTTTGTGGTCATGGTCTCCAGACCGTTACGCTGGTGGCGCATGCTGATCATATTACCCAGTGAGAATCCGTAGGTGCCCAGCGCCGACAGGCCAATGCCCGTCAGTAAAGAGGCGCTCCAGCCGCTTGCCAGCAGGTCGTCCCAGAAGAGGGTGATGATCCCGACCAGGCCCAGCGCGGCGGCCGTCCAGAAACGAGCGGGCGGGCGCTGTCCGAAGAAAATAAAGCTGTTAATGGCGTTATACAGCACCGCCATGGAGAAAATCACCGACTCCAGGCCGGTATTGATGTGCGCGGCGGCGGCGTAAAAGCACCAGAAGTTGAAGCAGAAAACGCAGCATCCCTGCAGCAGGCAAAAGAGGTGATCCCGCAGGGCCATCTTACGCAAACGGCGAAGGGCAAGTAAGACGATCATTATCGTGGCGGTGGCCACGGCAAAGCGCCAGAAAATCGACACCGGGGCCGCGACCGGTCCCTGCTGCAGAAAAATTGCAATCCAGGTCGTTCCCCATATCACGACCACCAGTCCATAGAGCAATGCGTTCATTGTTTCTCTCTTCTCATACCGCGAAAAGCACAGTCTGACCCGTCTGGCGCTGGGCTGCTTTCATCCTCTTGCGCTGGACTTGCAAATTCTTGCGCTTTTTTGTTGCGCGAAGGCTGGCATCGCGCGACAACACTTCTTAGACTGAGGGTCTGATCAACCATCCGTTCACGGCTATGTCTCACGCTTACGATACCTTTGAAACGCTACGCCAACAGAATGCAGTGCTCCGGGAAACGGTCGCGCTCAATTCCGGTATTCAACTGGCGGCGTGGTACAACAAGCACGATACGATCACCGTAAAAAGCAATCACCATACCCTCAGCCTGTACGTGGCCGATGGTTACGAAAGCTACCAAAAAACGCCGGGCGGCTGGAAGAATGGCGGCGGTCCGGACCGTTTCTGCCTGATGCCGAAAGAGAGCGAATCGACGTGGGATATCCGCGATGACCTGTCATTTGTTCATCTGTACTGTACCGATGAACATCTGCGCGATGTTGGCGAAAAAATCTGGGATAAACGCCCGCTGTCGCTGACGCTTGATGAGAAAATCTTCGGCAGCGATCCGAAAATCACCGCGCTTTATCGCCAGTTTTTGCTTGGCTGCGACTGGCAGCAAAAAGCGAATCAGCTCGCCCTCAGTACCGCCTCTACGCTTTTACTGACGCATCTGCTCCAGAATTACGCCAGCGTGCAGTGGAAGCTGCCGGTCGTCACCGGCGGGCTGTCGCCGTTTGTGCTGCGAAACGTGCTGGCGTTTATCGAAGAGCATCTCTCCCAGTCGCTGACGCTGGCCGATCTGGCCGATCAGGCTGCGCTGAGCGAGTATCACTTTGCCAGAATGTTTCGTCAGTCGATGGGGCTGGCTCCGCATCAGTACGTTATGCAGCGCCGTATGGAGAGAGCCAAAGCGCTGGTGCAGCATACCAACACACCGCTTACGGATATCGCACTCGCCTGCGGGTTTAACTCCGCCAGCCACTTCAGCAACCGTTTTCGCAGCATCATGGGGATAACCCCGTCACAGCTACGCGCGGCGACGGCGTGAAAACACGGCGTAACAGAGGCCACCCAGCACCAGCCCCCAGAAAGCAGAGCCAATCCCCAGAATTGTTGCCCCGCTGGCGGTCATCAGAAAGGTGACGATCGCCGCGTCGCGTTCTGCCTCGTGATGCAATGCCTGATACAAACTCCCGCTGATGGTGCCGAGCAGCGCCAGACCGGCAAGCGTCTGGATCCAGCTGAGCGGTAATGCGGCCATTAATCCGGCGATCGATCCGCCAAAAATGCCCGCCAGGAGATAAAACGCGCCCGCAGCCGCGGCGGCAAGCCAGCGTTTACCCGCATCCGGATGGGCATCAGGGCTCTGGCAAATGGCGGCGGTAATGGCGGCGATACAGATGGAGAACACGCCGAAGGGAGATAACAGCAGCGCCAGCCCGCCCGTCACGATAATCAGCGGTGAGAGCGCCAGCGGATAGCCCGATGCTTTCATCGTGGCGAACCCCGGCGCGTTTTGCGAGGCCATGGTGACCAGGAAGAAGGGCACGCCGATGCTCAGCAGGCTGGTGAAGGTAAACGCCGGTGCGATAAATTGCGGCATAGCGACAGAAAGGGCGATATCACTTGTGACAACGTCACCTCCCGCCCATGCGACTGCGCTACCCACCAGCAGTGTGGCGACAATGGCGTACCGGGGCGCAAAGGCTTTGGCCATCAGCCAGGCCGCAAGCATGCTCCCGCACAACAGAAAATGCCCGTCGAGATTGCTGAACGCCTGCAGGCCAAACCGCAGCAGCACGCCTGCCAGCATCGCGGCAGCAAGGGAATGCGGGATGAGCTTCATCAGGCGGGCAAATAGGCCGGTCACGCCGCACAGTAAAATGAGCGCGTTGGCAAAGATAAAAATGCCGATGGTTTCGGCAAGCGTCACGCCGTTGAGGCTGGTGGCTAACAGCGCCGCGCCGGGCGTTGACCAGGCGGTGAGTACCGGGGCTTTGTACCACCACGATAACGCAAGGGTGCTGAGGCCCATCCCAATGCCCAGCGCGGTCATCCAGCCCGCAATCTGGTGCGCATTTGCGCCCGCCGCCGCTGCGGCCTGCCAGATGATGGCTGCCGAGCTGGCATACCCCACCAGTACGGCAACAAACCCTGCAAGGACGGCAGGAAAGAGATGAGTTGAAGGGCGCATAAAAAAACTCCGTTGTGCGTTATAGCGTCCGGCATAAAGTACCACTGTGCGTTATAGCGTACAAGTGGTATGCTGTGTGGGTATCTGGAGGGACCATGGAAATTACACAACATCTTGCTCATACCCTGAAAACAGAGCGCCAGGCGCGCGGCTGGAGCCTGTCGAGGCTGGCAGAAGAGACGGGCGTGTCAAAGGCGATGCTGGGCCAAATTGAGCGCAATGAATCCAGCCCGACGGTGTCGACGCTGTGGAAAATCGCCACCGGGCTGAACGTACCCTTTTCTGCCTTCATCGCACCAGAGGCGGACGGGCAGGCCGTGTTTGATCCCCAGCAGCAGGCGATGGTTGTGAAACCGTTATTCCCGTGGGATGAAACGCTGAGGTTTGACCATTTTTCGATTACCCTCGCGCCCGGCGCGCTGAGCGAATCCACGCCGCATGAAGCGGGCGTCATTGAACATGTGGTGGTGATCAGCGGCGAACTGGAGATGAACATCGACGGCGAGTGGCGCACGATCCACGCTGACGCCGGGGTGCGTTTTGCGGGGGATAAACCGCACGCCTACCGCAACAGCAGCGCCCGGACGGTGCATTTTCACTCCCTTATTCATTATCCCCGCTGAGGCTACGCAAAACTGTTTCGCTGACGCATACTTCTGACTACAATAGCCGCCATTTTGACCATAACGGATAACGACGAAGTATGCGCCTGCAATCCCATCATCTTGAACTTTTAAGCCCGGCCCGTGACGCCGCCATTGCCCGTGAAGCGATCCTTCACGGTGCCGATGCCGTCTACATTGGTGGCCCTGGCTTCGGTGCCCGCCATAACGCCAGCAACAGCCTGAGCGATATTGCCGAGCTGGTACCGTTCGCCCACCGTTTTGGGGCGAAAGTGTTCGTGACCCTGAACACGATCCTTCATGATGATGAACTGGAGCCTGCGCAGCGTCTGATTACCGATCTCTACCAGACCGGCGTAGATGCCCTGATTGTTCAGGATATGGGCGTTCTTGAGCTGGATATTCCGCCCATTGAACTCCATGCGAGCACCCAGTGCGACATCCGCACGGTAGAAAAAGCGAAATTCCTCTCTGACGTCGGGTTCTCGCAGATCGTGCTGGCGCGCGAGCTGAACCTGAACCAAATCCGCGATATTCACCAGGCCACGGACGCGACCATCGAGTTCTTTATCCATGGCGCGCTGTGCGTCGCCTATTCCGGCCAGTGCAACATTTCACACGCGCAGACCGGGCGCAGCGCCAACCGCGGCGATTGCTCGCAGGCCTGCCGTCTGCCGTACACCCTGAAAGACGATCAGGGCCGCGTGGTGGCCTTCGAAAAACACCTGCTGTCCATGAAGGATAACGATCAGACCGCTAACCTTGGCGCGCTGATTGACGCGGGCGTGCGCTCCTTCAAGATCGAAGGGCGCTATAAAGACATGAGCTACGTGAAGAATATCACCGCGCATTATCGCCAGATGCTGGACGCCATCATCGACGATCGCGGCGACCTGGCGCGGGCTTCCGCCGGGCGTACAGAGCATTTCTTTATTCCGTCGACGGATAAAACCTTCCATCGCGGCAGCACCGACTACTTTGTGAATGCCCGTAAAGGGGATATCGGCGCGTTCGACTCGCCGAAGTTTATCGGTTTACCGGTTGGCGAAGTGCTGAAAGTGGCGAAAGATCACCTGGACGTAGAAGTGACGGAGCCGCTGGCGAACGGTGACGGCCTGAACGTGATGATCAAGCGTGAAGTCGTGGGCTTCCGCGCCAATACCGTGGAAAAAACCGGCGAAAATCGCTATCGCGTCTGGCCAAACGAGATGCCTGCGGATCTCTACAAAGCGCGCCCGAACGCGGCGCTGAACCGGAACCTTGACCATAACTGGCAGCAGGCGCTGCTGAAAACCTCCAGCGAGCGTCGCATTGCGGTAGATATTGAGCTCGGCGGCTGGGAAGAACAGCTGATCCTGACCATGACCTGCGAAGACGGTATCAGCGTGACGCATACGCTCGATGGCCTGTTCGAGGTGGCAAACAACGCGGAAAAAGCGCTGAACAGCCTGAAGGACGGGGTGGCGAAACTGGGGCAGACGATTTATTACGCCCGTCACATCGACGTGAATCTCCCGGACGCGCTGTTTGTCCCCAACAGTCTGCTTAACCAGTTCCGCCGTGAAACGGCCGACATGCTGGATGAAGCACGTCTGGCGAACTACCCGCGCGGTAGCCGTAAAGCCGAAGCGGTGCCCGCGCCGGTTTATCCGGATACGCACTTGTCCTTCCTGGCGAACGTCTACAACCACAAAGCGCGTGAATTTTATCACCGCCACGGCGTGCAGCTGATCGACGCGGCCTATGAAGCGCATGAAGAGAAGGGCGATGTGCCGGTGATGATCACCAAACATTGTCTGCGCTTTGCGTTTAACCTGTGTCCGAAACAGGCGAAGGGGAATATCAAGAGCTGGAAAGCAACGCCAATGCAGCTGGTGAACGGCGACGAGGTATTGACCCTTAAGTTCGACTGCCGCCCGTGTGAAATGCACGTCATCGGTAAAATGAAAAATCACATCTTTAAGATGCCGCAGCCCGGCAGCGTCGTGGCGTCAGTCAGCCCCGATGAACTGATGAAGACCCTGCCTAAGCGTAAAGGCAGCTAACTAGCGAAAATGGGTATCTGGTTTGCGCGATTTCTGCCACTGGTGGTGTTCGCGCAAACCCTCCGCTGACTCCTCCGCTGCGGTACGCAGCTCATCGCTGTCGGCTTCATGCCGAAGCTGATGCTCCACACTCTTCACATACAGAAATTCATGTCCTTTATGTCCGGCCATCAGCTGCCCAGAAAACAGTGCACAGACCAGCATAATGAGTGATAACTCTTTTCTAAACATTCGTTCACCGCAGAATGACAATTCACGGCTATCATGCAGGTAATTTCTTTGGGTTATTATTCGGAAGTTCAAATTAACGAAAAGAAATTGTCAGAATCCGTACTCTATACCCGCAATAAATGTGTATAAATAGTGAAGTGGTAACATCCTGAAAAAAGAAAGGACAGATTCGTCTCTATTTTAGGATTAAACTGAATTACATTACCCCTGCCAAATTTGATATGTCTCCGACTCACCAAAAAGTAGAATAATCCTATATAATGGTATTCCTCTGGCTAAGGAATGAGTCTGATTAAATGAAAAAAATATTACCTATTGCGCTCGTGGTGGTTTCTGTTGGTGCAGTTGCAGGGATAGGCTATACCCGTACTGGCGCCCCGGAATATATCCAGTCGGCCGAATCCCGTGTGGGCTCCTATTTAACCAGCGATTACGGCCGTGTGGCGTGTATTAGCAGCCAAAAGAGCGAGCAGCGCTGGGAATTAGATTGCACCAATCAGGCAAAAGGGAAGTCATTCCAGTTTGCCGTATATCCTTCCGAAAAGGCGCCCTATGGCGTATCACGCTCTTTTTATCTTGAAGCGATTAACGATGATGCTAAACAGAGTGCGGAACAGGGACTGATGCGTTACCTGCAAATAAACACCCAGGCAGGTTAAGCGGTCTGTTTACCTTTCGTTGAGTCTCATGGTGTTAGGTTGTACGGGATCCGCACCCCGGCATGGAATGTCGGGAACGTAGATACCAAAATACAAATCTATCCATGCAAGCATTTACCGCCAGCTAATGGCGGTTTTTTTTTGCCCGTATTCAGCCCGCGCGGGCGAACTGTTTACGGTACCGTGCCGGGGAAAGGGCGTAATGCTGCCGGAAATGGTGCCTCAGGGTAGCGGCCTGGCCAAATCCGGTCTGTTCAGCGATGCTGTCGATGCTTAATTTACTGTTTTCAAGGTAATCTTTGGCGCGCAGCAGGCGTTCATTCAACAGCCAGCGCGTGGGCGTGGTCCCGGTGGCGTCCTGAAAGCGCCGCAGAAAGGTGCGCTGACTCATGCCAACCCGACGCGCCAGGGAGTCCACGGTGTGCGCCAGAGCCAGATGCTGGTGCAGGAAATCAAACAGCTGGCCCAGACGCTGGCTTTCCCGCAGCTGGGCAACTGGACGGCTCAACTGTTGGGTTTGCGAACCGTCCCGATGCGGCGGAATAACCAGACGCCGCGCCACGCGGTTTGCCGCTTCCATGCCGTAATCCCGACGCACCACGTGCAGGCACAAATCGATTCCCGCAGCGCTGCCCGCAGAGGTCAGAATATCGCCTTCGTCCTGATACAGAACATCTTCAACTACGTCGATGGCCGGATAACGGGTTTTAAGCGCCTCAATGTAGCGCCAGTGCGTGGTGGCTTTGCGCCTGTCAAGCAGTCCGGTAGCGGCAAGTACAAAGACCCCTGAACAGATGGACAACAGCTGGCACCCGCGCGCGCTGGCCCTGCGTAAGGCATCACAAAGCGCGTCCGGTACGGCGGCGTCAATACCGCGCCAGCCCGGCACGAGGATTAAATCTGCATGCTCAAGCAGGCTCAGATCGCCATCGGCCAGAATACGGATGCCCCCCGTTGCCCGTAACTCGCCTTCATCCACACCTGCAACCGCAAACCGATACCAGCTCTCGCCCATTTCCGGGCGCGGCAGACCGAAGATTTCCACGGCCACACCAAACTCAAAGGTACACAAACCGTCATAGGCCAGAACGACCACTCTGGGAGGAGAAACCTGTCTTAAGTTTGTCATCTTTTTGCTGTTTTCTGGCATACGCGGACGCATTCACTGGCTGAATTTCTGGATAGAGTAGTGTTAACACAAACACCCAAGATGAGGAAGGATCATGAGCTATGTTACTGAAATCCCGGCAGCAGAACCGCAGGAAGCCGTTGCCCATTTTCTGCGTAGGCTGAGCGTCGAGACCGATTGTGCTGACGTGCATCATGCCATTGCAAATAATGAACAGGACTTTGTTTTGCTGCACGTGGTGGGTAAAGCAGAGCAGTTTTCCCGTCGCCACGTCCCCGGCGCGCTGCATTTACCCTGGAGCCAGATTTCCGCAGAGCGCATGGCGCAATGGCCTGCCGGTACGCTGTTTGTCGTGTATTGCGCCGGGCCTCACTGTAACGGTGCAGACAGGGCCGCGCTTAAGCTCGCACGCCTTGGGCTGCCGGTAAAAATCATGCTCGGAGGGATTACCGGGTGGGAAGACGAAGGGTTCACGTTTGCTCATGAAGGATCGCCCGTTTCGCTGTGAAGATGAATTTTTTTCAACACAGGTGAAATTTTCTCGCTTGCCGGAATGCGGCAGATATGACATCTTTTTTGGACATTTAGACATCCAGAAGTCTAAAGATTCAAATGATGAATTATCACTGTTGGCAACCATTGCCGACAGACAGAGGAGATTTCCATGCAGCGACAACACGCCCCGTACCGCGCCGATGTAGTTGGCAGTTTTTTACGCCCGGATGCCATCAAGCAGGCTCGCCAGAAATTTGCCAGCGGTGAGATTGATGCCGGGCAGCTTCGTGCGGTAGAAGATGAGGCTATCCGCCATGTTGTCGAGCAGCAGTGCGCCTGCGGGCTACACGTCGTCACTGACGGTGAGTTTCGCCGCGCCTGGTGGCATTTTGATTTCTTCGACGGCCTGCAGGGCGTGGAGCGTTACGATTCACAGCAGGGCATTCAGTTCAACGGCGTGCAGACGAAAGCCCACGGCGTTCGCGTGACGGGCAAGCTGGGCTTTGGCGAGCACCCGATGCTTGATGATTTCCGCTACCTGAAAAGCATTAGCGGGAACGCGCAGCCGAAGATGACCATTCCAAGCCCGAGCGTGCTGCATTTCCGCGGGGGACGTAAAGATATCGATGCCACGGTTTACCCCGATCTGGCTGATTATTTTGACGATCTGGCGACCACCTGGCGCGATGCCATCCGCGCGTTTTACGATGCGGGCTGCCGCTATCTGCAGCTGGACGACACCGTCTGGGCCTATCTCTGCTCGGACGACCAGCGACGCCAGATCCGCGAGCGCGGCGATGATGCCGATGAACTGGCGCGGATCTATGCCCGCGTGCTGAACAAAGCGCTCGAAGGCAAGCCTGACGATCTGACCATCGGGCTGCATGTTTGTCGCGGTAACTTCCGTTCGACCTGGATTTCCGAAGGCGGCTATGAGCCAGTGGCTGAGGTGCTTTTCGGGACGGTCAACGTTGACGCGTTCTTCCTCGAATACGACAACGACCGAAGCGGCGACTTTGCGCCATTGCGTTTCGTGCGTCCGGGCAAGCAGCAGGTGGTACTGGGCCTTATCACCACCAAGAACGGCGAGCTGGAAAACCCGGAAGGGGTGAAGGCGCGTCTGGAAGAAGCGGCGAAATACGTGGCGAAGGAGCAAATCTGCCTTAGCCCGCAGTGCGGCTTTGCCTCGACAGAAGAGGGTAACAGCCTGAGCGAATCCCAGCAGTGGGACAAAGTGCGTCTGGTGACGCAGATCGCCAGCGAAGTCTGGTAAGCCTCCTCCAGCGCTGCATTATAAAAGTGCAGCGCTGATTCATTCTGAGTCGTTCTCTTTACAACCCGCGCCTTATTTCCCGCCATTCCGCTTTCTCCATTCTGGCATCCTTTTTGCTCTCCTGAAGCTGACACCTTGTTTATCTGCGTCCCTGCGGTATCGGACGCTTTCGCACAGCTTTCTTTTCAGGAGTGAAAATATGCACCGTCGTACCTTGTTAAAAGCTTTTGCACTGTCGGCCTCCGTGGTCGCGATGGGAATGAGTTTTGGCGTGCAGGCTGCCGATACCATCAAAGTGGGAATTATGCACTCGCTGTCCGGCACGATGGCGATCTCCGAGACGCCTCTGAAAGACGTTGCCCTGATGACGATTGATGAGATCAACGCCAAAGGCGGCGTGCTGGGCAAGAAACTGGAGCCGGTGGTGGTTGACCCGGCGTCGAACTGGCCGCTGTTTGCCGAGAAAGCCCGTCAGCTCATCAGCCAGGATAAGGTGGCGGTGGTCTTCGGCTGCTGGACGTCGGTGTCGCGTAAATCCGTGCTGCCGGTGTTTGAGGAGCTGAACGGCCTGCTGTTCTACCCGGTTCAGTACGAAGGTGAAGAGATGTCGCCGAACGTCTTCTATACCGGCGCCGCGCCGAACCAGCAGGCGATCCCGGCGGTGGAGTACCTGATGAGCGAGGACGGCGGCGCGGCGAAGCGCTTCTTCCTGCTGGGCACGGACTACGTCTACCCGCGTACGACCAACAAGATCCTGCGTGCCTTCCTGCACTCAAAAGGCGTTGAGGATAAAGACATTGAAGAGGTTTACACCCCGTTTGGTCACAGCGATTACCAGACCATCGTAGCCAACATTAAGAAATTCTCTGCAGGCGGTAAAACGGCGGTGGTGTCGACCATCAACGGCGATTCCAACGTTCCATTCTATAAAGAGCTGGCTAACCAGGGGCTGAAGGCTACCGATGTTCCAGTGGTGGCGTTCTCTGTCGGTGAAGAGGAGCTGCGCGGGATCGACACCAAACCGCTGGTGGGGAACCTGGCGGCGTGGAACTACTTCGAATCCGTGGATAACCCAACCAACCAGACCTTCGTGGCGGATTACAAAGCCTACGCCAAAGCGCACAAGCTGCCGAATGCCGATACCGTCGTAACCAACGATCCGATGGAAGCCACCTATGTGGGCATTCACATGTGGGCGCAGGCCGTCGAAAAAGCAGGCACCACCGACGTGGATAAAGTGCGTGCCGCGATGGCGGGCCAGTCCTTTAACGCGCCGTCCGGGTTTACGCTCACCATGGATGCCACCAACCACCACCTGCACAAGCCGGTCATGATTGGGGAAATCGAGGGTAACGGCCAGTTTAACGTGGTCTGGCAAACCGACGCGCCGGTGCGCGCCCAGCCGTGGAGCCCGTTCATCGCCGGAAATGACAAAAAGCCTGACCAGCCGATGAAAACCGCCAGTAACTAAGCCATTACCGCAGGGAGAAACGTCATGAACGCCATGCGCATGTTCATCGCTCTTGTATGGCTTACCGGACTGCTGCCAGGGATGGCGCAGGCATCGGATGCCGATAACTTTGTTGCTGCTAACCGCACGCAGCAAGCAGCAATGCTGACCGCGTGGGCGGCTTCACCGGATGCGGCAAGGATGCCGCTGCTTCAGGCGCTGCAAGCTGAAAGCCTGTTTATCGACGGCCAGAAGCATGCCTTTGCCAGGCATGGCGGCGAGATGGTGCCGCTCGGGGCGGCAACGACGGTAGAAGGGCCAACCAAAGCCGTACGCCTGACCAACCGACTCCGTGTGCTGGCGGCGACTGCCCTGGCGACACATCAACTCATAAGTGACAGTGTCACCGAAAGGCGAGGCGCAGCCCGGCAGCTCCAGCGGGATATCCAGCCAGATATGCTCGGTTTTCTGCAAAAACGGGTCAGTCTCGAAACGGATGATGTGACGCGGCAGTCCCTGCTGCTGGCGCTGGCGAACCTCCAGCTTGCCAGTCCACTGGCGGAGACTCGTCTTCAGGCTATTGAACTGCTGGGTCAATCCGACGACCCGGACGTGCAGGCAAAAATCACACCGTTTACCCAACCGCAAACGGAGCCGGATGCGAAGGTGCGTGCGGCCGCCGCCGAGAGCCTGAGCCACATTCAGCACCGTCTGATGTGGGGCGACCTGCTCGGGCAAGCATTTATGGGGCTTTCTCTGGGCTCTGTCCTGCTGCTGGCTGCGCTGGGGCTGGCGATCACCTACGGACTGCTTGGCGTCATCAACATGGCGCATGGTGAAATGTTGATGTTAGGGGCGTATGCCACCTGGATGGTGCAGCAGGTGATGGCGCAATTTATGCCCCAGTGGCTGGCGCTTTATCCGGTTATTGCGCTGCCCGTGGCCTTTTGCCTGACGGCGGGCATCGGAATGATTCTCGAGCGCACGGTGATCCGCCATCTTTACGGACGTCCACTGGAAACGCTGCTGGCGACATGGGGGATCAGCCTGATGCTTATCCAGCTGGTACGCATGACGTTTGGGGCACAAAACCTGGAGGTGGCAAACCCGTTCTGGCTTTCCGGAGGCGTGCAGGTGTTCGCCAACCTGACGCTGCCGTGGAACCGCATTGTGGTGCTGGGTTTTGTGCTGCTGGTGCTGTTCTTCACCTGGCTGATTCTGAACAAAACCCGTCTTGGCCTGAACGTCCGCGCGGTGACCCAAAACCGCAGCATGGCTGCCTGCTGCGGGGTGCCTACCGGGCGCGTCGACATGCTGGCGTTTGGGCTGGGGTCCGGCATTGCCGGTCTGGGCGGCGTGGCGCTTTCCCAGCTGGGGAACGTGGGGCCGGAGCTGGGCCAGGGCTACATCATCGACTCGTTCCTGGTGGTGGTGCTGGGCGGCGTGGGCCAGCTGGCCGGTAGCGTCGCGGCGGCGTTTGGCCTGGGGATTTTCAACAAAATTCTCGAACCGCAGATGGGTGCGGTACTCGGCAAAATCCTGATTCTGGTGGCAATCATTCTGTTTATTCAGAAACGCCCTCAGGGACTCTTTGCCTTAAAAGGGAGGGTTACTGACTGATGAGCCAGCCACTTACCTTAACGATGGCGCGTAAAGCGCCGCGTACGACTCAGATTGCGGGCAGCCTGCTGGTGGCGTGTCTGCTGATCTTACCGTTTTTCGCGCTGCTGCCCGCCACGCATCCCCTGGCGCTTTCGACCTGGATGCTGACGCTGATTGGCAAGATCCTCTGCTATGCCATCGTGGCCGTTGCGCTCGATCTGGTGTGGGGATACGCAGGCATGCTCTCGCTGGGGCACGGCATTTTCTTTGCGCTTGGCGGCTATGCGATGGGGATGTACCTGATGCGCCAGGCGGCGGGTGACGGTCTGCCTGCGTTCATGTCCTTTCTCTCCTGGAGCGAGCTGCCGTGGTTCTGGTGGAGCACCCAGCACTTTGCCTGGGCGCTGGTTCTGATTGTGATGGTTCCGGGATTGCTGGCGCTGGTGTTTGGCTGGTTTGCCTTCCGTTCAAGAATCAAGGGGGTCTATTTTTCCATCATGACCCAGGCGCTGACCTACGCGGGCATGCTGCTGTTCTTTCGTAACGAGACCGGTTTTGGCGGTAATAACGGCTTTACCGGTTTTACGACCCTGCTCGGATTTCCGGTGACGGAGACCGCTACGCGCATCGCGCTGTTTCTGGCGACCGTGTTGCTACTGATACTGGCATTAGGCACAGGATTTGCGCTGGCGAAAAGCAAGTTTGGCCGCATCCTGACGGCGGTGCGTGACGCGGAAAACCGCCTGACGTTCTGCGGTTACGATCCGCGCGGGTTCAAGCTGCTGGTGTGGACGCTGTCCGCGGTGCTGTGCGGTCTGGCGGGGGCGCTGTACGTCCCGCAGGTGGGCATTATCAACCCTGGCGAAATGTCGCCGACCAACTCGATTGAAGCCGCTATCTGGGTGGCGCTGGGCGGGCGCGGCACGCTGGTCGGTCCGGTGATTGGCGCAGCGCTGGTGAACGGCGCCAAGAGCTTCTTCACCGTCGCGATGCCGGAGTACTGGCAGCTGTTTTTGGGGCTGATTTTTATCGCCGTCACGCTGTTCTTGCCGCGCGGCGTCTATGGCCTGTTGCGTAAGGGGGAGAAATAATGCAGCCATCTGACGGATTATTCACCCGGCAGCTGCCCGGTGACCGCTACCGGGAACAGACCGATCCCGTGTTGCAGCTTGAGGCCATCAACGTCAATTTTGACGGGTTTCAGGCGTTGACGGATCTCACGCTCAATATTGGCGTGGGCGAACTGCGCTGCGTAATTGGGCCTAACGGCGCGGGCAAAACGACGTTAATGGACGTTATCACGGGCAAAACGCGGCCTCAAAGCGGCAAAGCGCGCTATGACCAGTCTGTCGATCTGACCCTGCTCGATCCCGCCGCTATTGCCCGACAGGGGATCGGGCGTAAATTCCAGAAACCCACGGTCTTTGAAGCGCTTACGGTGTGGGAAAACCTCGAAATCGCGATGAAAACCGACAAATCCGTCTGGGCGAGTCTGCGGGCAAAGCTAAACGGCGAACAGGTCGATCGCATTGATGAAATGCTGGTGCTTCTGCGGCTTAGCAGCGAGCGCGACCGCCGCGCCGGGCTGCTTTCTCACGGGCAAAAACAGTTTCTGGAGATCGGTATGCTGCTGGTGCAGGATCCGCATCTGCTGTTGCTGGACGAGCCCGCCGCCGGAATGACGGACGCGGAAACCGAATACACCGCAGAACTGTTCAGAACGCTGGCGGGTAAACACTCTCTGATGGTGGTGGAACATGACATGGGGTTTGTGGAAACCATCGCCGATCGGGTGACGGTGCTGCATCAGGGGCGCGTGCTGGCGGAAGGCTCGCTTCGTGAGGTACAGGCCAACGAGCAGGTGATTGAAGTCTATCTGGGACGCTAAGGAGCCGTAATGCTACAGGTTAACGAACTGAATCAATACTACGGCGGCAGCCATATTCTGCGCGGCGTGAGCTTTCAGGCTCTTCGCGGCGAGGTCACCTGTCTTTTGGGGCGCAACGGCGTCGGTAAAACCACGCTGCTGAAGTGTCTGATGGGGCTGATCCCGGCGAAAAGCGGTGATATCGTCTGGCAGGGCAAGAAAATCACCCACAGCAAGCCGCACCAGCGGGTGCATGCTGGCGTGGCGTATGTCCCGCAGGGGCGTGAGATTTTCCCGCGCTTAACCGTTGAAGAGAATCTGCTGCTGGGGCTGTCACGCTTTTCCGCCCGCGATGCGAAGCAGGTGCCGGATGAGATCTGGCAGCTGTTTCCGGTGTTAAGAGAGATGAAACACCGCCGCGGGGGCGATCTCTCCGGGGGACAACAGCAACAGCTGGCGATAGGACGCGCGCTGGCAAGTCGGCCCCAGCTTCTGATCCTCGATGAACCGACGGAGGGCATTCAGCCATCGGTTATCAAAGAGATTGGGCAGGTGATCCGCTCGCTGGCGGATCGCGGCGATATGGCGATTCTGCTGGTTGAGCAGTTTTACGACTTTGCCGCCGAGCTGGCCGACAGCTATCTGCTGATGTCGCGCGGAACCATTATTCAGCAGGGTCGTGGTGAAAATATGGAGCAGGAGGGCGTTCGCGGTCTGGTTGCGATCTGAGATGTTATAATATAACATCCTCATTCTTATAAAACGGAATGAGGGTTTTGTTTTGGCTGCACATATTGGAAAAATTGCCATGACTCTGGGGGCGCTGCTGGTCAGCGGCCAGCTGTTTGCCCATTCGCATGGTCACCAGATGACCGAGGCGGAACAGAAGGCGGCGAACGGCGTGTTTGAGGATAAAGACGTGAAGGACAGAAAGCTGTCTGACTGGGACGGCACCTGGCAATCCGTCTATCCGTTCCTGTTGGACGGTTCGCTCGATCCGGTATTTAAGAAGAAAGCGGAGAAGGACCACAAATCCGTTGAGGCGGTGAAAGCCTATTATCGGACGGGCTACGCAACGGACGTGGGATCTATCGGCATCGAAAATAACGTCATGGAATTCCACCAGGGGGAAACGGTAAGCCGCTGTCACTACGACTACAGCGGCTACAAAATCCTGACCTACGCCTCGGGGAAAAAAGGCGTTCGCTATCTGTTTGAGTGTAAGGATGCCAGCAGCAAGGCACCAAAGTTTGTTCAGTTCAGCGACCATATCATTGGACCGAAAGCCTCTTCACACTTCCATCTTTTCATGGGCAACACCTCCCACGAGGCGCTGCTGAAAGAGATGGATAACTGGCCGACGTACTACCCGAACGAGATGTACAAAGAACAGGTGGTTGAAGAGATGTTGCACCACTAAGTGGTTGCTTTTGCTGTTGTTGTTGCTGTTGTTGCCGGGTGGCGGCTACGCCTTACCCGGCCTACGATTAGGGTTTTGTAGGTCGGGTAAGCGTAGCGCCACCCGACACGGTATCTTCATTTTTCACGCTCATCCCACGCAAAATCATCATCCAGGCAATGACGATGGCGGCCATCATAATCACAAACAATGACCAGTGCGGCAGATGGGTCAGGATGAGCCCGGTGATCATCGGGTTCGCCGCCGCGCCCAGCCAGCCCAGCGCCTGGGCGGAGAAATAGCTCGCCTTCATTCCCGCCGGGGCGATGTTGTCGATCAGCATATATTCCCCCGGTGCATAGATAATCTCCCCGAGGGTAAAGATCGCGGCAGCGATGCCCCAGTAAACCAGGTTTTCACCGGAGAGCATAAACCCGCCCAGACCCACGATGAAAAACAGGGTGGCAACGGTCATCAGCGGGCGAATGTTGCTGGCTGAAATTTTACGCCCGAGGGCGTATTGCAGCGTCACCACGACGGCGGCGTTGACGGGCAATACCACGGCGACCACTTTTTCGGCGAAATCACTGTCTGCATGCGCGGCCAGAACGTATTGCGAAATGCAGGTCGCGAACGATCCGCCGACGTAAGAGGCGAGCAGACCAGACAGCGTGTACCAGAACAGGGCGCGGTCCTTCAGCAACACCGACGGCTGCCATGGCGCCTTTTCTTCAGCGGCATCTAACGCAACGCTTTTCTGTACAAAGAAATGGATAAAGCCGAGCGGCAGTGCGGCGCAAAAGGCCGCCAGCCAGAACGGGAGCTGCAGGCTGTACATCACCAGCAGGGTCCCAAGCGGTGGGCCGATCGTCCAGCCGATGTTCAGGAAGCTGTAGTTCAGGGAGAAGACGCGGGCTTTCTCGCTTGAGGTCAGCACGTCGGCAAACCAGGCTTTGAGTACCGTTGAAAAAACCGAGTAGGCGCAGTTGATCAGCGCAAAAAACAGCACCACCAGCGTGACGTTATTCACCAGCGGAATGGCCACAAAGCCCGCAATAAACGCCACAATGGCGATCAGCATATAGCGCTTTTTATCAAACTTATCGGCCAGAATACCAAACCCTAAGCTGAACACGACGCCAATAGTCAGCGCAATGGTCAGCGCATAACCGATATTCTCGACGCTCATGCTATACGCGCGCGTGAGATAAATGGTCATAAACGGCAGCGTTGCCCCTCGACCAATTGTTAATAACAATGACGATGCCAGCAGCGCTGCGGTAGAGCGCCTGAGAGATGGTTTCATATTCCTGCCCGACAAATGCTTATGCTTTTTTTGTTGTGTTATAAAAGGAGTATCACGACATAAGGGGCTTGTATAGCGCCTAATTTATCCCTAAGTGCTTCGCCTGACTGCCAGAATTAATGATCTTCTCGTGGTGCTATTTTTTCTGTTACTTTGAAGTGTTAACAAATTATTAATAATTCAGGGGCAGGGTATGACGCGTAAAGACGGGCTGCTGGCATTGCTGGTGGTCGTAGTGTGGGGGCTTAATTTCGTGGTCATCAAGCTGGGGTTACACAATATGCCTCCGCTGATGCTGGCCGGTTTACGTTTTATGCTGGTGGCGTTCCCGGCGCTATTTTTCGTGGTGCGTCCAAAAATCCCCCTGAAATTGCTGCTGGGCTACGGTCTGACCATCAGTTTTGGTCAATTTGCGTTTCTCTTCTGCGCCATTAAGTTCGGCATGCCCGCCGGTCTGGCCTCGCTGGTTCTGCAGGCGCAGGCGTTCTTTACCATTATTCTCGGCGCGTTTGTATTTGGTGAGCGTTTACAGGGTAAACAGCTGGCGGGGATCACGCTGGCGGTGTTTGGCGTGCTGGTGCTGATTGAAGCCAGCCTGAACGGTCAGCATGTGGCCCTGCTGGGCTTTATGCTCACGCTGGCGGCAGGGCTGAGCTGGGCCTGCGGAAACATCTTCAACAAGCTGATTATGCAGCACGAGGCGCGCCCGGCGGTGATGTCTCTGGTGGTGTGGAGTGCGCTGATCCCTGTAATCCCGTTTCTGGCGGCATCGTTTATTCTGGACGGCCCGGATCTGATGCTGAAAAGCCTGGTCGAGATCGATCTCACAACAATCCTGTCGCTGATTTATCTGGCGTTCGTCGCCACGATTATCGGCTATGGCATTTGGGGGTCGCTGCTGGGTCGCTACGAAACCTGGCGGGTGGCGCCACTGTCTCTGCTGGTACCCGTGGTGGGGCTGGCCAGCGCGGCGTTGCTGCTGGATGAAAAACTCAGCGCGCTGCAGCTCTTTGGCGCGGTGCTGATCATGGGTGGACTCTACATCAACGTGTTTGGTTTGCGCGTGCGTCGGGCGACGCGAGTAAGGAATTAGGGCACAAAAAAGCCCCGCAGAGGCGGGGCAAAACGAATCAGAAGCCGTGCTGATTGTAATACGGCACGCCTAATTCGTCGGATTTGTCGCTACCAGCCCCCATATGGTTGAAATCAAAAGGTGACTGGTCATGTGCTGACGGCAAAATCATCGTGTCACGATTATTTTGCTGCGTTGCACTGGGCGTTTGCTCCGCGAAGGTCTGGCTGGAAAACAGCACCAGCAAGGCGAGGGCGGCGGAGACGGTAACTTTCATGATTTCCTCGGTACGTCTTTACAGGCGTTGTTTAACTACAGTGTTTTAACGGATAGAGATATCGGGATTCACCCGGCATGCTGGTGATACGATACTTATGAGGCGGCACATCAAAGTAGTTCTTAAACGTGCGCGTCAGGGTTTGTTGCGATTCAAATCCGTAACGCTCCGCCAGATAAAGGATCGGCTCATTGCTTTCTTTCAGTTTTTGGGCAATCTCCGTCAGCTTGCGGCTGCGAATATATTGACCTAATGAATGACCGGTCTCTTTTTTGAACATCCGTTGCAGGTGCCATTTTGAGTAACCTGAACGCTCTGACACTTTTTCAAGGGAGAGCGGCGATTCCAGGTTGTCCTCGATCCAGTCCAAAATGCTATGAATGGTGATAGCGTCAGTATTGCGTCTGGACATCGTCATACCTCTTTTTCTGTTTACGGCAGTATTTTCTTAAGCAAAAGCTCAAGCGTTGCCACTTCATCTGCCGTTAAGTTTTTTGTTAGTTCCTGATGCAGTGTTTGTCCTACGAGTTGATGACATTGCTCACACATGGCCGCGCCGTCGCTGGTCAGTTTGATCAGCACGCCGCGTTTGTCATTCGGGTTAGGGCTTCGTTCTATCCATCCTTTGCAGACGAGACGATCCAGCATGCGGGTTAACGCACCCAGATCGACAGAGAGCACCTTTTTCAGCTCAACCGGCGTGATACACACTTCGCAGCGAATGGAACACAGCACTTTGAACTGTGTTGCGGTGATATCCAGCGGTGACAGATAGTCATTGAGCAGGCGATCTTTTTTCTGGTTAACCATGTGAATAAGACGGCCCAGTGGAATGATGTCGTTAAAGAGATCGCTGGTGCTTTTCACAATGGTTGCCCTGGCAAGTAGTTTAGTCACGGCAGATATTATTGCTCAGGCAAGTATAAGTCAACTGAATGAATTGACGGATGCCACGAATTGCTAAAACGTTTCATGAACTTTTTTTGAGTGCTTTCAAATCATATACATAACGCAGGGTTATCATTGCAGTGAGAAAATAATGGTTACGTTGTGGTCATGGCTGAAGGACACACTTTCACCCTATAATTGCGGGGATGAATATGGATAAGGACAACGACGCACTATGTTGGATTTGATTAAAGCAATTGGCCTCGGGCTGGTGGTGTTGCTGCCGCTGGCGAACCCGTTAACGACGGTGGCGCTGTTTCTGGGGCTGGCAGGGAACATGAACAGCGCAGAGCGCAATCATCAGTCGATGATGGCCTCTGTCTATGTGTTTGCCATTATGATGGTGGCTTATTACGCCGGACAGCTGGTGATGAACACCTTTGGGATTTCGATTCCCGGCCTGCGTATCGCCGGGGGGCTGATTGTGGCCTTTATCGGGTTCCGGATGCTGTTCCCCGCGCAAAAAGCGCATGAATCACCGGAAGCGGCCAGCAAATCCGAAGAGCTGGAAACGGAGCCCAGCGCGAATATCGCCTTTGTCCCCTTAGCGATGCCGAGTACGGCGGGGCCGGGTACGATTGCGATGATCATCAGCTCCGCCTCAACGGTGCGTGATAGCTCCACCTTCCCGGACTGGGTGCTGACGGTTGCGCCACCGCTGATTTTCGCGCTTATCGGTATTATCGTGTGGGCATCCCTGCGCAGTTCCGGTGCGATTATGCGCTGGGTAGGAAAGGGCGGGATTGAAGCGATTTCCCGTCTGATGGGCTTCCTGCTGGTGTGTATGGGCGTGCAGTTTATTATTAACGGCGTGCTGGAAATTATTAAGACCTATCACTGAGGTCATTGCCGGGTGGCGCTGCGCTTACCCGGCCTACAAAAAGACGGATTTCGTAGGCCGGGTAAGCGCAGCGCCACCCGGCACAAACAAACCTCACCCGTGCTGGCCCTGTTCCTCGAGCGCCACCGGCCATTTACGGAAGATCAGCAGCGACCAGATAAGCGCCACCAGCGCAGGGATCGCCCCCAGATAGCCAATCGCCGACATCGACACGTGCAGGCTAATCTGATTTCCCAGCAGCGCGCCCGCCCCAATCCCCAGATTGAAAATTCCCGAGAAGAGCGACATCGCGACGTCCGTGGCATCCGGTGCCAGCGCCAGCACTTTCACCTGCATGCCCAGACCGATAATCATTATTGCTACGCCCCAAAACAGGCTGAGGATCGCCAGATGGCTTTCGCTGCCCGCAGCAGGCATCAACAACAGCAGGCACGCCAGCAGCAGGCCAATGGCGCTGCTCACCAGCGTAGACGCATGCTGGTTGCCGAGCTTACCAAACAAAATACTGCCGATAATGCCCGCACCGCCCAGAATCAGCAGCAGAACCGTGGCGAAATTGGCGCTAAAGCCCGCCACAACCTGCACAAACGGCTCAATGTAGCTGTAGGCCGTGTAATGGGCGGTTACCACAATCACCGTAAGTAAATAAATGCTCATCAGCGCCGGGCGACGCATCAACAGCGGCAGGCTTTTCAGCGAGCCGGAATGTTCGCTCGGCAATGTTGGCAGCAGCTTGATGAGGCAGACCAGCGTGATCAGCGCCCCCATGCCGATGGCAAAGAAGGTGGTACGCCAGCCGAAGTATTGCCCGACAATGCGGCCAATCGGCAGGCCGAGCACCATCGCCAGCGCGGTACCGGTGGCAATCAGGCTCAGCGCCTGCGCGCGTTTCCCCGCCGGTGCCAGGCGAATAGCGAGCGACGCGGTAATCGACCAGAACACCGCATGGGCAAAGGCAATACCGATGCGGCTAATGACCAGCACCGTAAAATTCCACGCCATGAATGACAGCACATGGCTGGCGATGAAGACCACAAACAGGCCAATCAGCAGCTTTCGCCGCTCCATCTGGCTGGTCAGCAGCATAAACGGCAGCGACATCAGCGCCACCACCCAGGCGTAGATGGTCAACATAATGCCCACCTGCGCCGTCTCCATCTGGAAGCTGTCGGCGATGTCAGACAGCAGCCCAACCGGAACAAATTCAGTGGTATTGAAAATAAACGCAGCGATGGCGAGCGTGACCACACGTAGCCACGCGACCCTGCGGGAAACCGTGTTTGTTGTCATAAAGATGTCTGGGATTGATTAACGATGAGGAGACGATCTTAAAGCTTTAAACGGCGAAAACTCAACCATAATGTGACCTAAATCACAAAATTTACCGTACCACAGCGGTAGCGGCGGGCGAGGTTTTCCGTGAAGATAAAGAACAACACAACGATAACAGGCGGTAAGTCGATGCAGGAGATTGATTTTTATCTGGTAGATGCGTTTAGTGATACCTCATTTGGTGGTAATCCGGCGGCGGTTTGCCCGCTTAAGGCATGGCTACCGGATGAGACGTTACTCAGCATGGCGCAGCAGCATAACCAGTCCGAAACCGCGTTCTTCGTGTGCAGTAAAGGCGGGATTGAGCTGCGCTGGTTTACCACCTTAACCGAGGTCAATCTCTGCGGACACGCGACGCTTGCCGCTGCGTATGTGCTGTTTAACGAGCTGGACTACCCGGACTCGCGCATTCACTTTGAGACCGCCTCGGGCCGCCTGACGGTCAGCCGGGAAGGTGACTGGATGACGCTCGATTTCCCGGCCTGTCCGACGCAGGAATTGACCCCGCCGCCAGAGATGCTCGCCGCGCTGGGGATCAACCGCTACGTTGAGGCCCGAAAGGGGCGCGCCTGGGTGGTGGTGCTGGAAAATCGTGAGCAGGTGGAAGCCGTGACGCCAAACTATTCCGCGATGACGCCAGGTGAACACAAGGTTGCCGTCACCGCGCGTGGGGAGGGTGAGTACGATTTCGTCAGCCGCTTCTTCTCACCGGGGGTTGCCGTACCTGAAGATCCTGTCACCGGCTCTGCGCATACGATGCTCATTCCTTACTGGAGTGAAACGCTGGGAAAAACGACGCTGTTTGCGCGTCAGGTGTCGGCCCGTGGGGGCGATGTGCGCTGCGAACTGAAAGGCTCGCGCGTGATGATGAGCGGCCAGGCATCACTATATCTGAAAGGCACAGTATTTCTGCGCTAGAAAAAAGAGGAAGAGACATGCAGGAAATTGATTTTTATCTGGTAGATGCCTTCAGCGACAGGGCGTTTGGTGGCAATGCGGCGGCGGTTTGCCCGCTGGAAGAGTGGCTTCCGGATGAGACGCTACTCAACATGGCGAAGCAGCATAACCAGTCGGAAACGGCCTTCTTCGTGCGTACGGATAACGGCTTTGAGCTGCGCTGGTTTACCACGCTTGATGAAATTAACCTCTGCGGACATGCGACGCTGGCGGCGTCCCACGTCATTTTTGAATATCTCGACTACCCGCATACCGAAATCACCTTCTCGACGCGTTTTGTTGGCGACCTGACGGTGAAGCGCAACGGAGACTGGCTGACGCTCAATTTCCCGGCATGGTCGACGGAGGTTGTCGACAATCCGCCCGCGTTACTCTTCAGCGCGCTGGGCATCAGCGGCGCGAAAGAGGTCCGCGCAGGGCGCGATTACATGGTGGTGCTGGAAAGCCAGCAGCAGGTAGAAGCCTTAACGCCGGATATCGCGGCAATGATCCCGCTGGATAAAATGGTCTGCGTCACGGCACCGGGGGACGCGTATGACTTTGTCAGCCGCTTCTTCTGTCCGGGTGAAGGCGTGCCGGAAGATCCGGTGACGGGGTCGGCGCACAGCATGTTGATTCCGTACTGGAGCGAAAAACTGGGTAAAACGTCTCTGAATGCCCGCCAGGTGTCAGCCCGTGGCGGGGATCTGCGCTGCGAGTTGAAGGGCGACCGCGTGCTGATTGGCGGGCAGGCGACACTGTATCTGAAGGGACGGATCTTCTTGCGCTAGCTGATAGCGATATAAGTTAATGCTATGAAACACCCTGGCAGGTCTGCGCTATGTTAAAAGAAAAATAGCAAGGAGCCTGCCATGTATTCCATCACCTCTGAGTCTGCCCGTCATCCCGACATCCTTAATCTGATCGCGGCCCTTGACCGCTATCAGAGCGAACTTTACCCCGCCGAAAGCAACCACCTGCTCGATTTGGCTAATCTGCCGGACGCGGCGCTGATTTTAATGATTATTCGCGACCAGCAGCTCAATGCCGTAGGGTGTGGCGCCGTGGTGCTGAACGGCGACGGTACGGGGGAGATGAAGCGGGTGTATATCGACCCGACGCACCGTGGACAACATCTTGGGGAAAAGCTGCTGGCCGCCCTTGAGGATGAAGCCCTGAGCCGGGAATGCCATACCGTCCGGCTCGAGACGGGGATCAAACAGCATGCCGCTATCCGTCTGTATCAGCAGTGCGGATACGAACTGCGTCCGGCGTTTGCCCCGTACGTCGAAGACCCGCTGAGCCTGTTTATGGAGAAGGCGCTGGTGGTTGACGTTCGTTTAGCAGCGCTATAAAGGCTTCAAGCTGACGGGTCATTGCCCCGCGTCGCCACACCAGCCAGGTGGTGAGCCAGCGCCAGTTTTCCACCAGCGGCCACGCTGCAACCTGATGGTGCCCCGGCATGCTCTCCAGCATGGATCGGGGCATTAATGCGATGCCGGCCCCGGCAATCACGCAGGCGAGCATGCCGTGATACGACTCCATCTCATGAATACGCCCCGGCGTAGCTCTGTCGGCGTGAAACCAGCTTTCCAGATGTCGGCGATAGGAGCAGTTCGCGCGAAAAGCGTAAACATCGCTGCCGCTGACCTGGGTGGCTTTTGAGACTTCAGCATGCCCGGCGGGCGTCACCAGCATCATCTCTTCCCGATAAACCGGCATCCCTTCCAGCTCCGGATGGGATAGCGGCCCGTCGACAAATGCGGCGCTCAGGGTACCTTCCAGTACCCCATCAATCATCGTCCCGGATGGCCCGGTGGACAGTGCAAACTGAATGCGCGGATAGCGCTGGTTAAACTGCGCCAGACTCTCCGGGATGCGCACGGCGGCGGTGCTCTCCAGCGCGCCGAGGGCAAACAGCCCCTGCGGTTCGTCCCCGGCCACGACCATCCGCGCCTCGTCAACCAGCGCCAGGATCTGCCTGCTGTAGCGCAGAAAGTTATGCCCGGCTGGCGATAAGCGCAAACGCTGGTTCTCGCGGATAAACAGCTCCACGCCGAGATCCGCTTCAAGCTGGCGGATGCGAGTGGTCAGGTTCGACGGCACGCGATGCACCTTCTGCGCCGCCTGGGTGATGCTGCCGGTTAGCGCGACGGCGTTAAACATTTCAAGCTGAGTTAAGTCCATAGCGTTCTCGATTCGTGAATAAGGTGGTCAGTATTATTCATTTTTAAGAAATAGCAGAGTGGGCCACAATGAATCAACTGTTATTGCGAGGAGAACATCATGACCCTTTCATCTGCTACTCATGCACGTTCTGTTAACCCGGCGACGGGCGAAACCCTGGCCACGTATCCCTGGGCGACGGCCGACGATGTAGAACGCGCTATTGCTCAGGCCGATGCGGGCTATCGCCTGTGGCGTCGCGAAAGCGTTTCCCATCGCGCGCAGAAGCTGCGCGATCTGGGCGCGGCTTTGCGTAACCGGGGTGAAGAGATGGCGCGGATGATGTCCCGCGAAATGGGCAAACCCATTCTGCAGGCGCGCGGCGAGGTGGCTAAATCTGCCAGCCTGTGCGACTGGTATGCCGAACATGGCCCAGCAATGCTGAATGCTGAACCCACGCTGGTCGAGGATCACAACGCGGTCATCGAGTACCGTCCGCTGGGACCGATTCTGGCGGTAATGCCGTGGAACTTCCCGCTCTGGCAGGTGCTGCGCGGTGCGGTTCCCATTCTGCTGGCGGGGAACAGCTACCTGCTGAAGCACGCCCCGAACGTGCTCGGCTCCGCCGAGCTGATTGCGCAGATGTTTGCCGATGCCGGTTTTCCTCAGGGCGTGTTTGGCTGGGTCAACGCCACCAACGACGGTGTCAGCCAGGCCATTAATGACCGCCGTATCGCTGCGATTACCGTCACCGGCAGCGTGCGTGCCGGGGCGGCAATTGGCGCTCAGGCGGGCGCGGCGCTCAAAAAATGCGTGCTGGAGCTGGGCGGTTCCGACCCCTTTATCGTCCTGAACGATGCCGATCTGGATCTGGCGGTGAAAGCCGCAGTGGCGGGGCGTTATCAAAATACCGGACAGGTTTGCGCGGCGGCGAAGCGTTTTATCGTGGAACAGGGGGTGGCTGATGCCTTTACCCAACGCTTTGTCGACGCGGTTGCGGCGCTGAAGATGGGCTCGCCGGAGACGGAAGAGAACTATCTTGGCCCGATGGCGCGCTTCGATCTGCGTGATGAACTGGATCAGCAGGTGCAGGCCACCCTGGCAGAAGGGGCGACCCTGCTGCTGGGCGGAGAGAAACTGGCTGGTGAGGGTAACTACTACGCGCCAACCGTGCTCGGCAACGTCAACCCGAACATGACCGCGTTCCGCCAGGAGCTGTTTGGCCCGGTGGCGGCGATGACGATCGCCAGGGATGCGGAGCATGCTTTAGCGCTGGCTAACGACAGTGACTTTGGTCTGTCTGCCACGGTCTTTACCGCAAACGACGCGCTGGCGGAGACATTCTCTCGCGAACTGGAGTGCGGCGGGGTGTTTATCAATGGCTACAGCGCAAGCGATGCCCGGGTTGCTTTTGGCGGCGTGAAGAAGAGCGGCTTCGGTCGTGAGCTTTCACATTTCGGTTTGCACGAGTTCTGTAACGTGCAGACGGTCTGGAAGGATCGCGTGTAATTTATCGCCCATCTGTGATTTCGGCCCTCATTACGAGGGCCGTTGTCATGTATCTGCAATGGTTCTGTCATTTTCGTTTCGTAGACTCGCTCGCGTCTAACGTATTGTTACAGAAGAAAATTATGAACCTAACGCAAATTTTTCGCCGTATTGCGCAGCGCGTCATCCCCCGTCAATTTGGTCTGCTGGCCGGCATTTTTTGTATTATTGGGCTTTTCTCCGCACTGCAACTCTCCTCCACGCTTCTGCTCACCGCCTCTCTGAAAGAAGCCCAGCGCAACGAACAGCATAACCAGCTGGCGTATCAGCAGCAGGGCAAGCTGGATCAGGCGCGCGTTTCCCTGCTGGCCGCAAGCGATTTGCTTAACCGCTCCGGCGTCTGGTTTATGCAGGATAAGGAGACCGGCTCGGAAGGGAGCTGGCACAGTCTGATGGACGAGGCGCAAAAGGCGCTGGACGACTCTCATCAGGCATGGACGGCGTGGCTGGCACTCCATCCGGCGAAAGACGAGGCGCTGGTGAATAGCTACCAGCTTTTCTACGGTGCCATTAAAGAGCAGGCGGAAGGGCTGATTAAAACGAACGCCATTGATGCCTTTTTTGCTGTTCCCGCGCAGGCGTTTCAGACCGACTTCAACGATAACTATGCGCGTTACCAGCAGCTGAGCGAGAAACAGGCCCTGCAAGGGCGGCAGACGCTGGTGTCGCAGCTTTCAGGCCTGCAAACGCTATTCCTGTTTGCGCCCGTCGTTCTGCTGGTGATTGCCATTCTGGTCTGGTTCGGGATGGCAAAGTGGGTCATTACGCCGCTGCGTCGGTTGATTGCACATATCAACCAGCTTTCTGCGGGCGATCTGTCCGGTACACCGCCAGCTGTAGCCAGCTTCAACCGGGAGATGGGTCAGCTCAGCGGCAGTGTTAATACCCTGCAGCATGGGCTACAGCAGCTGGTATCGCAGGTCAGCCACGCCACGACCTCGATGGTCGAGAACATTGGCTCTCTGGCGCAGGGGAATCAGAAGCTGTATCAGCAGTCTGTACGTCAGGCGAAAGAGCTTGAGGATGTCACGGCGAATATCGCCGCGCTGGAAACGCATGTTGAAGGCAACACCGGCTATGCGAAACTTGCCAGCGCCCGCGCAGATGAGGCGCGTCAGGCGGCGGCAGGCGGCGACCAGATGATGTCTACGGTAAATGCCTCTATGCAGGCGATCGTTGACCGATCCTCTGAGATGCGCGGGATCGTAGCGATGATCGACAGCGTGGCGTTCCAGACCAATATTCTTGCCCTGAACGCGGCCATTGAAGCGGCACATGCGGGCAATCAGGGGCGCGGCTTTGCCGTGGTCGCCCGCGAGGTGGGGCTGCTGGCCCGCAAAAGCAGTCATTCTACGCAGACCATTCAGGAACTGATCAATCACTCTTTGCAGGGGATTCATGATGGCTCAAAAGCGGTTAACCGGCTGGAAGATAACCTGCAGCAGGTTACCGGGCTGGTGGCGAATTTAAGCAGCCTGCTGAATGACATCTCAGACGCCACGCTGAGCCAGGGGGAGAGTATTCATCAGATGACTCGCCAGCTTCACGCCCTGAATCAGGTATCGCGGCAGACGGATGCGCTGGTGTCTGACGCGTCGGATGCCTCTGCGCGTTTGCATCAGGAGTCCGATAATTTGCTGGAAGCCGTCTCGCGTTTTCGTCTTCCCGCCTGACGCAATATATCAGCCTCTGTTATACTCGCAGCCCGTTTTAGCCTGAGGGCAAGGAGCAAAGTGTGGCTGCGGTTATCCATAATGAGATGCTGGACGAAATTCTGGCGCAGGTCCGACCGTTAATCGGAAAGGGGAAGGTTGCCGACTATATTCCGGCGCTGGCCTCGGTCAGCGGTAATAAGCTGGGTATCGCCATATGCACGGTAGACGGGCAGCGTTTCCAGGCCGGTGATGCGACCGAGCGATTCTCGATTCAGTCCATCTCAAAGGTGCTGAGCCTGGTGGCGGCAATGCGTCAGTATGAAGAAGACGAGCTCTGGCAACGTGTGGGTAAAGATCCCTCCGGCCAGCCGTTTAACTCGCTGCTGCAGCTTGAAATGGAACAGGGTAAACCGCGTAATCCTTTTATCAATGCCGGGGCGCTGGTGGTGTGCGATATGCTACAAAGCCGCCTCAGCGCGCCTCGCCAGCGAATGCTCGAAATCGTGCGCCAGCTTTCTGGCGTGCAGAGCATTGCCTACGATCCGGTGGTCGCGCGCTCGGAGTTTGAACACTCGGCGCGCAATGCGGCGATAGCCTGGCTGATGAAATCCTTTGGCAATTTCCACAACGATGTTGCGACGGTTCTGCAAAACTACTTCCATTACTGTGCGCTTGAAATGAACTGTGTTGAACTGGCGCAAACGTTCCTGTTCCTTGCGCATCAGGGGCATGCACCGCATCTCGATCAGGAGGTGGTGTCGCCGATGCAGGCCCGTCAGGTGAACGCCCTGATGGCAACCAGCGGGATGTACCAGAATGCCGGTGAGTTCGCCTGGCGTGTCGGCTTACCGGCAAAATCCGGCGTGGGCGGCGGGGTTGTGGCCATCGTTCCCCACGAGATGGCGATTGCCGTCTGGAGTCCGGAACTCGATGAAACGGGAAATTCACTGGCAGGTGTGGCGGTACTGGAACGACTGACCCAACGGTTGGGGCGCTCGGTTTACTGATGTCGAACCTGGATCCATTATTTGCGCGCCTGTCGCGTTCGACGTTTCGGTCGCGCTTTCGACTGGGGCCGAAAGAGCGGCAATACTGTTGGGAAAAAGGGGCTGGGACCATCGATCGCCATGCGGCGGATTTTGTTGCTCAGCGCCTTGCCCCAGCCCATCCCGCGAATGACGGTAAGCAAACGCCGATGCGTGGACATCCGGTGTTTATTGCTCAGCACGCCACTGCCACGTGCTGTCGTGGCTGCCTGGCAAAATGGCACAGCATTCCGCCGGATGTCGAGCTTACGGCGCAGCAGCAGCAATATATCGTCACCGTGATCCATCACTGGCTGGTCATACAAATGAATGGCTGACGCAGACGTAGGATTATCCTGTTGTTCATCCCCATACAGGGAGAAAGCGGCCTTGATATATATGATTAAAAGATAAATTGCTTGCTAGGTATTTTTAAGCTCAATAAGATACCGCAAGAAACATATCGGAAAAATCTTAGTATGAATGCCACTGACAAACTTAGTCCCAAGCCTCGCTTACCCGGTCGTCGGTTTGTCAAACGTATGTATCTCATGCGTTTACTCGGCACATTTCTCTGTTTTATTCCTGTCCTGTCCGTATTGATTGAACACCATCGCTCGGTCTGGCTGATGATCCTGCTAGGGGCGAATGCTTTTATTTGGCCAACGGTGGCCTGGCTGCGGGCGCGTCGTTCACCGACGCCCCTGGCAACCGAGCACCAGCACCTGGTGCTGGATGCAGGCGCCGGGGGCTTTTGGATCGCGATGATGGCGGTTAATCCGCTTACGTCGGTCGTGATTGCGACCATTTTGCTTTCGGACAGGCTTTCTGCAGGCGGTATTACGCTGCTGAAAAAGGCCGCCGCTCTGATGCTGGGCGTATTCCTGGTGACCTGGCTGACGCAGGGGATGGTGGTAGACGGGTTTGTTTCCCAGCGGACAATGTTTGCCACCTTGCCGCTGATCGCCATCTACCTGCTGGCCATGAGCATGCTGACTGACAGTATTGCGCAGCGCTTACGGATAAAAAGCCGCGAGCTGGAACGGATCGCCATGATGGATCCGCTGCTGGATATCGCCAACCGTCGTCTGCTGGAAAAACGCATCGATCATGAACTGAATAAACTTCGTCAGACGTGCCGTGAATCTGCTTTGATGTTTATCGATATCGACAACTTTAAAGAGGTAAATGACCGCTTTGGCCATAAGGTGGGCGACGCGATGCTGGCAACGGTATCGAAGATCCTGCATCTGGCCACGCGCCCGACAGATACCCCAGCGCGTCTGGGGGGCGATGAATTTGTTATTTTGCTCCCGGATACCAGCGTGAATGAGGCCCAGATTGTGGCTACCCGCATTATGGACGCGGCGGCAGTAATGAAGGATGTGGCGCAAGAGGCCGTGCATTGCACCCTCAGTATCGGTATCGCCTGCGCAACGCGAGACACAAGCAGCGTGGCCGACTGGCTGCAGGCCGCCGATAGTGCCCTTTACCATGCCAAGCGTGAAGGCAAGAACAGAATATTCGCACACTGACAATGTCTCTGTTTAAGCTACGCTTTTAATAACGCAAAGCGTCAGGAGACGTTATGAAAGCACCTGTAAACCCCGCTAATGAAACAGAACGCCTGAACTCGCTGCGCGAGTCTGGCCTTCTTGAGATCGACAATTCCGTGGCATTTGACCGGCTGACGCGTCTGGCTAAACGTTTTTTCCAGGTGCCGCTGGCGATGGTCAATCTCATTGATGAACATTCACTTATTGTGAAATCTGCCGACGGACAGGCACCTGACACCGTTCCGCGCAATATCTCTTTTTGTGGTCACACGATCCTCAGCGAAGCGCCGCTGGTGGTGAGTGATATGCTTCAGGACGACCGTTTTGCCGATAATCCGCTGGTGGCAGGTGACCCAAGGGTTCGTTTTTACGCGGGTTTTCCGCTGCGCTTACGTGACGGGGCGAGCGTTGGGTCTCTGTGCCTTATCGATTTCGCGCCACGTGAATTTTCCGCGGCGGATCTCGCCGTACTCGGGGACCTGGGTGCGCTGGCGGAAGATGAATTTGCCGCAGTCAGCGCGGCAACCACCGACGAACTCACCGGTTTATACAATCGCCGCGGCTTTAACCAGTTTGTTCGTTTCACCCTCTCTGTCGCCAGACGTCGGGCGGAGCCGCTAACCCTGGGATGGCTGGATCTCGATCGTTTTAAAGAGATCAACGATCGTTTCGGCCACGAGGAGGGCGACAAGGCATTGAAAGCGATGGCTTCCCTCATGCAGGCCTCTTTCCGCGAGGCCGACCTGCTGGTACGCTTTGGTGGCGACGAGTTCGCGGTGCTGTTTGCCGATACGGATGAGCAGGGCGCCTGGATCGCCATGCAGTATTTGATCGAACAGGTAGAGAGCTACAACGCGCGTCAACTGCACCCCTGGTCGCTGCATTTCTCCTGGGGCTTGAGTGAGTTCGACCATAACAGCAACGATATTCAGCAGTGGCTTAAAAATGCCGATCGGAAAATGTATTCCATGAAACAGCAGAGACATACTGAGAGATAACGAAATCCTATGTATTAGGTTATTGCGTTACGGAAATGTTAATAGCAATCTGGAGAGATTCATTAAAAGGACAAAACATGAACTCTCCACTGCATATTAAAACCCTCTCCCGGGACGACATTCTGTCCCACATCGATGCGCTGGCCGATATCCTCGAAAACTGTGTTAACGGCGGCGCATCCGTCAGCTTTATGCTGCCTTTTAGTCACGACAAAGCGCGCACGTTCTGGCGCGGGATTGCTGAAAGCGTTGGCCGTCATGAGCGTACCGTACTGGCGTGCGTTGATGAGCAGGACGGCATTATTGGAACGGTACAGCTCATCACCGATCAGCCGGAAAATCAGCCGCACCGCGCGGATGTCGCAAAACTGCTGGTTCACGAAAAGGCCCGCCGTAAAGGGGCGGCAATGGCGCTGATGGAGACCCTTGAAGCGATTGCGCGCGAAAAAGGGCTATCGGTTCTGGTACTGGATACCTCCACCGGTAGCGGCGCGGAGAGCTTTTACCAGCGGGCGGACTGGCAAAAAGTGGGGGAGATCCCGCGCTATGCCCTGATGCCAGACGGTGCGATGACCGCGACATCCGTTTTCTATAAATTCTTATGATTATTTTTCACAATTGCCTGATGAGTTGATCCAAACAGGGGTTCTGGTCTGAAAGGTTTGATAAGTTATTACACCAATCTTATCAGGCTGTATGACTAATCGAAAAGGACCCCAATGTGAACACACTCAACCGACGTGATTTCCCCGGTGCTCTCTACCCTGAACGTATCATTCAGTTTGGTGAAGGTAACTTCTTACGTGCGTTCGTTGACTGGCAAATCGACCTGTTAAACGAGCATACCGATCTTAATGCCGGTGTGGTGATTGTTCGCCCGATCCAGAGCGATTTCCCGCCATCGCTCAGCACCCAGGATGGTTTGTACACCACCATCATTCGGGGTCTGAATGAGAAGGGCGAGGCGGTAAGCGATGCGCGTCTTATCCGCTCCGTTAACCGTGAAATCAGCGTCTACGATCACTATGATGAGTTTTTGACGCTGGCCCACCACCCCGATATGCGTTTTGTCTTTTCGAACACCACGGAAGCCGGTATCAGCTATCACGCCGCTGACACATTCGACGATGCCCCGGCGGTAAGCTATCCGGCGAAACTGACGCGACTGCTGTTTGAGCGCTTTAGCCACTTTAACGGCGCAGCGGACAAAGGCTGGATTATCATTCCGTGCGAGCTTATCGACTACAACGGTGAAACACTGCGCGAACTGGTGCTGCGCTATGCGCAGGAGTGGGCGTTGCCGCAGGCGTTTATCCAGTGGCTGAATGACGCCAATAGCTTCTGCTCTACGCTGGTTGACCGTATCGTTACCGGTTATCCGCGTGACGAAGTGGCATCGCTGGAAGCTCAGCTTGGCTATCACGATGGATTTATCGATACCGCTGAACATTTCTATCTGTTCGTGATTCAGGGGCCAAAATCACTTGCCGCCGAGTTGCGTCTTGATAAATTCCCGCTGAACGTGCTCATCGTTGATGACATTAAGCCGTACAAAGAGCGCAAAGTGGCTATCCTGAACGGGGCGCACACCGCGCTGGTACCGGTAGCCTTCCAGGCCGGTCTGGATACGGTTGGTGAAGCGATGAACGATGCAGAGATTTGTGCGTTCGTCGAAAAAGCGATTTATGAGGAAATTATTCCTGTGTTGGATTTGCCGCGCGAAGAGCTGGAGTCGTTCGCCAGTGCGGTGACGGGCCGTTTCCGTAACCCTTACATCAAGCACCAGCTGCTGTCGATTGCCCTGAACGGGATGACAAAATACCGCACGCGTATCCTGCCACAGCTGCTGGCGGGGCAGCAGGCGACGGGTCAATTACCCGCGCGTCTGACGTTTGCGCTGGCCGCGTTGATTGCGTTTTACCGGGGTGAACGTCATGGCGAACGCTATCCGGTACAGGATGATGCGCACTGGTTGACCCGCTATCAGCAACTCTGGGCACAGCACCACGATAAGCAGATCGATACCCGTTCACTGGTGGAGGCGGTGCTGAGTGAAAGCAATCACTGGGAGCAGGATTTGACGCAGGTGAAGGGATTGGTGGAACAGGTTACGTTAGACCTTGAAACCATTTTGCATCAGGGGATGCGTGAAGCGGTAAAACCACTTTGCTAACACGGTTACCCGGCTTCGGTCGGGTATTGTTACGATCTTTTTTAGTTACAACATACTATTTACTCCGTTTTTAAAAAATGACTTAAACTCCGTGCGGTTTGGGCTTGCCAGTGAAGAAAATGCAATGTTCCATTAACATGCTTGCAACCGTGAGGGGGATCACGTTTAATAGCCTCGCTCTTTTCCTTTCTGACACTGACTATGATTGTTCGTCCTAAACAGCACTGGCTACAACTGATATTTGTCTGGCACGGTTCGGTTCTGCCGAAAATCTACACCCGCTTGTTGCTCAACTTCCTGCTTTCCATCGCCGTCATCCTGATGCTGCCGTGGTATACCTCGCTTGGCATCAAATTTACCGTCGCACCGTTTAGCATTCTTGGCGTGGCGATCGCAATCTTTCTCGGTTTCAGAAACAACGCCTGTTATTCGCGCTACGTTGAGGCTCGCCAGCTCTGGGGGCAACTGATGATAGCGGCACGCTCGCTGTTTCGCGAGGTAAAAAACACCTTACCCGACGATAAACATCTGGGTGAGTTTGTGCGCCTGCAAATTGCCTTTGCCAACTGTTTACGCATGACGCTGCGCCGGGAAACAAACGCAGAACAGCTTTCACCTTATCTGGCGGCAGAGGATTTACGTAAAGTGATGGACGCCAACTCTCCGGCGAACCGCATTTTACTGATCATGGGGGAGTGGCTTGCCTTACGGCGGCGTAACGGGCAGCTGTCAGATATCCTGTTCCACAGTCTGAATAACCGTCTGAACGATATGTCGATTGTCCTGTCCGGCTGTGAGCGCATTGCGACAACACCGGTGCCGTTTGCGTACACCCTGATTTTGCATCGCACGGTGTATCTGTTCTGCATCATGCTGCCGTTTGCACTGGTTGTGGATCTGCACTACATGACGCCGTTCGTCTCCGCGTTGATTTCCTATACCTTTATCTCGCTGGATACGCTGGCGGAAGAGCTCGAAGATCCGTTTGGCACCGAAGATAACGATCTGCCGCTGGACGCCATCTGCAACATGATGGAACGCGATCTGCTGCAGATGAACGATGAAGAGAACATTCCGGAAAGGTTGTTCCCGGATAAATACTATCAGCTGACCTGACGGGCATTCCACTCGTCACGGGTGATCTCCCATAACTCGGAATCCAGCATTCCGCTGACGTAGGCTTTCTTTTCCGTTCTGATTAACCGCATGCCGCTGCTGTCTGAAATACGTCGGGAGCGGCTATTGGCGGCAGCCTTCGGGGCGCGTAAAACGGGTTTGTTGAGCGTGTTAAACCAATAGTCCGTCGCGGCAATGCTGGCCTCGCGCATAAACCCTTTCCCCTGAAACTCCGGCGCCAGCCAGAACCCTCGGTTGTTATCCTCGACATCGTAGAGGCAGATAATTCCCATGAGCCGATCCGGCGCTTCACGACGGCGGATACTCCAGAACCAGGCAATCCCTTTTTCCATATCCGGCAGCGCCACGTTGTTGACATAGCTTTCCGCACCGTTTTCCGGGTAGGGCCAGGGCACCGAAGAAACCATATAGCGTACGATTTCCCAGCGCGGATACAGCTGTTGAATCTGGACGGCATCTTCAGCAACCAGCGGTTTCAGCAGCAGGCGTTCTGTCGTAAGCGTCGGTATCGTCATCCGCGGATCTCCATATTTAAGCGTTATGCTTTTGTTTGCGTTCTGGTATTTTCATCACTATCACATTCTAATGAGTTGTGCTGTAACTTATTTACTGCCAAAAAATTGCTCTGCTGACCGACCTAATACAGCGAGACCTAACATAAGGAGAAATGCATGGTTCTACCTGGAATGAATCCTGAAAAAAATCTACCTGGCTATGATTTTGCGCGCATGGCAGGATTCGGAGCTTCAGATTTTGATTTCAAAGCACTGGGTTCCGCAATGGACTGTAATCGCGAATTCGCGCAGGCCGGGATCATTTATTCTGATGGGGCTCAACGCTACCTGGTTCGCTCTGGTCAGCGTCATCCTAATGGTCAAAGTGGTATCGTAACCCACGTAATTGTAACTAAAGCGAACTCACAACCATCTACCTCCAGCGTAGGTAAATCCTTGACTGACGCTGTAGCTTCTACATCTATGGGAACTGAACTTGCATCGACGGTACTCTCATGTGGGGCGATGATCATCACTGGAGGAGTGATGCTTGCCGGCACGGCCGCAACCCCACTTACAGCAGGTGGCAGTGGGGTTTTAGTAGCGATTGGCTACGCAGGCACTGTTGCAACCGGGTTACAATGTGTTAACGGTCTTTATCGTATTTATGATTTGGTTGAAAATGGCGGCGGAAATGTTGCCTGGCTCGATACACAAGCATGGTATGTCGCCACCTCAACTTCACTGGATGTAATTTCGTTAGCAAGTGCAGGAGGGGCACTAAAAGAAGCCGTTACAACCTGGCGAGCGATGAAATCTATATCTTCCTTGAAAGCCACTGAGTGGTTAAAAAGCTATCCTCGGCAGGATCGTGCTCGTTTGACCGAATTGATAATTCGTGCGCAAAACCCCGGTATAAGCAACAAAGAAATTAAGGCACTCATTCGCGCTGGTCTTTATCCGAAACGCTTTCCAACCGGGCCGGTTCAGGTAGAACTCACAAGACAACTTGGGCAAGTGGTTACAAGTGCCGCAGCATTGGCCGGGAGCGCGGTGAGTGGAGTTATTGCCGCGCCCGGTAACCTACCACGGACAGGGAAATACATTATCGGTACCATTCAGTCGCTGGCGGTATTCTGATGAGATTTCTGAGTTTTTTAACCGGACGTGTATTCCAGGATCTCCTGCAGCATGGCAAAGAGATAGAGGAAGCTATTGCTCGTCGTGATACCCGTCTTTTGAATCATTCCACTCCCGAGCTGGAACGGTATTTTTCTCGTCCTCTCGACGAGCTTCCGTGTCAAAACCCTTACCCGATAGCGGCGCTGTTACCTCTGTTTTTAGTGGCATTTACGTTAAATCTTCTACCTTTTCTCCACATGTTGCAGGGGTTGTCGCCTTTACATCATGCACTGAGTTTTTTCGTACCATCATTGATAATCCTTGTCACGCTCATTGTTAGTAGCGTGCTTCTTGCCCGAGGGGTGACGTCAGGTTTGCTGGGCGTTATGGCATTGTTCATCATCCTACTGGTCATGACCCTCGTTCAGGCGCTACATCTCCTGTTTTCTCATGGCGGAAGCCTTTGGCCAATAGTCATCGCATGCTTCGCCTTGTTACTTTGCCGGGTGGTGATGAATAGCAGAGGTTTTGTGCTGTTTACCCTCTATTGTCGCACTCAGCGTCTTGCCAGACTGGCACGTGAAATCCGGTTAAAAAGCCGTTAAGGGGAGGTATGACGTTACGAAAAGCTAAACCACAGGAAGCCGAAATACTCTGGGATATTCGCAATCAGGCGATCCGTCACGGCTGTAAAACCAGTTACGACGCGGATGTGATTGCGCGCTGGACGCCCGACCTTATGCCCGAACACTATCGAAAAATGGTCACAGATTACCCCTTTTATGTGGTGGAAGATGAAAAGGGTGACATCGCGGCGACGGGTTATCTCGATCTTGATACGCATAGCCTGGAGGCGATATTCACCTTACCTTCAGCATCAGGTAAAGGAATGGCGACACGGATTGTCGAGGCACTGATCAACGAAGCCCGCAGACGTGGAATTACGCGCTTGCTGCTCGATTCGACGCCAAACGCCCGGTCGTTTTATCATAAGCTCGGTTTTGTCACGCTGGGCGAAAAGCATCATCACTCGCGTATGGCGGGCGCTGATTTACGCTGTTTTGAAATGGCAATCACGTTGTAATGTGAGGAACACATGGCTGTCACGGTAAGATCGTTGCGCGCAGATGACTATTCCCAGTGGCGACCGCTGTGGGATGGCTATACCCATTTTTATGATTGCTACCTCGATGAATCTGTTACCGCATCGACGTGGGAAAGGGCGCTCTCAGATAACTCCCCCCTATTTTGCCGGGTTGTAGAGAAGGATGAACAGGTTATCGGTTTCGCGATGTGTATTCTGCATGAAGGCACCTGGTCGACAGCACCCATCTGCTACCTGGAAGATCTGTTTGTGAATGCTGCAGAGCGCGGGGCGGGAGCAGGAAAGGCGCTGATAGATGCCTTGATTGCGGAAGGCCAGCGCGAAGGGTGGTCAAAACTGTATTGGGTCACCCGGGAGAGCAACCCGGCGCGTAAACTCTATGATAAATATGGTGAGGCTGACGATTACGTCCGATACCGCATAACCCTTTAACGTCAAATCGCCTGTGTTTGTATCACACTGTATCAGCGTCCCGGATACATACACAGGCTTGCAATAAACCCGCTTTCGCACATATCCGCTATACAGTGACATGTTGTTATATCCCCGTGAAATGTACACAACCGGAGATCAACATGTTTAGCAAACTCGCTTACTCGACTCTTGCATTGACCGTTTCTCTTGGCACCGTCATGTCCTGCCAGGCAGAAGCCACGGGCAACGACTTCGCCTCGGCATTTGATCACCCCCAGCAGATTAACGCTGGCGATCTCAACGTCGGCTATGTCGACATCGGACCGAAAACCGGCCAGCCGGTGATTTTGTTACACGGCTGGCCCTACGATATTCATAGCTATGCGGAAGTGGCGCCCGCACTCGCGGCAAAAGGCTATCGTGTTATCGTGCCTTCACTGCGCGGATACGGCACCACGCGGTTTATCTCGGATAAAACACCGCGTAACGGTCAGCCTTCCGCAATGGCGAAAGACGTTGTTAACCTGATGGACGCGCTGAACATTAAGCAGGCCGTTTTCGCGGGTTACGACTGGGGGGCCCGCACGGCGGATATCGTCGCCGCTTTATGGCCTGAGCGCGTTAAATCGCTGGTCTCGGTGAGCGGTTATCTGATCGGTAGCCAGGCCTTAGGCAAACAGCCCTTGCCGCCGAAAGCCGAGGTTCAGTGGTGGTATCAGTTCTACTTCGCAACCGAACGCGGCGCGGAAGGCTATGCTAAAAATACCCATGATTTCGCGCGTCTGATCTGGACCCAGGCATCACCGGACTGGAAATTCAGCGAGGCCACATTTAACGCCAGCGCCAAATCGCTTGATAACCCAGACCACGTTGCCGTAACGCTCAGCAATTACCGCTGGCGTTTAGGCCTGGAGAAAGGGGAGCATAAATACGACCGCTACGAGCAGAAACTGGCAACGCTGCCGAACATCACCGTGCCTACGATCACCATTGAGGGCGGTAATAACGGCGCGCCGCATCCTGCACCCGCGGCCTATGCCAGCAAATTTACCGGAAAATATGAGCACCGAACCTTTGGTGCCACCGTCGGGCACAATCCTCCCCAGGAAGATCCGCAGGATTTCGTTAAAGCGGTCGTCGACGCTGACGCGCTTTAAAATGTGCTATTTTCAATCCGTTACCCTTCATTCTGGAGCTTGCGGTGGAGCATATTGATCATATCCTTGTCGTCGATGACGACAGGGATATTCGTGAACTGATTGTCGCTTATCTCATTAAATCCGGCTATCACGCCTCCGGCGCGGCGAACGGGAAAGAGATGCATGCGGCGCTTAATAAACAGCACGTCGACCTGGTTGTGCTGGATGTGATGATGCCGGGCGAAGACGGTTTGACGCTGTGTCGACAGCTGCGCAGCAGCAAGCATAAAGATTTGCCGATACTGATGCTGACGGCCCGCAACGAGGAGACGGACCGGATCCTGGGGCTGGAAATGGGCGCCGACGATTACGTGGTTAAACCCTTTGTTGCCCGCGAGCTTCTGGCACGCATCAAAGCCATTATGCGTCGTTTTCGCACGATGCCGCCCAATTTGCAGGTCACCGAAGCAGGGCGGTTGGTTGAGTTTGGCGACTGGCAGCTCGACACCGTTGCTCGTCATCTTATCGACCCGGAAGGCACGATCGTGGCGCTTAGCGGTGCGGAATATCGCCTGCTGCGCGTTTTCCTTGACCATCCCCAACGCGTTTTGACGCGCGACCAGCTGCTGAACCTGACACAGGGGCGAGATGCCGAACTGTTTGAACGTTCGATCGATCTGTTGGTAAGCCGCGTCCGCCAGCGTCTGAATGAAGATGCGCGAACGCCGGCCTACATTAAAACCGTTCGTAGTGAAGGCTACGTTTTCACCATGCCGGTGACCATTAAGGAGGTTAATGAATGAGCCTCTGGCCGCGATCGCTGCTGACCCGGCTGCTGATTATTGTGCTGGTTGGGCTGCTACTGGCTAATGCGCTCAGCCTGACGCTGGTTATGGTGGAGCGCATGCGCAGCGCCCGCACGGTGATGTTGGGTAACCTGGAATATGATGTTGCTACCAGTGTCGCCATTCTTGACCGTCTTCCGGCGAATGAACGTCCGGCCTGGCTGGCGCGGCTTGACCGGGGAAATTATCGCTATATTCTTGGGCCGGGCGAACCGGGTGCGGCCCCGCAGGACAAGCGGTCGCAAGATGCTGTGCGCACCCTCAAAGAGACGCTCTCCGCAGACTACCCCCTTTATTTTACGGCCGTTGCCGGGCCGGTGTCGCACATTCAGGCGCATATCACCTTAAGCGACGGTGCGCCGCTTACGATTGATCTCATCCCCCGCATGCCGCCGGTCGCCAGCTGGCTACCCGTGGTGCTGATCTTACAACTGCTGCTTTTGGCCACCTGTTCGTGGGTTGCCGTGCGTCAGGTGGTGCGGCCATTCTCGCAGTTTACTCGCGCGGTCGACTCCCTTGACCCGTCATCACATGCCGCCATGCCCGAGCAGGGGCCGATCGAGGTGCAGCGCGCCGCGCATGCCTTTAACGCCATGCAGTCCCGCATTCAGGCTTACCTCCGCGAGCGCGGGCAGATCCTGGCGTCCATTTCACACGATTTGCAGACCCCGATAACCCGTATGAAGCTGCGCGTTGAAATGGCCGAACAACCTGAACTGCGTGACAAGCTGCTTAACGACCTCGACAACATGTCGCGTTTGGTTCGGGAGGGTATTGCCTATGCCCGCTCATCAGAAATTCTGGAAGAAGCCACGGTGAAGATGGAGTTAAACGCCTGGATAAACACCCTTGCCAGTGATTATCAGGACATCGGTAAGAACGTGCAGTTTCAGGCAAGCGACGAAAGGCTGCCCATCGTCACTCGCCCCCAGGCGCTGCGGCGGGTAATGACCAATTTGTTGGACAATGCGCTTAAATTCGGTGATTACGCCGAGATTGAAATTGAGCCTCAGGCAGAACAGGTTGTTATCCATATCAAAGACGGCGGGCCGGGAATTCCTGATGCCGAACTTGATGCGGTATTACAGCCTTTTTATCGTATTGAAACGTCCCGTAACCGCGATACGGGAGGTACCGGGCTTGGCCTTGCCATCGCGGCGCAGCTCACCGCGCAGCTGGACGGGAAGCTTCACCTGGCGAATCGCACCGAAGGGGGACTGGAGGTTTCCGTCACGCTGCCGCGCCGTTAATTGTACGGCTTTGTATCTGCGTGCCGTACGGATACGGAGGCAGACAAATCGCGCAGATTTGCACATCATCTGAACACATCATTACGTTGAAATAACCTCACTGCAGCTACGCAGCCAATCTGTTATGTGAGGTCGTTATGTTTCTGATTATCGCTTTTCTAGGCGGGATGATTAGCCTGCTTAGCCCCTGTACGCTCCCCGTTATTCCGCTGCTGTTTGCTGGCTTTCAGGGGCACCGGCGACACGTCGCGGCGCTTCTCGCGGGCATGGTTGTGATGTTCACCCTGGTGGCCCTGGCCGTCACGGCTGCCAGCGAGTGGATCGTACAAGCCACGCTGGTAGGGCGCTGGATCGCACTCATGATTTTGGCTACCGCAGCCCTTGCGCTGATTTTCCCGCAGATTGCTCAGCGTATTGCCACACCCGCGGTCCATGTCGGCAATGTGCTGAATACCCGAAGCGGACAAATGCGTGGGATGTCTGCCGCATTTCTGGCCGGGCTCGCGGTCGGGTTGCTTTGGTCTCCCTGCGCGGGCCCCATTCTTGGCGCGATCTTCAGCATCAATATCGCGGGTCACTCGCCCCTTACCACCGGCACGCTGCTCATCGCCTACGGTAGCGGATGCGCGCTGATGCTGGGATTGCTTGTTGCCGGAGGCCGTAAGTTGATTCAGCCGTTAAGGGCGAAATCGGCGCTCATGGGTCGGCTGCGTCAGGCGGCAGGTGCTGTGATGTTGGCCGCGGTGGCATTCAACGTCACGGGGATGACGTCGGCCTTAAAAGGGGCAAATGGCATCGCCGATCGGCTCGAAAACTCACTGTTAAACCTGGCAAAACCGTCGACCTCAACCGTGAAATTGCAGCCGGTGGTGGAGAGCGCGCCGAGCAGTGAATTACCGTCATTGAGCGGCGGCACCGGATGGCTGAATGGTGACCCTGTCACGTCTGAGTCACTACGAGGGAAGGTGGTTCTGATCGATTTCTGGACCTGGGACTGCATTAACTGCCAGCATACGCTTCCCCACGTTCGGGACTGGGCCAACAAATACCAGTCTCAGGGACTCGTGGTGATTGGCGTTCACACGCCAGAGTATCCATGGGAAAAACCGCTTTCGTCCGTAAAAAATGCGGTCAATAAATGGCAACTCCCGTACCGGGTGGTGGCGGATAATCAGTATCAAATCTGGAACAGATTTGGAAACCAGTACTGGCCCGCGCATTACTTCTTTGATGCGAAAGGACAGCTACGCTATACCTCATTCGGCGAGGGTAACTACGACAAACAGGAGCAGGTCATTCAACAGCTTCTGAAAGAAGCCCGCTCCTGAACGCCACCTCAGGGTTGACGCTGAGCGACGATGAAAAGCCGTGGAAACGCCAGCAGTATCTGCCCATTCTCCTGGAGTGGATACTGCTCTTCCAGCAGTTCCTGATAGCGCTTCAGGTAGGTTTTTCGCTCGCTTTCGTTGAGATCCTGCAGCCACGGACGCAATCCCGTGGCGCTGACCCAGTCAATAATGGCCTGGTGGGAGCTCATCTTGTGGAAATAGGTTGTCCGCCAGATATCCACCTCGCACCCGGCCTCCGTCAAAATATCATAGTAGGCATGCACGCCGGGCAGCGGCTCACGGCCACGGTCGGGATACCCTTGTTCGTAAGCCACTTCGCGCATTGAAACATGCGTAGGTTCAAGCCAGTTGTCGGGCATTTGAATCGCCAGCACGCCATTCAGGCGAAGCAGCGAAACCAGATGCGGCAGCAGATCGTAATGGTCCGGGATCCACTGCAAAGAGGCGTTGGCGTAGATCACATCGAGCGGCTGGTGTGGTGTGTACTGGCGAATGTCTGCCTCGACAAAGTGACATTCAGGCAGCGCGCTGCGCGCTTCCTCCAGCATGGCGGGAGAGTTATCCACCCCTGTTATGTGTGCCGATGGCCAGCGCTGCTTCAGCAATGCGGTACTGTTGCCCGGACCACACCCCAGATCAATGACGGTGGTCACCGCATCCAACGGAACACGCGCCAGAAGCTCGGCGGCAGGGCGCGTGCGTTCCGCGCTGTATTGCAGGTAGAGAGAAGGATTCCAGTCGGACATGTTCGCAGCTCCATTTCACGGGATTAAGGAAGCATAGCACAGGCAAATACCCGCCAGCGGCAGGTATCTGACAATGCGATGTTTATAAGATCCCTTTCAGGGCGACGTGGTAAATCAGCATGATGGTTTTGCCGTCTACGATTTGGCCGGTCTCAATGCCGCGGAGCGCCTCGTCCAGCGTCACCTCAAGCACGTCGATATCTTCTCCCTCTGATTTGATTCCGCCACCTTTACCGGTTTGATCCAGAGGGTGATATTCCGCCAGGTAGAAATAGAGTTTTTCCGTTACCGAGCCAGGGCTCATATAGGCTTCGAAAATTTTCTCTACGCGCGACACCGTAAACCCGGTCTCTTCCTCGGCTTCCGCTTTGATACGGCTTTCAGGATCCATATTGTCGAGCAGCCCGGCAGCGGCCTCTATCAGATCGCCTTCATGACCGTTGATAAAGACCGGAAAGCGGAACTGGCGGGTGAGGATGATCGTTTTTTTGTCGCGATTGTAGAGCAGTATGGTGGCTCCGTTGCCCCGGTCGTACACTTCTCGGCTTTGGCGCTGCCACTCGCCGTCGCGGCGTCGTTTATCAAAGGTAAATTTTTTCAGTATGTACCAGTTATCAGATAGGGTTTCGCTCTCGATAATGCGGATATCTGCGCGTTTTGATTGCACGTTCGGCTCTCCTTACGTAGAGTTAAGATCATAAACAGCACTATCGTGTACTCTCAAGATAAAACATGCAACATCAGGAAAGTCCGATGCTCACCAGTCAGCGAAAACAATTGATTCTGGAAAAACTTGAAGCGGAAGGTCAGGTACAGTCGACAGCACTCAGTGTCCATTTTTCAGTATCTGAAGACACCATCCGGCGCGATCTCCGCGAGCTGGCGGCAGAAGGGCGTTTGCAGCGCGTGCACGGCGGTGCGCTGCCGGCATCGTCGGCGGTAGTACCCTTTGCCGAGCGTAAAACCGTGAAAATGGATGCGAAGAAAAACGTTGCCCGAAAGGGCGCTCAGCTTATTTCGGCAGGACAAGTGGTGATTATCGACGGTGGCACGACCACCGCTGAGTTAATCACGTTTTTGCCCTCAGACCTGCAGATTACCGTCGTCACGCATAGCCCGAGTATTGCGCTGGGTCTGGTCGAGCACCCTTTGATTGACGTTATCCTGATCGGCGGACGTCTGTACAAGCACTCGATTGTCACCGTAGGTGCGGCAGCTATCGAAGGCATTGGGAACATACATGCGGATCTGTTCTTTATGGGGGTAACGGGCATTCACCCGGAGGCAGGGCTGACGACCGGCGATTTCGAGGAGGCATGCATCAAACGTGCATTTTCCGGCAGAGCCGCGGAGACCATTGTGCTGGCTTCACCTGAAAAGATTAATACCGCCTCGTCATTTGCGATCGGCGATGTGTCGCTGGCGAATACGATGGTTGTGGAAGAAGGCACGGATCAGGCCTGGATAAATGCGATAACAGAGAAGGGCGTGACGATCGTTAAAACCGCTGATCGGACACATGAATAACCGTTTTTCTGCCAGCTTTTTGGTCAGGCTGTCCTTGCGGTAAAGGTTATTGATTAAGCGAGTTCTTATACTGCTGATTTTCAACAGTATAAGGGATTCCATGGCAGACATTTCAATTTTAACGTTCGGGGCAGATCCGAGTGCTGAACGTATATCAACGACGGCTATCCAGCAGGCTATTGCGAAAGCAAAGCCTGGCGACAGCGTGGTGATCCCTGCAGGCCGTTATCTTACCGGAGCCATTTTTCTTAAAAGTGATATCACGCTGCATCTTGCGCAAGGCGCGGTGCTTTTAGGCAGCCAGCACCTTGACGATTACCCTTTAATCGACACTCGGGTTGCCGGCATTGATATGCGGTGGCCAGCAGGCATGATCAACGTGATTAACGCGCAGAACGTAAGCCTCACCGGAACGGGTACCCTCGACGGGCAAGGGCGGATCTGGTGGCAGCGATTCTGGGGAGATGATGAACACGGCGGCATGGTTGGGGACTACAGCGCTAACGGTTTACGCTGGGTGGTGGACTATGATTGCCAGCGTCCCCGCAATGTTCTGGTGTATGAAAGTACGAATATCCTGCTCAAGGATTTCACCAGCTGCGAGTCCGGTTTCTGGAATGTTCACCTTTGTTATTCCCGCGATGTTGCAGTCGAGAACCTGAGTATCATTAATTCTGCGGGGCCAAGCACCGATGGAATCGACATTGATTCTTGCGAACAGGTTCGAATTGAGCGCTGTACGGTTTCCTGCAATGACGACAATATCTGCATTAAGGCGGGCCGCGGGCGCGAGGCTGCGCAAAAAGCCCGTACGGCCAGGGACATTGTTATTCGGGAATGCGTGTTGAACAAGGGATCCGGCATCACCCTGGGCAGTGAAACCTCCGGTGGGATCGAGCACGTACTGATCGAAAACAACCGTTTCAACGGCACGGGGGTTGGGTTTCGCATTAAGTCAGCCCGCAATCGCGGCGGGTTTATCCGCCATATCACGGTGCGGAATTTGCTGCTTCAGAATGTGCGTTTCCCCGTACTTATCCAACTGAACTGGTTCCCGCAATACAGCTACGGTGATAGCGGCAACCTGCAGGATAAGCCTGAGCACTGGCGCAAACTGGCTGACGAGGTAGAAGGAGAGGCGGGTTTGACGGAAGTGAGCCACCTGACGCTTAGCAATATCACCGCGCGCCGTTCAGACAGCAACTTATTCTCTCGTGCGTTTTTTATCGAAGGCTATCCGGACCGTCCTGTATGCGGGTTAACGCTCGACAATATTTCCGTCGATGCCACCGAGTTTGGGAAAGTATCGGGTGTTGAGGGGTTGCGCTTCAATAATGTCCTGGTCACCGCGAATAAACTCACGCAGGACATCAATGATAGCTACGAGCGCTGATGGGTATTCCGTCAGGCCTGAGGAATGCTCTCTAAGCAGGTGTAGACCTGAAGACCACGCTTGCGCGCGACCTCAATATCCAAATCTGCACCTTTTGATGCACCTTCGATGCGATAAATCGCGTCGCATTTACCAATGAGGCGATGGGCAACGGGATAAAGCATCGCTTCACTGATTTCATCATGCAACGAGGTTGACCCTGCGGCCTTCGCCAGCGGCAGGGCGAGCCATTCACCAATGACCGGGATGTGCCCACGTTCGTACACCGCAAGCGCTGCGTTTTCTAATCTTGCCAGATTGGCATCGATACGTTCCTGAATACCATCCGTGCCGCTACGATAGGGTCCGGCGATTAAAATCAGCTGTTGAGTCATATCTACCTCTGTGAGTGATGATGCATGTTATTGCACGATAATTTCTGTTTTGCGATGAAATTAAACATAACAGGCATTATCATGCAAGATCAAGTGGAAGCATGCATGCAGATCACCGAAGTCGCGGTAGTGTCAGTCCAATGAGCCGCTTTCAGGGGCATGACAAACCGCCTCGATATTATGACCATCGGGCGCAATGACAAACGCGGCATAATAATTTTTGCCGTAAGATCGTAATCCCGGCGCGCCGTTATCTTGCGCGCCCGTACGCAGCGCGGCATTGTAAAAGTCATCAACTTGCTGACGCGTTGTTGCGACAAAGGCGATATGTAATGGTGCTGGCTTATCATGTGTCTGATACAGGCAAAGTGAAACATCGCCGGAACTCATTTCGACACCGTAGTCTGGTGCGCCTTCATCGATAATGTTTACGTCAAGCGGCCGAAGGGCTTCGAGGAAGAAGGTTTTACTTTTTTCATAATCACTTACGCCGAATTTAACATGGTCAAACATTTGAGCCTCCAGTAAGTAGCGGTGAAATACGGAGTATAGAAGCGGAGCGTGATTATGGTGGATTGGATGCCTGGTAATGTGGGTTTGGGCACGTTCGTTGACGAGGACAAGGATAAGGATGACCATGAAATGCTGGATTTTGCCTTAATCTATGTAAGTACGCATAATGTATA
>NZ_JABXOU010000031.1:0-222 GCF_014103035.1 Enterobacter sp. RHBSTW-01064 | reverse complement strand
CACCACACCTCGTAGCTGCCGTCTTCCTGCATCTCCTTCAGCCCGACCCGTTCTCCCCTGAACGCCTTGCCTGCGCTCAGACTTACCCCTTTCACGCTCAGCTTGCCGCTGATATCGACTTTCCTGACCATCACGCCCTCATCGTATTCCGGGGGCGTTGTGTTGCCGCTGTACTGCCGTGCAGACGGCTTATACCGCGAGCCCGGTACCGCCATATCCAGC
>NZ_JABXOU010000030.1:0-261 GCF_014103035.1 Enterobacter sp. RHBSTW-01064 | reverse complement strand
TGGGGCGGTGTAGTCCAGGGTCAGGACGAAGTCGTCTGAATCCGCACTGGTGTTGCCCGCCTTGTCCGTCGCCGTCACGTGGAAGCGGTGCTCGCCTTCCGGCAGTTTCGCGACCGGTGAGAAGCTCCAGGTGCCGTCGGCCTTCGCCGTCACTTCGCCCAGCAGCCCGTTCTGATCGTAGATCTTCACGGTGCTGCCCGCTTCCGCCTTGCCGCTCAGGGTTGGCGTCGGGTCGTCGGTGCTGCTGCCGTCAGACAGGGT
>NZ_JABXOU010000003.1:0-597239 GCF_014103035.1 Enterobacter sp. RHBSTW-01064 | reverse complement strand
CCCGTATATTACGTTTTCCTCATTCAGAGTCAAGCAATTATTTTTACTTTTCTCTGTTGGCGTTCATCTCTGAACCCCGCTAACCCGGCGGCCTGCAAGCCGTTGTTCCGTGTCAGTGGAGGCGCATTATAGGGAGTTCTCAGACGTTGACAACCCCTCTTTTAAAAAAAACGTTTAACCGTCTCTTTTTTGCGCAAAACTGTGTCAGAGCGCCAGTTTTTCGAGCGTTTCAAACCCATAACGGCGTAAAACGGGTAAAAGTTGCTCAGTTTCTTTTGTTATCGCCATACAAAAAGCGATATTCGCGTCAGACGATTTTGCATCCGGCGCTTCATGTTCCAGCAGCCAGGCCGTGCGTCGAGCGATGGCAGCACCAGAATCCACCAGCCGAGTTCCTTCCGGGAGAACCTCTAACAGTTCTTCCTGTAATAGAGGGAAGTGAGTGCAGCCCAGCACAACCGTATCCGGTGGCTCCGGCATCCGCAGCCACGGGCGAAGAATGCGACGCAGCTCGTCGAGTGATACCGCCTTTCCGTGCAACTTGGCTTCCGCCATCTCCACCAGTTCTGCCGAACCCAGCATGGCGATCTGGCACTCATTGGCGAAACGGTCAATGAGCTCGCGCGTATAAGGACGTTTTACCGTGCCACGCGTGGCCAGCAAACCGACGATACCATTCGCCGTCAGACGTGCAGCGGGTTTAATTGCAGGCACAACACCCACAACCGGGAACGGGAATTTTTCACGCAGGGCAGGAAGCGAGACCGTGCTCGCCGTATTGCAGGCAATAACCGCCAGCGCCAGGGGATAGCGCTGTTGAACCGCAGTGACGATTTCAACCACACGCTCCACAATAAAGTCTTCACTCTTTTCCCCATACGGGAACGCGACGTTATCGAAGGCGTAGATATAATGGAGATCCGGCAGCAGATGCCGAATCTCATCATAGACCGAAAGCCCACCGACGCCGGAATCAAACACCAGCACGGTGGGACGCGGATTAGAAGGTGTAGCTGCCAGACAAGGTGTATTCCCGTCCTGCAGTTTGATAGCCATAAACTGTCTCGTAATCTTTATCGAACAGGTTGGCTATTTTACCACGAACTGTGAGGTGAGAGGTGACAGGATATGAAACTGCGGCATCCCACAGGCTTACACCGCCCATTTTAACCTTTTGATACGGATAGGTTCCGAAGTTGGTGTCGTAACGCGTCCCCAGGTAATGGTAAGTCAGGCTCCAGTCGAGATCATAGATCTGGGTATCGAGCTGGTACTTCACCTGCTGCTTAGCACGACGATCAAGAAGTTCATTGGTCGTCGCATTACGCGCATCAACATAGTCATATCCGACGGTATGCATCACAGGGCCAGTGTCAAATGACGCCGTGGCTTCTACGCCTTTAATGCGTGCTTTGCCGACGTTGTAATATTCCTGGAGGTTGTTATTGAAGTCGATAAGATTATCGACATCGTTACGGTAAGCGGAAACACGCCAGCTCACACCTGCCGTAAGCCCCTCGAATGCACCTTCCCACTGCTTGCTTTCTTCTGGATCAAGATGGTCGTTGCCATAATAGCCGTAAAGCTGCCCTAAATTAGGCGCTTTATATGCCGTGCCGTAAGAGGCGATAAACCGATAACCCTCAATGAATTCCCAGGCGGCACTGCTCTGCCAGGTACCATGGCGACCAAACTGAGAGTTATCGTCGCTACGGGCTGCTCCTTCGAGGGTAAAGTCGCCTAATTTTTGCAACCCGGTCAGATAGACGCCCGTATTACGCAAGTCGTAGCCATTCGTGACATAGTTTGTGTTGGGTTCAGTGCTCTGTTTCTGCCAGTCGACACCCGCGCCAATGTTGCCGTGTCCGACGTCAACGGAGTTGGTCCACTGAACGTTGTACTGTTTGATTTCATCCAGCGTCGCCGTGGAGTCATAACGCCCCAGATGCGGATCGTAGTTAAAGTCTTTGCTGTGGCTGTAGCTGGAGAGCAACTGTGAATGGAAGATATCCTCGTTAAAGCGCAACCCGGCATCCCATGTCTGACTATACAACTGGCGGGTATCAACCAACACATCAGGTGTAAATGCGCTGTAATAGCCGTCATAAGCGGTACGGTTGCTGTAGCCATAACCGCGCACAAAGCCACTCCACTGCTCAGAGAATGTATGTTCCAGCGCGCCGTATAGCGTTTTATTCATATAACCGTCGCGATCGGTCTGAGCAAGACCACCGTTGTTGCCGTCCGCGACCACATCAAAACCTTTGGTATAGGTGTAATCACCTGCCAGCGTCACGCGCGTGCTGTCGCCTAATGTTTGCTGCGTGCTGCCACCATAATTTTGGTAACCGTGCGAACCTACTCCCGCGTTCAGCGTTGTACCGTCTTTTGCTCGCGTGGTGATAATGTTCACCACGCCGCCAATCGCGTCTGAGCCATACACAGCGGAACGTGGTCCACGAATGTATTCGATTCGCTGTACCAGGGCGATCGGGAACTGGCTGAGATCTGACGATCCCGTGACACCCGCCTGGTTAAGGCGAATACCATCGACGAGAATCAGGACGTGACTGGAGTTGGTGCCACGTATAAAGAGAGAAGAGAGTTGCCCCATCCCGCCATTTTGCGCCGTATCCACGCCGGGCAAGCGGCGCATGACATCGATAACGGTCGTGGATTGCCAGCGATCAATATCTTCACGCGTTACAACCGAGGTTGCAGCCAGAACAGATTTTTCAGGTTGTTCAAAACGATTTGCCGTCACCACCAACGAGTCGGCACTATCCTGCGCCCAGCCCGAAAATGCCGTGACGGACAACGCCGTCAACAGCGATACTTTTTTAATCATTGTTAAAGCATCCACAATATAAGAAGGATGCCGCAGGCCTCATCCATAGCACGCGATGATGAAACCAAATGCGACGTGATCCCGGCAGGTCTTCGGGCTAGGTGGCGTTATACGGATGAAGACTTCCCATTTTCACAGTGTCTACAACTCTCATCCCGCCAGTCTTTACCGCTGCGCGTCAGCTCCAGATTTACACTGGATTCCCTTTTCACTCTCAGGAGACCGGAAACAGAATGCTACAATTAGACACGTATAGATGTCCAGATAGCTATTGGCCATTAAATCTGGACATCCCCTGAACAATGCCTACAATCCCCGCGTAATTCTTTATCACTCAGGACGCATCATGACCCCAGAACACCTCCCGACAGAACAGTACGACGCGCAGCTGGCAGAGAAAGTCGTCCGCCTGCAAAGTATGATGACGCCTTTCAACGCGCCCGTTCCCGAGGTGTTCCGCTCTCCTGTCAGCCACTACCGCATGCGCGCCGAGTTCCGCATCTGGCACGACGGCGACGACCTGTACCACATCATTTTCGATCAGCAGACGAAGTCCCGTATCCGCGTGGACAGCTTTCCGGCGGCGAGCGAGCTCATTAACCAGTTAATGAAGCTGATAATGGACGGCGTGCGCAACAACCCTGTGCTGCGCAACAAGCTGTTCCAGATTGACTACCTGACCACGCAAAGCAATCAGGCGATTGTCTCTCTGCTGTATCACAAAGCCTTGAACGACGAGTGGCGCGAGCAGGCAGAAGCGCTGCGCGATGCGCTGCGCGCGCAGAACATCAACGTTCACCTGATTGGCCGCGCGACCAAAACTAAAATCATGCTCGACCAGGACTACATCGACGAGCGCCTGCCGGTAGCGGGTAAAGAGATGGTGTATCGTCAGGTCGAGAACAGCTTCACCCAGCCGAACGCCGCAATGAACGTGCAGATGCTGGAATGGGCGCTGAAAGCGACGGAAGGGTCTAAGGGCGATCTGCTGGAACTGTACTGCGGTAACGGTAACTTCTCGCTGGCGCTGGCGCGTAACTTCGATCGCGTGCTGGCCACGGAAATCGCCAAGCCGTCGGTTGCCGCCGCGCAGTACAACATTGCCGCTAACCATATCGACAACGTGCAGATCATTCGTATGGCGGCAGAAGAGTTCACGCAGGCGATGAACGGCGTACGCCAGTTTAACCGCCTGGAAGGGATCGATCTGAAGAGCTACCAGTGTGAGACGATTTTTGTCGACCCGCCGCGCAGTGGCCTGGACAGCGAAACCGAAAAGATGGTGCAGGCGTACCCGCGCATTTTGTACATCTCCTGTAACCCGGAGACGCTGTGCAAGAACCTCGAAACATTGAGCCAGACGCACAAGGTTGAACGTCTGGCGCTGTTCGATCAGTTCCCGTATACGCACCATATGGAGTGTGGCGTACTGCTCACGGCGAAGTAATGTGGGCCTTGTAGGGCAGGTAAGCGAAGCGCCACCTGCCAAAAAAGCCGGATGGCGCTTCGCTTATCCGGCCTACAATGACAAAACCCTTTACTCTGGTAACTGGCTCTTGCGGCTACGCATGCGCGAACCAATCCAGAACACCAGCGCCACAGACAGTACCGCCGGCAGGAAGTTAGAGCCGATATCCGGATACTCCGCGCGCACCACGGTGCTATACAGCAAGACGCCCAGAATAAAGCAGGCAGCGGCCAGCCCCGGTAACCCCACCGGCATGGTGCGGTTCAGGTAACGTTGATGCAGGCAGTACACCGTCAGCACCAGCGCAATAAGCGGGAAAATCGAAAACGGCACGATTGAGCTAAAAATAGCGGCAAACGTACCATTAATGGATAAGCCAGCGATCAATGCCAGCAACAGCGTCCCTTTATCCTGACCTGACTGTTTCATTACTCACCTTCACTCTTCGGTTTGATGTGCCAACTTCTCTTGTTCACGGCGATACCAGTAGTACGCACCTTTCGAAATCATGCGCAGCTGCAATACCAGTCGCTCTTCGAGCTGCTTGCGTTGTTCAATGCTGACATCCAGCGCTTCGGCACCTGCGCTGAAAACAATCGTCACCATGGCTTCGGCCTGTGCTTCAGTAAACGCACGCGGCATATGGTTTTCGAGTTCCAGATAGTCGGCAAGTTCCGCGATGAAGTGCTGAATTTCACGCGCGACGGCGGCACGAAACGCCGCCGAAGTGCCCGAACGCTCGCGCAGAAGCAGGCGAAACGCGTTGGGGTTATTGCCGATAAATTCCATAAAGGTCGACACGGAGGTGCGGATCACGCTGCCCCCTTTAGCGATACGCTGACGCGCCTGGCGCATCAGCTGCCTCAGCATTAACCCGCTCTCATCGACCATGGTAAGGCCCAGTTCATCCACATCACGGAAGTGACGATAGAAGGACGTTGGCGCAATTCCGGCCTCGCGTGCGACTTCGCGCAAACTCAAACTGGCAAAACTCCGCTCAGCACTCAGTTGACTGAATGCGGCTTCCACCAGCGAACGCCGGGTTTTCTCTTTTTGTTGTGCTCTTACGCCCATCACGATAGTTGAATCCTTCCAAAGGCCTGATGGCACTATACCAGAGAATAAAATTAATCTGTTTGCCTGGCTTTGTGAATGATTGTTTACGTGCGGTTTGTGCTCCACTGCCGGAAAAAAGCACAACGATAATTGGGTTACTCTGGCAATGATGTTATGATTCTGTTGCTTTTATGTATAAGAACAGGTAAGCCTTGCCATGCCACATTCCTACGATTACGACGCAATAGTTATTGGTTCCGGCCCCGGCGGCGAAGGCGCTGCTATGGGTCTGGTGAAACAGGGAGCCAGAGTAGCGGTCATTGAGCGCTACCATAATGTCGGCGGCGGTTGCACCCACTGGGGCACCATCCCTTCGAAAGCCCTCCGCCACGCCGTTAGCCGCATTATTGAATTTAACCAGAACCCTCTCTACAGCGACCACTCCCGACTTCTTCGTTCCTCCTTTGCCGACATCCTGAATCACGCGGATACCGTCATTAACCAGCAGACGCGCATGCGTCAGGGGTTTTATGAGCGTAACCACTGTGAGATTTTGCAGGGCAACGCGCATTTTGTGGATGAACATACCCTGGCGCTCGAATGCCACGACGGTTCGGTTGAAACCCTCACCGCCGAAAAATTTGTTATCGCCTGCGGTTCACGTCCATACCATCCGGCAGACGTGGACTTCTCGCACCCGCGCGTTTACGACAGCGACTCCATTCTCAGCCTGCAGCACGAACCACGCCATGTGATCATCTATGGCGCGGGCGTGATTGGCTGTGAATATGCGTCGATATTCCGCGGAATGGAGGTCAAAGTTGATCTCATCAACACCCGCGACCGCCTGCTGGCATTCCTCGATCAGGAGATGTCAGACTCCCTCTCCTATCACTTCTGGAACAGCGGCGTAGTCATTCGCCACAACGAAGAGTACGAGAAGATCGAAGGCTGCGACGACGGGGTGATCATGCACCTGAAGTCCGGCAAAAAGCTGAAAGCCGACTGCCTACTGTACGCCAACGGCCGTACCGGCAACACGGATTCACTGAAGCTGGAAAATATCGGGCTTGAGACCGACAGCCGCGGTCAGCTGAAGGTCAACAGCATGTACCAGACCGCGCTACCGCACGTTTACGCGGTCGGCGACGTGATTGGTTACCCAAGCCTGGCCTCTGCCGCTTACGACCAGGGGCGCATTGCCGCACAGGCGCTGGTAAAAGGCGAAGCGACGGCGCACCTGATCGAAGATATCCCAACGGGGATCTACACTATTCCTGAAATCAGTTCGGTCGGTAAAACCGAGCAGCAGCTGACGGCAATGAAGGTGCCTTACGAGGTGGGACGTGCCCAGTTTAAACATCTGGCGCGGGCGCAAATCGTGGGGATGAGCGTAGGTACGCTGAAGATCCTGTTCCATCGAGAGACGAAAGAGATCCTGGGTATTCATTGCTTCGGTGAACGCGCGGCGGAAATCATTCATATCGGCCAGGCAATAATGGAGCAGAAAGGCGGTGGTAACACCATCGAGTACTTCGTTAACACCACCTTTAACTACCCGACGATGGCGGAAGCCTACCGGGTAGCTGCGCTGAACGGCTTAAACCGCCTGTTTTAACGCGTTGTCAAAATGGCCATCCATCGAACCACGGATGGCCTCTGCCAGCTGCTCATAGCGGCTGCGCAGCGGTGAACCCGGACGATAAACGAGGCCAATAGTGCGACGCGGCTCCGGCTTGATGCACGGCAGATAGACAACGCCATCACGCTTACGCTCGCGCGGCACGGCCAGCGCAGGCAGCAGCGTAATTCCGCTTCCCGCCGCGACCATATTACGCAGCGTTTCCAGACTGGTTGCGCGGAAATGGGTATCCTCATCCGCACCCGCTTCGAAGCAGAAACCCATCGCCTGATCGCGCAGGCAGTGGCCATCTTCCAGCATCAGCAGCTTTTCACCGGCCAGATCGGCCATCGGCACGCGATCGCGGTTCGCCCACGGGTGATCTTCATAGATCGCCAGCATCATCGGCTCATCGAACAGCGGCACTTCAATAAAGGCTTCGCTCTCTTTCACCAGCGCCAGAATGGCGCAGTCGAGCTTGCCGCTATCTAACTGCGCCAGCAGCTGATGCGTTTGCGCTTCATGCAGGTACATTTCGAGTTTCGGGAACGTCTGGTGCAGCATCGGGATGATGTGCGGCAACAGGTACGGGCCAACGGTTGGGATCAGGCCGATATGCAGCGGGCCGGACATCGCCTCCCCCTGCTGGCTTGCCATTTCCTTGAGCACTTTGACCTCGCGCAGCACGGTGCGCGCCTGATCCACCAGCAGCAGACCTGCCTGTGTGAACAGAACCTTACGACTGGTGCGCTCCAGCAGCATCACGCCTAGCTCGTCTTCCAGCTTGCGGATCTGACCGCTCAGCGTGGGCTGGCTGACGTGGCAGGAATCTGCCGCGCGGCGAAAGTGACGATGCTCGGCTAACGCTACCAGGTATTCAAGATCACGAATATTCATTATTCATCCTCCGTCGCCACGATAGTTCATGGCGATAGATAGCATAGCAACGAACGATTATCCCTATCAAGCATTCTGTTGAATAATACACCACATAGACGAGGCGGCACGTGTTTGACCCTTGACGTCCCCGCACCGTCAGCGAGTTTCTCTCAAAACTCGAACAACTAAAGCCAACGTGAACTTTTGCGGACCCCGTGGTCCGCTTTTTTTTTGCGTAAAAAAGCCTGGCGCTAAGCCAGGCTCTGTTTTTCCCTCACCCTAACCCTCTCCCAGAGGGAGAGGGAACCGATCGAGCCCCTCTCCTCGTGGGAGAGGGGTTGGGGTGAGGGCATCACACCGCAATATTGTCAAACCAACCGGCTCTTCGCATCCGCAATCGCCTGCGCCACCTGCTTCGGCGACACGCCGCCTTTCGCCGCACGCTTATCCAGACAAGACTGCAGGGCCAGAATCGGATACACATCGTCTCCAATCACCGCGCTGAATTTCTGCAGGTCGGCAAGCGCCAAATCCTCCAGCGGTTTACCCTGATGAATGGCTTCTACCACCGCTTCACCGACAATATGGTGCGCCTCGCGGAACGGTACGCCTTTCGCCACCAGGTAGTCCGCCAGCTCGGTGGAGTTTGCATAGCCCTGCTGCGCCGCTTCCTGGCAGCGCGGACGTTTCACCTGAATGCCGTCCAGCACCAGCGCGCCCATATGCAGACAGTCCAGCCAGGTGTCGAGCGCGTCGAACAGCCCTTCTTTGTCTTCCTGCATATCTTTGTTGTACGCCAGCGGCAGCCCTTTCAGGGTCATCATCATGCCGGTCAGCGCACCCTGCACGCGGCCACACTTGCCGCGGATCAGCTCCAGCGCGTCCGGGTTTTTCTTCTGCGGCATCAGGGATGAGCCTGAGGTCACGCGGTCGGACAGTTCGACGAAGCCCGCTTCGCCAGAGTTAAAGAAGATCAGGTCTTCGGCAAAGCGCGACAGGTGCACCATCCCGATAGAGGCATTGGAGAGCAGCTCCAGCACGTGGTCGCGGTCAGAAACGCTGTCCAGGCTGTTACGGGTGGCGGAGGCAAAGCCCAGCCAGCCTGCCAGCTGTTCACGGTCAATTTCATACGCCGTACCGGCCAGCGCGCCGCTGCCCAGCGGGCTGACGTCCAGGCGCTTCAGTGTATCCTGCAGACGGCTTTCGTCACGCGCCAGCATCTCAACGTAGGCCAGACACCAGTGCGCAAAGGTCACCGGCTGGGCGCGCTGCAGGTGGGTATAACCCGGCATCACCGCGTCCTGATTGTTCTGCGCGGTCTCCACCAGCGCACTCTGCAGCTGACGGTTGGCCGCCAGCAGTTCGCCAACGGTATGTTTACACCACAGCTTCAGGTCGGTGGCGACCTGATCGTTACGGCTGCGCCCGGTGTGCAGCTTTTTACCCAGTTGGCCGACTTTGTCGATCAGTTTGCCTTCCACCCAGCTGTGAATATCTTCAGCATCGCTTTCGAGGATCTGCTGCGGGTTAAGACGCACCTCTTCCAGCAGATTGTTCAGCGCGTCTTCCAGCTGTAGTTGTTCGTCTGCGGTCAGTACGCCCACCGTCACCAGCGCTTTGGACCAGGCCACAGAGCCGACAATATCCTGTTCGGCCAGGCGGTAGTCGAAGCGCAAAGAGTCGTTGAACTGTTTGAACCGCTGATCCGCTGCCTGTGTAAAACGCCCACCCCAAAGTGCCATAACATGATTCCTTTATTCGTTAGTTCTGCCGGGTGGCGCTTCGCTTACCCGGCCTACGGTCATTCAATAAAAACTTAGGCTAAAATACGCGTGCCAATCGGCGTGCCGTTGAACAGCGCCGGGAGCTGCTCCGCGTGACGCCAGGAGGCGATATCCACAGGGCGGCCCAGCGTGCGCGCCGCATCCAGCGCGGCGTTCACTTTAACGATCATGCCGTCGGTAATAATGCCCTGTTCGATCAGCTGCTCGGCTTTGGCGGCGGTCATTTCCGCAATGCGCTGGCCTTTACCGTCCAGAATGCCGCTCACGTCGGAGAGCAGGATCAGGTCCGCACCCAGCGTTGCCGCCAGTGCCGTCGCCGCCTGGTCAGCGTTGACGTTCATCAGCTCGCCCTCTTCGGTCACACCGATAGAGCTCACCACCGGCAGGAATCCGCCTTCCAGCAGCGTATTAATCAGCTTAGGCGAACCTGGCTGCGCCAGTCCAACGTGGCCGAGCTCTTCGTCGAGCTGGCTCACTTTTACGCTGTCGCCATCGCCCAGATAGAGGCCAACAGAGGCAATGTGGTGTTTCTTCGCCCACGCCAGCAGCGTTTTGTTCGCCGTACCCGCCAGCGCACCGGTAATGATGTCGATCTGGTCAGCAGGCGTGACGCGCAGGCCGTTCTTCTTTTTCACCGGCAGGTTGAGTCCTTTCATCAGCTCGTCCACCACGCAGCCGCCGCCGTGCACAATCACCAGCGGACGTTGGTGTGATTCACGATAGTTCACCAGCGCGGTAAACAGACGCTCCAGCGCTTCTTCGCTGTCCAGCAGTACACCACCGAGTTTGATAATTAATGGGTTCATCATCACACCTTAAATAAGAGCCTGCGTTTCCGGGAAACCGAAACGAATATTTGCACACTGCATTGCCTGTGCGGCAGCGCCTTTGAGTAAGTTATCTTCTGCGGCCACCACAATTATATGCTCGCCCTGCACGGCAAAACCGATATCGCAGAATGGCAGGCCGACCACGTTTTTCAGCGCCGGCACGCCTTTGTCGTACAGACGTACCAGCGGTTTATCCGCGTACGCCTGCGTGAAGGCCTCGCTCACCTGCTCTTTGGTCACGCCCGGCTTCAGGCGGCAGGTAATGGTTTCGAGGATCCCACGCGGGAAGCTGCCCAGATGCGGGGTGAAAATCACCTCGGCGCCCAGATGCGTCGTGATTTCAGGGTGATGACGGTGATTAAACACGCCATACGGCTGAAGGCTCACTTCGCAGAAGCTGTTGGAGATAGCGGCCTTGCGCCCTGCTCCGCTCACGCCGCTGGTAGCGTTGATCACCGGCCACTGGTTGAGATCCAGCAGGCCCGCGTCGATCAGCGGCTTCAGGGAAAGCTGCGCCGCCGTCGGGTAGCAGCCCGGCACGGCAATCAGGTTCGCTTCTTTCAGCTTGTCTGCGCTCCACTCCGCCAGGCCGTACACCGCTTTTTCAAGCAGATCAGGGTGCTGATGGGTGAAACCGTAATATTTTTCGTAAAACGCGCCGTCGTTAACGCGGAACGCGCCGGAGAGGTCGAAGACTACGCAGCCAGCCGCCAGAAACTGCGGCGCCAGGTCGTGACTGACCTCGTGCGCGGTGGCTAAAAACACCACGTCGACGCCGTCGGTAAACTCGCTGATGTCAGACATTGGCTGCAGCGGCAGATCGACAATGCCCCTAAGCTGCGGATGCAAATCGGAAATTAACTTTCCTGCATCATTGCTTTGCGCTGACACGGTCAAAGCGGTTATGGTCATATGTGGATGGCGATTCACGTAGCTTACAAGCTCTGCGCCCGCATAACCGCTAGCGCCTACAATCAGCGTATTCAACATCGGGTTCCTTTATGCTCAACGTTAATGTATTTTTATTCACATTTATTGCATGAATATTGATACTATCACGACCTAAGGTGTGTCAACAATGAAAATGAACTTACCGCCATTTATCGAGATCTACCGCGCCCTGATTGCCACTCCGTCCATCAGCGCAACGGAAGAAGCGCTGGATCAGAGCAATGAGTCTTTAATCAATCTGCTGGCGGGTTGGTTTAGCGATCTTGGGTTTAACGTTGAGGTTCAGCCCGTCCCCGGAACACGCCACAAATTCAACCTGCTCGCCAGCACCGGTACCGGTGCGGGCGGCCTGCTGCTGGCCGGTCATACCGACACCGTACCGTTTGACGATGGCCGCTGGACGCGCGACCCGTTCACCCTGACCGAGCACGACAACAAGCTCTACGGCCTGGGCACCGCCGACATGAAAGGCTTCTTCGCCTTTATCCTCGACGCGCTGCGTGACGTGGACGTGACGAAGCTGAAAAAGCCGCTCTATATCCTCGCGACCGCCGATGAAGAGACCAGCATGGCGGGCGCGCGCTACTTCTCTGAAAACACGTCGATTCGCCCGGATTGCGCGATCATCGGCGAGCCGACGTCTCTGCAGCCGATTCGCGCGCATAAAGGCCATATCTCTACCGCCGTGCGCGTGCTGGGCCAGTCCGGCCACTCCAGCGATCCGGCGCGCGGCGTGAACGCCATCGAACTGATGCATGACGCCATCGGCCGCATCATGACCCTGCGCGACGACCTGAAAGAGCGCTATCACTACGAGGCGTTCACCGTGCCGTATCCGACGCTAAACCTCGGCAGCCTGCACGGCGGTGATGCCTCGAACCGCATCTGCGCCTGCTGTGAACTGCACATGGACATCCGCCCGCTGCCGGGCATGACCCTGAGCGATCTCGACGGCCTGCTGAATGAAGCGCTGGCCCCGGTGAGCGAACGCTGGCCGGGCCGCCTGACGGTCTCGGAACTGCACCCGCCGATCCCGGGCTATGAGTGCCCGCCGGATCACCAGCTGGTCCAGGTGGTGGAAAAACTGCTCGGCGAAAAAACCGACGTGGTGAACTACTGCACCGAAGCGCCGTTTATTCAGACCCTGTGCCCGACGCTAGTGCTTGGCCCGGGTTCCATCAACCAGGCCCACCAGCCGGATGAATATCTGGAAACCCGCTTCATCAAGCCCACCCGCGAACTGATTACCCAGGTTGTGCATCACTTCTGCTGGCATTAAAACGGCCCCGAAGAGTCCCCTCTCCCTGTGGGAGAGGGTTAGGGTGAGGGCAATAAATCGCATGATCTCCGTCACATTCCCATAAGCATCTCTTATCTGACGCAAAGCGAATTAAATTTCGTAAATTGCCCACATTTATTCGTTTGCTGAACCGTTTTCGCAGCAATTGACGACGGGGGTTTTACGTGGCTTTATAAAGGGAGATGACAAAATAATGTCCAAAAGATTTTCGATTGGGCATAAACAAAAATGATGGGGTGACTGGGTTTTTATGAACGAACAATATTCCGCGTTGCGTAGTAATGTCAGTATGCTCGGCAAAGTGCTTGGAGATACCATCAAAGATGCGTTGGGGGAAAACATCCTCGACCGCGTTGAAACCATCCGCAAGCTGTCTAAATCTTCCCGTGCCGGTAACGAAGCCAATCGTCAGGAGCTGCTCACCACCTTGCAGAACCTGTCAAATGATGAGCTGCTGCCCGTTGCACGCGCATTCAGCCAGTTCCTGAATCTGGCCAACACCGCTGAGCAATACCACAGCATTTCGCCAAATGGCGAAGCTGCCAGCAACCCGGAAGTCATTGCCCGTACGCTTCGTAAACTCAAAGACCAGCCCAATCTCAACGAAGCCACCATCAAAAAAGCGGTGGAATCTCTTTCGCTGGAGCTGGTGCTGACCGCTCACCCAACCGAGATCACTCGTCGTACGCTGATCCACAAAATGGTGGAAGTGAACAACTGTCTGAAGCAGTTGGATAACAAAGACATTGCCGACTACGAGCGCAACCAGCTGATGCGACGCCTGCGCCAGCTGATTGCCCAGTCCTGGCATACCGATGAAATTCGTAAACATCGCCCAAGCCCGGTCGACGAGGCCAAATGGGGCTTTGCGGTGGTGGAAAACAGCCTGTGGGAAGGGATACCAAACTACCTGCGCGAGCTGAACGAACAGCTGGAAGAGAACCTGGGCTACCGCCTGCCGGTTGATTTTGTTCCGGTGCGCTTCACCTCCTGGATGGGCGGCGACCGCGACGGTAACCCGAACGTGACCGCAGAAATCACCCGTCACGTCCTGCTGCTGAGCCGCTGGAAAGCGACCGATCTGTTCCTGAAGGACATTCAGGTGCTGATCTCCGAGCTGTCGATGGTTGAAGCAACGCCGGAACTGCGCGCGCTGGCCGGAGAAGAAGGTGCCAGCGAGCCGTACCGTTTCCTGATGAAAAAACTGCGTGGTCAGCTGATGGCGACTCAGGCCTGGCTGGAAGCACGCCTCAAAGGTCAGCGCCTGCCGAAACCCGAAGGTCTGCTCAGCCAGAACGAGCAGCTCTGGGAGCCGCTGTACGCCTGTTACCAGTCGCTTCAGGCCTGTGGCATGGGCATCATTGCTAACGGCGAACTGCTCGACACCCTGCGCCGCGTGAAGTGTTTCGGCGTGCCGCTGGTGCGTATCGATGTGCGTCAGGAAAGTACCCGTCATACTGAAGCGCTGGGTGAACTGACCCGCTACCTCGGCATCGGCGATTATGAAAGCTGGTCCGAAGCCGACAAGCAGGCCTTCCTGATCCGCGAACTGAATTCCAAGCGCCCTCTCCTGCCGCGCAACTGGGAGCCAAGCAACGACACCCGCGAAGTGCTCAATACCTGTAAGGCGATCGTGGATGCGCCGAAAGGATCGGTGGCCGCCTATGTGATCTCCATGGCGAAAACCCCGTCTGACGTGCTGGGCGTTCACCTCCTGCTGAAAGAAGCCGGTATCGACTACGCTCTGCCGGTCGCGCCACTCTTTGAAACCCTCGATGACCTGAACAACGCCAACGACGTGATGACGCAGTTGCTGAACATCGACTGGTATCGCGGCTTTATTCAGGGCAAGCAGATGGTGATGATCGGCTATTCCGACTCTGCAAAAGACGCGGGCGTCATGGCGGCATCCTGGGCGCAGTATCAGGCGCAGGACGCGCTGATCAAAACCTGCGAGAAAGCCGGTATTGAACTGACCCTGTTCCACGGACGCGGTGGCTCAATCGGCCGTGGCGGCGCACCTGCTCACGCAGCGCTGCTGTCACAACCACCGGGAAGCCTGAAAGGCGGCCTGCGCGTCACCGAGCAGGGCGAGATGATCCGCTTTAAATACGGTCTGCCGGAAGTGACGATCAGCAGCCTGTCGCTCTACACCAGCGCCATTCTGGAAGCGAACCTGCTGCCGCCGCCGGAGCCGAAAGAGTCCTGGTGCCACATCATGGACGAGCTGTCAGATATCTCCTGCGATCTTTACCGCGGCTACGTGCGTGAAAACAAAGATTTCGTGCCTTACTTCCGCTCGGCAACCCCTGAGCAGGAGCTGGGTAAACTGCCGCTGGGCTCGCGTCCGGCCAAACGTCGCCCAACCGGTGGCGTCGAGTCTCTGCGTGCAATTCCGTGGATCTTCGCTTGGACGCAAAACCGTCTGATGCTGCCCGCCTGGCTGGGTGCCGGTGCCGCACTGCAGAAAGTGGTGGAAGACGGCAAGCAAAATGAACTGGAAACCATGTGCCGCGACTGGCCGTTCTTCTCTACCCGCCTGGGCATGCTTGAGATGGTCTTCTCGAAAGCTGACCTGTGGCTGGCGGAATACTACGATCAGCGTCTGGTGAAACCTGAACTGTGGACGCTGGGTAAAGAGCTGCGCGAACTGCTGGAAGGCGACATCAAAGTGGTACTGGATATTGCCAACGACTCACACCTGATGGAAGACCTGCCGTGGATTGCCGAATCTATCCAGCTGCGTAATATCTACACCGACCCGCTTAACGTCCTGCAGGCCGAGCTGCTGCACCGTTCGCGTCTGGCAGAAGAGGAAGGTAAAGAGCCGGATCCACGCGTCGAACAGGCGTTAATGGTGACGATTGCAGGCGTTGCGGCAGGTATGCGTAACACTGGCTAATGCTTTACGCCCGGCGGCGCTGCGCTTGCACGGGCCTACGATAAGTAGGCCGGGTAAGCGTTAGCGCCACCCGGCAAATTTCGGTAGTTCCTTATGCATTTCGATATCACCCAGATTTTGACTGACCTGGTGAACCGCTCGTTACCGCTGGGTCAGATTCATTTCTCAGCGCTGACTGAACAGCATCCCCGAACCTCTCCCTGCCTCGGCATTACGCTTGATACCCCCTGCGAGGCCTTTTTTTCTTTTTTTGGACAAATCACACCTCCCGCGCCTCACGTCCTGAGCATACATTTCGGTAAGCAGCAGCTTACAATCGAGTTACAGCGTGACAATGTACTCTTACAACAATTACAGATTGCCCGACGTGGCCCGCGAACGGGGGCTTTTCTTCTGCAAACGCTCACCGAATTACAGATGCAGCCTGAGGAGCAAGACACAGCAAGGCTGGTGATTTTAAGTCTGCTCAGCCACTGCCGGGATCTGCTTGGCAGCGAAATTCACACAGACAGCCGCAGCCGGGCACTGTTCGAAGCCGTTCGGAGCTATATCGAAGAAAATTATGCCTCTTTGTTAACTCGCGAATCCGTAGCACAGGCGTTCTACATCTCACCAAACTACCTTTCCCATCTATTCCAGAAAGTCGGCAGCGTCGGATTCAATGAATATTTAACAAAAACGCGCCTGGAACATGCGCGTCAGCTGCTGAAAGGCTATGATCTCAAAATTAAAGATATCGCCACTCGCTGCGGATTTACGGACAGCAACTACTTTTGCCGTCTCTTTCGCAAACACACCGAACGTTCCCCTTCCGAATATCGACGCCAGTATCACAGCCAGCTCATCGCCAAAAAGTAGCATTGTGATCGCTCTCTCACTTCGCTAAGGACATTACATTTGTCCAGTATTTAGCAAAATTGGCCTGTATTCGCCGCGCCTGGGTGCGCCGTATCCTTTATTCAACCTTTCTGACTTAAGGAAAAATAATGGAACTGTACCTGGATACCGCCAACGTGGCGGAAGTAGAACGCCTGGCGCGCATTTTTCCCATAGCGGGCGTCACCACAAATCCGAGCATCATTGCTGCCAGCCGCGAATCCATCTGGGAGGTGCTCCCGCGCCTGCAAAAAGCCATTGGACCAGAAGGCACGCTGTTTGCCCAAACCATGAGCCGAGACGCAGAAGGCATGGTGGCTGAAGCTAAACGCCTGAGTAATGCCATCCCGGACATCGTGGTGAAAATCCCGGTCATGGCTGAGGGGCTTACCGCGATCAAAGCGCTGAGAAAAGAGGGCATTACCACGCTGGGTACTGCCGTTTATAGCGCCGCACAGGGTTTGCTCGCCGCGCTGGCGGGAGCGAAATATGTCGCGCCCTATGTAAACCGCGTTGATGCTCAGGGTGGTGACGGCATTCGCATGGTCCAGGAGCTGCAATCCCTGCTGGAACTGCACGCGCCGGAAAGCAGGGTGCTCGCCGCCAGCTTCAAAACGCCGCGCCAGGCGCTGGACTGCCTTCTCGCCGGATGTGAAGCAATCACGCTTCCTTTAGATGTAGCGCAACAAATGCTCGGCACCCCGGCGGTAGAGTCAGCCATAGAGAAGTTCGAGCAGGACTGGAAAAACGCGTTTGGTAACCTCAACCTCTAAGGGAGAACTGTTATGGACCGTATCATTCAATCACCTGGGAAATACATCCAGGGAGCTGATGTGCTTACCCGTCTCGGCGACTATCTGAAACCGCTGGCACAGCGCTGGCTGGTTGTCGGCGATAAATTTGTGCTGGGTTTTGCCGAAGAAACCCTGCGTCAAAGTTTTAAAAAAGCCGAACTGCATGCCGAAATCGCGCCGTTTGGCGGCGAATGTTCACAAAATGAAATCGATCGTCTGAAAAAGCTGGCCGACAGCGCCGACTGCATGGCAGTGCTGGGCATTGGCGGCGGTAAAACGCTGGATACCGCCAAAGCGCTTGCCCACTTTATGGACGTGCCGGTCGCCATTGCGCCAACCATCGCCTCCACCGATGCGCCGTGCAGCGCCCTTTCCGTGATTTATACCGACAGCGGTGAGTTCGACCGCTACCTGATGCTGCCGCACAACCCGAACATGGTCATTGTCGACACCAAAGTGGTGGCGGGCGCACCGGCGCGGCTGCTGGCCGCCGGGATTGGCGATGCACTGGCAACCTGGTTTGAAGCACGCGCCTGCTCGCGCAGCGGGGCAACCACTATGGCGGGCGGAAAGTGCACACAGGCGGCGTTAGCGCTGGCCGAGCTGTGCTACAACACGCTGGTTGAAGAGGGTGAGAAGGCGATGCTGGCAGCGGAACAGCACGTGGTGACGCCTGCTCTTGAACGCATTATCGAAGCCAACACCTATCTCAGCGGCGTAGGTTTTGAAAGCGGTGGTCTGGCAGCGGCACACGCAATTCATAACGGTATGACGGCGGTACCGGATGCGCATCACTTCTACCACGGCGAAAAAGTGGCGTTTGGCACGCTGACTCAACTGGTGCTGGAAAATGCGCCGGTAGAAGAGATCGAAACCGTCGCGGCACTTTGTCACAGCGTGGGGCTGCCGATCACGTTGGCACAATTGAATATCAAAGAAGACATTCCGGCGAAAATGCGTCTGATTGCGGAGGCATCTTGCGCAGAAGGTGAAACCATTCACAACATGCCGGGCGGCGTGTCACCGGATCAGGTTTACGCGGCGCTGCTGGTTGCCGACCAGTATGGGCAGCGGTTCCTGCAGGAGTGGGAGTAAATAGCGTGAATAAAAATCCCCGCATCAGCGGGGATTTTTTTGCCCGTAGGCCGGGTAAGCGTTAGCGCCACCCGGCACAAGGGTTACTGCAGGTCAAACCGATCCAGATCCATCACCTTCGCCCATGCCGCTACAAAGTCACGAACGAACTTCTCGCTGGCATCGCTGCTGGCGTAAACCTCAGCCAGCGCGCGCAGGACAGCGTTGGAACCGAAGACAAGGTCGGCACGGGTAGCGGTGTATTTCACTTCACCGCTGGTGCGATCGCTTCCGGCAAACAGTTCGTTTGATTCGTCGGTCGCCTTCCACTGGGTGTTCATGTCCAGCAGGTTCACGAAGAAATCGTTGCTCAGCACGCCTTCACGGTTGGTGAATACGCCATTCTTGCTGCCATCGAAGTTGGCACCCAGAACGCGCAGGCCACCGATCAGCACCGTCAGCTCTGGCGCGGTCAGCGTCAGCTGCTGGGCTTTGTCGATCAGCAGTGACTCGGTGGTGGACACATCCACCTGCGCACGGTAGTTGCGGAAGCCGTCGGCAATCGGTTCGAGCAGAGTAAACATCTCGATATCCGTTTGGTCCTGACGCGCATCGACGCGGCCCGGCGTGAACGGTACGTTGACGTAAACACCTGCGGCTTTCGCAGCCTGCTCAACGCCTACGACGCCCGCCAGCACGATGATATCGGCCAGTGAAGCTTTGTTGGTAGTGCGCTGGATAGCTTCCAGAGCCGGTAACGCGCGAACCGCCGCGGCGTTCACATCCCAATCGCGCTGAGGTGCCAGTGCCAGACGCGCGCCGTTGGCACCGCCGCGCTTATCGCCACCGCGGAAGGTTGACGCTGACGCCCAGGCAACCGAAACCAGTTCACTCACGGACAGACCGGATGCCACAATTTCCGCTTTCAGGCTTTCAATGTCTTCTTTCGAAGGATTGAACACCGCCTGCGGCAGCGGATCCTGCCAAATCAGATCTTCTTTCGGCACTTCCGGGCCGATGTAACGCGCTTTTGGCCCCATATCGCGGTGGGTCAGCTTGAACCAGGCACGCGCGAAGGCTTCGTTGAAGGCCTGCGGATCGTTCAGGAAGCGGCGGGAAATTTTCTCGAATTCCGGGTCAAAACGCAGCGTCAGGTCGGTAACCAGCATGGTTGGCTTGCGTTTTTTCGACGGGTCGAACGGATCGGGCATGATTTCCGGTGCATCCACGGCTTCAAACTGAATCGCACCTGCCGGGCTGCGGGTCTGTACCCATTCGTATTTGAACAGGTTCTCGAAGAAGTAGTTGCTCCACTGGGTCGGGGTTTGCGACCAGATGACTTCCAGACCGGAGGTAATGGCATCTGCGCCAATCCCCGTGCCGTGCGTGCTCGCCCAGCCCAGGCCCTGCGCTTCAATCGGCGAGGCTTCCGGGTCGGTGCCCACGTGCGTGGCTTCACCCGCGCCGTGGGTTTTGCCGAGAGTGTGGCCGCCCGCGATCAGCGCAACGGTCTCTTCGTCGTTCATGCCCATGTTGCCGAAGGTCGCGCGAATGGCCGCCGCAGCAGACAGGGGTTCACCGCTGGCGTTTGGCCCTTCCGGGTTGACGTAAATCAGGCCCATTTCGGTGGCGGCGAGAGGACGCTTCGCCAGCGCTTCCGGGTCACGGTGGGTCAGCCAGGCCTTTTCATCGCCCCAGTTCACGTCCAGATCCGGCTCCCAGACGTCTTCACGCCCGGCGCCAAAACCAAAGGTGCGGAAGCCGGAGTTCTCCAGCGCCACGTTACCCGCGAGGATAAACAGGTCAGCCCAGGAAATTTTTTGTCCGTATTTTTGTTTGATAGGCCACAGCAGGCGGCGCGCCTTATCCAGGCTCACGTTATCAGGCCAGGAGTTCAGCGGGGCAAAACGTTGTTGACCGCGTCCGGCACCGCCGCGTCCGTCAACGGAGCGATAGGTACCTGCCCCGTGCCAGGCCATACGGATAAACAGGCCCGCATAGCTGCCCCAGTCGGCAGGCCACCACGGTTGAGAATCGGTTAAAAGTGTTTTGAGATCGCCTTTAAGGGCGGAGTAATCGAGCTTGCTAAATTCTTTGCGGTAGTCGAAGTCTTCACCCAGTGGGTTCGAACGATTGGAATGTTGGTTAAGAAGATCGATGCGGAGTTGTTTTGGCCACCAGTCGCGGCTGCCTGTACCTGCGCCCGCGCTGTGATCGACGCCGCCCTGATGGAACGGGCATTTGCCGACTGATGCCGCTTTATTGGTCTCGTCTGACGTGCTCATCGCTTTGCTCCCTTTTACAGTGTTACCGTTACGATATACGCCCTTGTTGATAAGGTATAGTTGAGATAACCCACAGATTCGATAGTTAAATCCGTTTAATTTCCCATGGAAAATACATGAGTTTTGTACGTCAAAGGCAGCATTGCTGATATGGCAGGAAAATAAAACCCTTATAAATCAAAAAACCCTCCGAAGAGGGCTCTTTTTTGTTACACGCCTGGTCTAACGCCGAGCGTGTGGCATATGGCGTAACTCATCTCTGCACGGTTCAGCGTGTAGAAGTGGAAATCCTTCACCCCTTCACGACTCAAGATCTTCACCATGTCCATCGCGATATTTGCGCCCACCAGCTTGCGTGTTTCCGGGTCATCGTCCAGCCCCTCGTACATTTTAGACATCCAAAGCGGAATGCGCACATTGGTCATATCGGCAAATTTCTTCGCCTGTTTGAAGTTAGAGACCGGCAGAATGCCCGGGATAATTTCGACGTCGATACCCGCAGAAACGCAGCGGTCACGGAAGCGCAGGTAGCTTTCAACATCGAAGAAAAATTGCGTTATCGCGCGGTTCGCGCCAGCGTCGACTTTGCGTTTCAGGTTGAGCAGGTCCGCCTGGGCGCTTTTCGCTTCCGGATGCACTTCAGGATAAGCAGCAACGGAGATATCAAAGTCAGCCACGTCTTTCAGCAGCGCAACCAGATCGGCGGCATACATGTCCGGCTTGCCGCTCCCCGGCGGCAGGTCACCGCGCAGGGCAACGATATGACGAATGCCGTTATTCCAGTAATCCTGGGCGATAGCCCGCAGCTCGTCGCGGGTGGCGTCGATACAGGTAAGGTGCGGTGCCGCTTCCAGACCGGTACGATCTTTGATGCCTTTAATGATGCTGTGCGTACGGTCACGCTCGCCGGAGTTAGCACCATAAGTCACGGAAACAAACTTCGGTTTCAGGCTGCTCAGGCGATCGATAGAGCTCCACAGGGTTTGCTCCATTTCACTGGTGCGCGGCGGGAAAAATTCAAAAGAGACGTTAATCTGGCCGTTTACTTCGGCCAGGCTCTGATTCAGGGCTTCCCGCTGGTTGGCGTGAAAAAAGCTCATACCTTACCTCTATCTATCGCGTGTCGTTGTCTGTGGTGTTGTGAACTTCTATACGTTTAGACGTCCAGATGTAAAAATGACGGAAAAGCGGAGTGACGTCAACATAAATAATCAACAATAACGGTGAGGTTTGTTCAGGGAAGATGAAGGGAATTCAGGATGGGGGTGAGTGCGGTCTGATGCCCTCACCCTAACCCTCTCCCACAGGGAGAGGGAAATTCAGTTTTTACAGCAGCTTAGCCAAACGGTTAATGTCTGACTGGATCGCCCCGGCGGTGACATCGCGCCCCGCGCCCGGACCTCGGATCACCAGCGGGTTATCGCGGTACCAGCGGCTTTCGATAGCGAAGACGTTATCGCACGGCAGCAGCGCCGCCAGCGGATGTTCAGGACGCACCGCCTCCACGCCTACGCGCGCTTTACCGTTCGCCTCGAAACGCGCTACGTAGCGCAGCACCAGGCCCATCTCGTTGGCGGCTTCCAGACGCTGTACCATCTGCTCGTTCAGCTCGTCGCCGTTTTCGAAGAAGTGATCCACAGACCCTTCCTCACAGCCCGCAGGCACCAGCGATTCAACACGCACCTGACCCGGTTCGATGTCGTAGCCCGCTTCACGCGCCAGGATCACCAGCTTACGCATCACGTCTTTCCCGGCAAGGTCCACGCGCGGATCGGGCTCGGTTAAGCCCTGCTGCCATGCCTGATCCACCAGGTCGGTGAAGGGTACGGTGCCGTCGAACTGCAGGAACAGCCAGGAGAGCGTACCGGAGAAGATACCGCTCAGCGCCAGAATGCTGTCGCCGCTTTCAATCAGGTCGCGCACGGTATGGTTAACCGGCAGCCCCGCGCCAACGGTAGCGTTGTACAGCCAGTGACGACCGGTTTTTTCAAACGCGTCGTGGATCTGACGGTATTTATCGGTGCTGCTCGCCCCCGCCAGCTTGTTGGCGCTGATGACGTGGAAGCCGTGGCTGGCGAAATCCAGATACTGATCCGCAAGCTGCTCGCTGGCGGTCACGTCCAGCACGACCAGGTCATCGTAAGGGTGCGCGCGCATCCACAGGAACAGGGACTCTTCATCCTGCTCAACGGCTTCATCATTAAAGAAGGCAAGCGCGCGGCTGGCGTCCAGCCCTTCGTAATTCAACAGGCTACGGCGGCTGTCCACCACGCCCGCGAGAATAAATTCAAATCCGGTACGCGCGGAGAGCGTTTCCTGCTCACGGGCGAACAGTTCCAGCCAGCGGGAACCGATGTTCCCTTTCCCGAACAGCACCAGGCCGATGCGTTTTTCCGCGCGGAACAGGGAGGTATGCAGACCCTGAATCAGGCTCTCGGTTGGCCCTTTACGCAGCACGGCCACCAGGCTGATTCCCTCTTCCGACTGCCAGGTGAACTCCACCGGCTGGCCTTTCAGCTGCTGCCAGAAACGGTGGCAGTGCAGCGGGTTACGGGTGACGCCCGCGCCCACCATCGCCACCAGCGCCAGACCCTGACGCAGGCGAAGCTCGCCCGGCAGGCCCGCTTCATCGAGGATTTTCAGCGCGCTGTCCGCCACTTCTGCGGTATAGCAGAACTGCAGCAGCTGGCGGTCGTTGTGAACGCCGACGGCCAGCGGGCGCACCTGAGCACGTTTGAGGATCAGGTCGATATCTTTATGCGCCAGCTTGAAGTCCTGGCCCGCAGGCACCTGGAACTCAATCAGGCAGATGTCGTCGTGGCTGGTGACAATACGCGCGCCCGTACCGGAGGCCAGTACGCGTTCGATACGGGTAGAGCCTTGATCCGGGGTATAGCTGCAGCGCAGCTGCAGGTCGATATCGCTACCGGAAACCGGCTGCAGCGTACGGGCGTGCAGTACCGGCGCGGCCAGACGCGCCAGCTCGCTGGCTTCGTCGAGACGCAGCAGCGGCAGCAGGCAGGCATCTTTCACCTTACGCGGGTCCGCGCTGTAGACACCGGCCACGTCGCTCCAGATGGTGACGCGGGACACGCCCGCCAGGGCACCAATTTGCGTTGCCGAGTAGTCCGAGCCGTTACGGCCCAGTAGCACGGTTTCGCCCGCGTTGCTGCGGCTGATAAAGCCGGTCACGACGATACGTTTGCCCGGATGCTGCACCAGCAGCTGTTGCAGCAGCGGGTAGGACAAACCTTCATCCACCTGAGGCTGCGCGGCGCGTTCGGCACGCAGGAAATCACGCGCGTCGAGCCAGGCCGCCTCCACGCCCAGGTGTTGCAGAACGGCGGCCATCAGACGTGCGGACCACACTTCACCGTGGCCCACCACTTCGGCATAGACCGCGTCGGTAATACCGCTGTCCAGCAGGGCAGCCAGACGCTCAAGGTCATGGGTAAAGGCGCTGATCAGTCCATCCGCCACGTCCGCAGGCAGCAGGCCGGCAATCAGCTCGCTCTGGTAACGGCGTAAAGACTGTTGTACCTGATGCGCAGAAAGGCGATCGGTCTGGCTCAGTTTCAGCCAGCTAATCAACTGGTTGGTGGTGCTGCCCGCCGCCGAGACAACCATCATGTCACCCGGCTGTGAATACTCGGTCATGATCCCTGCAACGCGCAGGTAACACTTCACATCAGCAAGACTACTACCACCAAACTTGTGCAGTTGACGACCCTTCGCCCCTGCCTGCGCTATCACACTCATGATTACCCCTTGGCTGCGACCTGGAAGCCATTTTCCAGATCGGCAATTAAATCTTCAAAATCTTCAATGCCGGTTGAGATACGCAGCAGCGTCTCAGAGATCCCGGCGGCGGCACGTGCTTCCGGTGCCATACCTGCGTGCGTCATGGTCGCGGCGTGGGAGATTAAGCTTTCAACCCCACCTAATGATTCCGCCAGCGTAAACAATGACAGCCCGCTCAGGAAGCGACGCAGCGTTTGCTCGTCACCGTCCAGTTCAAAACTCAACATCGCGCCAAATCCTTTCTGCTGGCGCGCGGCAATCTCGTGCCCCTGATTTTCCGGCAGCGACGGGTGATAGAGTTTCTTCACCAGCGGCTGGGTTTTCAGGAAATCGACGATCGCCAGGGCATTGCGCTGCGCCACTTCCATGCGTGGCGACAGGGTGCGAATGCCGCGTAACAGCAGGTAGCTGTCGAAGGCGCTCGCGGTGACGCCAATGTTATTGGCCCACCATGCCAGTTCGGTGACAACGTCGGGATCTTTTGCAATCACCACGCCTGCCACCACATCAGAATGACCGTTCAGATATTTAGTGCATGAATGCAACACCAGATCGGCACCCAGTGCTAACGGGTTCTGAAGGGCCGGACTGAGGAACGTATTATCCACTACACTTATCGCTCCCGCATCCCTTGCGAGCTGACAAATTTTCGCAATATCGACAACGCGCAACAATGGATTGCTTGGACTTTCCACCAGAACCAGCTTCGGCTGCTCTGCCAGCGCCTGTTTCAGCGCCTGTTCGTCGTTTTGATCGACAAACAGCACGCGATAGCAGCCGCGTTTTGCCAGGCTATCAAACAGGCGATAGCTGCCGCCGTAGCAGTCGTGCGGAGCAACCAGCAGGTCGCCAGGCTTCAGGAACACCGTCGTCACCAGGTGGATTGCGGACATACCCGTATTGGTTAATACCGCACCCGCCCCCCCTTCCAGCTCTGCCAGGGCACGCTGGGTCACGTCACGCGTAGGGTTGCCACGACGGGAATAGTCATGCGCGCGGGGTTCATTAAATCCGGTGAAATTATAGGTACTGGAAAGATGAATCGGCGGGACAACGCAGCCGTACTGCTCGTCATCATTCAATCCGCTACGCACTGCGATGGTGGCCTGTTTACGCGTCATGGTGAGGGCTTCCTGGCTTAATAGGTGAAAAGTCAGGCACCAGAGTAAACATTGAAAGTATGGACGTCAATACATCTGGACATCTAAACTTCTTTGCGTATAGATTGAGCAATGCGCAAATAGCCGTTAAAATTATATGCTTTAGTGCACGCTGCAGCGGCAATATCCGTGCCACGGTATCGTCTCTACGGTAAACTAGGCAAGATTACGGTTCAAAACCGGCGGTTATCGGTTCTGCACCTTTAGATTAATGACTGAGAGGATTAAAGGTATCTCATGGCTGAATGGAGCGGCGAATATATCAGCCCATACGCTGAGCACGGTAAGAAGAGTGAGCAAGTAAAGAAAATTACGGTTTCCATTCCTCTGAAGGTGTTGAAGATCCTCACCGATGAACGCACGCGTCGTCAGGTGAACAACCTGCGCCACGCGACCAACAGCGAACTGCTGTGCGAAGCGTTCCTGCATGCGTTTACCGGCCAACCGTTGCCGAACGATGACGATTTGCGCAAAGAGCGCAGTGATGAGATCCCGGAAGAGGCGAAAATCATCATGCGTGAACTGGGCATTGACCCGGATACGTGGGAATACTAACTGCGGTACGATCCCGCTGAGGTGACTCAGCGGGATGGTTTTTTAGAAGTTGTAGCCTAATCCCACGCGCAGACGCGTCTGGCGGTCGTCGCTGGTGGCGGTGTTATAGCCGGAAGAGACGTTGCCCACTTCCACAAACGGGATCCACGAGTCGATGTTATACGCCACGCGGAAGTTATATTCGTAATCTTCTTTTTTGTTGTTATACAGATCTTCGTTATCGGCGAACTTATAAATCCCGTTCAGTTCGAACATCCAGTTATCGATATTATAACCCAGCCACATTTCTGGGCGATAAACCATACGGTCATCTTTTCCGTCCGCATTGCGGCGAGTGTATTCGGTACGATAGCGGAACGCTGTCCACCAGCTGTCATCAATATTATACTGCACCCGCAAATACGGCTTATAAATAGCCATATCATCGCCCATTTCAACGGCGACGCCCGGCTGCGAGATAAAACCCTGCCAGGTAAATTGATAGCTTGCCGTATATTCGTTGCTGTTACTTTCCATATTATTAAGCGCGTCGTTAGACTGCTTATTATCGGAGCGTGATACCGCCTCCACGGCCACGCCGAAGCCGGTGCCAAAGCGATGCGACATGTACACGCGGTCGTAGTTACGCCCATCGTCATAATACTCGTGACGATAATCAACATATCCCGCCTGTGCCGCACAGGACAATAATGGCAGTACGAATAACAGATGTTTAATTTTCAAAATCTTTCCCTCGAAGTAAACACGCTCTGAAAGCCATCGCAGTTAAAATGACAAATAAGAATGTATGACGAGCGAAGTGTAATTTTACGAAATGAGAGAAACCTTTTATTTTTTGACACACAAAGAAAAACAGTGGCAAAGAATTCAAGAAAACGAAGATACAGTTCACTATCCGTTAAAGAATACACCAGACAAATATATTAAAAACGGCTGCGCGTTATTAATTATTTAAGCGTTAAATATAATACAAGGATTTATTCAGGAGGGAAATTACAGGCACAAAAAAACCGCCCGGAGGCGGTTTCTTCTGGATGCTTATTTAGCGCCCGGGATGCTGAAACGCTTGTTGAAGCGGTCAACACGGCCACCGGTTGCAACATCACGCTGCTTACCAGTGTAGAACGGGTGGCATTTGCCGCACACGTCCAGGTTCAGATCGTGACCCACGGTGGAGCGGATCTGGATAGAGTTACCGCAAGAGCAGTTTGCAGTAATCATTTCGTATTTCGGGTGAATATCTTTTTTCATGGGAGAACCTCAGTTAAGGCCGCGTCGCTCTTCCAGCCCTAACGCCAGACACCACGCGATGTTGAATGTAATTTCTTTGGCGTAATATACACCAAAGGCGGCGAATCATACAGAATTTGACCAGCGTATGCAAACTGATCCGCACGCCGCTTTCACTAATGTGTATACTAACGCGCCACTTTTCAAGTCAGGAAGATTCGATGCCCGTCGCTCACGTTGCCCTGCCCGTTCCGCTTCCCCGCACCTTTGACTACCTGCTGCCCGACAGCATGAGCGCCAAAGCGGGCTGTCGCGTGACCGTGCCGTTTGGCAAACAGCAGCGCGTGGGGATCGTGGTTTCCGTGAGTGAAAAAAGCGAGCTGCCGCTTAATGAACTTAAATCGGTTGTTGAGGTACTGGACAGCGAGCCGGTTTACTCCACCAGCACCTGGCGACTGCTGCTGTGGGCGGCGGATTACTATCACCATCCGATTGGCGATGTCCTGTTCCACGCGCTGCCCATCATGCTGCGCCAGGGCAAAAGCGCCAGCCATGCGCCGATGTGGTACTGGTTTGCTACCGAGCAGGGTCAGGCCGTGGACATCAACAGCCTGAAGCGTTCGCAGAAACAGCAGCAGGCGCTGGCGGCACTGCGTCAGGGAAAAATCTGGCGGCATCAGGTCGACGAGCTTGAGGTCAGCGAAACCGCGCTCCAGGCATTAAGAAAGAAAGGGCTGAGCGAACTGGCAAGCGAAGCGCCCGCCCTTCACGACTGGCGCGACGGCTTTTCCGTCTCTGGCGATCGCCTGCGTCTGAACACCGAGCAGGCTACCGCCGTGGGGGCGATTCACAGCGCCTCGGACCATTTCTCTGCCTGGCTACTGGCGGGCGTGACGGGGTCCGGCAAGACCGAAGTTTATTTGAGCGTGCTGGAAAACGTGCTCGCACAGGGCAAACAGGCGCTGGTGATGGTGCCGGAAATCGGCCTGACGCCGCAGACCATCGCCCGCTTTCGCGAGCGCTTTAACGCGCCGGTTGAGGTGCTGCACTCAGGGCTTAACGACAGCGAGCGCCTCAGCGCCTGGCTGAAAGCCAAAAACGGCGAAGCGGCGATTGTGATCGGCACCCGCTCGTCGCTGTTTACACCGTTTAAAAATCTCGGCGTTATCGTAATAGATGAAGAGCACGACAGCTCCTATAAACAGCAGGAAGGCTGGCGCTATCACGCCCGTGACTTAGCGGTATACCGCGCGCACAGCGAGCAAATTCCCATTATTCTTGGCTCCGCCACGCCTGCGCTCGAAACACTGCACAACGTGCGCCAGCGTAAATACCATATGCTGCGCCTGACGCGTCGCGCGGGTAATGCCCGTCCGGCGATTCAGCACGTGCTGGATCTGAAAGGTCAGCAGGTTCAGGCCGGGCTCGCGCCTGCATTGATTACCCGAATGCGACAGCACTTGCAGGCGGGCAACCAGGTGATCCTGTTCCTTAACCGACGCGGCTTCGCGCCCGCCCTGCTGTGCCACGACTGCGGCTGGATTGCCGAGTGCCCGCGCTGCGACCACTACTACACCTTCCATCAGGCCCAGCGTCATTTACGCTGCCACCACTGCGACAGCCAGCGCCCGGTGCCGCGCCAGTGTCCGTCGTGTGGCTCAACGCATATTGTGCCGGTCGGTCTGGGCACGGAGCAGCTGGAACAGGCCCTTGGCCCCTTCTTCCCGGACGTGCCGATTTCGCGTATCGATCGGGACACCACCAGCCGCAAAGGCGCGCTGGAACAACAGTTGGCGGAAGTACATCGCGGTGGGGCACGCATATTGATTGGCACCCAGATGCTGGCAAAAGGGCATCACTTCCCGGACGTCACGCTGGTCGCCCTGCTGGACGTTGACGGCGCGCTGTTCTCGGCAGATTTCCGCTCCGCCGAGCGCTTCGCCCAGCTTTATACCCAGGTGGCGGGGCGTGCCGGACGCGCAGGAAAACAAGGCGAAGTGGTGCTGCAAACGCACCACCCTGAGCACCCGCTGCTGCAAACGTTGCTGCATAAAGGCTATGACGCCTTTGCCGAACAGGCGCTGGCCGAACGCCAGACCATGCAGCTGCCGCCGTGGACCAGCCACGTCATCATCCGCGCGGAAGACCATAACAACCAGCAGGCACCGCTTTTCCTGCAACAGCTGAGAAACCTCCTGCAGGCCAGCCCGCTGGTGGATAGTCAGCTGTGGATTTTGGGTCCGGTTCCAGCGCTGGCCCCGAAACGCGGCGGACGTTTCCGCTGGCAAATCTTACTTCAGCACCCGTCACGTATCCGCCTGCAGCATATCGTCAGCGGCACGCTGGCGCTGATCAACACCCTGCCGGAAGCGCGCAAAGTGAAGTGGGTTCTGGACGTCGATCCCATCGAAGGCTGAAGACGGATCGAAAAATTTAACGCGCCTCACACTTTTTATGAAAATTCTGTAACCGATTCCATTAACTATCTGTAAAAATGGTGATGTCCGCAGTTCGGTGTTCAGGCGAGGAGAAGACGTTGAAGTCCAGGAAAGAGGTCACTACGGCGACCATGAAAGACGTTGCCGAGAAAGCACAAGTCTCTACGGCAACCGTGTCCCGCGCATTAATGAACCCGGATAAAGTCTCCCAGGCGACCCGTAACAAGGTTGAACAGGCGGCGCTGGAAGTGGGCTATTTCCCGCAGGCGATGGGGCGCAACGTAAAGCGCAACGAATCGCGGACTATTCTGGTGATTGTGCCGGACATCTGCGACCCCTTCTTTAGCGAGATCATTCGCGGTATCGAAGTGACGGCGGCTGAACAAGGCTATCTGGTGCTGATTGGCGACTGTGCCCACCAGAATCAGCAGGAAAAAACCTTTATCGATCTCATTATCACCAAGCAGATTGATGGCATGTTGCTGCTTGGCTCCCGCCTGCCGTTTGATGCCAGCATTGAAGAACAACGCAATTTACCGCCGATGGTAATGGCCAACGAGTTCGCGCCAGAGCTGGAACTGCCGACGGTGCATATTGATAACCTGACGGCCTCGTTCAATGCGGTGAACTATCTTCAGGAGCTGGGGCATAAGCGTATTGGCTGTATTGCCGGGCCGGAAGAGATGCCGCTTTGCCACTACCGCCTGCAGGGCTATGTTCAGGCGCTGCGCCGTACCGGAGCCATCGTTGATCCGCACTATATTGCGCGCGGTGATTTTACCTTTGAAGCGGGCGGACAAGCGCTGGAGAAACTGCTGGCGCTGCCGCAGCCGCCAACGGCGGTGTTCTGCCACAGCGACGTGATGGCGCTGGGCGCGCTGTCACACGCCAAACGTCGTGGGTTACGCGTGCCAAAAGACCTGTCGATTATCGGCTTCGATAATATTTCGCTTTCAGAGTTTTGCGATCCACCTCTCTCTACCGTTTCACAACCGCGCTATCAGATTGGCCGCGAAGCGATGCTGCTTTTGCTGGATCAGCTGCAGGGTCAAACGGTTAGCAGCGGCTCGCGGTTACTCGACTGCGAGCTGATTGTTCGCGGCTCTACCCAGGCATTGACTTAAAGTAAATGCCTTTCGGACACCCTTATCTGGTCAAAGCCCCGCCGCTTAAGTAACATGGCGGGCTGACGAACGAATAAATACAGCGAAACGATAGTGGCACAACGAGATTATGTACGTCGCGGCCAGCCGGCACCTTCGCGACGCAAAAAGAGTAGTTCAAAAAGCAAGCAGCGGAACCTGCCTGCCGTCTCGCCAGCAATGGTCGCTATTGCTGCGGCTGTACTGGTGGCCTTTATTGGCGGCCTGTACTTCATTACGCACCATAAAAAAGAAGAATCTGAAGCGCTTCAGGGCAACAAAGTGGCCGGTAATGGCCTTCCTCCGAAGCCTGAGGAGCGCTGGCGCTATATTAAAGAGCTGGAAAGCCGCCAGCCTGGCGTGCGTGCGCCTACCGAACCGTCTGCAGGTGGCGAAGTGAAAAATGCCGATCAGCTGACGAACGAACAGCGCCAGCTGCTGGCACAGATGCAGGCCGATATGCGCCAGCAGCCTACGCAGCTGAATGAAGTGCCGTGGAACGAACAAACGCCTGCGCAGCGTCAGCAAACGTTGCAGATGCAGCGTCAGCGCCAGGCACAAATTCAGCAGCAACAACAGCAGCAGTGGACGCAAACCCAGCCGGTACAACAGCCGAAGGCCCAGCCATACCAGCAGCCACAGCAGCAGACGCGTACGGTACAATCGCAGCCTGTTCAGCAACAGCCAAAAGCGCAGCCGCAAAAGCAGGCGGCGCAGCCGTATCAGGATCTGCTCCAGACGCCAGCGCATACCACGGCGCAGCAGCCGAAAACGCAGCAGGCCGCGCCGGTGACCAAAGAGACCGAAGCGCCGAAGCAAACGGCTGAGAAAAAAGACGAACGCCGCTGGATGGTGCAGTGCGGCTCGTTTAAAGGCGCCGAGCAGGCCGAAACCGTGCGTGCTCAGCTCGCGTTCGAAGGATTTGACTCACGCATTACCACCAACAACGGCTGGAACCGCGTGGTGATTGGCCCGGTCAAAGGCAAAGAAAATGCCGATGGCACTATCTCTCGTTTGAAAGTAGCCGGTCACACAAACTGCATTCGACTCGCCTCCGGGGGTTGAAACCCCCAAAATCCCCCCCATCTATCATTTAATTCAGCCCTGAGCACTGGCTCAGGGCTTCTGTTTCCCGAATCTGTAACCAGGGGGTCTGCTCGTGACAACAATAGTAAGTGTACGCCGTAACGGCCATGTGGTAATCGCCGGTGATGGCCAGGCCACGCTGGGTAATACCGTCATGAAAGGCAACGTGAAGAAAGTGCGTCGTCTCTACAACGACAAAGTGATCGCCGGTTTTGCAGGCGGCACGGCGGATGCCTTCACGCTGTTTGAACTGTTTGAACGCAAACTGGAAATGCACCAGGGTCATCTGGTGAAAGCCGCCGTTGAACTGGCGAAAGACTGGCGTACCGACCGCATGCTGCGCAAGCTCGAAGCGCTGCTGGCCGTGGCCGATGAAACCGCCTCGTTAATCATCACCGGTAACGGTGACGTGATTCAGCCGGAAAATGACCTGATTGCCATCGGCTCCGGCGGCCCGTACGCCCAGGCTGCAGCCCGCGCCCTGTTGGAAAACACCGACATGAACGCGCGCGATATCGCGGTGAAAGCGTTGGATATTGCAGGTGATATCTGCATTTATACCAACCACAACCACACCATCGAAGAATTGACCTCCAAAGCGTAAGGATCTCCCATGTCTGAAATGACCCCACGCGAAATTGTCAGCGAACTGAACAAACACATTATCGGCCAGGATAACGCCAAGCGTTCCGTGGCTATCGCCCTGCGTAACCGCTGGCGTCGTATGCAGCTTGACGAAGAGCTGCGCCACGAAGTGACCCCGAAAAACATTCTGATGATCGGGCCGACCGGCGTTGGTAAAACCGAAATCGCTCGTCGCCTGGCGAAACTCGCTAACGCGCCGTTCATCAAAGTGGAAGCCACTAAGTTCACCGAAGTGGGCTACGTGGGTAAAGAAGTCGACTCCATCATCCGCGATCTGACCGACTCGGCGATCAAGATGGTGCGCGTCCAGGCTATCGAGAAAAACCGCTACCGCGCGGAAGAGATGGCCGAAGAGCGCATTCTCGACGTGCTGATCCCACCGGCTAAAAACAACTGGGGCCAGGCAGAGCAGCAGGCGGAACCGTCCGCAGCGCGCCAGGCATTCCGCAAGAAACTGCGTGAAGGCCAGTTGGACGACAAAGAGATTGAGATCGATCTCGCTGCCGCGCCGATGGGTGTGGAAATCATGGCGCCTCCGGGCATGGAAGAGATGACCAGCCAGCTGCAGTCCATGTTCCAGAACCTGGGCGGCCAGAAGCAGAAAGCACGTAAGCTGAAAATCAAAGACGCGATGAAGCTGCTGATTGAAGAAGAAGCGGCGAAGCTGGTGAACCCGGAAGAGCTGAAGCAGGACGCTATCGACGCGGTTGAGCAGCACGGCATCGTGTTTATCGACGAAATCGACAAAATTTGTAAGCGCGGCGGCAACAGCTCCGGCTCGGATGTGTCCCGCGAAGGCGTTCAGCGCGACCTGCTGCCGCTGGTTGAAGGCTGCACCGTCTCCACGAAGCACGGCATGGTGAAAACGGACCACATCCTGTTTATCGCTTCCGGTGCGTTCCAGGTTGCCAGCCCGTCGGATCTGATCCCGGAACTGCAGGGCCGTCTGCCCATCCGCGTTGAGCTGCAGGCGCTGACTACCGAAGATTTCGAACGTATCCTGACCGAGCCAAACGCCTCTGCCACCGTGCAGTACAAAGCGCTGATGGCCACCGAAGGTGTGAACCTCGAGTTCACCGAAGACGGTATCAAACGTATCGCCCAGGCCGCATGGCAGGTGAACGAAACCACCGAGAACATCGGTGCGCGTCGTCTGCACACCGTACTGGAACGCCTGGTGGAAGATATCTCTTATGATGCGAGCGACCTTAACGGTCAAACCATCACCATTGACGCAGAATATGTGAGTAAACATCTGGATGCGTTAGTGGCAGATGAAGATCTGAGCCGTTTTATCCTATAATCGCGGTTACTGCATTCTCATCACGTTTAATGGGGGCTAATGCCCCCATTTTTATTGGCTAAATACTTATGACTGACATCAGCCGTACTCAGGCGTGGCTCGAAAGTTTGCGCCCTAAAACGCTTCCTCTGGCCTTTGCCGCGATTATCGTCGGTACTGCGCTTGCCTGGTGGCAAGGTTATTTTGATCCGCTGGTCGCCGCGCTGGCATTGATTACCGCCGGCCTGCTGCAAATTCTCTCCAATCTCGCCAACGACTATGGCGATGCGGTGAAAGGCAGCGACAAGCCCGATCGCATCGGGCCGCTGCGCGGGATGCAGAAAGGGGTCATTACCCAGGCACAGATGAAACGCGCGCTGATTATCACGGTGGTGCTGATTTGCGTATCTGGCCTGGCGCTGGTGACGGTCGCGTCTAAGACCACCAGCGATTTCATCGGCTTCCTGGTGCTGGGTCTGCTCGCGATTATCGCAGCCATTACCTACACCGTTGGCACGCGCCCTTACGGTTATATTGGGCTGGGTGATATCTCCGTGCTGGTGTTCTTCGGCTGGCTGAGCGTGATGGGGAGCTGGTATCTGCAGGCGCATACGGTCATCCCTGCCCTGTTCCTGCCCGCTACAGCCTGCGGCCTGCTGGCGACGGCGGTGCTCAACATCAACAACCTACGCGATATCGACAGCGATCGCGAGAACGGCAAAAACACCCTGGCCGTGCGTCTGGGGCCGGTGAATGCGCGCCGCTATCATGCCTGTCTGCTTATTGGCGCGCTGGTTTGCCTGGCGCTGTTTAACCTGATTTCCTTGCAGAGCTTGTGGGGCTGGCTGTTTGTGCTTGCCGCGCCGTTGCTGGTTAAGCAGGCCCGCTTTGTGATGCGTGAGCTCAGCCCGGCAGCCATGCCGCCAATGCTGGAACGTACGGTAAAAGGCGCGCTGTTGACTAACCTGTTGTTCGTCATCGGGATTGTGTTAAGCCAGACGCTCAGTTAGCTGACAAATATCAATTAACAATTGATGATTTTGCCAACAACGCATTTCGCACGATATACTGAACACATTCGCAGCAACTGAGCGTTAAACCTATGAAATACGATACCTCCGAGCTTTGTGACATCTACCAGGAAGATGTCAACGTCGTTGAACCGCTGTTCTCCAACTTTGGTGGGCGGTCGTCGTTTGGCGGGCAAATCATCACGGTGAAATGTTTCGAGGATAACGGGTTGCTGTACGATCTGCTCGAACAGAATGGTCGTGGCCGCGTTCTGGTGGTCGACGGCGGCGGTTCCGTGCGCCGTGCATTGATTGATGCTGAACTGGCGGGAATTGCCGTTCAGAACGAGTGGGAAGGCATTGTGGTGTACGGTTCCGTGCGTCAGGTGGACGATCTCGAAGACCTGGATATCGGGATTCAGGCCATCGCGGCCATACCGGTAGGCGCAGCGGGCGACGGCATCGGCGAAAGCGACGTGCGAGTCAATTTCGGCGGCGTGACCTTCTTCTCCGGGGACCATCTCTACGCTGATAACACCGGTATTATCCTGTCCGAAGATCCACTGGATATCGAGTAGTAGAACAGTCAGCGTGAACCATAAAAAAACCGCCAACAGCAATGTGGCGGTTTTTTTGTCCCTCGGGATTCGCGGTCCGTTGGGAAGTCTTACAGACTAACACCAAGGAATTTCATCATACTCTCGTCTACACCTTGGGCAACCCCTCAAAACCTTTATAAAATCCTAATTGTGTTAGCGATAAATATAAAAAAAGCCGGGTGGCGGCTTCGCCTTACCCGGCCTACTGAGTTCATCCCAATGGGAATTAAACCTCTTCCATACGTCCCAGCAGCGCCTGCAGGCGATCCTGCCAGCCGTTCTGCTGTTCGCGCAGCTGGTTGTTTTCGCGCTCCAGTTCCTCGCGGCCGTGCTGAGCGTTCTGAACTTCCTGCGCCAGGCTGTTGTTCTTCTCTTTCAGCTCTTCAATTTCCATCTGCAGCAGGGTGATGGTGTCAATCGCCTGCTGTACTTTCGATTCCAGTTTCTCAAACACTTCTAAAGACATGATGCTACCTCTCCTGAATTGCAAGGCGACGCTTTAACGTAAACGCGCACGACATATACCGTCGATTGTATGGAGCGCGGCGCTCTGTGTCCAGCGACACACCGCGCAGATCGCGGTTTGCAACACTTTTAGGTCTGGTCCTGGTGCGTTCGCGTCATATACCCCTAAATTGTTAACTCATTCGTTAATGAAATGATTCAGCTCACATTCTGAGGCTGATGCAAAAATGTGCTTTATGGCGCGAAAACGCTCATTTTATTGACGCAGACCACACATTTTGATTTCGATATTTCTCGTTTTTGCTCGTTAACGATAAATTAACACTATGTCTACAGGACATCGTGGCTGTCACGGGCGGCCATGCTAACAATAAACATTCATCTCTTCAGGATTCCGATTATGAGTCAGACATCAACCTTAAAAGGCCAGTGCATTGCCGAGTTCCTTGGTACCGGGTTGTTGATATTCTTCGGAGTGGGCTGTGTCGCTGCACTGAAAGTGGCGGGTGCCAGTTTTGGTCAGTGGGAAATCAGTATCATCTGGGGTCTGGGCGTGGCGATGGCCATCTACCTGACTGCAGGGGTTTCCGGTGCACATCTTAACCCGGCGGTGACCATCGCGCTGTGGCTGTTCGCGTGCTTCGATGGACGCAAAGTTGTTCCTTTCATCATTTCTCAGTTTGCCGGCGCCTTTTGCGCAGCGGCGTTAGTTTACGGGCTTTATTACAATCTTTTCATCGACTTCGAACAGACGCATCATATGGTGCGCGGCAGTGTCGAAAGTCTGGATCTGGCTGGCATCTTCTCAACCTATCCGAACCCGCATATCAATTTTGTGCAGGCGTTCGCAGTTGAAATGGTAATTACCGCTATTCTGATGGGCGTCATTATGGCGCTGGGCGATGACGGCAACGGCATTCCGCGCGGCCCGCTGGCCCCGCTGCTGATTGGCCTGCTGATTGCGGTTATCGGCGCATCAATGGGTCCACTGACCGGCTTCGCGATGAACCCGGCGCGTGACCTGGGGCCAAAAACCTTCGCCTTCTTCGCTGGATGGGGCGACGTCGCCTTCACCGGCGGTAAAGACATTCCTTACTTCCTGGTTCCGCTGTTCGGGCCAATCGTAGGGGCGGCGCTGGGTGCATTCGGCTATCGCAAATTAATTGGTCGCCACTTACCGTGCGACACCTGTGTGGAAGAAGAGAAAGAAACAACGTCTACCGCACAACAAAAAGCTTCGCTGTAATCTGACTACGGGACACCTAACATGACCGAAAAAAAATATATTGTTGCGCTCGACCAGGGCACTACCAGCTCCCGCGCTGTCGTAATGGATCATGACGCGAACATCGTCAGCGTGTCACAGCGCGAATTCGAGCAAATTTATCCTCGTCCAGGCTGGGTAGAGCATGACCCAATGGAGATTTGGGCGTCACAAAGCTCCACGCTGGTCGAAGTGCTGGCAAAAGCCGACATCAGCTCCGACGAAATTGCCGCCATCGGTATCACCAACCAGCGTGAAACCACCGTGGTCTGGGAGCGCGAAACCGGTAAGCCAATTTACAACGCCATTGTCTGGCAGTGCCGTCGTACCGCAGAAATTTGCGAAAAACTGAAGCGCGAGGGCATGGAAGATTACATCCGTAGCGCAACAGGCCTGGTGATTGACCCGTATTTCTCCGGCACCAAAGTGAAATGGATCCTCGACCACGTGGAAGGCTCACGCGAGCGTGCTAAACGCGGCGAGCTGCTGTTCGGTACCGTCGATACCTGGCTTATCTGGAAAATGACCCAGGGACGCGTTCACGTCACCGACTATACCAACGCCTCGCGTACCATGCTGTTCAACATCAACACCCTGGAGTGGGATGACAAGATGCTGGACGCGCTGGACATCCCGCGCGCGATGCTGCCTGAAGTGCGTAAGTCTTCAGAAGTGTACGGCCAGACCAACATCGGCGGTAAAGGCGGCACGCGTATTCCTATCGCCGGTATCGCCGGTGACCAGCAGGCGGCCCTGTTCGGCCAGCTGTGCGTCAAGGAAGGGATGGCGAAGAACACCTACGGCACCGGCTGCTTTATGCTGATGAACACCGGCGAGAAAGCGGTGAAATCAGAAAACGGCCTGCTGACCACCATCGCCTGCGGCCCGCGCGGCGAAGTGAACTATGCGCTGGAAGGCGCGGTGTTCATGGCCGGTGCATCCATTCAGTGGCTGCGTGACGAAATGAAGCTGATCAGCGATGCGTTCGACTCCGAGTACTTCGCGACCAAAGTGAAAGACACCAACGGCGTGTACGTGGTGCCTGCGTTCACCGGTCTGGGCGCACCGTACTGGGATCCGTATGCACGCGGCGCGATTTTCGGTCTGACGCGCGGTGTGAACTCTAACCACATTATTCGCGCCACCCTGGAATCCATCGCCTACCAGACGCGCGACGTGCTGGAAGCGATGCAGGCTGACTCCGGCATTCGTCTGCACGCCCTGCGCGTGGACGGCGGTGCGGTAGCGAATAACTTCCTGATGCAGTTCCAGTCCGATATTCTGGGCACCCGCGTTGAGCGCCCTGAAGTGCGCGAAGTGACGGCGCTGGGTGCGGCGTACCTTGCCGGTCTGGCGGTAGGCTTCTGGCAGAACCTGGACGAGCTGCAGGAAAAAGCGGTTATCGAACGCGAATTCCGCCCGGGCATCGAAACCACCGAGCGTAACTTCCGCTACAGCGGCTGGAAAAAAGCGGTGAAACGCGCTCTGGCTTGGGAAGAGCACGAAGAGTAATCCCCCTCACCCTAACCCTCTCCCCTTAGGGGAGAGGGAACTCGTAACCCCACTCTGTGATAAACTTCGTGCAATTCCTTTTGATTGCACGAGTACCTCATGAAACGTGAACTTGCTATCGAGTTTTCCCGCGTCACCGAAGCGGCCGCCCTTGCAGGCTATAAATGGCTGGGTCGTGGCGACAAAAACACCGCCGACGGCGCCGCCGTCCACGCCATGCGTATTGTACTTAACCAGGTCAACATCGACGGCACCATCGTGATCGGCGAAGGCGAGATCGACGAAGCGCCGATGCTCTATATCGGTGAAAAAGTCGGTACCGGCAAAGGCGATGCCGTGGATATCGCCGTCGACCCAATCGAAGGCACCCGTATGACGGCGATGGGCCAGGCCAACGCGCTGGCAGTGCTGGCCGTGGGCGATAAGGGCTGCTTCCTCAACGCGCCGGATATGTACATGGAAAAGCTGATTGTCGGTCCTGGCGCGAAGGGCGCAATCGACCTCAGCCTGCCGCTGGAAGAGAACCTGCGCAATATCGCCAAAGCCCTGGGCAAACCGCTCAGCGAGCTGACCGTGACGATTCTGGCGAAACCACGCCACGACGCCACCATCGCGCAGATGCAAAAGCTCGGCGTGCGCGTGTTTGCTATCCCTGACGGTGATGTTGCCGCCTCGATCCTGACCTGCATGCCGGACAGTGAAGTAGACGTGCTGTACGGTATCGGCGGCGCGCCGGAAGGCGTGGTCTCTGCGGCGGTAATCCGCGCGCTGGACGGCGATATGCAGGCGCGTCTGCTGCCACGTCATGAGGTGAAAGGCGACAGCGACGAGAACCGCCGTATCGGGGAAAACGAGCTGGCACGCTGCGAAGCGATGGGCATCGAGGCCAATAAAGTGCTGGCTCTGGACGAGATGGCGCGCAGCGACAACGTTGTCTTCTCTGCGACCGGCATCACCAAAGGCGATCTGCTGGACGGCATCACCCGCAAGGGCAACATGGCGACCACCGAAACGCTGCTGATCCGCGGTAAATCGCGCACCATTCGCCGCATTCAGTCTATCCACTATCTCGACCGCAAAGACCCGGACGTGCAGACGCACATTCTGTAAAACCGTTTGATCGATTGAGCTTTCCGGCCCAAATGGGCTGGAAATCTCCCCGCTAAGTACGGAAGATAGAACAGAGAAACAGCACAGGAGAAGATCATGGCGGACTGGGTAACAGGTAAAGTCACAAAGGTACAGTTCTGGACCGATGCGCTATTTAGTCTCACCCTGCATGCTCCCGTCCACCCGTTCACAGCCGGGCAATTTGCGAAGCTGGGGCTGGATGTCGACGGCGAACGCGTGCAGCGCGCCTACTCTTACGTTAACGCGCCTGATAACCCGGACCTCGAGTTCTATCTGGTCACCGTCCCGGACGGCAAACTCAGCCCACGCCTCGCGGCGCTGAAGCCTGGCGATGATGTGCAGATTGTGGCAGACGCGGCCGGTTTCTTCGTGCTCGACGAAATTCCAGACTGTGACACCCTGTGGATGCTGGCAACCGGCACCGCCATCGGCCCTTATCTCTCTATTTTGCAGTACGGCAAAGATCTGGAACGTTTCAAAAACATCGTGCTGGTTCACGCCGCGCGCTACGCCGCAGACCTGAGCTACCTGCCGCAAATGCAGGCACTGGAACAGCAGTACGGCGGGAAGCTGAAAATTCAAACCGTGGTCAGCCGTGAAACGGCGTCAGGCTCACTGACCGGACGTGTTCCGGCGTTGATTGAGAGCGGTGCGCTGGAGGAGGCGGTTGGCTTGCCAATGAATATCGAAACCAGCCATGTGATGCTGTGCGGTAACCCGCAGATGGTTCGTGACACGCAGCAGCTTCTGAAGGATACCCGGCAGATGACGAAACACCTTCGTCGCCGACCGGGCCATATGACGGCTGAACACTACTGGTGATCAGCGGTACTTCACCTCAAGGGTATCTTTACCGTATTTGTTTTCGCTCTGGGTGCCGATAAACGCGCCCAGATCGACAACCATCATCACGAAGATAATGCTCGGCACCATCCTGCCCACGACCCACGGCAGGATAGACGGCAGCACTGACCAGTTTCCTGCCACCAGCATCCACGCCAGAATAATCAGAAAAGCCCATGCGCCGGAACGGCCGCGATCGTGCAGACGTTTCACCACCACGGCGGCCGTTGGCCACAGCAGGCAGACCAGCGCAAATGCCGCCGTTTGCGTGCTCAGCCACGCGTTATAAGCAACAAAAAACAGAATCAGCATGGCGACAACCCACGTCACCATCCAAACCCAGAAATCACGGCGTCCAATACGCCCTTTGAATGAAAACAGCCACTGCTGTATGGTCATGTAAGGTTCCTTATTATCGTATAGCGCGCATTTTACCCTGGAGTTGTGACCTTTTGACAAGCCGACCAGATATCGTTTTAATCATGAGCACTTACGGCCAGGGGCAATATTGATGAAATTAACGGCACACTCTCTATTCCTGTGTTTAGCGATGCTGAGCGCAGGCAGCTCTCTGCATGCCGCTGAAACCACCGCTCCCACTACAGCGCCGTATCTCCTGGCGGGCGCGCCCTCCTTCGACCAATCCATCAGCCAGTTTCGTGAAGCCTTTAACCAGGCCAACCCAAAGCTGCCGCTGGACGAGTTTCGCGCCATTGATAGCGCCCGAGATACCCCAACCCTGACCCGTGCAGCGAGCAAAATTAACGAGAACTTATACGCATCGACAGCGCTGGAACGTGGCACGCTAAAAATTAAAAGCATGCAGATCACCTGGCTGCCAATCCAGGGGCCGGAACAGAAAGCGGCCAGGGCGAAAGCGCTGGAGTATATGAGCGCCATTTTGCATGCCTTCACCCCGGCGCTAACGAAAACGCAAAGCCAGCAAAAGCTGCAAAAATTGCTGACGGCTGGTAAAAACAAGCGTTACTACGCCGAGACGGAAGGCGCCATTCGCTATGTGGTGGCGGATAACGGTGAAAAAGGCCTGACCTTCGCTGTTGAACCGATTAAGCTGGCGCTATCAGACTCACTCGGAGGGGCGAATTAATGACAAAAAGCAAAGCCTTTCAGGGGAAAATCTCTATACTGATTCACAGACCATGCTGCCCATAAGGGCGGCCATATTCCTTAATTCGCTTATTTAGCGTGGAGAATTGAAATGCGACATCCTTTAGTGATGGGTAACTGGAAACTGAACGGCAGCCGCCACATGGTAAACGAGCTGGTTGCGAACCTGCGTAAAGAGCTGGCTGGCGTAACGGGCTGCGCGGTTGCTATCGCTCCGCCGGATATGTATCTGGACCTGGCTAAACACGCCGCTGACGGCAGCCACATCGTGCTGGGTGCGCAGAACGTTGACGTTAACCTGTCTGGCGCATTCACCGGTGAAACCTCTGCTGAAATGCTGAAAGATATCGGCGCGAAATACATCATCATCGGTCACTCTGAGCGTCGCACCTACCACAAAGAATCCGATGAGTTCATCGCGAAGAAATTCGCCGTGCTGAAAGAGCAGGGCCTGATCCCGGTTCTGTGCATCGGTGAAACCGAAGCGGAAAACGAAGCGGGCAAAACTGAAGAAGTGTGCGCACGCCAGATCGACGCCGTGCTGAAAACCCAGGGCGCAGCAGCGTTCGAAGGCGCGGTCATCGCTTACGAGCCAGTCTGGGCGATCGGTACCGGCAAATCTGCAACCCCTGCGCAGGCTCAGGCGGTTCACAAATTCATCCGTGACCACATTGCTAAAGCCGACGCGAAAGTGGCTGAGCAAGTGATCATCCAATACGGTGGTTCCGTAAACGCAGCCAACGCTGCTGAGCTGTTCACCCAGCCAGACATCGATGGCGCGCTGGTTGGCGGTGCATCCCTGAAAGCTGACGCTTTCGCGGTGATCGTTAAAGCAGCAGAAGCGGCTAAACAGGCGTAATTGCCTTTGTGGCGGGTGGCGCTTGCGCTTACCCGCCCTACAAACCCCCTACAACTTACCTAACACACTAAACCACAGATAATCCAGCGGCAGTAGCACAAGATACGTTGCAATGGCCAGCGCCAGACAGAGCACCATCCCCGCCCTTGCAGGCACCTTTCCTAAGCCCATCGCCACCACAATCGGCGACGCCTGATACGGCAGCAGCGGCGTGGAGTAGCCCAGCACCTGAATCATGATCACCGACAGCAGCGGGAAACCGGTCGCGTCCGAGAAGCTTTGCGCCAGCGTGGTATAGAGTGCAGGAACGCCGTTGGCGGTCATAATGAAGTTGAGCGCCGTGGTGATCCCGGTCAACGCGAGGAAACTGGTGAACGGCCTGTCTGCATCCAGCGGCATGATGCGAAGCAATGCCTCGCCCACAGCCGTTCCAATGCCGGTTTGCGTCACCACGATTGCCAGACCGAGAATACCCGCGACGTAAATACAGGTTCGCATATTCACCCCCGCAGAAAACTCCTCTCCGGTGATAAAACCGATGCGCGGCAGCATAACGATGACCGCTGCCGCCAGTCCTGTCCACGCAGGCCCCACGCCGTGCCAGCTCTCCGTCACCCACATTCCCAACACCACCGCCAGCAGCCAGGCAAGACGCTTTTCATCGCGCCCCATGGGTTCAGACGGTGCTAGTTCCTTCGGTGGTTTTGGGCTGCCGGGAAATAGCCAGCAGATCAGGCCAATCAGGATCAGGCCTTTGAGGATACCGAGCACCGGCGTGTGCAGCAGCAGATACGGGACATAGTTCAGGTGAATACCGTACGAGCCCTCCGCCGCACCGCTCATCACCAGATTGGGGACGTTAGCAGGCAGGATAGTGGCTGAAAGCTGGAATGTGCCGAACCCGACGGCCAGCGCCAGACCGAACCAGGCGCGGGAGCCGTCGGCGATACCGGCGCGTTTTGCCATCGCCGCGACAATCGGCATCAGCAGCGCAATACGTCCCATGTTCGACGGCATCACAAACGCCAGCGCATAGCTCAGCAGCACCACGCTTGCCACCATCAGCGGCCAGGAGTCGGTAAGCTTTGCGGAGAGCGCCCGGGCGGCCCTGTCCGCCAGGCCGGTTTTACGGATCGCCACGCCGAGGACAAAACCGCTAAATACCAGCCAGAAAGCCGACGAAGCAAAACCGCCAAAAATCACTTCCGGCGGGGCAATTTTGGCGACCATCGCCACCGTGAAAAACAGCAGCGCGGTGAGAAATTCCGGCAGCAGCGACGTCGCCCACAGCACGATGGTGACGCCAACAATCAGTGAGGGCAGCAGCAGAGGATGCGTTAACCAGAGCGACATACCTGTCTCCTGTAGAATTTTTCAGCAAGTCTACGGCGACAGGCAGGACGAGTAAACGCCATTTATAGTGGGGTCACTTCAGGATATCGCATTGATGATCCTGAAGTTCCTCCGCCGACGCGCGGTTAAGCATCAGCAGATTACGCTCGGTCGCCAGCAAAACAAACGAACCGTCCGACTGCTGCGCCATCGCCAGCGCAAAGCGCCCCATATGGTCGCGCGCTTCCGGCAGCTCTTCTGCCAGCATCATAAACGGGCTGCGCTGGACCAGCTCATTCTCCGTCACCCGACGGGCAAGATATTCATGCCCTTCCAGCCCGCCCGGGAACGGTAGCCACTGGGTGCTAATTTGCCCCTGAGCGGCATTGAGCTTCTCGCGCACGTCCGGGCGCAGGCAGGAGATATGAATATGAAAATGGTTTTGCGTGCGGCCAGTTGGGGAGTTGATCGTCAGCGAAATGGCGCTGTCAGGCACCTCTGAGCCGCGCTTCAGCGTCATAAAGCTGCGGGACTGCCACGCCAGCCAGAAAAAGTTCGGCGTGTGAGGCTCAGTCAAAAGGGGACTTTCGGTGCCGTTGATGCGGTACGTGGGCATCAGCAGATACTGCAGCGGGCCGTTGCGGTCTTTAAACACCGCATAGCCTGCATCCGTTTTCACCTGCGCGCACGGCGCGGGGTTGCGGTGTTGGATCTGATTCGGCACGCACTGGTCGAGAACGATATGCCGCAACGCGTTCAGATTACCCGCCTTCATCCAGTACGCGCCGCCAGCGGCCAGGGCGATGACAATCAGGATCAATACGATAATTTTTTTCACAACGCGTTCCCCGTTTTCGATAGAGGCGAAAGAGTAACGCAAAATGATGACCAAATAAAAAACCCGGCGGATTTCTCGCACCGGGTCACCGTGTCGTTCGTTGTGTAGCGCTTAGCGTTTGCTGATCTGGTCGAAGGTTCCGCCGTTAGAGAAATGCTCTTTCTGCGCTTTAGTCCAGCCGCCGAAAACATCGTCAATGGTGAAGAGCTTCAGTTTCGGGAATTCGCTGTCGTATTTCTTCGCCACAGCCGGGTCACGCGGGCGATAGAAGTTCTTCGCCGCGATTTCCTGACCTTCCGGTGAGTAGAGATACTTCAGGTAGGCTTCCGCCACCGCTTTGGTGTCTTTCTTCTCAACGACTTTGTCGACCACGGAGACGGTCGGCTCGGCGAGGATAGATTCGCTTGGGGTGACGATCTCGAACTTGTCTTTACCCAGCTCGTTGGTCGCCAGCAGGGCTTCGTTTTCCCACGCAATCAGCACGTCGCCGATGCCGCGCTCAACGAAGGTGTTGGTTGCGCCGCGCGCGCCGGAATCCAGCACTTCGACGTTTTTAAACAGCGCTTTCACAAATTCCTGCGCTTTAGCCTGGTCACCGTTGTTGTGGTGCAGGGCGTAGCCCCAGGCCGCCAGGTAGTTCCAGCGCGCGCCGCCGGAGCTTTTCGGGTTCGGGGTAATCACGGAAACGCCCGGTTTGATCAGGTCGTTCCAGTCCTTAATCTGTTTCGGGTTGCCTTTACGCACCAGGAAAACGATGGTCGAGGTGTATGGCGCGGAGTTATCCGGCAGACGTTTGATCCAGTTTTTATCAATACGACCACGTTCCGCGATTGCGTCCACGTCGTAGGCCAGCGCCAGGGTCACCACGTCGGCTTCAATGCCGTTAATCACAGACGTTGCCTGTTTGCCCGAACCGCCGTGAGACTGGCGAATCACCACGTTATCGCCGGTTTCCTGCTTGTAGTGCGCCGCGAAGGCTTTGTTGTATTGATCGTACAGCTCACGCGTCGGGTCGTACGACACGTTCAGTAACTGGATGTCCTTTGCCAGAACGCTGGTCGATGCCAGCAATAATGTTAAACCCACGCCCCATTTATTCATCGCCCAGCTCTCTTGTGTAGTGTTTTGATGAATGCAGCGTGCCAGAAAGCGAATCGATCATTAAAGAATAAAAAAAGATTGGCTATAACGTAGTGGAATAAAAAAGCGTGCACGCATAAAAAAGCCGGGTGGCGGCTACGCCTTACCCGGCCTACGAGTCGTGCTTTTGTAGGCCCGGTAAGCGCAGCGCCACCGGGCAACAGAGTCAATCAATCAGTACAGTTTTTTCGCGCAGTCCAGCCAGTCACCTTTGAACGGACGCTTCATGTTTTCAATCGCGTCGATGATGTCATGGTGTACCAGCTGTTCGTTCTGAATACCGACGCAACGACCGCCATGCCCCTGCAGCAGCAGTTCGATAGCATACGCACCCATACGGGAGGCCAGAATACGGTCGTACGGGCCAGGGGAACCGCCACGCTGGATATGACCCAGAACGGTCGCACGGGTTTCGCGTTTGGTTTCGGTTTCGATGTACTTCGCCAGCTCGTCAACGTCGCAGATGTGCTCGGTGATGGCGACGATGGCGTGTTTTTTACCTTTCGCGATACCGGCTTTGATTTCGTTCACCAGATCTTCACGGCTGAATTCCACTTCCGGCACCACCACGAACTCACAACCACCGGCGATAGCGGCCGCCAGCGTCAGGTCGCCGCAGTAGCGGCCCATCACTTCAACGATGGAGATACGCTGGTGAGAAGAAGAGGTGTCACGCAGGCGGTCAATCGCTTCAACAACGGTACCCAGCGCAGTGAAGTAACCGATGGTGTAGTCAGTGCCTTTGATGTCGTTGTCGATGGTGCCAGGCAGACCGATGCACGGGAAGCCCATTTCGGTCAGACGTTTTGCACCCATGTAAGAGCCGTCACCACCGATAACAACCAGCGCGTCCAGGCCACGTTTCTTCATGTTTTCGATAGCCACTTCGCGAACGTGTTCATCACGGAATTCCGGGAAGCGTGCAGAACCGAGGAAGGTACCGCCACGGTTGATCATGTCAGACACGCTGTAGCGGTCCAGTTGAACCATGCGGTCTTCGTACAGACCCAGGTAACCGTCATAAACGCCAAACACTTCCAGACCTTCCGTCAGTGCTGCACGGACAACACCACGAATTGCCGCGTTCATGCCCGGCGCATCACCGCCGCTTGTCAACACACCGATTTTCTTAATCATGACTACCTCTGAACTTAGGAATGCAAAATTGAAATCTGTTGCCGGAAGAAACTGTTCGACCAACGAATACTGCAAATAGTATATCAATCGCTTCCAGCTGAATTGATTCAGGTCAGACCAAATGGCGGTAATTTATACACAAAATGCTGGTCTGGCTCACTTTTTTACAACGAATTACGAAAGCTCAACATGTCCGGGTACAACCGAGCAGGGATCCTGGTGAATAATGACGTCCGAACCAGGAAAACGCTGCAAAATCGCCTGCTCGACCTGCTCAGCTATAACGTGAGCCTGAACCAACGGCAGGTTGTCTTCCATTTCAATGTGGATCTGTATAAAGCGGGTCGGCCCTGACTGCCGCGTACGAAGATCGTGGGCACCACTGACGCCGGGCCAGTGGGTCACGATGGCAAAAATTTCATCACGTTCTGCATCAGGCAGCGCACGGTCAAGAAGCGATTGCACCGCTTCATATCCCATCCGTAAGGCGCTATATAAGATATAGACCCCTATCCCTAACGCAAACAATGCATCGGCCCGATGCCAGCCATACCAGGCCAGACCGAGCGCAATAAGAATAGCCCCATTCATCATAACATCAGACTGATAATGAAGCATATCCGCCCGTACAGCCTGGCTTTGAGTTTTACGCACGACCCAGCGCTGGAACGTTACCAGAACAAGTGTGCTAATAAGTGCAATGACCGTGACGATCACGCCGACACCGGGATCGTTCATCGGTGAGGGTGAAATGAGATGCTGAATACCGGTCAAAAACAGGAACAGCGCGGAGCCAGAAATAAACATGCTTTGTGCCAGCGCCGCGAGCGATTCTGCTTTTCCGTGTCCAAATGTGTGCTCTTCATCCGCCGGTTGCAGCGAATAGCGCACCACCAGCAGGTTGGTCAGCGAGGCGGCAATATCCACTAAAGAGTCCACCAGCGCCGCCAGAATACTGACCGAGCCGGTGTACCACCATGCGAAAATTTTGATAACCAGCAAACACGACGCCATTATCGTCGCGGCGATTGCGGCCCGGCTTACCAGCCGTCCATAGGATTGATTCATAAACACTCCTGTCATGCCATGGCGCTAGTATAACGGATGGTTGCGGAGTCAAAGGATGAATAAACGGTTAACAAAAGAGAATGACGGGCAAAAAAAACCCCCACATCATGTGGGGGAAGACAGGGATGGTGTCTATGGCAAGGAAAACAGGGTTTACTGGTTACTACGGGTACTGCTATTGCTACTGAAAAGCGTCGTTTCTGAGCTTCGCTGCATCCGTGCAACCTTACGCAACTGGTCCATCCGTTGCTGATGTTTGTCGTTCAAAACCGCTTGCTGCTCAGGCGACAACAGGTGGAACATCTGGTTGCGGACCTTCGCCATCTCTACCTGGCGGGCAACCTGTTCCTGTGCCATTTTTTCTGCCTGAGCGCGTACAGCGCTTTCGTCAAAATTTTCTGCGGTGACAAGGCGATGCATTGTCTCCATTTCGCTAACATTAACAGGGGGCTGGTCGTGTCTTGCCCTCTGCATCAGATCTCGCATCTGTTGACGCTGATGTTCGGTTAAACTTATGCCGTCAAACATATGGCTTTGGCCGCTGTGCTGCGTTGCACCCTCTTGCGAGGAACTGTTATCGCCGATGATAGCTACAGCAGCCTGGCTAAACGCACTGAACGCCAGCGTTGAGGCCATGACGGCAGCGGTAACTTTGCGCATCACTTGCTCCCAAAATCTTTCGTGTCGCGATTCAACGAGAGACAGTCTACGATTCAGGCTGCAAACATGCGTCAGGGGGTGTAAAACAACGTAAAGTCATGGATTAGATAGCCTTGATGTCGTAATTTCTGCCTCGGAGGTATTTAAACAATGAATAAAATCCTGTTAGTTGATGATGACCGAGAGCTCACATCTCTTTTAAAGGAGTTGCTCGACATGGAAGGTTTCAACGTCCTGGTTGCCCACGATGGCGAGCAGGCGCTGAGTCTCCTTGACGACAGCATCGATTTACTTTTGCTCGACGTGATGATGCCGAAGAAAAACGGCATTGATACGTTGAAAGAGCTTCGCCAGACACACCAGACCCCCGTTATCATGCTGACCGCGCGTGGCAGCGAACTTGACCGCGTACTCGGCCTTGAGCTGGGCGCGGATGACTATTTACCGAAGCCGTTCAACGACCGTGAACTGGTGGCCCGTATTCGCGCGATCCTGCGTCGTTCCCACTGGAGCGAGCAGCAGCAGAATACCGACAACAGCTCACCAACGCTGGAAGTGGACTCCCTGAGCCTGAACCCGGGCCGTCAGGAAGCGAGCTTCGACGGTGAAACGCTGGAACTGACCGGCACCGAGTTCACCCTGCTTTACCTGCTGGCGCAGCATCTCGGCCAGGTGGTATCGCGTGAACATTTAAGTCAGGAAGTGCTGGGCAAACGTCTTACCCCGTTTGACCGCGCCATCGACATGCACATCTCTAACCTGCGCCGCAAGCTGCCGGAGCGTAAAGACGGTCACCCATGGTTTAAAACCCTGCGTGGTCGCGGTTATCTGATGGTTTCCGCTTCATGATAGGCAGCCTAACCGCCCGCATCTTCGCCATCTTCTGGCTGACGCTGGCACTGGTTTTAATGCTCGTTTTGATGTTGCCAAAACTCGACTCACGCCAGATGACGGAGCTTCTCGACAGCGAGCAACGTCAGGGCGTGATGATCGAGCAGCACGTGGAAGCCGAGCTGGCAAACGATCCGCCGAACGATTTAATGTGGTGGCGCAGATTATTTCGCGCTATCGACAAGTGGGCGCCGCCCGGACAACGCCTGCTGCTGGTCACCAGCGAAGGCCGCGTCATTGGGGCCGATCGCAATGAAATGCAGATTATCCGTAACTTCATTGGCCAGGCGGATAACGCCGATCACCCACAGAAAAAGAAATATGGTCGGGTAGAAATGGTCGGCCCTTTCTCGGTACGGGATGGGGAAGATAACTATCAGCTCTACCTGATTCGCCCCGCGAGCAACTCCCAGTCCGATTTCATCAACCTGCTGTTTGACCGCCCTCTGCTACTGCTGATTGTCACCATGCTGGTCAGCTCGCCGCTGCTGTTATGGCTGGCGTGGAGCCTGGCAAAACCGGCGCGTAAGCTGAAAAATGCGGCGGATGAAGTGGCTCAGGGTAACCTGCGACAACACCCTGAACTGGAAGCAGGGCCGCAGGAGTTCCTTGCAGCCGGGACCAGTTTTAACCAGATGGTGAGCGCGCTGGATCGCATGATGACCGCCCAGCAGCGTCTGCTGTCGGATATCTCGCACGAGCTGCGCACCCCGCTCACGCGCTTACAGCTCGGCACCGCCCTGCTGCGACGCCGCAGCGGTGAGAGCAAAGAGCTGGAGCGTATTGAGACGGAAGCCCACCGCCTGGACAGCATGATTAACGACCTGCTGGTGATGTCGCGCAATCAGCAGAAAAACGCGCTGGTGAGCGAAACGGTCAAAGCCAATCACCTGTGGCACGAGGTGCTGGATAACGCGGCGTTTGAAGCGGAACAGATGGGTAAATCCTTCACCGTCAACTTCCCGCCGGGCCCGTGGCCGCTGTACGGTAACCCCAACACGCTGGAAAGCGCGCTGGAGAATATCGTGCGTAACGCCCTGCGCTATTCGCACACGAAGATTGAGGTGGCGTTCTCGGTGGATAAAGACGGGATCACCATCATCGTGGACGATGACGGCCCTGGCGTCAGCCCGGAAGATCGCGAACAGATTTTCCGTCCGTTCTACCGTACCGACGAAGCGCGCGACCGCGAATCAGGCGGCACGGGGCTGGGACTGGCGATTGTTGAAACCGCCATGCAGCAGCACCGAGGCTGGGTGAAAGCCGACGACAGCCCGTTGGGTGGGTTGCGGTTAACGCTGTGGCTACCGTTGTATAAGCGTTCGTAGTTCTCTGGCACCGTATTGTAGGCCCGGTAAGCGCAGCGCCACCGGGCAATAACAGCGCAGAGGCAAAAATGCCGGGTGGCGGCTTCGCCTTACCCGGCCTACATTCTTCCGTGGGCTATTTCCCCCACAATCTCCGTGAATTATCCTCGATCTTGCCGCTTACGCGCCGCTTCTGCATCGTTCTGGTCCAGCTGGTCGATAACCCCGCCGCCGACAGCAGGCGATGGTACTGCTCGTCGTCAAACGGCATATGCCACGCAATGGCGCAGGCGTCATACACCGAAACATCGCTCAGCCGCGACGCCAGCTCCAGCGGCGCATCCGCAGAAACCTGCCCGGCCAGCACCACGCGGTACAGCCAGCCGGTTTTACCCGCATTTTGCAGCTGCTCGGACATATCGCTGATGCCGAAATGGTAGTTGAGCTTGAAGCACGGCGAGCGCGGCTGCGTCACCTGAATCAGGGCGTCGCCCCAGCGGTAAATATCACCGATAAAGACGTTTTTCTCGGTCAGCCCTTCGGTCGAGAGGTTCTCACCAAACGCGGGGGCAACAAACAGATCCGCCTGTTCGGGGAATTCGGCTTTCCAGTGCTGATAGTGCTCGCGCGGATAGTGGCACAGCGCGCGCTCGGGCCCGCCGTGGATTTTCTTTTCGGCCTGCTCGTCACCCGCCAATCCGAGGTCGGTTAACGTCAGCTCGCCGTCGACCTGAATTTTAGCGATGGCGCTCGGGCGGCTGCCGTCATACTCCCTGACCTTGCCTGTAAACACATTCACCGGGTAATGCATTGCTGCCTCCATTACGCAGATACAAAAAAAGCGAGTCATAAGACTCGCTTCTCACAGGCGTCAATGCAACCTTATTTTTTAGCGGCGAAACGCGCTGCTGCTTCGTCCCAGTTCACCACGTCCCAGAAGGCTTTGATGTAGTCCGGGCGACGGTTCTGGAATTTCAGGTAGTAAGCGTGTTCCCACACGTCCAGGCCCACGATTGGGAAGCCGGATGCGCCAGAAATTGCTTCACCCATCAGCGGGGAGTCCTGGTTAGCGGTAGAAACAACCGCCAGCTTGTCGCCTTTCAGAACCAGCCACGCCCAGCCAGAGCCGAAACGGGTTGCGGCGGCTTTTTCGAATTCCGCTTTGAAGTTGTCTACGGAGCCGAAGTCGCGCTCGATAGCCGCTTTCAGGTCGCCCTGCAGGGTGGTACCGGTTTTCAGGCCTTTCCAGAACAGGCTGTGGTTAGCGTGACCGCCCGCATTGTTACGCAGAACGGTTTTCTTGTCCGCTGGCAGCTGGTCCAGCTTGGTGATCAGCTCTTCAGCAGACAGGTTCGCGAACTCAGGCAGGCTTTCCAGCGCGGCGTTCGCGTTGTTCACATAGGTCTGGTGGTGTTTAGTGTGATGGATTTCCATCGTCTGCTTGTCGAAATGCGGTTCCAGTGCGTCGTAGGCATACGGCAGGGATGGCAGTGTATAACTCATAATCCTCTCCATTATTGTCGGGCGGCACAGCTGTTAATGCCGCGTAAGCAGTTGGTTCATTATAGTTAATTAAATGATATTGAAAATGATTATCAATGCCGTAGTTTTTATAAGGTTATTCAGTTTTCGATTAATGGCGGAAATGTGAGTCTGCTCACGCGGTTAACGTGCTGATTGCCATCCAGAACAAAAGTGCGGCAACCTTCTGAAGGTTCCCAAACCGCCTAATTTTTACACTCATCAAGTCGGCGGGAAGCCACCGACTATAAAAACGATGAGGATGTAAAAATGAATCATGCGATTACGATGGGTATCTTCTGGCATTTGATAGGCGCGGCCAGTGCTGCCTGTTTCTATGCCCCGTTTAAAAAAGTGAAAGGCTGGTCATGGGAAACCATGTGGTCCGTTGGCGGAACCGTGTCATGGCTGATTTTGCCGTGGACCATTAGCGCCATGCTGCTCCCGGATTTCTGGGGCTACTTCTCCTCCTTCAGCGCCTCTACCCTGCTGCCGGTGTTTCTGTTCGGCGCGATGTGGGGCATCGGCAACATCAACTACGGCCTCACCATGCGCTATCTCGGCATGTCGATGGGCATCGGCATCGCGATTGGCATTACGCTTATCGTCGGTACCCTAATGACGCCGATCCTCAACGGCAACTTCGACGTGCTGATCAACACCCAGGGCGGACGAATGACGCTGCTGGGCGTGCTGGTCGCGGTGATCGGCGTGGGTATCGTCACCCGCGCGGGCCAGCTGAAAGAGCGCAAGATGGGCATCAGGGCCGAAGACTTCAACCTGAAGAAAGGGCTGCTGCTGGCGGTGATGTGCGGCATCTTCTCGGCAGGCATGTCGTTCGCCATGAACGCCGCCAAACCGATGCACGAAGCGGCCGCGGCGCTGGGCGTTGACCCGCTGTACGCTGCCCTGCCAAGCTACGTGGTGATCATGGGCGGCGGCGCCCTGGTGAATCTCGGCTTCTGCTTCATTCGTCTGGCAAAAGTGAAGAACCTGTCGGTAAAAGCCGATTTCTCGCTGGCAAAACCGCTCATCATCACTAACGTGCTACTCTCCGCTCTCGGCGGCCTGATGTGGTACCTGCAGTTCTTCTTCTACGCCTGGGGCCACGCCAGCATTCCGGCGCAGTACGACTACATGAGCTGGATGCTGCACATGAGCTTCTACGTGCTGTGCGGCGGGCTGGTGGGGCTGGTGCTGAAGGAGTGGAACAACGCCGGGCGTCGTCCGGTGGGCGTGCTGAGCCTGGGCTGCGTGGTGATTATCATTGCCGCCAACATCGTTGGCCTCGGCATGGCGAACTGATTACGCCACCTTTCGACTGCGATGACGCCACTGAACCGGCGTCATCCCCACCTCGCGGTTAAACACCACCGAAAAGTAGTTGCTGTCCTCAAAGCCGCAGCGCATCGCCACTTCACTCACCATCAGCTCCGTATGCTGAAGCAGATACTGGGCGTGGCAGATGCGCAGCTGGCGCAGGTAGTGGTTCACCGTCATCCCTGTCTGGGTGCGGAACTGCTGGCGCAGCGCGCGCTCGCTGCACTGCTCCTGCTCGCAGAATTTCTCCAGCACGAAGCTTCTGTTCAGGCTGCCCGCAAGCGTGGTGATGAGCTTGTCCAGCAGCGCTTCCTGCGTGGTGGCGGAGGGGTTGTCGGTGGCGTAACGGTAGCGTTTCAGCGTCATCACCAGCTGGGCGAAAAGCAGCTCCGCCATCTGGTTGGCGACCGGGTCGCTCTTCTGACTCTCCTGCTCCAGCTGAGAGATAACCTGCCGAACCTGGGTCATGCCGCCGCTGCTTAAGCGCCAGTGCGGTTCTCCTCGGGCATCAAGAAAACCGGGGATGTTGGCCGCCCAGTCGACGTTAAGCCTGAGCCTGTCCGGGCAGTAGATGACGTTCTGCAGCACCAGGTCGTTAACCGAGGCGTAGGAGTGTTTATCTTCGGCGCGGATGTAGAACAGATCCCCGCGCGTGATGCGGTAGGGTCGGTCGTTGAGGACGTGCAGGCCGTTGCCGCGCCACACCAGCACCAGCTCGCAAAACTCGTGGGTATGCTCGGCAAAGACGTTTTGCGGGTAGCGATCGGCCACCGCGACGGCCTGACTCGCGGAGGCAAAAAAATCATCTTTGCGAAGGATTAACTGAGCAGCCACACCACGACCTCTGTGCCGAAAAACCTGACATTATTAGCTTTATTGCGGCAATAAAACGGTGACTGCCCTCGCGTTACTGAAGCAATGCGTCTTTTCCCTGACGAATATCGCGCGGAGACCAGCTAAACTCCCGACGGAAAAGCGTCGAAAAGTGGTTACTGTCGCCGAAACCGCAGCGATAGGCGATATCCGTGACGCTTTCGTCAGTATGGCGTAAAAGATGACGCGCTTTGATTAACCGCAGGCGGTTAAGGTAGCGTTGCGGCGTCAGCCCGGTGTGCTGCTTCAGCTGGCGATGCAAGGTGCGCAGCGACAGCGAAAAATCATCCGCCAGCGTTTCCCAGCAGACATCTTCGGCGAAATGGTCTTCCAGCCAGGCCATCAGATGGTTCAGCCGGGCGTCGTTATTTTCCAGCCCCTCCACCAGACTACTGCGGCGCAGCAGCACCAGCAGCTGCATGAACAGCAGCTCGCGCGTGGCAATGGCGTGCGTCTCCTGCCCGTCCTCGCTCTGCTCCATCTGGCTCACCAGCTGTCGCACCTGCTGTAAGGTGGACTGATTCACCCGCCAGTGCGACGGATAGTGTCCGTCCTGCTCCTGCGGTAGCAGTTGATTCAGCCCTGAGAGAAACTGGAACGCGTCCGGGGAACGATAGAGCACGTTGGTCAGGCACAGGTTGTCGGTATGTTCATACAGGTGCCTGTCGTGGTCCCGCACGAAGCACACGGTGCCGCCGCTGATGGTGTACGGCTGGCCGTTAAACACGTGAATGCCCGTCCCGTGCTCAACAATCACAATCTCATGAAAATCATGATGATGCTCCGGGAACGCGGCCTGAGGGAGCCGCGGCTCAATCGCGACGGGCGACCCTCCTGCAGGGAAAAAATCCACGCTGTGTAGTACGGTCATAACGGCCCCCACCAATGAGAAATGTTCTCAAAATAGTAATTAAGGCCTTGCGCCCTCACCTTAAATTTTCGGCAGCAAACCTCGCAAAAGCTGTCCGTTTTTCAAGAAACCAGCGGAAAGATCGGGAAATGCGGTAAGCGTCACACTGCCTGAAAACCCCGCTATTACTGGAAACTGTGAACTCCCTCACGTTCATCTTTGCTTTCTTGCCAGCGCCGGATTTGGCCTGTCAGTGGCGAGAAGGTGCCTTTTTCTTCCCTTTCTTACACTCACCGCTAATGAATTAAGAAAGGATCCGACCATGACTTTTCGCCATTGTGTGGCTGTCGATTTAGGCGCATCCAGCGGCCGCGTAATGCTCGCCACCTGGGACTGTAGCCAGCGCACACTTTCGCTTCGCGAAATGCACCGTTTCGCCAACTGCCTGAGAAAGCAGGACGGCGTTGAGACCTGGGATATCGATGCCCTGGAGGCGGAGATCCGCACCGGGCTGAACAACGTCTGCAATGACGGCATTCGCATCGATAGCATCGGCATTGACACCTGGGGCGTGGACTACGTGCTGCTGGACGGTAACGGCGAGCGCGTCGGTCTGCCCGTCTCCTACCGCGACAGCCGCACCGACGGCCTGATGGCGCACGCCATCGCCCAGCTTGGCAAGGACAACATCTACGGGCGCAGCGGCATTCAGTTTCTGCCGTTTAACACGCTGTACCAGCTGCGCGCTCTCGTCGAGCAGCAGCCGGAGCTGGTCGCGAACGTGGCCCACGCGCTGCTGATCCCGGATTACCTGAGCTACCGCCTGACCGGCAATATGAACTGGGAATACACCAACGCCACCACCACCCAACTGGTGAACATCAACACCGATAACTGGGACGAAAACCTGCTGGCGTGGACGGGCGCATCGCCGTCCTGGTTCGGCACGCCAACGCACCCCGGAAATGTGATCGGTCAGTGGATTTGCCCGCAGGGGAATGAAATCCCCGTCGTTGCCGTCGCCAGCCACGATACCGCCAGCGCGGTCATTGCCTCGCCGCTCGCCAGCAAAGACGCGGCGTACCTTTCTTCCGGCACCTGGTCGCTGATGGGCTTTGAGAGCAAAACGCCGTACACCAGCGATGCCGCGATGGCGGCGAACATCACTAACGAAGGTGGTGCGGAAGGGCGCTATCGCGTGCTGAAAAACATCATGGGCCTGTGGCTGCTTCAGCGCGTTCTGAAAGAGCAAAACGTTACCGACCTGCCTGCGCTTATCGCGGAGACCGAAAAGCTGAAGGCCTGCACCTTCCTGATCAACCCAAACGACGACCGCTTTATCAACCCGGCGCACATGAGCGCCGAAATCCAGGCCGCCTGTTTCGCCGCCGGGCAGCCGGTGCCGTCCAGCCCGGCAGAGCTCGCGCGCTGCATTTTTGACAGCCTCGCCCTGCTGTATGCCGACATCCTCAGCGAGCTAGCCGATCTGCGCGGCAAGCCGTTCAGCCAGCTGCACATCGTGGGTGGCGGCTGCCAGAACCAGCTGCTGAACCAGCTTTGCGCGGATGCCTGCGGCATCACCGTGGTGGCGGGCCCTGTAGAGGCTTCCACACTCGGCAATATCGGCATTCAGCTGATGACGCTGGACGAACTCTCCAACGTTGACGACTTCCGTTCGGTGGTGGCGGCGAACGCCAGCCTGACCACCTTCACCCCCAATCCCTGCCATGAGATTGCCCGCCACCGGGCGCAGTTTCAGCAAAAACGACTGACTAAGGAGCTTTGCGCATGACCACTCAATTAGAACAAGCCTGGGACCTGGCTAAACAGCGTTTCGCCGCCGTCGGCGTGGATGTCGAAGAGGCCCTGCGCCAGCTCGACCGTCTGCCCGTCTCTATGCACTGCTGGCAGGGCGATGACGTCGCCGGTTTCGAGAACCCGGGCGGTTCCCTGACGGGTGGTATTCAGGCCACGGGTAATTATCCGGGCAAAGCGCGTAACGCGACCGAGCTGCGCGCCGACCTGGAGCAGGCCCTGAGCCTGATCCCGGGGCCAAAACGCCTGAACCTGCACGCGATTTACCTCGAATCGGACGAGCCGGTGGCGCGCAATGAAATCAAACCGGAACACTTTAAGAACTGGGTGGAGTGGGCAAAAGCCAATAAGCTGGGCCTGGATTTCAACCCGTCCTGCTTCTCGCATCCGCTGAGCGCGGACGGTTTTACCCTCGCCCACGCGGACGATGAAATCCGTCAGTTCTGGATCGAACACGTGAAGGCCAGCCGCCGCGTGTCTGCGTACTTTGGCGAGCAGCTTGGCACGCCGTCGGTGATGAACATCTGGATCCCGGACGGCATGAAGGACATCACCGTCGACCGTCTGGCTCCGCGCCAGCGCCTGCTGGCCGCGCTGGATGAGGCCATCAGCGAGAAGCTGGACCCGGCGCACCACATCGACGCCGTCGAGAGCAAGCTGTTCGGCATTGGCGCCGAGAGCTACACCGTCGGCTCGAACGAGTTCTACATGGGGTACGCCACCAGCCGCCAGACCGCGCTGTGCCTGGATGCCGGTCACTTCCATCCGACCGAGGTGATCTCCGACAAAATCTCCGCTGCCATGCTCTACGTGCCGCGCCTGCTGCTGCACGTCAGCCGCCCGGTGCGCTGGGACAGCGACCACGTGGTGCTGCTGGATGACGAAACCCAGGCAATTGCGAGCGAAATCATCCGCCACGACCTCTTTGACCGCGTCCACATCGGCCTCGACTTCTTCGATGCCTCCATCAACCGCATCGCAGCGTGGGTTATCGGCACCCGCAACATGAAGAAAGCCCTGCTGCGGGCGCTGCTGGAGCCTGTCGCCACGCTGAAACAGCTGGAGGCTAACGGTGACTACACCGCGCGTCTGGCGCTGCTGGAAGAGCAGAAATCCCTGCCGTGGCAGGCGGTGTGGGAAATGTACTGCCAGCGTAACGATGCGCCTGCGGGCAGCCAGTGGCTGGACAACGTGCGGGCGTATGAGAAAGACGTTCTTGCCGCTCGTCAGTAAAAAAACATCGCCCGGCGGCGCGTTGCTTGCCGGGCCTACAGGTAAAAGTAGGCCGGGTAAGCGTAGCGCCACCCGGCATTTTCAAAGGAAACACAGAATGCAGACCATCACCACTTCCTGGTTCGTCCAGGGCATGATCAAAGCCACCTCTGACGCCTGGCTGAAGGGTTGGGACGAGCGCAACGGCGGCAACCTGACGCTGCGCCTGGACGACGCGGATATCGAACCCTTCGCGGCCGATTTCCACCAGAAGCCGCGCTATATCGCACTGAGCCAGCCGATGCCGCTGCTCGCCAACACGCCGTTTATCGTCACCGGTTCTGGGAAGTTTTTCCGTAACGTCCAGCTCGACCCGCAGGCCAACCTCGGCGTGGTGAAGGTGGACAGCGACGGCGCGGGCTACCACATTCTTTGGGGTCTGACCGATGAAGCGGTGCCAACCTCTGAACTGCCGGCGCACTTCCTCTCCCACTGCGAGCGCATTAAAGCCACCAACGGCAAAGACCGCGTGATCATGCATTGTCACGCCACCAACCTGATCGCCCTGACCTACGTGCTGGAAAACAGCGCTGATTTTATTACCCGCAAGCTGTGGGAAGGCAGCACCGAGTGTCTGGTGGTGTTCCCGGACGGCGTCGGCATTCTGCCGTGGATGGTGCCGGGTACCGACGAAATTGGCCAGGCAACCGCAACGGATATGCAAAAACACGCCCTGGTGCTATGGCCGTTCCACGGCGTCTTCGGCAGCGGCCCTACGCTTGATGAAACCTTTGGCCTGATCGACACCGCCGAGAAATCCGCGGAGGTGCTGGTGAAGGTCTATTCCATGGGCGGCATGAAGCAGACCATCACCCGGGAAGAGCTGATCGCCCTGGGCAAACGCTTTGGCGTCACCCCGATGCAGTCCGCGTTAGATCTGTACCCATAACAACATCGCGCCCCGCTCACCGAGACGGGGCGAAAACCACCTGCAATCCCTACAACTAACTCAAGTCAGTGGAGTAAAAGCAATGAAAATAAAGACAAGCTTGATCCTCACCGTTGCCGCTCTGGCGTTGTCCGGTTCCGCTTTAGCTGAAGTGAAAATCGCCCTGGTGGCGAAGTCCTTAGGGAATGGATTCTTCGAAGCAGCGAACGTCGGCGCGCAGGAGGCGGCCAAAGAGTTAGGCGATGTAAAAGTGATTTATACCGGCCCGACCACCACCACGGCAGAAGCGCAGATCGAGGTGCTGAACGGACTGATCGCCCAGGGCGTGGATGCGATCGCGATTTCCGCGAACGATCCGGACGCCGTCGTACCGGTGCTGAAAAAAGCGATGCAGCGCGGCATCAAGGTGGTGTCGTGGGATTCTGGCGTAGCGAAAGCCGGGCGTCAGATCCACCTGAACCCGTCCAATAACGCCCTGATTGGTGAAACCAACGTCAAGCTCGCCACCGACGCGCTGAAGGCGCTGAACGTCGAGAAAGGCGACGTGGCGGTGCTGAGCGCAACGCCAACTTCCACCAACCAGAACACCTGGATTGCGGAGATGAAAAAGGTGCTGCCGAAGTACCCGTCGGTCAATCTGGTGACCGTGGCCTACGGCGACGATCTCTCTGATAAAAGCTATCGCGAGGCGGTCGGCCTGCTGAAAACCTACCCTGATTTGAAAGTGATCGTTTCACCGTCGTCCGTGGGCATTGTCGCTGCGGCGCAGGCGGTGAAAGACCAGGGCAAGATCGGCAAAGTGTACGTCACCGGGTTAGGCCTGCCGTCTGAAATGGCGGGCGCGGTGAAATCCGGCGCGAGCAAAAGCTTTGCCATCTGGAACCCGATTGACCTGGGCTATGCGGCAACCTATTTAGCAGACGATCTGGTGAAAGGCACCGCCACGAAGGGCGAGGCCAGCATGGGCAAGCTGGGCAAAGTGAAGCTGGATGCCGACGGCAACGGGGCGATGGCTGAGCCGTTCGTCTACGACGCCAGCAATATTGATAAGTTCTCGAAAATCTTTTGATCCTTTCCCCCCTCACCCCCTCTCCCCAAAGGGGCGAGGGGCTCGATCGGTTCCCTCTCCCCTCCGGGGAGAGGGTTAGGGTGAGGGGTAATCTACGGAGAACTATCATGACCCCATTGCTACAGCTTTCTGGCATCACCAAGGTGTTCCCCGGCGTGCGTGCCCTTGAGAACGTGCAGCTTGCGCTCTGGCCCGGTAAAGTGACGGCGCTTATCGGCGAAAACGGCGCGGGCAAGTCGACGCTGGTTAAAGTGATGACCGGCATTTACCAGCCGGACGAGGGCGAGATCCTCTACAAGGCGATACCCGTTCACCTCCCGACGCCAGACTCGGCGCATAAGATCGGCATCACCGCTATTCATCAGGAAACCGTCCTGTTCGATGAACTCTCGGTCACCGAAAATATCTTTGTCGGGCAGTACCTCTACAAAGGCTTTCTGAAAACGCTCGACTGGCCGGAGATGCACCGCCGGGCGCAGGCGATCCTCAGCCGCCTTGAAGTGCAAATCGACCCGCGCGCGACGCTAAAAACATTGAGCATCGCCCAGCGCCACATGGTTGCCATCGCCCGCGCGCTGTCGTTTGAGGCGCAGGTGGTTATTCTTGATGAACCTACAGCGGCGCTGTCGCAGCACGAAATCCTCGAGTTTTACCAAATCGTTGAGCGCCTGAAGCAGGAGGGAAAGGCCATCCTGTTTATCTCCCACAAGTTCGACGAAATCTTCGAACTTGCAGATCACTACACCATTTTGCGCGACGGCGTGTTCGTCGGAGAAGGCGCGATGAGTGGGATAACCGAGGAGCGGATGGTATCAATGATGGTCGGGCGCGCCATCACCCAGACCTTCCCGAAGGTGGCGTGCGAAAAAGGCGAGACGGTGCTGGAGGTAAAAAATCTCTGCCACCCGACCGAGTTCGCCAATATCTCCTTCTCCCTGCGTAAAGGGGAAATCCTCGGCTTCTACGGGCTGGTGGGCGCCGGGCGTACCGAGCTGATGCAAGCGCTTTCCGGCGTCACGCGGCCATCGTCAGGCGAAATTATTCTTAACGGTCAGGCCCGGCGCTTCCGCCAGCCTGCGGATGCGATCAAAGCCGGTATCGTCTGCGTGCCGGAAGAGCGGCAGAAGCAGGGCGCGATTATCGAACTGTCGATTGCCCAAAACATCAGCCTGCCGCAGCTCGGCAAGCTCAACCCGAGCGGCGTGCTGCACGACGACCGCGAATGGCGGCTGGCGGATGAATACGCCAAACGTCTGCAGGTGAAAGCCTTTAGCTGGAAGCAGGCGGTGCAGACCCTCTCCGGCGGCAATCAGCAAAAGGTGGTTATCGGCAAGTGGCTGGCGACGCATCCTGACGTGATCATCCTCGATGAGCCAACAAAAGGCATCGATATCGGCTCAAAGGCCGCCGTTCATCAATTTATGTCTGAACTGGTCGCTCAGGGGCTGGCGGTGATTATGGTCTCCTCTGAACTGCCGGAGGTGATGGGCATGGCGGATCGCATCATCGTGATGCACGAAGGGCTGATGGTGGCCGAATACCGCGCGGGTGACGCGACGGCGGAAACCATCGTCAGCGCCGCCAGCGGTGCAAAACAGGAGGCGGCATAATGCTTAACTCGCTGTTAAAACACCGCGAAGCCCTGCTGGGCGCGGTGATTGTGCTGATGGTCATCGCCATCGGCAGCCGCGTGCCGTCGTTTATCGCGCCGGGCAATCTGGTGGAGATGTTTAACGATACCGCCATCCTGATCGTCCTCGCGCTCGGGCAGATGATGGTGCTGCTCACCAAAGGCATCGATCTCTCAATGGCGGCCAACCTGGCGCTGACCGGGATGATTGTCGCCCTGATTAACGTCCATTACCCGGACGTGCCGGTCTGGGCGCTGCTGATCCTCGCCAGCGCGCTCGGGCTGCTGATGGGCGCGATTAACGGCCTGCTGGTGTGGAAGCTGGGCATTCCGGCGATTGTGGTGACGCTCGGGACGATGAGCATCTACCGCGGGATTATCTTTTTGCTCTCCGGCGGCGGCTGGGTGAACGCCAACCAGATGGGCGCGGACTTCCTCGGCCTGCCGCGCGCCTCGGTGCTGGGCCTGCCGGTGCTGAGCTGGTGCGCCGTTGCTGCGCTGCTGCTGGTGGGCTACTTCCTGCGCTACAGCCGTACCGGACGGGCGCTGTACACCGCGGGCGGCAACGCCACAGCGGCCTACTACACCGGGATCAACGCCGGGAAAATGCAGTTCGTCAGCTTCTGCCTTTCCGGCCTGCTGGCCGGGTTCTGCGGGTATCTGTGGATTTCGCGCTTCGCAGTGGCCTACGTCGACGTGGCGAATGGCTTTGAGCTGCAGGTGGTTGCAGCCTGCGTGATTGGCGGCATCAGCACCATGGGCGGCACCGGGCGCGTGCTCGGCTGCCTGTTCGGCGCGCTGTTCCTCGGCGTGATCAACAACGCCCTGCCAGTGATCGGCGTCTCCCCGTTCTGGCAAATGGCAATTTCCGGCACGGTGATCGTGATTGCGGTGCTGCTGAACGAACGCAGCAACAGGCGTAAAGGACGGCTGATTCTGCGCGACGCGGCGCTGGCACGTCAGAAAATGGCGGTGAAATCATGAGCAAAATGATGGCCTCTGAAGAGATCAAAAACGTGCCTGCTGTGCCGGGCATTTTCCAGCGCCTGCTGTGCTGGGAAGGATTCCTGCTGGCGGTGACGCTGGCGGTGTTCGTGGTGAACGCGCTGGCCTCACCCTACTTCCTCAACGTCTGGAATCTCTCCGACGCGACGTTCAACTTCACCGAAAAAGCGATCATCGTGTTGCCGATGGCGATGCTGATTATCGCCCGGGAAATTGACCTGTCGGTGGCATCCACCATTGCGCTTAGCTCCACGATGATGGGCTTCTGCGCGGCGGCGGGCGTGGATACGCCGCTGCTGGTCTGCGTCGGGCTGGGCGTGGGGCTGCTGTGCGGACTGTTCAACGGCATTCTGGTGACGCGCTTCAACCTGTCGTCCATCGTTATCACCATCGGCACCATGAGCCTGTACCGCGGGATCACCTACATCCTGCTCGGCGATAAGGCGCTGAACAGCTACCCGGAAAGCTTCGCCTGGTTCGGCCAGGGCTACGTCTGGGGCGCGCTGTCGTTTGAGTTCGCGCTGTTTATCGTGCTGGCCGCGGTGTTTGCCTTTGTGCTGCACCGCACCAACTTTGGCCGCCGCACCTACGCCATCGGCAATAACCCGACCGGCGCGTGGTATTCCGGCATCAACGTGAAGCGCCACAACCTGATCCTGTTCGCGCTGGTGGGGCTGATGTCCGGCCTGGCGTCGGTGCTGCTCACCTCGCGCCTGGGCAGCACCCACCCGACGATTGCGATGGGCTGGGAGCTGGCGGTGGTGACGATGGCGGTGCTCGGCGGCGTCAATATTCTCGGCGGGTCCGGCAGCATGGTGGGCGTGATTATCGCCGCCTTCCTGATGGGACTGGTGACCTTTGGCCTGAGCCTGCTCAACGTGCCCGGCATCGTGATGTCGGTGATTATCGGCGCGATGCTGATCGTGGTGATTTCGCTGCCGATTATTACCCGCCGGGTAATGCAGCGAAGACGGATCTCATAGCCGGGTGGCACTGCGTTTACCCGGCCTACTTAACCGTAGGCCCGCGCAAGCGCAGCGCCGCCGGGCATAAAAATCACAGTAATTAAGGAGAATTATCATGAGCTTTATGTTGGCGCTTCCAAAAATCAGCCTGCACGGCGCGGGCGCAATCGGCGATATGGTCAACCTGGTGGCGAGCAAGCAGTGGGGAAAGGCGCTGGTTGTCACCGACGGTCAGCTGGTAAAACTCGGCCTGCTCGACAGCCTGTTTAACGCGCTGGATGCCCATCAGATGTCGTATCACCTGTTCGATGAGGTGTTCCCGAACCCGACGGAGGCGCTGGTGCAGAAAGGCTATGCGGCATATCAGGACGCGGAGTGTGATTACGTGATTGCCTTCGGCGGCGGCAGCCCGATTGATACCGCCAAGGCGATCAAAATCCTCACCGCCAATCCCGGTCCGTCAACCGATTACTCCGGCGTCGGCAAAGTGAAAAACGCGGGCGTGCCGCTGGTGGCGATCAACACCACCGCAGGCACGGCGGCGGAGATGACCAGCAACGCGGTGATCATCGACTCCGCGCGGCAGGTGAAAGAGGTCATCATCGATCCGAACATCATCCCGGATATCGCCGTGGACGATGCCAGCGTGATGCTCGATATTCCCGCCTCCGTGACCGCCGCAACCGGCATGGATGCGTTGACTCATGCGATTGAAGCCTACGTGTCCGTCGGCGCGCACCCGCTCACTGATGCCAACGCGCTGGAGGCGATTCGCCTGATCAACCTGTGGCTGCCGAAAGCGGTCGAGGACGGTCATCACCTTGAAGCGCGTGAGCAGATGGCGTTTGGTCAGTATCTGGCGGGCATGGCGTTTAACAGTGCGGGCCTTGGCCTTGTGCATGCTTTAGCGCACCAGCCGGGCGCGACGCACAACCTGCCGCACGGCGTGTGCAACGCCATCCTGCTGCCGATCATCGAAAACTTTAACCGTCCGCACGCGGTCGCCCGCTTTGCCCGCGTGGCGCAGGCGATGGGCGTCGATACGCAGGGGATGAGCGATGAAGCCGCCAGCATGTCGGCCATTCAGGCGATTCGCGACCTGAGCGCTCGCGTCGGCATTCCGTCCGGCTTCAGCAAGCTCGGCGTGACCAAAGCGGACATCGAAGGCTGGCTGGATAAAGCCCTCGCCGACCCGTGCGCGCCGTGCAATCCGCGCACCGCCAGCCGCGATGAGGTCCGCGAGCTGTACCTGGAGGCACTATGATCCGCAAAGCCTTTGTGATGCAGGTAAACCCGGACGCGCACGAGGAGTACGCGCGCCGCCACAACCCTATCTGGCCCGAGCTGGAAGCGGTGCTGAAAGCCCACGGCGCGCACCACTACGCCATCTATCTCGACAAAGCCCGCAACCTGCTGTTTGCCACCGTGGAGATTGAATCGGAGGAGCGCTGGAACGCGGTAGCGAATACCGACGTCTGCCAGCGCTGGTGGAAGCATATGGGTGACGTTATGCCGTCGAACCCGGATAACAGCCCGGTGAGCGCGGAGCTGAAAGAGGTGTTTTACCTGGACTGATGTGTTAACGCTGCTGCCCCCGAGGCGGCAGCAATCTCCCGCCTGCCACTCAGCGTAAACGCCGACACCACCGTAATCGCCAGCACGAAACATCCCAGCATCAGGTACGTCTCCTGGAAGCCGATCCGGTCATACATATTCCCGGCAAAGGCGGAGAGAAAAATCGCCGCCGACTGTTTGGCAAACTGGAAGCCGATCAGGTAAATGGTGGCCGAAAGCCGCGTATCAAACACGCCCGTAATGTACTTGAATGCACCCACCAGCAGGAACGGGACCTCCAGCGCGTGCAGCATCTTGAGGGCAATCACCTCCACGGCGGTGGTGGCGAACGACGAGCCGATAATGCGCGTCGCCATAATCACTCCGGCGATCAGCAGCGTGTTTTTCGCGCCGATGCGGTTAATGATCCACGGCGAGCAGAACATGATGATGGCGTTGCAAATTTCCCCCGCCGTGGTGGCAAAGCCAAAGGCGCGGGTGCCTTCCTGTGGCGTGGCGAAGAAGGTTTTAAAGAAGGTGGCAAACTGCTGGTCGAAAACGTCATACACGCAGGCCACGCCAATCACGTACAGAATGAACATCCACATTCTGCGCTGGCGGAACAGGTTGAACACGGTTTTGGCAGTGATCTGCGGCTGATTCGCGCCCAGGGCGTTCATGACCTGCGCCGTCTGGTTGGGCTTCGGCTTCGCAACGACCAGCAGCAGCATCAGCAACAGCGCTGCTCCCGAGCCCATCCAGAAAACGTACGACGGATCGATGCCAAAAAGGATGCCGCCCGTTGAGGCACATAGCCCCCAGCCGAGGCAGCCGAACATGCGCGCCTTGCCGTATTCGAAGAAGCTGTTGCGGCTCACGCGCTCGATGTAGGCCTCAATTGCCCCCGATCCCGCCGAGAAGACAAAGCCGATATACAGCCCGCCGCTCAGCGCGCCCAGCCAGATATTGGTTTTCAGCAGCGGCGCGAAGACGTACAGGAAGAACGGCGCGAACAGGAACAGCAGCACCGCGATGATCCACAGCAGGTGTTTTTTCAGCCCAAGCTTGTCCGAAATCACCCCCAGCACCGGCTGGAAGGCGATGGCCGACAGCGAGATGCAGGAGAAGACAATCCCGGTATGGGTTTTATTCAGGCCGATGATGTCCGACAGCCAGATCGGCAGGAACGGAAAGCAGGTGGCCATAATGAAGAAGTAGAGAAAGAAGAACAGCCCGAAGATCCAGAAGTTAGGGTTGTCTTTGTGGGTACAGGTTGTTGTGTTCATTATTTTTATCCTCAACGGAGGGCCGGCTGCCCGGCCCTTCAACCTTACACGCGTTCGACGCCAATCAAAATGGCGGTCTCCGGGTCCAGAATCGGCAGCGCAATACCCGCCTGCATCAGCCACTCGCCGCTCACCGTTTGCGGCGCTTCCATCCACGAAGGCAGCTTGCGCATGGTGTGTCCACCCTCACCCGTAATCTGGATGTTCGGGTGATCGAGCAGCGTGATGCGGTACTGCGCGCTGGCGTTTAACCCCGGCATGCGCAGCGGCATCATCAGGGTGTAATCCGGCATCGCAAGCTGGCTGACCATAAACAGCCCCTGCGCTTTGTCTTTGCTCACAATACCCTGTGCCAGGGTGGTAGCGTCCGGCATATCAATACGCCACTGGGTACCATGGTGGATCACCTCGCGCCACTGTTTGTGCAGCGCGGCGTAGTACCGATAGCCTTCGCGTTCATCTTCATCGACGGTAAGCGGATCCAGCTCCAGCCCCATATGGCCAAACAGGGCCGTCAGCCCGCGAAACTGGATGCTATGCTGGCGGAAGGTGGCGTGGCATTTATGATGACCGATATGCGCGCCCATCACCTCCGGCGGGAAGAAGTAGCTCATGCCGCGCTGGATGGTGCTGCGCTCCAGGGCGTCGTTGTTGTCGGACGCCCAGAAGCGGTGGCTGCGGGTCAGCACTTCGTAATCAATACGCCCGCCACCCGACGAGCAGGATTCAAACTCAATGTGCGGGAAGCGCTCACCCAGCACGTCCAGCAGGCGGTAAAACTGGCGGGTCTGCGCGTCGGCGGCGGCTTTACCCTTGTGTCCCGGCTGCACCAGCTCGCGGTTCATGTCCCACTTCACGTAGTCGACCGCGTGTTCGCCCAGCAGCCAGCTCATGCGCTCCACGAGGTAGTCAAAGGCTTCCGGGATGTTCAGGTTGAGCACCAGCTGATGACGCCCGGTCGCCTGATCGTAGCCCGGCAGCGCCAGCACCCAGTCAGGGTGCGCGCGGTACAGATCGGAGTCCGGGTTGATCATCTCCGGTTCAACCCAGATGCCAAACTCCATGCCGAGCCGTTTAACGTGGTCGATCACCGGCGTCAGGCCGTTCGGGTATTTTTTCTCGTCCAGATACCAGTCGCCCAGCGCGGCGCGATCGTCGTTGCGGCCTTTGAACCAGCCGTCGTCGATAATAAAGCGTTCCACCCCAAGCGCCGCGGCCTCGTCGGCCATGCGCATGATGTAGTCCGGGTCGTGGTTGAAGTAGATCCCTTCCCAGGTATTGAGGTGCACCGGGCGCGGTTTGTTTTCCGGGAAGCGGATAACGTTATTGCGCAGATAGCGATGGAACTGCTGGCTCATGCCGTTCAGGCCCCGCGTGGAGTAGCTGGCATACAGGCGCGGCGTCCAGAGCGTGTCGCCCTCCTCAACCGCCATTTCCCCCGGCAAGTAGAGCGCTTCGGCCTGCAGGTAGCGACGACCATCGGTTTTCGCTTCCGCGCGCAGGCGATGGTTGCCGCTCCAGCCCAGATGCACGCCCCAGACGTCGCCCTGCATTTCGCTAAACGACGACGTACCGGCAATCAGCGCCGGGAAGTGCTCGTGGGAGGTTTTTCCGCGGCGGTTTTCAATCAGGAAACTGTCGTGTTCAAGCCTGACGCGGTGCGGCTGAAATTCCCGGATCCAGCGTCCGTGAAACGCCATCACCTCCTGCGCGCGCTCGGCCACCGGCAGCGTGACGGCGAAACGGTCCACCTGCCACGGCTGCGCCTTCAGATTGGTTAATCCGTGGCGCACGACCAGCACGCCGCTGGCGTCCAGCGCCAGCTCGCTGGTCAGGCGCAGACCCGCATGTTCATCTTCAGCGGTAATCGTCAGGGTGTTTAACGCCTGCTGCACCTGCGTAGTTTTGAACACCGGGGAGCCGTCCAGCCCCTGGCGATGCCCCTCAATACCCGGCGAGCCAAACAGGCCGTGTCCCAGCTCCGCCATCAGCGTGACCGGGGAGTCGACATCCAGCCTGCCGTTTGCGACCGGGCGCGCAATGCTAAGCACATCGTGCGGCGAAAAGTGCTGAAGGTGCGGCCCCCAGTAGAGAATTTCGGCGAATGGGTGGCTTTTAACCACCACGTCTACCGTATTGCTTTCGAGTCGAAAAATGGAATCTTGCATCAGACATCTCCTGTCGTCGGGATGTCCTGAGTGTTGATCCGAAACGTTTCGGATACAAACCAAAACGTTTCGGTTCTGTGATCGGGTTTGGAATTTTAGTGGGTTTAGGCCGTCTGGCCCGGAGAAAATTCAGGCTGCCAGAGCACCTGAAGCTGCTCGATATCGTCGCCGTTAATCAGCTGGCGCACCATATCGGCAATCTGTTTTCCGACGCCCTGACGGGTGGACTGAATGACTGACGCTACGTCGATATCGACAATGCTGTCCTGCGGCAGGCCGTCGTAGACCACCAGCGAGACGGCGTTGTCGCCGGATAAGCGCCCCATCTGCGCCAGCGCCATCGCCGCGCCGTCGCCGTGGGTATTGCAGTCGGTAATGATGGCCGTGGGCGGCTGCGGCAGAGCGAGAAGCTCTTTGGTGGTGGCATACCCCACGCGGCGCGACGGCGGCATGGCGCGCAGCCATTCACTGGAAAGCCCGGCTTCTCGCAGGGCATCGAGAAAGCCCTGACGACGCTGGGTAATAAACGCCTGATTGTTGCTTTCGCCCAGCAGCGCGATGCGCTGATGGCCTTTCTCGATCAGCCAGCGGGTAGCCTGATGCGTACCGGCGTAGTTGTCGAAGTCAAACCACGCGTACGGCTGCGGGAGGTGGCTACGCCCGAGCGCCAGGAAAGGAAAACCGGCGGCCTGCAGCTGCTCAAGACGCGGATCGTGGTCCAGCGTGTGCGCTACGATCAGCGCATCCACGCGGCGGCTCTGCACCATGCGCATGTAGCTGTGCTTATCGGCCAAATCATCATCGGCAATCAGCAGTAAATCGATTTCATGTCGCGCCAGTTCGTGGCTAATTTCGCCGACCATGTCCATAAAAACGCTATTATTGAGCGGAACGGGATGCACGGGGAACACCAGCCCGACGGCGTCGATTTTGCCCATCTTGAGGCGGCGGGCGAAGGTGTTAGGTCGGTAGCCACGGCGCTGAGCCTCTGCTTCCACGCGGGCGCGCGTCTCGGCGGAGACGTCGTCATATCCGTTGAGTGCGCGGCTGACGGTGGTGACTGACAGCCCCAGTTCTTTGGCAATGGCTTTAAGCGACATGAGTTTCCGTATCTCTGTTAGTTCTGTTCCGCCACCAGTAGCGCGTGCGTATCCGGCTCCAGCGCCTTAAAGATATGCGGCAGATCGGCGGGATAACAGATGTAATCCCCCGGGCCGAGCTCTTCCGCTGCGTCGATCAGGCCGACTAACGCGCGCCCCTGCGTCACAATAATATGTTCAACGGACCCCGGCGGATGCGGCTGGGATATACGGTCTGCGCCCGGCTGGGTGAGCAGCAGATAGATGTCGCGCCGCGCGCCCGGCGGACACGCCGCCAGCAAAATAGCTTCGTAGTTAGCCTGCCCGGCAACGACCTTCGTTCCCTCTCCACGGCGGATGACCTGTGTTGTCGTCTGCTGTGGTTCCAGCAGGCGGGCGAAAGGGATATCCAGCGCCACGCAAAGCGACCACAGCGTCTCCAGGCTCGGGTTACCGTTACCGGACTCCAGCTGAGAAAGCGTGGACTTTGCTATTCCGGCACGACGGGCAATTTCCGCCAGTGAAAGCCCGGTTCGCAGGCGTTCTCGCACCAGGCTTTTGGCGATCACGCTGATTGGCTGCGTCATAAAACGGCCCTTTTTGTTCTATAAATCGAACGAATCGTTCGTCTTGAAAAACGTCTCTGTTGCGTTCATTATAATGGATACACGTTCGATATGGCTAAAATTGTATGAAGCATCATCTCTCCTGCCTGAAAGGCGACACGATCAAAGCAATCATCCTGGTTTGCCTCGCGGTGGGCGTGGTCGGGATGTCCTACGGCTCGCTGGCGATGGCCTACGGTTTCCCGCTGTGGGTGCCGTTTGTGCTCTCCCTTACCGTGCTGGCGGGCGCATCGGAATTTATGTTTATCGGCATCGTGGCGAGCGGTGGGAACCCGCTGGCCGCAGCGGCAGCCGGATTACTGGTGAACGCCCGCCACGTGCCATTTGGCGTGACGGTGCGGGAACTGGTGGGCAAACGCGGCCTGAGCTTTTTGGGCTGCCACATCATGAACGATGAAAGCGTGGTCTTTGGCCTGTCGCAGAAAACCCCAGAACAGCGTAAAGCGGCCTACTGGCTGTGCGGTTTGGGCGTGGCAATCATCTGGCCGCTGGGCGCGCTGCTGGGTGCCATGGTCGGCAAACTGTTGCCAGACCCGGAAACCATTGGGCTGGATGCGGTATTTCCCGCCATTTTGCTGGCGTTAGTGGTGCCTGCTTTTAAAAACCGCACCACGCTAATCCGCGCCTGCAGCGGTGCCGTATTGTCGCTGGCCGCCGTGCCGTTTGCCCCGGTGGGCCTGCCGGTGCTGCTCTCTTTACTCGGCCTTGCCGCGAGGAAAAAATAATGGGAAACATGACGGTCTTTGTTCTCGGCATCGCCGTTCTTTCTCTGGGAACGTATTTGATGCGCCTCGGCGGGGCAAAACTGGGCAACCGGCTGGCGCTTTCCGAGCGATCACAGGCCCTGCTTTCCGATGCGGCAACGGTGTTGCTGTTTTCGGTGGCGCTGGCGACCACGTTTTATGAAGGGGAACATTTCGCCGGGATGGCGCGGGTGCTGGGCGTGGCGTTTGCGGTGTTTCTGGCCTGGCGGAAGATGCCTTTAATTGTGGTGATCGTAGCGGCAGCGGTGGTAACGGCGCTGCTGCGTCTGGCGGGACTCCACTAAGAAGAATGCCCGACAGAACAGGTCTGTCGGGCATCATAGAGGTTATCGCGCAGGAAGTGTATCGAGGTTAAGAGTAAGCATCTCGTTAAAATCCGTGGTGTTGGTAACACCAAATGCTTCGTCAGAAAGATAGGTCGTAATCATCATGGTGGCGGTAAACTGCTCGCCCACCACTTCCGTGCCGTTAACCGCAGCCAGGGCTTTTTCAGGCTTCAGCGTAACCTGTGATGCGCCACCCTGAACGGCAACCGCACCAATATCGACCGCAGCCAGTTGCACCGGACTCCCGTCAACGCGCCCATTCCTGAATTCGATTTTCATTGCGCCGCTGTCCGTAAAGCGATACGCCATGTTCTGTCGGGCAGCACCGTCAACGGAAATGCGCATTTTGCGCGCATCGGGGCACAGGACGGAAACCTGAAACTCGCGCGTGACCGAGGCATAACCGTTATAGACCTTACCCACATGCTCAGTGGAGGCCTTCCGCATATCCTCCTTACGGTAGCGCCCGTAATCGACTTTCTTCACAGCCGACATCATGTCACAGTCTTCCTCAGCGGCCTTCGCCATCCCCGGAAGGCCCGATGCGCCGCAGAGCAACACAAGCATCAGCGCGTATTGACGAACGTTGTTCAGAGACATTTCCCTGTCACCTCTTCATAGAATTTATTTGGTTCCGCCTCTGGCAGGGTATACGTCAGCTTGCAACGCCCTTCATCCAGCTTCGCATACAGCTGCTGGCTGGCGGAGATATCGTTCAGGAAGATCACGCCATCTTCGGGTGCGCTCGTCACATACTCCCCTGCGGCGTCTACAATCGAGACCCCTTCCGGCAGCGGCGTGCCGTCCGCACGTTGAATATTGAGCAGCACGCGGCGCTGGCTTAACGTCGCAAACTCCCACTTCGCCACGGCGCCGTGAGACGCTTTGATCGCCGTTCGACCGTTTCTCACGTCCAGATTGCCTGGCAGACTTTCCGTGTTGATCTCAATCGAGCTTTCACGGAACGGCGTCAGCGCAGGAATAATTGCCCGGCCCCATTTGTCCGTCCATACCGCGCCGCGCGTGGTGTCAATCTCGATACCGGCCACCGGTTTATCCAGTCTGGCAATGGCATAGGTATCGCTAACGCGGTAAGGCGAGAAGGTCACCCCGTCGCTGTGGGCGACAATGCCACCGCTTAACGATGCAGAGTAGTTGGTATTGTTGTCGTTATCTCCCCCTGCGGCCAACGCCAGGTTGGTGTAATGCAGATTACTGTTCAACGAACTATCCCAACTGGTGGTGTTTTCATCCTGGTCCTGAGTGACCCCAACCATGTACTGGTTCTCAGCGTTGAGCGAGCCCATCGCCCGCGTGCCGTAGGAGCTCTTACCTTCACTCTCGCGATACCAGGAGCTGGTCGTCACCCCGGACCGCCCCAGCGGGATCGACACGTTGACGTAAAACTGGTCGTTATCGCTACTGTCGTTTCGGCTGACATCCGACTCCCAGTTCACGCTCACGTTGAAGTATTTAAAGGTTTGTGACCACGACGAGATAAACCGGCGGCTGTCGTATTCGCTGTTCCAGCTCTCATTGCGGTAATAGCTTAGAGAGAAGCGGCCGAGCGTCGCGTTTGACCAGTTGATGCCGACGGTAGAGTCGTATTTGGTTTGCGACATATCGTCATCGTCACCGTAGAGTTCCGTCATCTCGCGATAATCAGGGGTGCCGTAGCTGCCGCCCAGTGAAAGTCCAATGCCCCATGGCAGGGCATACCCTAAATCCAGCGTCGTTTTGTTGCCGTCGGTTTGCGTCTGGTTGTCGATTGACGCCAGAAAACCCAGCGAGGCATACAGGTTCTGCATGGGCACGGTATCCAGGTTGCCGGAGAAGCCGTAATAGTGGTTATCCGCCATGACCATGCCGGCGAGGAAATTCATCCGCTTGTTGAGAGACCAGCCGTTGTTGGCTGAAACTACCCACGGGTTTTCGAACCGCGAATCCATATCTTCCACACGACCCGCAGCCAGCGTAAAGCCCGGTGCGCGCCCCACATGATTACTGCGGAACGTACTTGCCGAGACGGTGAACCGGTTTTCGCTGCCGTCAGTCTCAGTGACGGTTACGTTAAGGTCGGTATTAAGATTAGCCAGCGGCACATCATCTAAGTTAAACGGCCCGGCGGGAACCAACGTGGAGTAGATGAGCTGTCCGCCCTGGCGGATATCGACGCGCGCCTGCGGATTACGGGCAATACCGCTGACTTCGACACCTGTACCCGTCTGGGAAGCGAGTGCGGTATCCGGCATCATCTGGACCCCGTAAATACTCGGGATACTGAAGCGGCTGTTGGCGACGTTAATCTGACCGCCCTGCACCATGACGCCGTAATCGGTAAAGGTACGTTGGGCATAGGTGTAGAGAGACTCGACGTCAAAACCCTGATCGCTGCCGTCGCTAATAAACTGCGTGCTGCGTACAATCCAGTCGCCGGCGTTAAAGCCCATTTCAAAGGTCGACTGGAAACGGTCGGCGTTGTCACCATCATATTGATTATGGGTGCCGAACATGGAGTAATTCAGCATGGCTGCACGTCCGCCGCTTACCTCTGCGAACTGGCGGCCGTAATCAGGGTCTACCGCTTCCGGCGGAACGACCACCGATATTTCTTCAATATCTGGTGATGTCTGAATCGTTGACCCGGACCAGTATTGATGAATCTTCGGGCAGGCCCCTCTTTTAATCTGTTTAATCAGACCCGCGTTTTCCAGAAACTCTTTATCAATACAGGGCGTTCCTTCTTCATCAAATTTCACCGGCATAATATTGCGCGGCTTACCGTTAATATTAACCGTCACATTATGGTAGCCAGGGGTAAAACGGGGAGCAAGGGAATAGTAATCCGCAATGGCCGGATCAAGCCCGTTATTTTTTAACGCATCACCATCAAATATGGCTCGCGCCAGCTCCATTGATTCATTTGCCGTAGAGGAGATTTCAGCCCGAATATTAAATGCCAACGCGCTAAGGCAAAACACGAGCATTCCCTTTTTACAGGAACCGTTTAACATAACTACTCCATGTACCGTTAAGTGATTTTATTGCTTAAGGTCGGCAATATAACTACTTGCCTTATAGCCATAGCGCGTTGCCGGATAGATTTCGATTTGTTTTTCGGATGCTGATATTTTGGCTGACGCGCTGGCCGTCATTTTTTCGCCAGGAAGAATATAAGTCTTATTCAATTTCGCGACCGTACCCGACGCCATTAATTTTACCTTTTGCTCCATGCGGACCACATAAGGCGTAGTGTTCTCCACCGTCACGTTGCCATTGTTAATCTGCCAGGTGAGGGCCTTCCAGGGCTCAATATTTACCGCCAGACCTGCCGGGTGAATAATGACGGGAAGATTTTGGCTAAACACCACTTTAACTTTGTTTTTTTCACGCTGCGGGATGGCGGTAAAAATAACGCGCTTGAAATGTTCCACCTTCAGCGGCTCAGCGCTGCTTTTCAGGACAAAGCGTACGCGCTGGGTTTTACCCGCATCTACTCGCACAACCGGCTGCGTGGCAATCAGGCCAGGTTTTGGGTCATCCGGGAGATCTATAATTTTGGTGTACAGCAGCTGTGCTTCAGCATCGGTGTTTTTGACATCCATGCTGGCTCCCTGCTTGTCTTCATTGACAATAAGCAGCGAGGTATCCGGCACCATCCCGGCAGCCATACCGTTGAATGAGGCCAGCAGGCAGGCACAGATCAGCGTTCTCTTGAAAAGCAGCATAATATTAGTCCATTAATATCGATAAATGACACCCCACCGGAGTGAGGTGTCAGGTATTTCAAAATGCGTGAGGAGCGATTACAGATAAACCAACTCAACGTTGGTTAAGCCGTCAAGCGTGGCTTCATCCGTGATATTTAAATCGTTAGTTGGGTTAATCATCGCGGCGACACCTACGTTAAAGTTAACGTTGGTTTGTGCGACAGGCGTGCCGCCCAAGGTGTCACTGAAGGAATATAATTCGCTTTTGTCTGTGCTAACTTTTAAATAGCGCTCTCCGCCTGTGGTTGCCCACGTTGTTCCGTTATCGCGCGATGCGGTAGGATACAGTTCATCGCCAGCGTCGTTCGTGACAGCGCCTTTCGTCATCTGAATCGCTAATGAATAGGCACCAATTTTCTTACCATTGTACATACCCAGCCCTGCGGTTTGGTACGCCTCTCTGCCAAATTCCGTATCAATAAAATTGGTCGGCAAAACTTGAGTTGGTCCTGAGTCCGCATGGGCATCATTAAACGTTACTGCAATGCGCGTGGGCTCTTCGCAGGTAATAGAAATAGGAATAATTTTCACATCTGCCAAAGGTGTAGCCGACGTGGAATTCAGTGAAGACACACTTATCGTGCCATAATCAGCAATACCACCACCGCTAATAAATGCAGGCGTACAGGAAGCGGGAACGATTTTACCGGTCACCTGAATATCAACACTTGAAGCGGCCATAGCAGAGGACGCCACGACAGCCAGCGCGGACGCCAGCATTCCTTTTTTGAACATCGCGTTCATTTAATTTCCTTATAAAAGTGAAATACAAAATATGCCAAATAATTAATATTTGGCCTGAGGGAGTGCTACAAAGCATTATTTTGGAAAATAGCATTACAGATAGTTCAGATCAATAGCCCAAAAATCTTTTAGGATTAGCGCCTGAGGAATTCCTTAAATCTCAAGATCAATAATAATTATTATATATGTAAACCTTCAAAATAAAGATTGCAGCCACCAAAATCATTCACTAAAGGAATATATGAAATCAACTGGCCAGACCATTCATTTGACTTATTTATAAGATTATTGTTTTTTAAACAAAAGTTACATCAGAAACAGGATTTTTACTTTTATTTATTTTGTTAATCAGGATTATCCAGGAGGATATGACTGTTTTGGCAGGGAGGAGAAATCAGAAGGGAGCAGAAGAACAACCTGTCCCTGCTCCGAAGAGCAAGGGACAGTGGCTACAAGACCTATTTATTCAGTTCAGCGGTCATGTGTACGCGGTTACCGGTGAATGCCTGGGTAATTTTGTACGATGATGCACCTGCTTCCTGAGCCTGTGCAGCAATTTTTGCTTCTGCACCGTCCAGCGTAGAGGCGGAAGCGGTTACTGTCTGCGCAGCGAAAGAACCGAAAGAAGCAGCCAGAGCGATTACAGCGACAAAAGTTTTGATGCTTTTCATGAGATAAACCCTTTCATTAAGTTGTTTAGGTAAGGCACCGTGCCTTGATGAGATAAATACTAGACCTCATCCCGATCAACTAAAAGCGGAAGGATTTGCTATTCTCTTTCAAAATTACTGATCAACAATTAGTCGCTGTGAGTGCGTGTAAATCGTCGCCCTTCCAGGCTTGCAGAACCCCACCAGCGTCAGGTTGCAGCGCTCTGCCACTTCCACCGCCAGCGTCGTTGCCGCTGAGACCGCAAACAGAATTTCCACGCCGCACATGGCGGCTTTCTGCACCATCTCGTAGCTGGCGCGGCTGGAAACGAGCGCTGCCCCCTGCTGCCAGACGTCACTTTCACGCGCGCGGCGACCGAGCAACTTATCCAGCGCCACGTGGCGGCCCACGTCTTCGTGACCACCGATAATGTCGCCCGATGGCAGAACCCACGCCGCCGCGTGCGTACAGCCGCTCAGCTGACCGATGGGCTGTACATCGTTGAGGTGTTCCAGTGCCTTATCGAGGTTGGCGAGGTTAAACGTCTGGGTAAACGGCAGTGGCGTAACGGGCTTGCCGATATCGTTGAGCTGCTCAACACCACACACGCCGCAGCCGGTGCGTCCGGCCAGCGCGCGTCGACGCTCTTTTAACCCCATAAAGCGGCGGCTGGAAAGCTCGATTTGCACTTCAAGGCCGTTACACGCCTTCACCACGTCCATGCCGTAGATCTCCTGCGGATGGTCGATGATGCCTTCCGAGAGGGAAAAACCGATGGCGAACAGCTCAAGATCTTTCGGCGAAGCCATCATCACCACGTGCGAGATACCGTTGTAAACGAGCGCAACGGGCACCTCTTCCGCCAGAAAATCGGGCGTGGCATGGGTAATGTGGGGCGGTCTGTGTACCACCCGTTCCACAACGCCCGCAGGCAGGGGTGACGGGTGGGTAACACGGTTTTGTTTAGACACGACGGTATTCCTGAACAACCACGGAGGTGAGCCTGCTATTGCATCACAAACAACAGGGCTTACGCATAGTATGGATCAACTTTTCAGCATCAAGTTTACCTACTCACTTGTGAGAGGTGCAACAAAACGCATGCTACACCCCTTTAACATGCGGGGTTAATAATGTGATTAATATCACACTTTATAGTCAACAGGGTGATAATACGTTCACTTTGTTTTAACGCCATTGGAACAGTCGTACCGACATTGTGGTATTCTGATGATATCCCTCGTGGAATTGAGGGATTAACGCAAATTTTTCTCCTTTGCGGTCAATTCTCAACCGCGAAGTTAAAACTACATATGTAAGCAATGTCGAAACAAGGAGTGACCCATGCAGGTCAGCAGAAGGCAGTTCTTTAAGATCTGCGCTGGCGGTATGGCAGGCACAACGGCAGCGGCACTGGGCTTCGCGCCCGGCGTAGCGCTGGCGGAAACGCGGCAGTATAAACTGCTGCGGACCCGTGAAACCCGTAATACCTGTACGTACTGCTCCGTCGGCTGTGGGCTGTTGATGTATAGCCTCGGCGACGGTGCAAAAAATGCCAAAGCGTCTATCTTCCACATCGAAGGCGACCCGGACCATCCGGTCAACCGTGGAGCGTTGTGCCCGAAAGGGGCTGGTCTGGTGGACTTTATCCACTCCGAAAGCCGCCTGAAATTCCCGGAATACCGCGCGCCAGGCTCAGACAAGTGGCAGCAAATCAGCTGGGAAGAGGCGTTCGACCGCATCGCAAAACATATTAAAGAAGACCGCGATGCCAACTTTGTCGAGAAGAACGCCGACGGCGTCACGGTCAACCGCTGGCTTTCCACCGGGATGCTGTGTGCCTCTGCTTCCAGCAACGAAACCGGTTATTTAACCCAGAAATTTACGCGCGCACTCGGTATGCTCGCGGTCGACAACCAGGCGCGTGTCTGACACGGACCAACGGTAGCAAGTCTTGCTCCAACATTTGGTCGCGGTGCGATGACCAACCACTGGGTCGACATCAAGAACGCCAACCTCATTGTGGTGATGGGCGGTAACGCCGCTGAAGCGCACCCTGTCGGGTTCCGCTGGGCGATGGAAGCCAAAATCCACAACGGTGCGAAACTGATTGTGATCGATCCCCGCTTTACGCGTACTGCGTCAGTGGCGGATTTCTACACCCCTATTCGTTCAGGTACTGACATCACTTTCCTGTCAGGCGTATTGCTGTACCTGATGACCAACGAAAAATATAACCGCGAATACACCGAAGCCTATACCAACGCCAGCCTGATCGTGCGTGAGGATTACCACTTCGAAGATGGCCTGTTCAGCGGTTACGATGCCGAGAAACGCAAATACGACAAAACCAGCTGGAACTACGAGCTGGACGAGAAAGGCTTTGCGAAGCGCGACACCACCCTGCAACACCCGCGCTGCGTGTGGAACCTGCTGAAAGAACACGTTTCCCGCTACACGCCGGAAGTTGTCGAAAACATCTGCGGTACGCCGAAGGCGGACTTCCTGAAGGTGTGCGAGCTTATCGCCGAAACCAGCGCGAAAGACAAAACCGCGTCGTTCCTGTATGCACTTGGCTGGACGCAGCACTCCATCGGTGCACAGAACATCCGTACCATGGCGATGGTTCAGCTCTTGCTCGGCAACATGGGGATGGCAGGCGGCGGCGTGAATGCCCTGCGCGGCCACTCTAACATTCAGGGTCTGACCGACCTCGGCCTGCTGTCTCAAAGCCTGACGGGTTACATGAACCTGCCAAGCGAGAAACAGCCTGACCTGCAAACCTACCTAACGGCCAGCACGCCAAAACCGCTGCTCGAAGGCCAGGTGAACTACTGGGGCAATTATCCGAAGTTCTTCGTCTCGCTGATGAAAGCCTTCTACGGCGACAAGGCGACGGCGGAAAACAGCTGGGGTTTTGACTGGCTGCCGAAGTGGGACAAAGGTTACGACGTCCTCCAGTACTTCGAGATGATGCACCAGGGCCAGGTCAACGGCTATATCTGCCAGGGCTTTAACCCGGTTGCCTCGTTCCCGAACAAGAACAAGGTTGTTGAGTCTCTGTCGAAGCTGAAGTTCCTGGTGACGATTGACCCGCTCAATACCGAGACCTCGACCTTCTGGCAGAACCACGGTGAATCGAACGACGTCGATCCATCGAAGATTCAGACCGAAGTGTTCCGTCTGCCGTCGACCTGCTTCGCGGAAGAGAACGGTTCTATCGTCAACTCCGGACGCTGGCTGCAGTGGCACTGGAAAGGCGCGGACGCCCCGGGCATCGCCATGAACGACGGCGAGATCCTGGCCGGTATCTTCTTACGCCTGCGTAAGATGTATGCGGCAGAAGGCGGCGCGAACCCGGAACCGGTGCTGAACATGAGCTGGAACTACTCGACGCCGGAAAACCCAGCCCCAGAAGAAGTGGCGATGGAGAGCAACGGTAAGGCGCTGGCGGACGTTATCGACCCTGCCACCGGTACCGTGCTGGCGAAGAAAGGCGATCAGCTCAGCACCTTCGCACACCTGCGCGATGACGGCACTACCTCCAGCGGCTGTTGGATCTTTGCCGGTAGCTGGACGCCGAAAGGCAACCAGATGGCTAACCGCGATAACGCCGACCCGTCGGGCCTCGGCAATACGCTGGGCTGGGCATGGGCATGGCCGCTCAACCGCCGCATCCTCTATAACCGCGCATCCGCTGACCCGCAGGGCAACCCGTGGGATCCGAAGCGTCAGCTTCTGAAGTGGGACGGCGCGAAGTGGGGCGGCGTGGATATTCCGGACTACAGCACTGCCGCACCAGGCAGTGACGTTGGGCCGTTTATCATGCAGCCAGAAGGGATGGGACGCCTGTTTGCTATCGATAAGATGGCGGAAGGTCCGTTCCCCGAACACTACGAGCCGTTTGAGACGCCGCTGGGCACCAACCCGCTGCACCCGAACGTGGTCTCTAACCCGGCAGCCCGTATCTTTAAGGGCGATTTCGACGCGCTGGGTAAAAAGGACAAGTTCCCGTACGTGGGCACCACCTACCGTCTGACCGAGCACTTCCACTACTGGACCAAGCACGCGCTGCTTAACGCCATCGCGCAGCCGGAACAGTTTGTGGAGATCGGCGAGAAGCTGGCGGGCAAGCTCGGCATCGCCCATGGCGATACCGTGAAGGTCTCCTCTAACCGCGGCTATATCAAAGCCAAGGCGGTGGTGACCAAGCGTATTCGCACGCTGAACGTTCACGGACAGCAGGTGGACACCATCGGTATCCCGATCCACTGGGGTTATGAGGGCGTGGCGAAGAAAGGGTTCATTGCGAACACCCTGACGCCGTTCGTCGGCGATGCGAACACGCAGACGCCGGAGTTTAAGGCCTTCCTCGTGAACGTGGAAAAGGTGTAACGGAGACGACTTATGGCTTATCAATCTCAAGACATTATCCGTCGTTCCGCGACAAACAGTTTCACGCCCGCGCCTCAGGCGCGGGACCACCAGCAGGAAGTGGCGAAGCTTATCGACGTGACCACCTGTATCGGCTGTAAAGCCTGTCAGGTGGCGTGCTCGGAGTGGAACGATCTGCGTGACGAAGTGGGTCACAACGTCGGGGTGTACGACAACCCGGCGGACCTGACCGCCAAGTCCTGGACGGTGATGCGTTTCTCGGAAGTGGAGCAGAACGACAAGCTGGAATGGCTTATCCGCAAAGACGGCTGTATGCACTGTGCGGATCCGGGCTGCCTGAAGGCATGTCCGTCAGAAGGGGCTATCATTCAGTATGCTAACGGCATCGTCGACTTCCAGTCCGAACAGTGCATCGGCTGCGGCTACTGCATCGCGGGCTGTCCGTTCGACGTACCGCGCCTGAACCCGGAAGACAACCGCGTCTACAAATGCACGCTGTGCGTTGACCGCGTCACCGTCGGCCAGGAGCCAGCGTGCGTGAAGACCTGCCCAACCGGCGCTATCCACTTTGGCTCCAAAGAGGATATGAAAACGCTGGCGGCAGAGCGCGTGGGCGAGCTGAAAACCCGTGGTTACGACAACGCGGGCCTGTACGATCCGGCCGGGGTTGGCGGTACGCACGTGATGTACGTGCTGCACCACGCCGACAAGCCGAACCTGTATCACGGCCTGCCGGAGAACCCGGAAATCAGCGCCACCGTGAAGTTCTGGAAAGGCATCTGGAAACCGCTGGCAGCGGTCGGTTTTGCTGCCACCTTCGCAGCGAGCATCTTCCACTACGTCGGCGTTGGTCCGAACCGTGCGGAAGAGGAAGACGACAACCTGCATGAAGAGAAAGACGAGGTGCGCAAATGAGAAAACGTGACACCATCGTGCGCTACACCGCGCCGGAACGCATCAACCACTGGGTCACCGCCTTCTGCTTCATGCTGGCGGCGATAAGCGGGCTGGGGTTCTTCTTCCCGTCCTTCAACTGGCTGATGCAGGTACTGGGCACGCCGCAGCTGGCGCGCATCCTTCACCCGTTTGTGGGTGTGGTGATGTTTGCCTCGTTTATCATCATGTTTTTCCGCTACTGGCACCATAACCTAATCAATCGGGATGATATCTTTTGGGCGAAGAATATTCGTAAGATCGTCGTCAACGAGGAAGTAGGTGATACCGGGCGTTATAACTTCGGCCAGAAATGCGTATTCTGGGCGGCGATTATCTTCCTGGTCCTGTTGCTGGTGAGCGGCGTGATCATCTGGCGTCCGTACTTTGCGCCTGCTTTCTCAATCCCGGTGATCCGATTCGCGCTGATGCTGCATTCATTTGCCGCAGTGGCGTTAATTGTGGTTATCATGGTGCATATCTACGCCGCCCTTTGGGTGAAAGGCACCATTACCGCGATGGTGGAAGGATGGGTAACCAGTACGTGGGCGAAGAAACATCACCCGCGCTGGTACCGTGAAGTCCGCCAGAAACAGGAAAAGTCATCTGAATGAGTATTCGCATAATCCCGCAAGATGAGCTGGGGTCGAGCGAGAAACGCACGGCGGATTATATTCCGCCGTTGTTATTCCCCAGACTCAAGAACCTCTACAACCGCCGCGCAGAGCGTCTGCGCGAGCTGGCAGAGAACAACCCGCTGGGCGATTTTCTGCGCTTTGCCGCGCTGGTTGCCCACGCGCAGGAAGTGGTGCTGTACGACCACCCGCTGCAAATGGATCTGACCGCGCGCATCAAAGAAGCCAACGCGCAGGGCAAGCCGCCGCTGGACATTCACGTCCTCCCGCGCGACAAGCACTGGCAAAAGCTGCTGCATTCGCTGATTGCCGAGCTGAAGCCGGAGATGAGCGGTACCGCGCTGGCGGTTATCGAGAATCTGGAAAAAGCCTCTGACCTGGAGCTGGAAGAGATGGCGAGCGCGCTGTTTGCCTCTGACTTCTCTTTGGTCAGCAGTGATAAAGCGCCGTTTATCTGGGCCGCGCTGTCGCTCTACTGGGCGCAAATGGCAAGCCTGATCCCGGGCAAAGCCCGCGCCGAATACGGTGAAGCGCGTCAGTTCTGCCCGGTCTGCGGCTCAATGCCGGTCTCCAGCATGGTGCAAATCGGCACCACGCAGGGGCTGCGCTACCTGCACTGCAACCTGTGTGAAACCGAGTGGCACGTGGTGCGCATCAAGTGCAGTAACTGCGAGCAGACCCGCGATCTGAACTACTGGTCGCTGGAAAATGAAGAAGCGGCAGTGAAAGCGGAAAGCTGCGGCGACTGCGGAACCTACCTGAAGATTCTGTATCAGGAAAAAGACCCGAAAGTCGAAGCGGTGGCCGACGATCTCGCCTCGCTGATTCTGGACGCGAAGATGGAGCAGGAGGGCTTTGCCCGTAGCTCGATCAACCCGTTCCTGTTCCCGGGTGAGGGGGAGTAATCTCCCCATTTAGCCCGGTCAGCCTCTTTGCTACCGGGCTAATTACTGCGAAAGTGCAGGGATAACATGCTGAGGATCGTTGGCAATAGCCCGCAGCAGCGCTTTAGCCGGGCCTGTAGGCGAACGTCTGCCCTGTTCCCAGTTACGCAACGTATCAACACTGACAGAGATGAGATTCGCGAATTTACTCTGTGAGAGACCGGATGCCTGACGGATTTCTTTAATTTTCATCGCATCGATTTGAAAGGTGCGCGATGGCTCACGTTTGCCCTCGGCAATTTCGTTCATTTGCGCCATGCTTTGGGTTAACCGCTCAAACAGCGCCTTATCCATTTACCACCTCTCAATCATCTTTTTCAGAATGGCTTTCTCACTCGCGGAGAGGTCATCTTTGATCCCTTTGCGATAGATGAGCAGCAACCTGATTTCAAACTCACGCGTACGATGAAAATAGATGACTCTGACTCCACCACGCTTCCCCTTACCGCCAGCAAGCCAGCGAATCTTTCGCAGGCCTCCCGTATTTTGGATAAGATCGCCGTACTCCGGTTGCGTAGCCAGGAATATCTGGAACCTATGATATTCGTCGTCATCCAGTAACGTTTTGACGTCTTCTGTGAAAATATCCGTTTCAATGAATAGCATTAATCATACGCCATTGGCTTATAGTAACAAATGCTCAATGTACGTCAATGACGTACCCCTGGCTAATTACGTTAAAGGGATACGCTGAATAAAGCGAATGGTACTTCCTGCTACGTTGTGTATTTGCGAGCCGCTTTCCAGATGACCGTTACTCCTCCTCGTTCCCACCCTCTTCATACGCGCCGTAGGGCTTCGCAGGAAGGACGATATACGTTCCCTCAAACACCGCGCCCGCCGTTTCATCGCCAAACAGCTCAACCTGCATCTGTACGCGCGCTTTGCGGCCTCGCGCCAGACGGTCAAGATCGCCACCCAGCGCACCGAGATCGGCCACCGCGCTCGGCTTGCCGCTGATAGGGGCGCTGTAGCGAATATGTGCATCAGCAAGAATAATGGTGCCGCCCAGATGACGCTCGCGCAGCATTAGCCAGATGAGCCCCCAGCCGGTAAGGGTCGCCAGCGAGAAGAGACTACCTGCAAAAAGGGTATGGTGCGGGTTTTGGTTGCCGATCTCCGGCATGGTGGTAATGAATTTCTGCCCTGTGTACTGCTGAATACGAACACCCATTTTTTCACTGAGCGGAATGTGCTCATACCACGCCTGCTGCAGCTGACCGCACCAGTCCGCACGATGCAGAATGTCATCCAGCGTGGCGATGGGTTTGATCATCAAAAAGTGGCGAATCGGCGTGGTCTGCGGGGCAGTAATTTCGCCCTGGTTAACAAAACCGAGCTTGGCAAAGAACTCGACGGCGTCTTCACGGGCGCTACAGGTGACGCGCTTAACGCCTTCCTGACGGGCGACGGACTCCAGCGTCATCGCCATCAGGGTACCGAGCCCTTTATCCTGCACTGACGGGTGAACCGCCATAAAGCGAATGGAGGCTTCATTGTCGGCATTGATATACAGTCGCCCAACGGCGACGAGGTTACCCTCTTCATCCACCACCATTTGATGGTGCGCCATCGCATCCCAGGCGTCGCGTTCAGACCCTTTAGGTTGATGTAAGGGTTTGCGCAGCATTTCCCAGCGGAAATGGTAGTAGACCTCTAACTCTTCTTCCGTTTGCGGTACTCGAAGGTGATACATAGCTGTACTCTCTCTGGTTACCCGCGGCCACGCCGCCAGTTGGCTCATACCTGGAGCCAGAATGTGACGGGGCCATCGTTCACCAGCGATACCTGCATATCTGCAGCGAATCGTCCGGTTTGCGTATTCATTTTCTGCTGACGGCAGCGCTCAACAAAGTACTCGTAAAGGGCTTCTGCGCGTTCTGGCGCAGCACCTTTAGAAAAACCAGGCCGCATGCCACGTTCGGTATCTGCGGCCAACGTAAACTGGGAAACCACCAGCACGCTTCCACCCGCCTGCTGGACGTTGAGGTTCATCTTGCCTTCCGCATCGCTAAAGATGCGGTAGCCCAGCACGCGCTCGCACAGGCGGTTGGCTTTTTGTTCGTCATCATCCTTTTCGACACCTAACAACACTAAAAGTCCTGGGCCGATTTCACCCGTCACCTCATCCTCCACGGTGACGCTGGCACGGGTTACGCGCTGTATCAATGCAATCATGGTTGGTCTGCTTCTTGTTGTTTTTCAGCTTCTGCTGCTTTTTTAAGTTCGCGGTATATTCCGAGAGTGACAGTTATTTCAGCACCAAGCAAGACGATACACCAGGTCCAATAGACCCAGACAAACAAAATGGGGATCACCGCCAGCACGCCGTAAATCAGCTGATAAGACGGGAACATGGTGATGTAAAGCGCGAAACCTTTCTTGCCCAGTTCGAAGAGCACGGCTGCGACCAGCGCCCCAACGATGGCATCACGGTTAGGTACGCGCGTCGTCGGTACCACGCTGTAAAGCAGCCAGAACGAGAGCCACGATAAAATGAGCGGGAAGATGCGCAGAACGTTATCAATCACGCTGTTTAAGTCACTCGCCCAGCGCAGAGAAAGAAGATAGGAACTGATCGCCAGGCTCGCCCCCGCCAGCAGCGGACCGAGGGTCAAAATCATCCAGTACACGGCAAAGGAGTAAACCTTTGGACGGATTTTTTTGCTTCGCCAGATGGTGTTGAGGGCACTGTCGATGGAATACATCAAAAGCAGCGCCGTGACGATGAGGCCGCAGGCGCCCACCGCCGTCATCTTGCTGGAGTTGGCGACAAACTGCTCAATATAGTTCTGTATGACGTCGCCGGTGGCCGGAATGAAGTTTGCAAAAACAAAATGGCGAAGCTGCAGGCTGACATCTGCAAACATCGGAAACGCGGAAAACAGGGCAAAGATGACCGCCACCAGCGGCACCAATGAGAGCAACGACACATAGGCGAGATTCCCCGCCAGCGTCGTCATGTTGTCCTCATCAATGCGGTGCCAGAGCAGCTTCAGCCATGCCCGAAGCGGCCGGGTATGGTGCGTGGCTTTTTGATGAACGGTTTTTAGCATAACTGCTTCGCAAAATAGTTCGGTATCGTCTCTTTTCCGGTCACCAGAATTGACGTGATACCTAACTGGTTAGCTCCCTCTATATTATCGGCGTTGTCGTCGAAAAAGACCGCATCAGCCGCGGAGAATCCTTCTTCCTGCAGAACCGCCTGATAAATACGCGCTTCAGGCTTGCGCATGCCCATCTCCTGGGAGAGATAGATTTTATCCGCTGCCGCGTGGATCTCCGGGTATTCATCCGGCCAAAACGTGGTATGCAGGCGGTTGGTATTTGACAGCACCACCACGCGATGCCCCTGCTCGCGCAGTTTATGCATGATGTCGGTGACTTCCGGGCGGATCGCGACAAAGACTGCCTGCCAGCCATGAGAAAACTGCTCATAGCTTAACGGCAGATCCATTTCATGGCAGAAGCGCTCTGCGAATTCTTCATCGCTGATTTCACCGCGTTCGTGCTGGTGGAAGGTTTCTCCCATCTTAAAATTCTGCTTTAACGTCGCCAGCGGTACACGGCTAAAATCGCTCCATGCGCCCAGCACCCGATTAAAATCGATATCGACGATTACATTTCCTAAGTCAAAGATATAAAGCATGTTTATCTCCTTTCGCCGTGGAAAAGTAACTGTAGCGGGAAAGATAAGGTTTGGCTATGCGTGAGATTCAGCTTAAAGAAATGAATGGCCCGAACGTGAATGTCGGGCCAGGAGAAGCGTTAGCCTGCCTGCTGTTCGTCGGTTGAAATCACTTCAACAATTTCAACTTTGCTGGATTTGAGATGATTTTGCAGCGCCGAACCGGGCAGTTCGTCGGTGAAGAGCGCCGTCGCCTGCGCAACGTTGCCAATTTCCACCGCCGCAGACGCCTGATATTTCGTATGATCGGCCGCTAACAGAATGTGGCGAGAGTGGGCCATCATGGTTTTCACCACGCTGGCTTCATTGACGTCAAATTCCATCATCGCGCCGTCGTGTTCGATCGCCCCGACGCTGGTGACCAGGTAATCCGCACGGAATCCCGATACGAACGCCGTGGCCGCCGGGCCGATAATGCCGCCGTTATGCGGACGCAGCGTGCCACCCGGCACCATGACTTCAAAGCGCGGATTCTTATACAGAATATGCGCCACCCGCAGGCTGTTGGTGATGATGCGCAGATGATTATGGTTAAGCAACGCCCGGGCAACATGCTCCACGGTCGTCCCGATGGTGATAAAGATAGTTGAACCATCGGGAATATAGTCCGCAATCGCCTCAGCAATGGCCCGCTTCTCTTCGGTAAGCGAGACTTCACGCTGCTCGAATGCCGTGTTCACCACGCTGGATGCCCTGCCCGCGCCGCCGTGATGACGCGTGATCAGCCCCTGCTCGCTGAGCTTGCGGATATCCCGGCGCACGGTTTGCGTGGAGACATCCAGCAGCTGTGCCAGTTCATCAATGTTCATATAGCCGCGATCGGCAATCAACGTTAGCAGCTGATCGTGACGCGGGTTGCCGGTCAGTTCGGTAAGGCTCATGGGCTGTCCTCTGAAAACCATCACGCCCCGCATTTTATACAAAAAGTGACAAAAAAGAGCGGGTTTGATCACAGTCGGGTATACCCGCACGCCCGCCGGGCTTTGTACATTTAAGGGCTGCGACGGCGCTGGCAAAACGCACGGCGTCGGCTGAGGACGTTTGCTGCCCCAGGCTGAACGCCAGCGCGCCGTGGAAAACGTCGCCCGCCCCGGTGGTATCAATGACGTTGACCTCAAAGCCGGGCTGATGGCACAGCGTGTCATTTTCCAGCCAGAAGCAGCCGTCACGCCCCTGCGTGACGTAAACATGTCCGTTTGTGAGCGTTTGTGCTTTTTTCAGCGCGTCTTCGGTTTCCTCCCGCTGCGTTAAGCGCCGGAGTCCCGGTGCGGAGAAGGCCGCATGATCGCTTAAGGCAACCAGATCCGCGATGTCCTGCGGGGTGACATCCGCATCAAGAAGGGTTGGCACTCCCTGCTGCCTGGCAAGGGTAAAAGCCTGCTTTGCGCCGTCATGCCAGCGCACGTCCGCTAACACGATATCCCATTGCGAGAAGTCGATTTCACGCAGCCAGTCTGCCGCGGCAGGGAGATCGGGGCTGGGATAGTTCGCAATCACGCGCTCCCCGCTGCCGTCAACCAGCACCGCAGACTGTGACGAACGCGCATCTTTAAACACGCGCGTGTAGCGGGTGTTCACCCCCAGGGACTCCAGCTCCGCCAGCAGCCTTCTACCGGTATCGTCGTCCCCCACCCGACCAATAAAATCCACTTCCGCGCCCAGCTTTGCCGCCGCCACGGCCGCAGTTGCCGCCGGACCGCCGCCCACTTCCGTATAGTCTTTTGCGACATATTTCCCACCTTCTTTAGGTAAATCATCGAGATACCAGATGCGATCCAGCACGGTTATGCCGACACAAACGATGCGAGTCATGGTGATTCCTTCTGCGATTTCTGATGCCTTCATTTTAATTTCACCAAATGTTTAAAAAGTGACCCGTGTCAATTTTTTGACTATAAATTACAAATACGATCAAAAACAGACACCACAAACGCGCAAAAATTGACACGATGTGACAGGAGAAAGGCATGTCAGCAATCGCATTTATCGGATTAGGGCAGATGGGCGCGCCCATGGCGAAGAATCTGTTGAAACAGGGCCACCAGCTTAACGTTTTTGATGTGAACCCGCAGGCGGTTCAGGCGCTGGTGGAAAACGGCGCACGGGCGGCGGCTACGCCCGCACAGGCAGCAACGGATGCCGAATTCGTGATTACCATGCTGCCAAACGGCGACCTGGTGCGCAGCGTGCTGTTCGGCGAGCACGGCGTGTGCGAAGGGTTATCCCGCGACGCGCTGGTCATTGATATGTCCACCATTCACCCGCTGCAAACCGACACGCTGATCCGCGACATGGCTGAGCAAGGCTTCAGCCTGATGGACGTGCCCGTCGGACGCACCTCTGACCATGCCATCGCCGGTACGCTGCTTCTGCTGGCGGGCGGTACGGCGCAGCAGGTTGAGCGCGCCACCCCCGTCTTAATGGCGATGGGCAATGAACTGATTAACGCCGGCGGGCCGGGAATGGGCATCCGCGTGAAGCTCATCAATAACTACATGAGCATCGCCCTCAACGCCCTGTCGGCAGAGGCCGCCGTACTGTGCGAAGCGCTTGGCCTCTCCTTTGACGTGGCGCTCAAGGTGATGAGCGGCACGCCAGCCGGCAAAGGTCACTTCACCACCTCATGGCCGAACAAGGTGCTGAAAGGGGATCTTTCACCCGCCTTCATGATCGACCTTGCGCATAAAGATCTGGGGATCGCCCTGGACGTGGCCAACCAGCTCCACGTTCCGATGCCGCTGGGCGCGGCCTCCCGCGAAGTTTACAACCAGGCACGCGCCGCCGGGCGCGGGCGCGAAGACTGGACGGCCATTCTTGAACAGGTTCGCGCATCTGCCGGGCTGAAAAAATCACACTGATACGAAAGGACTGAGGAATGACGATGTACACCCTGAAAGATATCACCCGACCTTCCGGCGGTTTTGCGATGCTGGCCGTGGACCAGCGCGAAGCGATGCGCCTGATGTTTGCTGCGGCAGGCGCGCCGGTGCCGGTAACCGACCAGCACCTCACGGATTTTAAGGTTAACGCGGCGAAGATTCTGTCGCCGTACGCCTCTGCCATTCTCGTCGACCAGCAGTTCTGCTATCGCCAGATTGTGGCGCAGCAGGCCGTCGCCAAAAGCTGCGCGATGATTGTGGCGGCCGACGAGTTTATCCCGGGTAACGGCATTCCGGTCGACAGCGTGGTGATCGACAAGAATATTGACGCGCAGGCGGTGAAACGCGATGGCGGCAAGGCGCTGAAGCTGCTGGTACTGTGGCGCAGTGATGAAGATCCGCAGCAGCGTCTTGAGATGGTGAAGGCGTTCAACACGCTGTGCCACGACAACGGGCTGTTGAGCATTATCGAGCCGGTTGTGCGTCCGCCGCGTCGCGGTGCCGCGTTTGACCGAGAACAGGCGATTATCGACGCGGCCAAAGAGTTGGGTGACAGCGGTGCCGACCTCTACAAAGTGGAGATGCCGCTGTTTGGCAAAGGCACGCAGCCGGCGCTGCTGGCGGCCTCGCAGAAGCTGAACGAGCACATCGCTATGCCGTGGGTGATCCTCTCTTCCGGCGTGGACGATAAGTTATTTCCGCGCGCCGTGAGCGTAGCGATGCAGGCAGGGGCATCGGGCTTTTTAGCTGGTCGCGCCGTCTGGTCATCCGTGATTGGCCTGCCGGATACGGAGCTGATGCTCCGCGATATTTCCGTACCAAAACTGCAGCGTCTGGGCGAGATCGTCGACGAAATGATGGCTCGCCGCTGAGAAAGGACCCGAACATGAAATGGTTTAACACCCTGAGCCATAACCGCTGGCTCGAACAAGAGACCGACCGCATTCTCGATTTCGGTAAAAACGCCGCCTTACCAACCGGCTTTGGCTGGCTGGGCAATAACGGGCAGGTGCGCAGCGATATGGGCACCCATCTGTGGATCACCGCCCGCATGCTGCACGTGTATGCGGTAGCGGCGAACATGGGGCGCCCCGGCGCGTACGCCCTGGTTGAGCACGGCATTAATGCCCTGAACGGTCCGCTGCGCGACAGACAGCACAGCGGCTGGTACGCCTGCGTAAACGATGAAGGCGTGATTGATGCGTCCAAGCAGGGCTATCAGCATTTCTTCGTCCTGCTGGGCGCGGCGAGCGCCGTCACCACCGGTCACCCCGAGGCACGCAAGCTGCTGGACGACGCCATCGAGGTGATTGAGCGCTACTTCTGGAGCGAACAGGAGCAGATGTGCCTGGAGTCCTGGGACGAAGCCTTCAGCAAAACGGAAGATTACCGCGGCGGTAACGCCAACATGCACGCCGTGGAAGCCTTTCTGATTGTCTATGACGTGACCCACGACCGGAAATGGCTCGACCGCGCCCTGCGTATCGCCTCGGTGATTATTCACGACGTGGCGCGCAAAGGGGAGTATCGCGTTAATGAGCATTTCGATACGAACTGGAACCCGATCCGCGATTACAACATCGATAACCCCGCCCACCGCTTCCGCGCCTATGGCGGCACGCCGGGGCACTGGATTGAGTGGGGCCGCCTGATGCTGCACCTGCGCGCCGCGCTGGAAGCCCGCTTTGAAACCCCGCCGGAGTGGCTGCTGGAAGATGCGAAAGGCCTGTTTCACGCCACTATCCGCGACGCCTGGGCACCCGACGGGGCCGACGGGTTTGTCTACTCCGTGGGCTGGGACGGTAAGCCTATCGTGCGCGAACGCGTGCGCTGGCCGATCGTCGAGGCGATGGGCACGGCTTACGCGCTCTACACCGTCACCGGTGAGGCGCAGTACGAAGCCTGGTATCAGAAATGGTGGGATTACTGCATCAAGTACCTGATGGATTACGAAAACGGTTCCTGGTGGCAGGAGCTGGACACCAATAACAAAGTGACCACCAAAGTCTGGGACGGCAAGCAGGATATTTACCACCTGCTGCACTGCCTGGCGATCCCCCGCCTGCCGCTGGCGCCGGGCTTAGCCCCAGCCGTAGCCGCCGGATTACTGGATAGCCTGGCCAAATAATAAAGACGGAGTTTTTATGCGTACCCTACACAATATTGACCTGAAAAATAACGAAAGTGGTTTCACCCTGCGCTGGCAGGACCGCCTGATTTTATCCCACACCGATGATGCCCCTTGCCTGTGGATCGGCGCAGGCGAGGCGGATATCGAGATGTTTCGCGGCAACTTCAGCATCAAAGACAAGCTCAACGAAAAGATTGCCCTGACGGACGCGACCGTCACGCAGCAAAGCGCGGGCTGGGCGATCCGCTTTACCCGCGGCGATGCGGTGAGCGCCACGCTGCTGGTGGGCGTCGATGCGGAAGGTCGTCTTGAGCTGAAGCTTAAAAACGATGCTCCCGGCCATAACCGCATCTGGCTGCGGCTGGCGGCTCAGCCACAAGATCATATCTACGGCTGCGGCGAGCAGTTCTCGTACTTCGATCTGCGCGGCAAGCCGTTCCCGCTGTGGACCAGCGAGCAGGGCGTGGGCCGCAATAAGCAAACCTACGTAACCTGGCAGGCCGACTGCAAAGAGAACGCGGGCGGCGATTACTACTGGACCTTCTTCCCGCAGCCCACCTTCGTGAGCACCCAGAAGTACTACTGCCACGTGGATAACAGCTGTTATATGAACTTCGACTTCAGCGCGCCGGACTTCCACGAGCTGGCGTTCTGGGAAGATAACGCCACATTGCGCTTCGAATGTGCGGAAACCTACGTCGATCTGCTGGAAAAACTGACCGGCCTGCTGGGGCGTCAACCGGAGCTGCCGGACTGGGTTTACGACGGCGTGACGCTGGGTATTCAGGGCGGCACCGAGGTGTGTCAGCAGAAGCTCGACGCCATGCGCGAGGGCGGCGTGAAGGTAAACGGCATCTGGGCGCAGGACTGGTCCGGCATCCGGATGACCTCCTTTGGCAAACGCGTGATGTGGAACTGGAAGTGGAACAGCGCGCTCTATCCGCAGCTTGATGAGCGGATTGCGCAGTGGAAACAGGAAGGCGTGCAGTTCCTCTCCTATATCAACCCGTACGTCGCCAGCGATAAAGATCTCTGCGAAGAGGCGTCGAAGCGCGGCTATCTGACCAAAGATGCCGACGGCAAGGATTACCACGTTGAGTTCGGCGAGTTCTACGCGGGCGTTATCGACCTGACCAACCCGGAAGCCTACAGCTGGTACAAAGAGGTGATTAAAAAGAACCTGATTGAACTGGGCTGCGGCGGCTGGATGGCCGATTTCGGGGAGTATCTGCCAACCGATACCTTCCTGCACAACGGCGTGAGCGCGGAGATCATGCATAACGCCTGGCCTGCCCTGTGGGCGAAATGTAACTACGAAGCGCTGGAGGAGACCGGCAAGCTCGGAGAGATCCTGTTCTTTATGCGCGCGGGATACACCGGCAGCCAGAAGCACTCTGTGATGATGTGGGCGGGCGATCAGAACGTCGACTGGAGCCTGGACGACGGTCTGGCGTCCGTCGTACCGGCGGCCCTTTCACTGGCAATGACCGGGCACGGGTTACACCACAGCGACATTGGCGGCTATACGACGCTTTTCGAGATGAAGCGCAGCAAAGAGCTGCTGCTGCGCTGGTGCGACTTCAGCGCCTTTACGCCGATGATGCGTACCCACGAGGGCAACCGCCCTGGCGATAACTGGCAGTTCGACGGCGATGCGGAAACCATCGCCCACTTCGCGCGCATGACCACCGTGTTCACCACCCTGAAGCCGTACATCAAAGCTGCGGTTGCGCAGAACGCGAAAAGCGGCCTGCCGGTGATGCGCCCGCTGTTCCTGCACTACGAGGACGACGCGCGCGCCTTCACGCTGAAATACCAGTATCTGTTTGGCCGTGACCTGCTGGTGGCGCCGGTTTATGAAGAGGGCCGTCGCGACTGGACGCTCTATCTGCCGCAGGACAGCTGGGTCAATGCGTGGACCGGGGAAACCTGCCAGGGCGGCGACGTCACCGTTGATGCTCCGCTCGGCAAGCCGCCGGTGTTCTATCGCCAGCACAGCGAATGGGCAGATCTGTTTAGCACCTTACGTCATATCTGATAAGGCTCGCCCGCAGGGAAACCTGCGGGCAGACGGAGAATAATAATGAGTCAACTTACTTCCGATCCGGCAACCCTACGACTGCCGTTTAAAGAAAAACTCGCCTACGGGATGGGCGACCTCGGCTCTAACATCCTGCTGGATATCGGCACGCTCTATTTGCTGAAGTTTTACACCGACGTGCTGGGGCTGCCGGGCACCTACGGCGGGATTATCTTCCTGATTGCGAAGTTCTTTACCGCCTTCACCGACATGGGTACCGGGATCATGCTCGACTCCCGGCGCAAGATTGGCCCGAAAGGGAAGTTCCGCCCGTTCGTACTGTATGCGGCCTTCCCGGTGACGCTGCTGGCAATTGCCAACTTCGTCGGCACGCCGTTTGAGATGACCGGTAAAACGGTGATGGCGACGGTGCTGTTTATGCTGTACGGCCTGTTCTTCAGCATGATGAACTGCTCCTACGGCGCGATGGTGCCCGCCATTACCAAAAACCCGGACGAGCGCGCGTCGCTGGCCGCCTGGCGTCAGGGCGGCGCCACGCTGGGCCTGCTGCTCTGTACCGTGGGCTTTGTGCCAGTGATGAACCTGATAGAAGGTAACGACCAGCTTGGGTATATCTTCGCTGCAACCCTCTTCTCGCTGTTCGGGCTGTTCTTCATGTGGTGGTGCTATAAGGGCGTGACGGAGCGTTACGTCGAGACACAGCCTGCAAACCCGGCGCAAAAACCGGGCCTGCTGCAGTCGTTTCGCGCCATCGCCGGGAACCGTCCGCTGTTTATCCTGTGCATCGCCAACCTGTGCACGCTGGGCGCCTTTAACGTCAAACTCGCCATCCAGGTCTACTACACGCAGTACGTGCTGAACGACCCGATCCTGCTGTCGTATATGGGCTTCTGCAGCATGGGCTGTATTTTTATCGGCGTCTTTATGATGCCCGGTGCGGTGCGGCGTTTTGGCAAGAAAAAGGTCTACATCAGCGGGCTGATGATTTGGGTGGCGGGCGATCTGCTCAACTACTTCTTCGGCGGCGGCTCGGTGAGCTTCGTGGCGTTCTCCTGCCTGGCGTTCTTCGGTTCCGCGTTCGTGAACAGCCTGAACTGGGCGCTGGTCTCCGATACCGTGGAGTACGGCGAGTGGCGCACCGGCGTGCGCTCCGAGGGGACGGTCTACACCGGCTTTACCTTCTTCCGGAAGGTATCGCAGGCGCTGGCGGGCTTTTTCCCGGGGATCATGCTCACCCAAATCGGCTATGTGCCCAACGTGGTGCAATCCGCCGGAACGGTTGAAGGGCTGCGGCAGCTGATATTTATCTATCCGAGCCTGCTGGCGGTCATCACCATCGTGGCGATGGGCTGCTTCTACAACCTCAACGAGAAGATGTATGTGCGCATCGTGGAAGAGATTGAACTGCGCAAACGTACGGCATAAATGACGTGAGAAAGCGCCCTGCGGGGCGCTCTGAGGATCGACCATGACACATAACAGTGATCCGTTAACCCTGAAGTTGAGCCTGCGAGAGAAGTGCGCCTACGGGATGGGCGATTTTGGCTCGAACCTGATGCTCTGTATCGGGACGTTGTATTTGCTGAAGTTTTATACTGACGAACTGGGTATGCCTGCGTTCTATGGCGGCATCATTTTCCTGGTGGCGAAGTTTTTTACCGCGTTGACCGACATGCTGACCGGCGTGTTGCTCGACTCGCGGCGCAACATCGGACCGAGGGGGAAGTTCCGGCCATTCATTCTTTACGCTTCCGTCCCGGTGGCGCTGGTCGCGACGGCGCAGTTTATGGCCAACGACTTTAGCCTGACGGTGAAAACGGCTCTCGCTACCGTGCTCTTCATGATGTTTGGCCTCTGTTATAGCCTGATGAACTGCGCCTACGGCGCGATGGTCCCGGCTATCACCAAAAACCCGAACGAGCGCGCGCAGCTTGCGGCGTGGCGTCAGGGTGGCGCAACGGTGGGACTGCTGCTCTGCACCGTCGGCTTTATGCCCATTCAGGCGCTGTTCGTCAGCCAGCCCTCCCTGGGCTATCTGGTGGCCGCGCTGGTGTTCGTCACCGGCGGCCTGTTCTGCATGTGGTGGTGCTATAGCGGCGTGAAAGAGCGCTACGTGGAGCTCACGCCCGATCATCATAAGCCCGGCATGCTGAAATCGTTCTGCGCCATCTTTCGTAACCCGCCGCTGCTGGTGCTATGTATCGCCAACCTGTGTACCCTCGCCGCATTTAACATCAAGCTGGCGATTCAGGTCTATTACACCCAGTACGTGCTGAACGATCTGCACCTGCTGTCGTGGATGGGCTTCTTCAGCATGGGCTGCATTCTGATTGGCGTGTTTCTGGTGCCGGGCGCGGTGAAGCGATTTGGCAAGAAGCCGGTCTATCTGGGCGGGCTGACGCTATGGGCAGTGGGCGACGTGCTGAACTTCTTCTGGGGAACCAGCTCCCTGCTGTTCGTACTGTTTTCCTGCATGGCCTTTTTCGGCACGGCGTTTGTGAACAGCCTCAACTGGGCGCTGGTGCCGGATACGGTTGATTATGGCGAGTGGAAAACCGGCATTCGTGCCGAAGGGTCGGTGTATACCGGCTACACCTTCTCGCGCAAAATCTCCGCCGCGCTCGCCGGTTTCCTGCCCGGGATTATGCTGACCCAGATTGGCTACATTCCCCATGCCGTGCAGAGCGCGGGCACGCTGCTGGGGTTGCGTCAGCTTATCTTTCTCTGGCCTTGCGGTCTGGCGATTATCGCCGCCATCACTATGGGACTTTTTTATAAACTCAACGAAGCGCGCTTCGCTTCCATCATTGAGGAGATTGGAAAACGGAAAAAACAATCCGCGAATACCCCTGAGATAACCACCAACAATAAAGCGTCAGCAGTCACTTTATAACAATAAATCCGGCCATTCTTTCCTTCCTGTTAATCAGGAGGGAGGCCTTTCTGTACCTGATACATGGACAAATTATGAAAAGAATCATTACTGTACTGATCGTGTCGTCTGTGTCCTGCCCGGTATTTGCCGGGGCATATGTCGAAACGCGTGAAGCCTACAATACGGCCTCTGAGCTGCACGAGGTGATCCTGCGCGCGGGATATAACTTCGATATGGGCGCGGGGCTGATGTTCACCAACGCTTATAACGTGGGGAAATGGGATGAACTCAAGCACAGCTATAACGAAATAGAGGGGTGGTATCCGCTCTTCAAACCGACCGACAAACTCACCTTCCAGCCCGGCGGGTTGATTAACGACAGCAGCGCAGGGTCTGGTGGTGCGGTTTATTTAGATACCAACTACAAATTTACGGACGGGTTCAACCTGACGTTCCGCTATCGCTATAACCATAACAATTACGATACGCCGGACTATAACGGGCAGATGGATAAAAACGACACGCACGAGTTTGCCAACTACTGGAATTTCAAAGTGACGGATGCGTTTTTCTACACCTTTGAACCGCATTTTTTCCAGCGGGTGAATGATTACCACAGCAAAAATGGCAAAGACCATCACTGGGAGATTACCAATAAGTTCAGCTATAAGATCGACAGAAACTGGCTGCCGTATCTTGAGCTGCAGTGGCTGGACCGATGGAATGATTACAACCGCGAGCAGTACCGGATTCGCCTGGGATTACGGTATTCGTTCTAATAAAAAAGCCGCTGATCGCTCAGCGGCTTTTTACATACAGGACAGCGTAAACGCTAACCTGTATTACTCTTCTTTCGCACCGCGCATTGCACGTTTACGATCGTTCTCGGTCAGGTGACGTTTACGGATACGAATTGACTGTGGAGTCACTTCTACCAGTTCGTCGTCATCGATGAATTCCAGAGCTTGCTCCAGGGTCATCTTGATCGGTGGAACCAGAACCGTTGCTTCGTCAGTACCTGACGCACGCATGTTGGTCAGTTTCTTACCGGTCAGGCAGTTTACAGTCAGGTCGTTAGAACGACTGTGAATACCGATGATCTGGCCTTCGTAAACTTCTGCACCGTGACCCAGGAACAGCTTACCGCGGTCCTGCAGGCTGAACAGTGCGAACGCAACCGCTTTACCCTGACCGTTGGAGATCAGAACGCCGTTGTTACGCTGGCCGACTTCGCCCGGACGAACATCGTCATAGTGGCTGAAGGTGGAGTACAGCAGACCCGTACCAGACGTCATGGTCATGAACTCTGAACGGAAGCCGATCAGGCCACGGCTTGGGATCACGTAGTCGAGACGTACGCGGCCTTTGCCATCTGGATTCATGTTTTTCAGGTCGCCTTTACGCTCACCCAGAGCCTGCATCACAGAACCCTGATGCTGCTCTTCAACGTCCAGCGTGACGTTTTCGAACGGCTCTTGTTTACGGCCGTCGATTTCGCGGAAGATAACTTTCGGACGGGAAACCGCCATCTCGAAACCTTCACGACGCATGTTTTCGATCAGAACTGACAGGTGCAGCTCACCACGACCGGAAACGCGGAATGCATCAGCGTCTGGCGTTTCTTCAACGCGCAGCGCAACGTTGTGCACCAGCTCTTTGTTCAGGCGGTCAAGGATCTGACGAGAGGTAACGAACTTACCTTCTTTACCACAGAACGGAGAGGTGTTGACGTTGAAGAACATGGATACGGTTGGTTCATCAACGGACAGGGCTGGCAGCGCTTCGACTTTCTGCGGATCGCAGATGGTGTCGGAGATGTTCAGTTCACCCAGACCGGTGATGGCGATGATGTCGCCCGCTTCAGCGATGTCGCTCTCGATACGCTCAAGACCCAGGTGAGTCAGTACTTTACCCACTTTACCGTTACGGGTTTTGCCTTCGCTATCGATGATAGTGACCTGCTGGTTAGGCTTAACTTTACCGCGCTTGATACGACCAATGCCGATTACGCCAACGTAGTTGTTGTAGTCGAGCTGAGAGATCTGCATCTGCAGGGTGCCGTCGAGATCAACGTTTGGTGCAGGAACACGGTCAACAATCGCCTGGTACAGCGGGGTCATGTCTTCGGCCATGTCTTCATGGTCCAGACCTGCAATACCGTTCAGCGCAGAAGCGTAAACGATAGGGAAGTCCAGCTGCTCGTCGGTCGCGTCGAGGTTAACGAACAGGTCGAAGACCTGATCAACAACCCAGTCAGGACGCGCGCCAGGACGGTCAACTTTGTTGATAACAACAATTGGCTTCAGACCATGAGCAAACGCTTTTTTGGTCACGAAGCGCGTCTGGGGCATTGGGCCATCCATTGCGTCAACGACCAGCAGAACGGAGTCTACCATGGACATTACACGTTCAACTTCACCACCGAAGTCGGCGTGCCCTGGGGTATCAACGATGTTGATACGGTAGTCATTCCATTTGATAGCGGTGTTTTTGGCGAGGATGGTAATCCCACGCTCTTTCTCCAAATCGTTGGAGTCCATCACGCGTTCTTGAGTTTCGGCACGAGCATCAAATGTACCGGACTGCTGCAGCAGCTTATCAACCAGGGTAGTTTTACCATGGTCGACGTGCGCGATGATGGCGATGTTACGCAATTTTTCGATCACAACTTTGCCTCAGGCATTTAGAAATAGCGCGTTATTGTACACGGATTAATCGCACTACAAAACAGGATCACAAACATCCCCCGCAAACAAGTATTGCAGAGATGCTTTGTGATCGCTTTCACGGAGCGGTAAAAGGGCACTTTAACGTAAATTGCACCAATATGGTGCTCAATGTTCACATTGAAGCACTATACTGGTGCAACAAATCCATTGTGGTGCAGCCCTTTTGCACTATGGTGCGCATGATAACGCCTTTTTGGGGTGTTTTAAAAGTTGGCACAGATTTCGCTTTATAAAAATACGGCAAAAAGATGGCATCACAGCCACCTTGATAGAAGTTGAAGACCTCGTTACCACGACGACAATGACCAATCTGGAGAGTTAAGTATGTCCGCTGAACACGTTTTGACGATGCTGAACGAACATGAAGTGAAGTTTGTTGATCTGCGCTTCACCGATACCAAAGGTAAAGAACAGCACGTCACAATCCCTGCTCATCAGGTGAACGCCGAATTCTTTGAAGAAGGCAAAATGTTTGACGGCTCCTCCATTGGTGGCTGGAAAGGCATTAACGAATCCGACATGGTTCTGATGCCAGACGCAACCACTGCGCTCATTGACCCGTTCTTCGAAGAGCCAACCCTTATCATCCGTTGCGATATCCTCGAGCCAGGCACGCTGCAGGGCTACGATCGTGACCCACGCTCCATCGCGAAACGCGCTGAAGAGTACCTGCGTTCTACCGGCATCGCAGACACCGTTCTGTTCGGGCCAGAGCCAGAGTTCTTCCTGTTTGACGACATCCGCTTCGGCGCGTCAATTTCAGGTTCCCACGTGGCTATCGATGACATCGAAGGCGCATGGAACTCTTCCACCAAATACGAAGGTGGTAACAAAGGTCACCGTCCTGGCGTGAAAGGCGGTTACTTCCCGGTTCCTCCGGTCGATTCTTCACAGGACATCCGTTCTACCATGTGTCTGATCATGGAAGAGATGGGCCTGGTTGTGGAAGCGCATCACCACGAAGTGGCGACCGCTGGCCAGAACGAAATCGCTACCCGCTTCAACACCATGACCAAAAAAGCGGATGAGATTCAGATCTACAAATACGTTGTGCACAACGTTGCGCACCGTTTCGGTAAAACCGCGACCTTCATGCCAAAACCAATGTTTGGCGACAACGGTTCCGGTATGCACTGCCACATGTCCCTGTCCAAGAACGGTACCAACCTGTTCTCTGGCGACAAATATGCCGGTCTGTCCGAGCAGGCGCTGCACTACATCGGTGGTGTTATCAAACATGCTAAAGCGATCAACGCCCTGGCGAACCCAACCACTAACTCCTACAAGCGTCTGGTCCCAGGCTACGAAGCACCGGTGATGCTGGCCTACTCTGCCCGTAACCGTTCTGCTTCTATCCGTATCCCGGTTGTTGCTTCTCCGAAAGCGCGTCGTATCGAAGTTCGCTTCCCGGACCCAGCGGCTAACCCATACCTGTGCTTCGCAGCACTGCTGATGGCCGGTCTGGACGGTATTAAGAACAAGATCCACCCTGGCGAAGCCATGGACAAAAACCTGTATGACCTGCCGCCAGAAGAAGCGAAAGAGATCCCACAGGTTGCAGGCTCTCTGGAAGAGGCACTGAACGCGCTGGACGCAGACCGTGAGTTCCTGACGGCTGGCGGCGTGTTCACCGATGAAGCTATCGACGCTTACATCGCGCTGCGTATTGAAGAGAACGACCGCGTGCGTATGACTCCGCATCCGGTTGAGTTCGAACTGTACTACAGCGTTTAATCGAGTTGTTTTACCCGGCGTGATAAACGTCGGGAGTAGTTGCCGTGGAAACTTTTAGCCCATCTCCGGATGGGCTTTTTTCTCCACCAACAACCTGATCTGACGCGCTTTTTACGCCGAAAAAGCTATACTGCACTAAATTAGTGCAACCAACTCCAGGAGACTGCTGAATGGCAACTGGCACGCTGCCCGATGCTGGGCAGATCCTCAATTCCTTAATTAACAGTATTTTGCTGGTCGATGACGAGCTGGCGGTGCATTACGCCAACCCGGCGGCGCAGCAATTGCTCGCCCAGAGCTCACGCAAGCTGTTTGGCACCCCGCTTCCTGAACTGTTGAGCTATTTTTCGCTGAATATTGGCCTGATGCAGGAGAGTTTGCAGGCCGGACAGGGGTTCACCGATAACGAAGTGACACTGGTGATCGACGGGCGTTCACATATTCTCTCTCTTACCGCGCAACGTCTTCCCGAAGGACTGATCCTATTGGAAATGGCGCCGATGGATAATCAGCGTCGGCTCAGCCAGGAGCAGCTTCAGCATGCGCAGCAAATTGCCGCTCGTGACCTGGTGCGTGGCCTGGCGCATGAGATAAAAAACCCGCTGGGTGGCTTACGCGGTGCAGCACAGCTGCTGACCAAGGCGTTGCCCGACCCTGCACTGGCAGAGTACACCAACGTCATCATTGAGCAGGCCGACCGTCTGCGGAATCTGGTAGACCGTCTTCTTGGGCCGCAGCAGCCGGGCATGCACGTCTCTGAAAGCATTCATAAAGTGGCGGAGCGGGTGGTGAAGCTCGTCTCGATGGAACTGCCAGAGAACGTCACGCTGGTGCGCGATTACGACCCAAGCCTGCCGGAACTGGCGCATGACCCGGACCAGATTGAACAGGTTCTGCTGAATATTGTACGTAATGCGCTACAGGCGCTGGGACCGGAAGGGGGCGAGATTATTTTACGTACCCGCACCGCCTTCCAGCTCACGCTGCACGGCGTGCGCTATCGTCTGGCGGCACGCATCGACGTTGAAGATAACGGTCCGGGTATCCCGCCGCATCTGCAGGACACGCTGTTTTACCCGATGGTCAGCGGCCGCGAAGGCGGCACCGGGCTGGGGTTATCCATTGCCCGCAGTTTGATCGACCAACACTCTGGCAAAATTGAATTTACCAGTTGGCCGGGACATACCGAGTTTTCGGTTTTCCTGCCGATTAAAAAATAAAGGTGACGTTTATGCAACGAGGGATAGTCTGGGTAGTCGATGACGATAGCTCCATCCGTTGGGTGCTGGAACGCGCGCTCACTGGGGCGGGGTTAAGCTGCACGACGTTTGAGAGCGGCAGCGAGGTGCTCGACGCACTCACCACCAAAACGCCAGATGTTTTGCTTTCGGATATTCGCATGCCGGGAATGGACGGGCTGGCGTTGTTAAAGCAGATCAAACAACGCCACCCTATGCTTCCGGTCATCATAATGACGGCGCACTCCGACCTGGATGCCGCAGTGAGCGCCTACCAGCAAGGGGCGTTTGATTACCTGCCAAAGCCGTTTGATATCGACGAGGCGGTGGCGTTGGTTGAACGCGCCATCAGCCACTACCAGGAACAACAGCAGCCTCGTAATGCGCCCGATTTTGGCCCCACTACGGACATCATCGGTGAAGCGCCTGCGATGCAGGATGTGTTTCGCATCATCGGGCGTCTGTCGCGTTCGTCCATCAGCGTATTGATTAACGGCGAATCGGGTACCGGTAAAGAGCTGGTTGCCCATGCATTGCATCGCCATAGTCCGCGGGCTAAAGCGCCTTTCATCGCGCTGAATATGGCGGCCATTCCGAAGGATTTGATTGAGTCCGAGCTGTTCGGCCACGAAAAAGGGGCGTTTACCGGGGCGAATACTATTCGTCAGGGGCGCTTTGAGCAGGCTGACGGCGGGACGCTTTTCCTGGATGAAATCGGTGATATGCCGCTGGACGTTCAGACCCGCCTGCTGCGCGTGCTGGCCGACGGACAGTTTTACCGCGTGGGCGGCTATGCGCCGGTGAAGGTGGACGTGCGCATTATCGCTGCGACGCACCAGAACCTGGAGCTGCGCGTGCAGGAGGGAAAATTCCGTGAGGATTTATTCCACCGCCTGAACGTTATCCGCGTTCACCTGCCGCCGCTACGCGAGCGCCGGGAAGATATTCCCCGCCTGGCGCGTCATTTCCTGCAGGTGGCAGCCCGCGAGCTTGGCGTGGAGGCCAAGCAGCTTCACCCGGAAACCGATGCCGCCCTCACCCGACTTGCGTGGCCGGGCAACGTGCGCCAGCTGGAAAACACCTGTCGCTGGTTAACCGTGATGGCCGCCGGACAGGAAGTGCTGATTCAGGATTTACCCGCAGAGCTGTTTGAAGCCACTGCACCTGAAAGCAGCACCGGTCACGCGCTGCCGGACAGTTGGGCAACGCTGCTGGCGCAGTGGGCTGACCGCGCACTGCGTTCCGGTCATCAAAACCTGCTGTCTGAAGCTCAGCCTGAGATGGAGCGTACGCTGTTAACCACCGCGCTTCGTCATACGCAGGGCCATAAGCAGGAGGCCGCTCGCCTGTTGGGATGGGGGCGTAATACCCTGACGCGCAAGCTTAAAGAGCTGGGAATGGAGTGATTTTGGCAGTGCCGGGTGGCGCTTCGCTTACCCGGCCTACATTTCGCGGTTGCCTAAGCCGAAAGCGGCTTAAATAACCCGCGAGAACTGCTGCAGGCGCGCTTTCTGACGCAGATAGGCGTCAAAGCACATGCAGATATTACGGATCAACAGACGCCCTTTCGGCGTGACCTCAATGGCACCCTCAGTAACATCCACCAGCCCATCTTTGGCCAGCGGGGCAAGCAGCTTCAGATCTTCTGCAAAATAATCGCTGAAGGTCAGATTCCACTGTGCTTCCACGTCACTGAAATCGAGACGGAAATTGCAGATAAGCGCCTTAATCACATCGCGTCTGATGCAGTCGTCGCGGGTTAGCGCGATGCCGCGCCACAGCGCGTTGCCCGTTTCATCAACCTGCTGATAATACTGTTTTAACTCTTTCTGGTTCTGCGCGTAGCAGTCGCCAATCATGCTGATGGCCGAGACGCCCATCCCCAGCAAGTCGGTATCGCCCTGCGTCGTGTAGCCCTGGAAGTTGCGGTGCAGAACGCCTTCGCGCTGGGCAATCGCCAGCTCGTCATCCGGACGGGCAAAGTGATCCATCCCGATAAACTGATAACCGGTTTCGGTCAGCGAGGTGATAGTTTCCTGCAAAATATCCAGTTTCTGCTGAGCAGAAGGGAGATCGGCATCTTTGATTTTGCGCTGAGCAGCAAACAGCGTCGGCAGGTGCGCATAGTTAAAGACGCTCAGACGGTCCGGGTTGAGTTCAGCCACGCGCTTCAGCGTGAAGGCGAAGCTCTCCGGCGTTTGCTTTGGCAGGCCGTAAATCAGGTCGATATTGGTCGACGTAAAGCCGATATCACGCGCGTGGTTGAGTAAGGCAAAGATAAATTCTTCGTCCTGCTCGCGGTTGACCAGACGCTGCACCTCTTTGTTGAAGTCCTGCACGCCCATGCTCAGGCGGTTGAAACCTTCGGCGCGTAAGTGATCCAGTACATCCAGCTCGATTTCGCGCGGATCGACCTCGATCGAGATTTCAGCATCGTCGTTAAAATTAAAGTTGCCGCGCAGCAGCGCCATCAAACGGCTGATCTGCGCTTTATTCAGGTACGTTGGCGTGCCGCCGCCCCAGTGAAGCTGGCTGACGTGACGACCGGCAAACAGCGGCGCGCGGTGCAGGATTTCCTGCTCAAGCGCATCAAGATACTGATCGGCTTTGTGCTGCTGGCGGGTAACGATTTTATTGCATCCGCAGAAGTAGCAGAGCTTGTGGCAAAACGGAATATGGACATAAAGCGACAGCGGACGCTCGGGATAGCGCGCGACGGCCTGCTGAAAATCCGCCTCGCCGAAAGCATCGGAGAACTCCAGCGCGGTGGGGTATGAGGTATAACGCGGCCCGGAATAGTTATATTTCTGGATTAGGGCCAAATCCCAGTCGATAGTTGGTGCTGACATGCTCACTCCTTCCGTTGGTGTCGCGTTCGTTTACGGCGGCCCGGTCCGGCCCCATTGCGAGCCATCATTCGGGTGCGCAGCCACTGATGTCGCCGCGACAACCGCCGTAGTTTAACGAATAACCACACCAGATAACATATAACCGGAAGGGTTATAAGCAGGACTATTGAGCCTGCCGGGTGCAAATGTTAGTTTCCACCCTTAAGCAGACGCATCATATCTTCCTGCTTCTCGTCTTCTTCTTCATCTTCGTCATCGTCGTATGACAGGCCCAGCTTCTGCATCAGCTCATCAATGCGGTCCAGTTTGGCATCAACCCATGACTGTTCTTCTGCGGTCAGGGTTTCACCTTCTTCAAGACGTTCCAGCAGCGCATCCAGGCGCTCATCGTTCTCCAGCAAATCCAGCTCAGCCTGCGGTGAAAGCATAGGTTTCTCGCTCTTTGGTTTGTGCTGCTTAGTGACTGGGGTGTCTGTCACGCCCAGTGGAATGGGAGTTTTACTGCCGATACGGGGATCTTTCTGCGCCTTACCTTTTGCAGAAGCGCCCGTTGCACCGCTACCGCTTGCACGGCTACCCGCAGCATGGCCACGATGCTTTTTATCGCGTTTGCGATCGCGCGCTTCCTGGTTCAGTTCTTCGCGCGTTTTGCGGCGTGCTTTTGCTGGGCGTTTCGCGCCCGCTGCGGTGGTCGGTTTTTTCATGATGTTTTATCTTTAAGCCGTTTTATTCAGTATAGAATTGCGGCGAAATCTAGCAGAAAGCAAGCAAAGAAAAAAGGCGACAGAGCAATCTGTCGCCTTTTTTCCTGACTCACAACCCTTAGCGGGCCAGACATTCCATGTTTGCCAACAACAAACCCTGTTTATCCCTTGGCTAATACCGTCCGTGATACGGTTCCGTTTCCTGTAAAAACGCCTCCAGGCGCCCGTCATCCTGACAATCCTGAGTCTTCGCCTCCTGGCGCTCCTGACCCTTATCCTTAAGTCGTAATCCTGTTGGCATCCTCGCCTTGACGCACACTTTACCTTTTTCCCTTAAACTAACAAGCAACGAAAGGGTACAAAAACGGATTTTCGGATTATTACTCACTATCAAGTCTATGATATTTAATAGTTTGCATTTTTAAACACCTGCGATTTCTCTTAAATGTCCCATAGCGTTTGTAGCCGATCTCTTACACATTAGAGGGTTTTCGCTTACAGGCCTGGTACGATGGGAAAAGCCTTTTGCCCGCATTCAGGTATAATCCCCCGCAGATTACGATTTTTGGAGACGACCACGTGACTACCTGGAACTACCAACAGACGCATTTTGTCACCAGTGCGCCTGATATTCGCCACCTGCCTTCTGATACGGGTATTGAAGTGGCATTCGCTGGCCGCTCCAATGCGGGAAAATCCAGCGCCCTGAATACGCTGACCAATCAGAAGAGCCTGGCGCGCACCTCAAAAACACCTGGCCGTACTCAGCTGATCAACCTGTTTGAAGTTGCAGAAGGCAAACGCCTGGTCGACTTACCGGGCTACGGCTATGCGCAAGTACCTGAAGAGATGAAGATCAAATGGCAGCGAGCGCTGGGTGAGTACCTGGAAAAACGCCAGTGCCTGAAAGGTCTGGTGGTGCTGATGGATATCCGCCATCCGCTGAAAGATCTCGATCAGCAGATGATCGACTGGGCTGTAGAGAGCGATATCGCCGTGCTGGTTCTGCTGACCAAAGCCGATAAGCTGGCTAGCGGTGCGCGAAAAGCACAGGTGAATATGGTTCGCGAAGCGGTGCTGGCATTTAACGGTGATGTGCAGGTTGAGCCATTCTCCTCGCTGAAAAAACAGGGCGTGGATAAACTGCGTCAGAAGCTCGACAGTTGGTTTAACGAGCTGGAACCCGCGACAGAAGCGGAAGAAGAGTAAATATGAGCGCGGCAATGTCCGCGCTTTTTTTTGCCTGACATTTTCTTTGCCGCAATAAAAAACGCCCCAGTCATTACTGACTGGGGCGGCTAAAATATTCAGCCAAATCCGATTACGTGAAGTAAAAGGTCTGAAAGATAGAACATCTTACCTCTGTACCCTACGTCGTTAACTCTACCCCTTTTTTATCTGTAGAAAAAGCACTTTTTGTAGTTTTTTTTCATTCTTTACATAGGGAATTCTAATGATTGTCACAAAACGCACGTCGTTATGTTGCTAACTTACATAAAACGCGCGTTATTCCATGAACCCTTAGTGAGCCTGATCCCAGTTTTCGCCACTCCCCACTTCCACCAGCAACGGAACGTCCAGCTTCATGCTGCTTTCCATCAGTTCGTGGATCTTCTGAGACACTTTTTCAAGATCGTCTTTGTGCACTTCGAACACCAGTTCATCGTGTACCTGCATGATCATTTTCACGCGCGGTTTATCTTTTTCCAGCCAGGCATCCACGGCGATCATCGCACGCTTGATGATGTCAGCAGCGGTTCCCTGCATTGGGGCGTTGATAGCCGCACGCTCTGCGCCTGCACGGCGCGCCGCGTTGCTGGATTTGATGTCCGGCAGATACAGACGACGACCATCCAGCGTTTCAACGTAGCCTTTCTCTTTCGCCTGCGCACGGGTGCGTTCCATATACTCCAGCACGCCCGGGTAGCGCTCGAAGTAGAGATCCATATACTTCTGCGACTCTTTACGCGGAATGTTGAGCTGGCGTGACAGGCCAAAGGCGCTCATCCCGTAAATCAGACCGAAGTTAATCGCTTTCGCGCTGCGACGCTGTTCGTTTGTCACGCTCTCCAGCGGCAAGCCGAAGACTTCCGCCGCGGTTGCCCTATGGATATCCTTCCCTTCGGCAAACGCGGTCAGCAGGCCTTTGTCGCGGGACAGATGCGCCATAATGCGCAGCTCAATTTGCGAGTAGTCAGCAGAGACAATCAGATAATCCTCTGGTGCGATGAAAGCCTGGCGAATACGGCGGCCTTCTTCATTACGTACCGGGATGTTCTGCAGGTTAGGATCGGTTGATGAGAGACGACCGGTCGCCGCGACAGCCTGATGATACGATGTATGTACGCGACCCGTTTTCGGGTTGATCATCAGCGGGAGCTTGTCGGTATAGGTCGATTTAAGCTTCGCCAGACCACGGTACTGCAGAATCACTTTTGGCAGCGGGTAATCCAGCGCCAGCTCTTCCAGCACCTCTTCAGAGGTTGATGGCGCGCCGCCAGGGGTTTTCTTCAGCGGCTTGATGCCCTGCTTTTCAAACAGAATGGTTTGCAGCTGCTTCGGTGAAGAGAGGTTAAACGGCTCTCCGGCAAGCTCATGGGCTTTTTGCTCAAGCTCGGTCAGACGCTGCGCCAGTTCACCCGAGTGGTTATGCAGCACCGTTGGATCGATTTTTACGCCGTTGCGTTCGATGCGGGACAGCACCGGCACCAGTGGCATTTCGATATGCTGGAATACGTTCATCGGGCCTTCCTGCTTTTGCAGCTTTGGCCACATCTTCAGGTGCAGCTGCAGCGTCACATCGGCGTCTTCCGCCGCGTAACGACCCGCCTCTTCCAGCGCAATCTGGTTAAAGGTGAGCTGATTTTTACCTTTTCCGGCAATCTCTTCAAACGTAATGGTTTTGTGCTTGAGCCAGCGGTCAGATAAGGAATCCATATCATGACGGCCTGCCACGCTGTCCAGAATGTAGGATTCCAGCATGGTGTCGAAGGCGATGCCGCGCAGCTCAATACCGTAGTTTTGCAGAATGCCGCGGTCATATTTCAGGTTCTGCCCAACTTTGAGCGCCTTGTCATCTTCGAGAATCGGCTTCAACAGCTCAAGGACGCGGTCGCGGGAGATCTGATCCGGCGCATCCAGGTAATCATGTGCAACAGGGACATAGGCCGCAACGCCCGGTTCGGTGGCAAATGACAGGCCCACCATGTTGGCCGAGATGTTATCGAGGCTGTCAGTTTCGGTGTCAAAGGCAAAGACCGGCGCTTTTTTCAGCTTCTCGATCCAGGCGACCAGCTGTGACTCTTCAAGAAGGGTTTCGTAGCTGTCGAAAGAAAGCGCGACGACCTCTTCGTCTGCCTGCTCTTCAGCATCCACAACAATCGTCTCTTTCGGCTTCACGGCAGGTTTCGCGCCTTTTGCCTGCAGCCATTTACCGGCTTCCACGTCAGTGATCCAGCGCTTAAATTCGTATTTCTTAAACAGGCTCAGCAGATCGTCAGCGGAAGGTTGTTGCACTTCCAGCTGCTCACAGCCCAGTTCCAGCTCGACATCGGTTTTGATTGTGGCCAGCTTATAAGAGAGATAAGCCACCTCTTTGTTATCTTCCAGCTTCGCCGCCATGGTTTTCGCACCACGGAAGGTGAGCCCGGCGATTTTATCCGATTCCGCGTAGAGCGTATCCAGCCCACCCAGCCCCTGAAGCAGCGCCTGCGCGGTTTTTTCACCGACGCCCGGCACACCAGGGATGTTATCTGAGGAGTCGCCCATCAACGCGAGGAAATCAATAATCAGCTCAGGCGGCACACCATATTTTGTGACGACTTCTTCAGGCCCCAGAATGGTGTTGGTCATGGTGTTAATCAGGGTGATACCTGGCGTCACAAGCTGCGCCATATCTTTATCACCGGTACTGATCAGCACTGGACGGCCCATTTTTTCTGCTTCACGCGCCAGCGTGCCGATAACGTCGTCGGCCTCAACGCCAGAAACGGCCAGCAACGGCAGCCCCATCGCTTTCACCATGGTGTGCAGCGGCTCGATCTGCGCTCGCAGATCGTCAGGCATCGGCGGACGATGGGATTTGTAATGCTCAAACAACTCGTCGCGGAAGGTTTTACCTTTTGCATCAAAGACCACTGCCGCATGGGTTGGCTGATACTGAAGGATCAGGCTACGCAGCATGTTCAGCACGCCGTACATTGCGCCGGTGGGTTCCCCTGCGCTGTTGGTCAGAGGAGGAAACGCATGGTATGCCCGATACAGGTAAGAAGAGCCGTCGACGAGAATAAGAGGGTTTTCTGGGATCTGAACCATAATGTCCGTGCCTTTAATCAATTTATGGGTAAAGGATGCCACAGAAGGATGAAAACATCAGTTATTAGCGCCTGATACAGGAAAAGATTTTGCGATCGAGAGGATCGCTCGCAAAAATCAAACTGTGGATAAGTTTGTGCATATTTTCACTACATATGAATAACAGCCGTAAAAATCCTATCCCATTATATAATTTATTGTTTATTATCATCACATTAAGTTAGTACTCATTATCCATATCGCGAATTGATGACAATTTAGTCTATGTGGATATAAGCCTCGTTTATTCCGTCATCGCAGACATATCTGCTGTAGCAGGTAAAAGCCGCTCCCCCGCTGTGTGAAAGCACCATTTTTTAGTCTGTTTTCTGATAAACTCAGCGCCCTGCGCCGCATATGCGGCGGCTTAATTTAAGCTAACCACCTGAAAATACTGATTATGTCGAGATTGCTCGCTGCAATAACACTACTGTTAAGCATCATTTTAACCATTCTGGTGACTATCGCCTGTTCAGTGCCGATCATTATTGCCGGAATGATTAAGCTGCTGCTGCCTGTGCACTCGGTGTGGCGAGCCGTTTCTGCGTTTTGTAATTTTATGATGTATTGCTGGTGCGAAGGACTGGCGATTCTGCTGTGCCTTAACCCGCACCTGAAGTGGGATGTTCAGGGTCTGGAAAGACTCAACAAAAAGAACTGGTATCTGCTGATCTGCAATCATCACAGCTGGGCTGACATCGTGGTGTTATGTGTGCTGTTTCGCAAACATATCCCGATGAATAAATATTTCCTGAAACAACAACTGGCCTGGGTGCCTTTCATTGGCCTGGCCTGCTGGGCGCTGGATATGCCGTTTATGAAACGCTATTCACGCAGCTATTTACTTCGTCATCCGGAACGCCGCGGTAAAGATGTGGAAACCACACGCCGCTCCTGCGAAAAATTTCGTGCGCATCCAACGACGATTGTTAACTTTGTAGAAGGCTCTCGTTTTACCGAAGAGAAGCGCAGTCAGACTCGCTCCCCTTATCAGCACTTACTGCCGCCTAAAGCTGCGGGCATTGCGATGGCCTTGAACGTGTTGGGCGAGCAGTTCGATAAATTATTGAACGTTACGCTTTGCTACCCGGAGAACGATAAGACGCCATTTTATGACATGCTCAGCGGCAAACTGACGCGTATTGTGGTTCATGTTGATCTGGTTCCTGTTGAGACGGAACTGCACGGTGATTACGTTAACGATAAGAATTTTAAACGTCGTTTCCAGCTTTGGCTTAATACGCTCTGGAAAGAGAAAGACGAGCAGATAGACAACATTAAAGCTTCTTACAAAAACGCCGGTCATTGACCGGCGTTTTTACATCAACAATCTTACTTCTTCTCAACCAGATATTTCACGGTATCAGCATACTGTTGTACGAAGATATCCATGCTGCTAGTGTCCATGCCCTGCATGTTCAGCTGATATTTGCCGTTAACAAACATCGCTGGAACGCCCTGAAGCTGGAGGTCAGCAGCCGCTTTTTCCTGCTGGGCCACGAGAGATTTCACCACGAAACTGTTCCAGGCCGCGTCGTACTCTTCACCTTTCACACCGGCATCCACGAATACTTTACGGATATCCGCAGTGGTCTGAACGGTCTGGGTTTTCTGTACGGCTTCAAACATTGGGGCGGTGATCTTATCTTCCACGCCCAGTGCGATAGCTACCGCCCACGCCTGAGTCAGGTCTTTGCCCAGCGGGCCCAGGAACTCAACGTGGTATTTCGTCATTTTGGTGCCTTCCGGCAGCTTTTTCTTCACGTTGTCAGAGACATGCAGCACCTGCTCGAACTGATAGCAGTGTGGGCAATAAAACGAGAAGAACTCCAGAACCTGCGGCTCTCCGGCAACTGGCTTGTCCAGCGTAATGTACTGCTTACCATCGGTGAACTGTGCAGCAGAAGCGCTAAATGCCAGAATCATACCTGCCAGCGCCAGCCAAATTTTTTTCATGATCAACTCTCTCCTGGGTGTGTCCAATTAATACATCGGCGTTAATTGCAGAGGAGGTTCTTGCAGAACCTTAACCTGCTCAGTAAATGTGGATATCTGGCTGCGCCAGTAATCCTCTCCGGTAAGCCACGGGAAATTTCGGGGAAATGCGGGATCATCCCAACGCCTGATTAACCATGCGAGATAATAAACAAAACGCATCGCACGTAAAGGCTCTATCAAGGCAATTTCGTCTGAATTAAAGGGGCTAAATTCTTCATACGCTTCAATAATGGTTTCAAGCTGCATTCTCTGCTCGGCTTTATCACCATTGAGCAGCATCCACAAATCCTGAACCGCTGGCCCCATGCGAGCATCATCGAGATCGACAAACAGTGGGCCATCGCGCCAGAGAATATTGCCAGCATGGCAGTCTCCATGCAGACGCAGCGTGGAGATGTCATCACGCCAACAGGCTTTCACCGCCTCAATAAGTTTGTCGGTCGCGCTAAGGAATTTATCCTTTAATCCACCAGGAATAAGTGTCGAGGTTTCGAATACCTGCCGTGGCTCGATAAGGTATTCCTGAACACCGATGGTCGGACGGGCAATAAACGGCTTTTTGCGTCCCGTCTGATGAATGCGCCCCAGGTAGCGGGCAACCCATTCCATCTGGTCGATATTATCAGCTTCAAACTGACGTCCCCCCAGACTTGGGAATACGGCGTAATAAAAACCTTCGTGGGTAAGCAGCGTTTGGTTGTTAAATTTCAACGGCGCAGCAACGGGAACATCGTCATCAAGCAGATCGTGGGCAAACTGATGCTCTTCCTGAATTTGTTCTGCAGACCAACGCTTAGGACGATAGAACTTTACAACGAAGCGCTGGCGCTCCTCATCCTGAAACTGATAGACGCGATTTTCGTAGCTATTTAACGGGGTTAACCCAGAATCCACCCGAATACCCTGCTCGAACAGGGCGTCCATAATGGTATCCGGGTGTAATGTCTGGAAAGTAAAAGCCTGGTCGTTCATCCGATCATCCGGAAATTATACGAATGATTCAGGATATCATCTTGTGGCGATTTCGGTGGCTCCGCTTACAAGCTTTTACTCTTTAATTACCCCACGCGCGCGCAGCAATGCGGTTTTAAAATCTTCCTCATAATCTTTCTGAATACCAGGAATAACAGCATCTTTGGCTGAATCACGCATTTTAAGGTGGTAGATCAGGATGTCGTCAGAAAGGTCTGTCAGTTCGCCGTCAAAACCTGACTCTTTCGCCAGTTTCTGTAAAAATTGCATCAGATTCAGCTCTGGCTCTTTTTGCCAGGCCGGCTGGAGGAGTTCAATAACTTCATTCAGACGTTTACATTTCATGGTGGTGCTCCTTTCATTTAGAGAGACACGTTAGCAGGGTCAATCCCACAATAAAAGAGGCGATATTAGTGAATGAATGCCAGAAAATCATCGGTGTCGTTCTGGCCGGTGGCAGAGCGACCCGAATGGGCGGAGAAGATAAGGGGCTACAGCTGCTGAATGGAAAGCCCTTATGGCAGCATGTCGCTGACAGGCTTGCAGATCAGGTGTCGGCAATCGCGCTCAGTGCTAATCGTCACATCGCTATTTACCAACGCAGCGGATTCCCCGTTTATCAGGATAACCTGGCAGATTATCCGGGTCCTCTGGCTGGGATGCTCTCGGTCATGCAGCAGGCTAAGGGGGGGTGGTTTCTCTTTTGCTCCTGCGATACACCCTTTATTCCGGCTTGCCTGGTAGAACGCATGGTACAACAGCGCGGTGACTCGCCCGTGGTTTGGGCACATGACGGTGAGCGCGATCATCCGACGATCGCCCTGATTCATATATCGTTAGTTTCTGACCTGCAGGCTTACCTGTCTGCTGGAGAAAGAAGGGTGATGGTGTTTATGCGACAGGCAGGCGGACATCCGGTTGATTTTAGCGATGTGAAGCCAGCATTTGTGAACGTGAATACGACAGAAGATTTGCAGGTACTGCAGGAGAAGAAATGATACCTGTTTTAGCAATTTCCGCCTGGAGTGGTACCGGGAAAACCACCTTACTCAAAAAGCTGATACCTGCACTGTGCGCCAGAGGTATTCGTCCAGGTTTGATTAAGCACACGCATCATAATATGGATGTCGATAAGCCCGGTAAAGACAGCTTTGAGCTGCGTAAAGCGGGTGCGGCACAAACGATGGTGGCAAGCACTCAGCGCTGGGCATTGATGACAGAAACCCCGGATGAGGCGCCGTTGGATCTGGCTTATCTGGTTAGCCGAATGGATCACTCCACGCTGGATCTGGTGTTGGTTGAGGGGTTTAAGCATGAGGCTGTGGCGAAGATCCTGCTATTCAGGAGCGATGCCGGGCATGATGTTAGTGAGTTAACGCTGGATGAGCATGTAATTGCGGTGGCTAGTGATGTTGTATTGCCGCTTGAGGTTCCGGTGCTGGACTTAAATGATGTGGATGGAATTGCGGAATTTATTGTGGCGTGGAGTGCGGTCTGACTTGCCGGGTGGCGGCTTTGCCTTACCCGGCCTACAACATTCGGTGGTCCAGAAACGCAAAAAGGCCATCCTTGCGGATGGCCTCTCTACTTATTTGATGCCTGGCAGTTCCCTACTCTCACATGGGGAGACCCCACACTACCATCGGCGCTACGGCGTTTCACTTCTGAGTTCGGCATGGGGTCAGGTGGGACCACCGCGCTAAAGCCGCCAGGCAAATTCTGTTAAATCTGTATCAGGCTGAAAATATCGTGTCTGTCTCTTCGCCGAAACAGCTTCGGCGTTGTAAGGTTAAGCCTCACGGTTCATTAGTATCGGTTAGCTCAACGCATCGCTGCGCTTACACACCCGACCTATCAACGTCGTAGTCTTCAACGTTCCTTCAGGACCCTTAAAGGGTCAGGGAGAACTCATCTCGGGGCAAGTTTCGTGCTTAGATGCTTTCAGCACTTATCTCTTCCGCATTTAGCTACCGGGCAATGCCATTGGCATGACAACCCGAACACCAGTGATGCGTCCACTCCGGTCCTCTCGTACTAGGAGCAGCCCCCCTCAATTCTCCAGCGCCCACGGCAGATAGGGACCGAACTGTCTCACGACGTTCTAAACCCAGCTCGCGTACCACTTTAAATGGCGAACAGCCATACCCTTGGGACCTACTTCAGCCCCAGGATGTGATGAGCCGACATCGAGGTGCCAAACACCGCCGTCGATATGAACTCTTGGGCGGTATCAGCCTGTTATCCCCGGAGTACCTTTTATCCGTTGAGCGATGGCCCTTCCATTCAGAACCACCGGATCACTATGACCTGCTTTCGCACCTGCTCGAGCCGTCACTCTCGCAGTCAAGCTAGCTTATGCCATTGCACTAACCTCCTGATGTCCGACCAGGATTAGCTAACCTTCGTGCTCCTCCGTTACTCTTTGGGAGGAGACCGCCCCAGTCAAACTACCCACCAGACACTGTCCGCAACCCGGATTACGGGTCTACGTTAGAACACCAGCCATTAAAGGGTGGTATTTCAAGGGCGGCTCCACGCAGACTGGCGTCCACGCTTCAAAGCCTCCCACCTATCCTACACATCAAGGACCAGTGTTCAGTGTCAAGCTATAGTAAAGGTTCACGGGGTCTTTCCGTCTTGCCGCGGGTACACTGCATCTTCACAGCGAGTTCAATTTCACTGAGTCTCGGGTGGAGACAGCCTGGCCATCATTACGCCATTCGTGCAGGTCGGAACTTACCCGACAAGGAATTTCGCTACCTTAGGACCGTTATAGTTACGGCCGCCGTTTACCGGGGCTTCGATCAAGAGCTTCGCGTTGCCGCTAACCCCATCAATTAACCTTCCGGCACCGGGCAGGCGTCACACCGTATACGTCCACTTTCGTGTTTGCACAGTGCTGTGTTTTTAATAAACAGTTGCAGCCAGCTGGTATCTTCGACTGATTTCAGCTCCACCCGCAGGGGCTTCACCTACACATCAGCGTGCCTTCTCCCGAAGTTACGGCACCATTTTGCCTAGTTCCTTCACCCGAGTTCTCTCAAGCGCCTTGGTATTCTCTACCTGACCACCTGTGTCGGTTTGGGGTACGATTTGATGTTACCTGATGCTTAGAGGCTTTTCCTGGAAGCAGGGCATTTGTTACTTCAGCACCGTAGTGCCTCGTCATCACACCTCAGCGTTAAAAGAAGTCCGGATTTACCTAAACTTCCCGCCTACATGCTTAAACCGGGACAACCGTCGCCCGGCTAACATAGCCTTCTCCGTCCCCCCTTCGCAGTAACACCAAGTACAGGAATATTAACCTGTTTCCCATCGACTACGCCTTTCGGCCTCGCCTTAGGGGTCGACTCACCCTGCCCCGATTAACGTTGGACAGGAACCCTTGGTCTTCCGGCGTGCGGGCTTTTCACCCGCATTATCGTTACTTATGTCAGCATTCGCACTTCTGATACCTCCAGCAACCCTCACAGGCCACCTTCAACGGCTTACAGAACGCTCCCCTACCCAACAACGCATAAGCGTCGCTGCCGCAGCTTCGGTGCATGGTTTAGCCCCGTTACATCTTCCGCGCAGGCCGACTCGACCAGTGAGCTATTACGCTTTCTTTAAATGATGGCTGCTTCTAAGCCAACATCCTGGCTGTCTGTGCCTTCCCACATCGTTTCCCACTTAACCATGACTTTGGGACCTTAGCTGGCGGTCTGGGTTGTTTCCCTCTTCACGACGGACGTTAGCACCCGCCGTGTGTCTCCCGTGATAACATTCTTCGGTATTCGTAGTTTGCATCGGGTTGGTAAGCCGGGATGGCCCCCTAGCCGAAACAGTGCTCTACCCCCGAAGATGAGTTCACGAGGCGCTACCTAAATAGCTTTCGGGGAGAACCAGCTATCTCCCGGTTTGATTGGCCTTTCACCCCCAGCCACAAGTCATCCGCTAATTTTTCAACATTAGTCGGTTCGGTCCTCCAGTTAGTGTTACCCAACCTTCAACCTGCCCATGGCTAGATCACCGGGTTTCGGGTCTATACCCTGCAACTTAACGCCCAGTTAAGACTCGGTTTCCCTTCGGCTCCCCTATACGGTTAACCTTGCTACAGAATATAAGTCGCTGACCCATTATACAAAAGGTACGCAGTCACCTAACAAGTAGGCTCCCACTGCTTGTACGTACACGGTTTCAGGTTCTTTTTCACTCCCCTCGCCGGGGTTCTTTTCGCCTTTCCCTCACGGTACTGGTTCACTATCGGTCAGTCAGGAGTATTTAGCCTTGGAGGATGGTCCCCCCATATTCAGACAGGATACCACGTGTCCCGCCCTACTCTTCGAGTTCACAGCAAGTGTGCTTTCGTGTACGGGACTATCACCCTGTACCGTGCGACTTTCCAGACGCTTCCACTAACACACAAGCTGATTCAGACTCTGGGCTGCTCCCCGTTCGCTCGCCGCTACTGGGGGAATCTCGGTTGATTTCTTTTCCTCGGGGTACTTAGATGTTTCAGTTCCCCCGGTTCGCCTCGTTAACCTATGTATTCAGTTAACGATAGTGTGTCGGAACACACTGGGTTTCCCCATTCGGACATCGCCGGGTCAAAGGTTCATATCACCTCGCCGGCGCTTTTCGCAGATTAGCACGTCCTTCATCGCCTCTGACTGCCAGGGCATCCACCGTGTACGCTTAGTCGCTTAACCTCACAACCCGAAGATGTTTCTTTCGATTCATCATCAAATTGCGAAAATTTGAGAGACTCGAACACACATAACATGTGTGTCGTTTCAATTTTCAGCTTGATCCAGATTTTTAAAGAGCAAAACTTCGCAGTGCACCTTTTCAGGTTCACTCTGAAGTTTTCTTGTGTTCGCAGTAAAAGGATGGTGGAGCTATGCGGGATCGAACCGCAGACCTCCTGCGTGCAAGGCAGGCGCTCTCCCAGCTGAGCTATAACCCCATCGCAAAATGCTAATCTCTGTACCGGTAATGCTTTCTGATACAAGGCGTGGAATAACGAAGCATACTCAAGTATGCGAGTTGTTCCGCAACGCAGTATCAGGAAGTATTTGGTAGGCCTGAGTGGACTTGAACCACCGACCTCACCCTTATCAGGGGTGCGCTCTAACCACCTGAGCTACAAGCCTGCAGAGATTTTTACTGCTATTTTCATCAGACAATCTGTGTGAGCACTACAAAGGCAGGTTCTTTAAGGTAAGGAGGTGATCCAACCGCAGGTTCCCCTACGGTTACCTTGTTACGACTTCACCCCAGTCATGAATCACAAAGTGGTAAGCGCCCTCCCGAAGGTTAAGCTACCTACTTCTTTTGCAACCCACTCCCATGGTGTGACGGGCGGTGTGTACAAGGCCCGGGAACGTATTCACCGTAGCATTCTGATCTACGATTACTAGCGATTCCGACTTCATGGAGTCGAGTTGCAGACTCCAATCCGGACTACGACGCACTTTATGAGGTCCGCTTGCTCTCGCGAGGTCGCTTCTCTTTGTATGCGCCATTGTAGCACGTGTGTAGCCCTACTCGTAAGGGCCATGATGACTTGACGTCATCCCCACCTTCCTCCAGTTTATCACTGGCAGTCTCCTTTGAGTTCCCGGCCGAACCGCTGGCAACAAAGGATAAGGGTTGCGCTCGTTGCGGGACTTAACCCAACATTTCACAACACGAGCTGACGACAGCCATGCAGCACCTGTCTCAGAGTTCCCGAAGGCACCAAAGCATCTCTGCTAAGTTCTCTGGATGTCAAGAGTAGGTAAGGTTCTTCGCGTTGCATCGAATTAAACCACATGCTCCACCGCTTGTGCGGGCCCCCGTCAATTCATTTGAGTTTTAACCTTGCGGCCGTACTCCCCAGGCGGTCGACTTAACGCGTTAGCTCCGGAAGCCACGCCTCAAGGGCACAACCTCCAAGTCGACATCGTTTACGGCGTGGACTACCAGGGTATCTAATCCTGTTTGCTCCCCACGCTTTCGCACCTGAGCGTCAGTCTTTGTCCAGGGGGCCGCCTTCGCCACCGGTATTCCTCCAGATCTCTACGCATTTCACCGCTACACCTGGAATTCTACCCCCCTCTACAAGACTCTAGCCTGCCAGTTTCGAATGCAGTTCCCAGGTTGAGCCCGGGGATTTCACATCCGACTTGACAGACCGCCTGCGTGCGCTTTACGCCCAGTAATTCCGATTAACGCTTGCACCCTCCGTATTACCGCGGCTGCTGGCACGGAGTTAGCCGGTGCTTCTTCTGCGGGTAACGTCAATTGCTGAGGTTATTAACCTCAACACCTTCCTCCCCGCTGAAAGTACTTTACAACCCGAAGGCCTTCTTCATACACGCGGCATGGCTGCATCAGGCTTGCGCCCATTGTGCAATATTCCCCACTGCTGCCTCCCGTAGGAGTCTGGACCGTGTCTCAGTTCCAGTGTGGCTGGTCATCCTCTCAGACCAGCTAGGGATCGTCGCCTAGGTGAGCCGTTACCCCACCTACTAGCTAATCCCATCTGGGCACATCTGATGGCAAGAGGCCCGAAGGTCCCCCTCTTTGGTCTTGCGACGTTATGCGGTATTAGCTACCGTTTCCAGTAGTTATCCCCCTCCATCAGGCAGTTTCCCAGACATTACTCACCCGTCCGCCGCTCGTCACCCGGGAGCAAGCTCCCTGTGCTACCGCTCGACTTGCATGTGTTAGGCCTGCCGCCAGCGTTCAATCTGAGCCATGATCAAACTCTTCAATTTAAGTTTGATGCTCGTGAATTAAACTTCGTAATGAATTACGTATGTTCACTCAGAGACTTGGTATTCATTTTTCGTCTTGCGACGTTAAGAATCCATGTCACTTTGAGTGCCCACACAGATTGTCTGATAAATTGTTAAAGAGCAGTGCCGCTTCGCTTTTCGCAGCGGCGCGGGGTGTGCATATTACGCTTTCCCGCTTCAGAGTCAAGCGTTTATTTTCGCTTTTCTCTGCTGACCCGGCGGCGTGTGTGCCGTTGTTCCGTGTCAGTGGAGGCGCATTATAGGGAGTTATTCTGAAGTGACAAGCACAAAATACAAAAAACTTTTCGTTCGCTCACTTTTCAAACTTAACGCTTATTTAAGTCGCGAATCGCCCGTTATATGCGCGATTTCCCGCGCAAAACTGGCAACCTGCGACCAGTCGGTGTACACCACTTCTTTATGCGTATCGGTTTCACCGCCCGTCATCTTCATAATCAAGCGGATCATAAAGCGGTCATACCAGCGGTAGCGCGGATAGCGCAGCGCCCCGGCAAAGACCGCGCAAAGTGTTGGCTGCCACGGAGAATGAAGTAAAAACTTGCGCGTATAGCTGTTAGTTTGCGGCGTGCGCTTTTCTGCTTTACGGGCAACCAGATTGACCGAGTAGAAGGCACTGGGCAGCTTATTGAGCACGTCCTTATGTTTCTTCACAAAACGATCCAGCGCGGGATGGAAATGCCCGTAACGAATAGACGCCCCAATCACCACACGATCGTACTCCTGCCACGCGATGTGTTCCGCACGGTTCAGGTTCACTACATCCGCGTAAATGCCCAGCTCTTTTAATTCAGAAGCCAGATAAGCGGCAATCTCGCGCGTTTGTCCGTCTCGCGTAGAGAAAAGAACTAATGTTTTCATTAATGACTCCTTACTCGCGCCAGAATGTTGGGGTAAACAGCACCAGCAGCGTAAAGACCTCAAGACGCCCAAACAGCATGTTAGCGATAAGGATCCACTTCGCCACCGGGTTCATACTGGCAAAGTTATCCGCCACCACGCCCAGCCCGGGACCGAGGTTATTAAGCGTCGCCACAACAGAGGCGAATGCGGAGAAATCATCCACGCCGGTAGCAATAATAGCCAGCATACTGACGATAAAGACCAGCGCATAAGCAGAGAAGAAACCCCACACCGCTTCGAGAATACGTTCCGGCAGCGCACGATTCCCCAGCTTGATGCTATAAACCGCATTCGGGTGAACCAGACGCTTCAGCTCGCGGTTGCCCTGTTTGAACAGCAGCAGTATACGAATGACCTTCAGGCCACCGCCCGTAGACCCCGCACAGCCCCCGATAAAGGCCGAGCAAAGCAAAAGCACCGGCAGGAACAGCGGCCAGCGCGCAATGCTGTCCGTGGTAAAGCCCGCCGTTGTCGCCATCGACACCACCTGGAAAAAGGCCTGGTTTAGCGTGGTCATGGCCGAGTTATAAACATCGTGGAACCAAAGCACCAGCGTACAGATGATCACCAGCGTCAACTGGACGCCAATAAACATGCGGAACTCCGGATCGCGCCAGTACACCTTCAGGCTGCGCCCACTCAGTAAAGAGAAGTGCAGACCGTAGTTACAACCGGAGATCAGCAGGAAGATAGCAATAATAGTGTTAATCGTCGGGCTGTCGAAGTAGCCCACGCTGGCATCGTGCGTGGAGAACCCACCAATAGCGATAGTCGCAAAGCTGTGTCCGATGGCATCGAAAGCGGGCATTCCGGCAAACCACAGCGCCAGGGCGCAGGCAACCGTCAACAAGACATAGATCAGCCACAGGGTTTTTGCCGTCTCCGCAATACGCGGACGCATTTTGTTATCTTTTAGCGGGCCGGGCATTTCAGCCCGATAAAGCTGCATCCCACCGACGCCCAGAATGGGCAGGATAGCCACCGCCAGAACGATGATCCCCATACCGCCGAACCACTGTAGCATCTGGCGATAAAAGAGAATGGCATGTGGGAGAGAATCCAGCCCCACCAGCGTCGTCGCACCGGTAGTTGTTAAACCAGAGAACGATTCAAAGAATGCATCCGTGATGCTCAAATTGGGCTGTTCAGAGAAGATAAACGGGAGCGAACCGACGCTTCCCAGCACCGTCCAGAACAGCACGACGATCAGAAACCCTTCCCGAGATTTCAGCTCGCCTTTCTCACGACGGTTTGGCCACCAGAGCAGCGAGCCAATCGCCAGCGCGACAAAAAAGGTCTGGGTAAACGCACGCCCCGCGCCGTCCCGGTAGATAAGTGCCACCAGTCCTGGGAGAATCATCGTCCCGGAAAAGAGTATGACCAGCAGTCCAACGATTCGGGTTATGGCACGAAAATGCATCTCTGCCGCTTCCTTTGGTATTCAAAAAAGTGAGGTGGGGATTATTCTTCAATCGGCAGCAATTGCAACGAACCACGACTAAAATCAGCGAGTTTTGCTGAAAAAGAAGCCAGTTCCGCCTGAGGAAGCGCCACGCGTAATTGCACCATCGCCTGGTAATCGCTGTGCGCAATCACACCGTTAACGTGCTTCAGTAACGCTTCAATGCCCGATAGCTGCGAGTACTCGCATACCAGAGTATATTCGGTAAGTGGCGTTTTGCGGGTGGTTATCAGCAGATTAAGTGCCTGCTGGACACCCCCACCGTAGGCTTTAACCAGCCCACCCGTGCCTAACAAAATGCCGCCGTAGTAGCGAACCACTACGGCGGTGATCTCGCCCACGCCGCTGCCCATCAGCTGCGAAAGCATAGGTTTACCGGCCGTGCCAGCCGGTTCACCGTCGTCAGAAAACCCCAGCTGTTGCGAATCGTCCGGCGGTCCTGCCACCCACGCCACGCAGTGGTGGCGTGCATCAGGATGCTCCGCGCGAACGGACTCGACAAACGCCTTTGCCGCCTCTACGCCGTCGGTGTGCGCCAGCAGCGTAATAAAGCGGCTTTTCTTGATTTCCTCAACAAACGTGACCGGTTCAGCCGGTATCAGCCAGCTTTCCATCAGGCCAGCTTCAGGTCTCGCGTCATGTTCTCGACACCGTTCTCATGAATAACCACGTTATCTTCGATACGAATGCCGCCAAACGGTTTCAACGCGTCAATTTTTTCCCAGTTGAAGTGCTTACTGAACTGACCTTCACGCCACGGCGCCAGCAGGGATTCAATAAAGTAGATCCCCGGCTCGATGGTCAAGACCATGCGCGGCTCAAGAATACGGGTGCAACGCAGGTAAGGATATTTAGACGGTGCCGCCAGGTGCGTGCCGGTATCATCCTGCATGAAGCCCGCAACGTCGTGAACCTGCAGGCCCAGCGGGTGACCGATACCGTGCGGCATAAATGGCCCGGTCAGATCGTTTTCGACCATCGCCTCTTCGCTCATGTCTTTCACAATCTGATGCTTACGCAGCAGTTTAGCGATGCGTTGATGGAACTGGATGTGATAATCCACATAGCTGGTTCCGGCCTTCATGGTGCCAATCAGCGCCAGCTGTTCATCGTTCACGTCTTTAATCAGCTGCGCGAAATCGGTATCCCCATTCGCCGCCCAGGTACGGGTCAGATCGGCCGCGTAGCCGTTATACTCTGCCCCTGCGTCCAGCAGGAAGCTGCGCATTTCCGACGGAACCTGGTGATCAAGTTTGGTGTAGTGAAGTACAGACGCATGCTCGTTCAACGCGACGATGTTGCTGTACGGTACGTCGGTGTCGCGGTGACCGGTTGCGGTCAGGTAGGCAAGATTGATGTCGAACTCGCTCATACCGGACTGGAACGCTTCGTGCGCGGCACGGTGGCCATTCACCGCCGTTTTTTGCGCTTCACGCATGCAGTAAAGTTCGTAGTCGGTTTTATACGCGCGGTAATAGTGGAGATAATCCAGCACCCCTTTCGGATTGAGTTTATCCGCCGGAATATCCAGACCCAGCGCACGCTCTGGAACAGGGCCAATATAGCCGATGTTGCCACGCGCCGCAGGCAGCTGGCTGCCAATACCGTCCGCTTTTGGCAGGGCAATCACATCAATTTCTTCGGTCCAGAAAGAAGTCGGCAGCGGTTCCACGTTGTGCCAGTAATCCACCGGCAGATAGAACCACAATTTCGGCTTGTTCACGCCATCCACCAGCAGCCAGCAATTTGGCACCTGTGTCACCGGCACCCAGGCTTTAAACTGCGGGTTGACCTTAAACGGATAAGCATGGTCATCAAGAAACGTGTTCATCAGCTCGCCGGAGTGGATTAGCAGGGCATCCAGCTTGAAGCGCGCCAGTACATCGCGGGTACGTTCCTGTAGGGTAACGATATGATTTTTATAAAGCGAAGCCAGTGAGTCCATCATTCTTCCTTTCGTTTTTTTGACCTCAAGTCATCGCATCTTAGCACACCTCACTCCGGCTGCGTGATTTCCACCGACCGTGATCAATGCAGCAATTTCTTAATGAGAAATTTGCATTTTATTAACATAAATTCCACACTCCGTCTCATCTGGTATGACCAGATCCACTTGCTGGATTCAGGAGACTGACATGCTTTACAAAGGCGACACCCTGTACCTCAACTGGCTGGAAGATGGCATTGCCGAACTGGTGTTCGATGCCCCCGGCTCAGTGAATAAGCTTGATACCGCGACGGTGGCCAGTCTTGGCCAGGCGCTGGATGTTCTTGAAAAACAACCTGAATTAAAAGGGCTGCTGCTGCGTTCGAACAAAGCGGCCTTTATTGTCGGTGCCGATATCACCGAATTTCTCTCGCTTTTCCTGGTGCCTGAAGAACAGCTGAGCCAGTGGCTACACTTTGCCAACAGCGTCTTTAATCGTCTGGAAGATCTGCCTGTCCCAACGATCTCCGCCGTGAACGGCTACGCGCTGGGCGGCGGCTGTGAATGTGTATTAGCCACCGATTACCGTCTCGCCACGCCGGATCTGCGCATCGGCCTGCCGGAAACCAAGCTGGGCATCATGCCGGGCTTTGGCGGTTCCGTGCGTATGCCGCGCATGCTGGGTGCCGACAGCGCGCTGGAGATCATTGCCGCGGGTAAAGATGTCGGCGCAGAACAGGCGCAGAAAATCGGCCTGGTGGACGGCGTGGTTAAGCCTGAAAAACTGATTGAGGGTGCTATTGCCATCCTGCGTCAGGCGATCAATGGCGATCTCGACTGGAAAGCCAAACGCCAGCCGAAGCTGGAGCCGTTAAAGCTCAGCAAAATTGAAGCCACCATGAGCTTCACCATCGCCAAAGGCATGGTGATGCAGACGGCGGGCAAACACTACCCGGCGCCGATCACGGCGGTGAAAACCATTGAAGCCGCAGCCCGTCTGGGCCGTGATGACGCCCTGAAGCTGGAAAACCAGAGCTTTGTCCCGCTGGCGCACACCAACGAAGCCCGCGCGCTGGTCGGTATCTTCCTTAACGATCAGTTCGTGAAAGGTAAAGCCAAACAACTGACCAAAAACGTAGACACGCCAAAACACGCGGCGGTACTCGGCGCGGGCATTATGGGGGGCGGCATCGCCTATCAGTCTGCATGGAAAGGCGTGCCGGTGGTGATGAAGGACATCAACGAGAAATCCCTGACGCTCGGCATGACCGAAGCGGCCAAGCTGTTGAATAAACAGCTGGAGCGCGGAAAAATTGACGGGCTGAAGCTCGCAGGCGTGATCTCCACTATTCAGCCGGTGCTGGAGTACAGCGGTTTTGACCGTGTGGACGTGGTGGTTGAAGCGGTCGTTGAGAATCCGAAAGTCAAAAAAGCGGTGCTGGCCGAAACGGAAGACAAGGTTCGTCCAGGCACCGTGCTGGCCTCTAACACCTCCACTATTCCGATTGGCGAACTGGCGAGCGTGCTGAAGCGCCCGGAAAACTTCTGCGGCATGCACTTCTTCAACCCGGTACACCGTATGCCGCTGGTCGAAGTGATCCGTGGGGAAAAAACCTCTGACGAAACCATCGCCAAAGTGGTGGCGTGGGCAAGCAAGATGGGCAAAACCCCGATCGTGGTGAATGACTGTCCGGGCTTCTTCGTTAACCGCGTACTGTTCCCGTACTTTGCAGGCTTCAGCCAGCTGCTGCGCGACGGAGCGGACTTCCGCAAAATCGACAAAGTGATGGAAAAACAGTTCGGCTGGCCGATGGGCCCGGCGTATCTGTTGGACGTGGTCGGCATTGATACCGCCCATCACGCGCAGGCGGTGATGGCGGCAGGCTTCCCGCAGCGCATGCAGAAAGACTATCGCGACGCCATTGACGCACTGTTTGACGCCAACCGCTTCGGTCAGAAAAACGGCCTGGGCTTCTGGCGCTATAAAGAAGACAACAAAGGCAAACCGAAGAAAGAAGAAGATGCCGTGGTGGACGGCCTGCTGGCCGATGTAAGCCAGCCGAAACGCGACTTCACCGACGATGAGATCATCGCCCGCATGATGATCCCGATGATAAACGAAGTGGTGCGTTGCCTCGAAGAAGGCATCATCGCCAGCCCGGCAGAAGCGGATATGGCGCTGGTGTACGGCCTTGGCTTCCCTCCGTTCCACGGCGGCGCGTTCCGCTGGCTGGATACGCTCGGCAGCGCCCGCTATCTCGATATGGTTCAGCAGTACCAGCACCTTGGCCCGCTTTATGAGGTGCCGGAAGGTCTGCGTAACAAAGCGCGCCATAACGAACCCTACTATCCAGCAGTTGAGCCAGCCCGTCCGGTTGGCGAGCTGAAAACGGCTTAAGGAGTCACAATGGAAAAGGTTGTCATTGTTGATGCGATTCGCACCCCGATGGGCCGTTCAAAAGGCGGCGCATTCCGTAACGTGCGTGCGGAAGATCTCTCCGCGCACCTGATGCGTAGCCTGCTGGCGCGTAACCCGGCGCTGGCCCCAACAGCGCTGGACGATATCTACTGGGGCTGCGTGCAGCAAACCCTGGAGCAGGGCTTCAACATCGCCCGTAACGCGTCTCTGCTGGCGGAGATCCCGCACTCGGTTCCGGCGGTCACCGTCAACCGTCTGTGTGGTTCGTCCATGCAGGCGCTGCACGATGCGGCGCGCATGATCATGACCGGCGATGCGCAGGCCTGTCTGGTGGGCGGCGTTGAGCACATGGGCCACGTGCCGATGAGCCACGGGGTTGATTTCCACCCGGGCATGAGTCGTAACGTGGCGAAAGCCGCGGGGATGATGGGCCTGACCGCAGAGATGCTCTCCCGCCTCCATGGCATCAGCCGTGAAATGCAGGATGCCTTTGCCGCGCGCTCTCACGCTCGCGCCTGGGCCGCCACGCAGTCCGGTGCCTTTAAGAATGAGATCATCCCAACCGGCGGCCACGACGCAGACGGCGTACTGAAGCAGTTCAGCTACGACGAAGTCATCCGCCCGGAAACCACGGTCGAAGCGCTGTCTACCCTGCGCCCGGCATTCGATCCGGTCACCGGCACGGTAACGGCGGGAACGTCGTCCGCACTGTCCGACGGTGCCGCCGCGATGCTGGTGATGAGCGAAAGCCGCGCCCGCGAACTAGGCCTGACGCCACGCGCTCGCGTGCGTTCGATGGCGGTCGTCGGCTGCGATCCTTCCATCATGGGTTACGGCCCGGTTCCGGCCTCGAAGCTGGCACTGAAAAAAGCGGGCTTAACCGCCAGCGACATCGATCTGTTCGAGATGAACGAAGCCTTCGCCGCGCAGATCCTGCCGTGCATTAAAGATCTGGGGCTGATGGATCAGATCGACGAGAAGATTAACCTCAACGGCGGCGCGATCGCCCTCGGTCACCCGCTAGGCTGTTCCGGCGCGCGCATCAGCACGACGCTTATCAACCTGATGGAACGCAAAGATGCTCAGTTTGGTCTGGCAACAATGTGTATCGGGTTGGGTCAGGGTATCGCGACGGTATTTGAGAGAGTGTAATAAAAAAGCCGGGCTGCTTTTGCAGCCCGGCATGAGTTTAGTTGCCGTTCTTCCCGCCTGTCAGGGGCGGGTTTTTTGCATTACTGCAGCAGCGAAATATCCGCCACACGCAGGAACAGCTCGCGCAGTTTCTCGAGCATTGAGAGACGGTTGATACGCAGATCTTTATCTTCCACGTTCACCATCACTTTCTCGAAGAAGGCGTCGATAACGTCACGCAGTTCAGCCAGCTCCACCAGCGCTTCCTGGTAGCGACCTTCCGCGAAGTACGGCTCGAGCTTGTCGCGCAGCACCACAACCTGCATCGCCAGAGCGATCTCTTCCGGCTCTTTCAGGGTTGCAGCGTTAACACGCTCGTTCAGCTTCTCGTCGGATTTCGCCAGGATATTGGATACACGCTTGTTGGCCGCAGCCAGGGCAGATGCCGCTTCCAGGGTACGGAAGTGGGACACCGCCTTCATGCGCGCATCGAAGTCAGCCGGACGGGTCGGACGACGCGCCAGCACCGCCTGAATGGTGTCAACGGTGTAGCCTTCATCCTGATACCACGCGCGGAAACGACCGAGCATAAAGTCGATGACATCATCCACGACCTTCGCGTTGGTCAGCTTGTCGCCGTACAGACGCACCGCTTCTTCGGTCAGGGTCTGCAGATCGAGGTTCAGGTTCTTCTCAACGATGATACGCAGCACGCCCAGCGCGGCACGACGCAGCGCAAACGGGTCTTTGTCGCCTTTTGGATGCTGGCCAATACCGAAGATACCCGCCAGGGTGTCCATCTTATCGGCAATCGCCACGGCGCAGGCAACCGGGTTGGACGGCAGATCGTCACCCGCAAAGCGCGGCTGATACTGCTCGTTCAGAGCCACAGCCACGTCTTCCGCTTCGCCATCGTGACGCGCGTAGTGCATGCCCATCACGCCCTGGGTGTCGGTAAATTCGAACACCATGTTGGTCATCAGGTCGCACTTGGACAGCAGGCCAGCACGCGTTGCGTGGTTGACGTCTGCACCGATTTCACGGGCGATCCAGCCGGACAGCTCCGCAATGCGGTCGGTTTTGTCGCGCAGCGTGCCCAGCTGCTGCTGGAACAGCACGGTCTGCAGGCGCGGCAGGTTATCTTCCAGACGCTTTTTACGGTCGGTATTGAAGAAGAACTCCGCATCCGCCAGACGTGGGCGCACCACTTTCTCGTTACCGGAGATAATCTGGATCGGATCTTTCGATTCGATGTTCGCCACGAAGATGAAGTTTGGCAGCAGCTTGCCGTCGTTGGCGTATACCGGGAAGTACTTCTGGTCACCCTTCATGGTGTAGACCAGCGCTTCAGCCGGAACGGCCAGGAATTTCTCTTCGAACTTCGCGGTCAGCACAACTGGCCATTCCACCAGAGAGGTCACTTCTTCCAGCAAGCTTTCGCTCAGGTCAGCGTTACCGCCAATCTGGCGTGCCGCTTCTTCCGCGTCCGCTTTGATTTTGGCTTTACGCTGTTCGTAGTCGGCAATGACTTTACCGCGCTCCAGCAGGATCTGCGGGTACTGGTCGGCATTGTCGATGGTGAACTCCGGCTCGCCCATAAAGCGGTGGCCGCGGATCACGCGATCGGACGCCACGCCCAGAATGGTGGCAGGAATAACGGCATCGCCCAGCAGCAGGGTCACGGTGTGAACCGGACGCACGAAGTGCACGTCGGACGCGCCCCAGCGCATCAGCTTAGGAATTGGCAGCTTAGCCAGTGAGGTCGCGATCATGTCCGGCAGCAGCGCTTCCGCGCTTTCGCCTTTCACATGTGCACGATACAGCAGCCACTCGCCTTTGTCGGTGGTCAGACGCTCGGCCTGGTCAACGGTGATGCCGCAACCACGCGCCCAACCTTCTGCCGCTTTGCTCGGTTTGCCTTCCGCGTCGAACGCCTGAGCAATGGCCGGGCCACGTTTTTCCACTTCACGATCAGGCTGAGACGCCGCCAGATTTGCCACTTTCAGCGCCAGACGACGCGGTGCAGCAAACCATTCAATTTTACCGTGTGCCAGGCCAGCGTTATCCAGCTCGGCGGTCACGTTCGCAGCAAAAGACTCAGCCAGGCTGCGCAGGGCTTTTGGTGGCAGCTCTTCGGTGCCGATTTCCACCAGGAAAGTTTTTTCAGACATGGCCGCCTCTTATTTGTTTCGGTTGCACATCGGGAAGCCAAGGGCTTCACGGGACGCATAGTAAGCTTCTGCAACGGCTTTGGTCAGGGTACGAATACGCAGAATGTAGCGCTGACGTTCAGTCACGGAGATGGCTTTGCGGGCGTCCAGCAGGTTGAAGCTGTGGGCGGCCTTCAGAATACGCTCGTAGGCAGGCAGCGGCAGCGGAGTCTCCAGCGCCAGCAGCTGCTGCGCTTCTTTCTCGTACTGCTCGAAGCAGGTGAACAGGAAGTCCACGTCCGCATATTCGAAGTTATAGGTGGATTGCTCCACTTCGTTCTGATGGAACACGTCGCCGTAGGTGGTTTTACCCAGCGGGCCGTCGCTCCAGACCAGGTCGTAAACGCTGTCTACGCCCTGAATGTACATGGCCAGACGTTCCAGACCGTAGGTGATTTCACCGGTGATTGGTTTACATTCCAGACCGCCAACCTGCTGGAAGTAAGTGAACTGCGTCACTTCCATGCCGTTCAGCCACACTTCCCAGCCCAGACCCCAGGCACCCAGCGTTGGGTTTTCCCAGTTATCTTCCACGAAACGAATGTCGTGAATGGTCGGGTCCATACCCAGCTCTTTCAGCGACCCGAGGTACAGTTCCTGAATGTTGTCTGGTGATGGCTTAATCACCACCTGGAACTGATAGTAGTGCTGCAGACGGTTCGGGTTTTCGCCGTAACGGCCATCGGTAGGACGACGGGAAGGCTGCACATACGCGGTCGCCATTGGCTCCGGCCCCAACGCGCGTAAGCTGGTCATTGGGTGCGAGGTGCCTGCGCCAACTTCCATGTCCAAAGGTTGAACAATGGTGCAGCCCTGACGAGCCCAGTAATCCTGTAAGGTCAGGATCAGGCCCTGGAAGGTCTTGGTATCAAACTTTTGCATAGTATTTCGTGCTGGATACGTGTGGTTTTAAATGGAAGGGATCAGTATACCCGCTGGCTGCAAGATATACAGTACGAAACGGGGTTGTTTAAGATAAATTGGGGAATAAGGCGCGCAGCCAGAACGCCAGGGCATTGTGGCTGCTGATTATACGAGCAGATTAGCGCATCGAGAGATGTAAAAACTGGCCGTCCGCGTCAAAAGAACAGACAAAGCCTTCTTTACGCGCAGTATAGCCTTTTAGCTCATAGCTCCCCTGAAAGCGCTCAAATCCGTTAACCGTAATTTTCTGCACCTCGGAATTATAGCGGTGAGCCGCCTGGTCTTTGCAGAGCTGCTCCATATTTAGCGAACGTTCAGGGCTGATTTTCCCCTGCTGTGCTTTTTGTTCAGGCACGTCCTGCGAGGCGCTGCACCCCGCCAGTATGAGTAGCAGAAAGAGTGACGCCACACGCTTCATCATCATTTTTATTACCGCCCTGGTCAGTGGCTGTTATTTTTAATATCAACGCTTTTATAGATTATGGCGCGTCATTCTGCGAATCTCGCGCTCCTCGTACAAGTTACGCGAGTTAAACTCAGAATTTTCCAAGGGAAGACTTTACCCTAATCGCAGTCACACTCTATTTACAGGGAATAAGAGGAACTGATGTCGTCAAAAATTAACTGGATTGATAACCTGCGAGGAATAGCCTGTCTGATGGTGGTGATGATCCACACGACGACCTGGTACGTCACTAACGCGCACAGCATCAGCCACGTTAACTGGGATATCGCTAATATACTTAACTCCGCTTCCCGCGTGAGCGTGCCGCTGTTCTTTATGATTTCCGGCTTTCTCTTTTTTGGCGAACGCAGTGCGCAACCGAGGCATTTTATCCGCATCGCGTCATGCCTGGGTTTCTACAGTGCCATTGCGCTGCTCTATATCACGCTTTTCACTTCAATTAACGCCGAACTTTCGCTGAAAAACGTGCTGCAAAAACCGATCTTCTATCACCTGTGGTTCTTCTTCGCCATTATCGTTATCTATCTTGTTTCCCCGCTGATACAGGTGAAGAACGTCAGCGGGAAAATGCTCCTGGCCCTGATGGTGGTGATTGGCGTGGTGGCAAATCCCAATACCGTCTCGCAGAAAATTGACGGATTTGAGTGGTTGCCGGTGAACCTCTATATCAACGGCGATACCTTCTACTACGTGCTTTACGGCATGCTGGGGCGTGCCATTGGCATGATGGATACACAAAAACGAAGTATGAACTGGCTTTGTGGCGCGCTATTTATCATCGGTGTGATCGTGATTTCGCGCGGTACGCTTTATGAGCTGAAGTGGCGCGGGAATTTTGCCGATACCTGGTATCTGTACTGCGGCCCGATGGTCTTTATCTGCGCCATATCCCTGCTGATACTCGTCAAAAATACGCTGAATGAACGCCCGCTTCCCGTGGTGGGATTGATTTCGCGCCACTCGCTGGGGATTTACGGTTTTCACGCGCTGGTGATCCACGCTCTTCGCACGCGTGGGATTGAGCTCAAAAGCTGGCCGCTGCTGGATATTATCTGGATTTTTGCCGCCACGCTGGTCGTGAGCTTATTGCTGTCGATGCTGTTGCAAAAAATAGATACCCGTCGCTTCGTTAGTTAGCGATTCGCTGCCGGGCACGGTGGAACTGGCGCGGGGAGGAAAACCCTGCCGCCAGCGACGCCTGCTCCACCCCACGCCCCTGCAATAACCACTGTTCGGCCACGGCCAGACGCAATTGCTCAAGGTAATCTCGAACGCTTATACCTAAATGTTCCTGAAAAAGCCGGGTCAGATGGCGTGGGCTAACGTGCGCCTGCGCGGCGATATCCGGTATCTGCCACGCTTTTTGCGGCTCAGCGGTAAGGGCGTCCTGAGCGCGGTGGATCGCCGGGTGAAGATGATTGCGGTAGCGTAACCAGGGTGAAAGCTGCGGATCGTCCCCTGAGCGGCGGAACCAGACCACCATCTCACGCGCGACGGCCAGGGCTTTTTCTGGCCCACAAAGGCGGTTAATCATATGCAGCGCCAGATCGATACCCGACGTGATCCCTGCGCTGGTCCAGATATTCTCATCCTGCACGAAAATCCGGTTTTCTTTAATCGTCGCCGTGGGGGCTGCAGCGCGTAAGCGGCTAATGACGTCATGATGCGTGGTGCACTGCCGGTTATTCAACAAGCCCGACTTTGCCGCCAGCAACGCGCCAGAACAGACGCACATCACGGCGATGTCCTGGCGCTGGATTTGCGGCTGCAGGCGCATCAGCCAGTGCTGAATCTGCTGCGCCAGAGGGGTTGAGAACTGGACGTGGGAGTCGCTGACTCCCGGTAGCACAAGCAAACTCCCTTCTGGCAGACGTTCCGGCAGCGGCTGAATGCCGCTCATCGTCAGGCCAATCGACGTCTGAACGTCAGGCTGCGGGCCAATGTAATGCAGGCGAAACGCGTCGCCCGCCAGCACAAAGGTTTCTGCCGGGCCGGTCATGTCTAATGACAGCACCCCGGGCAACATAACAAACCAGACGTCGATGCTCATTACAGTGACTCCAGCGTCTCCGCTACCGTTTTAATCTCGGCAAAACGCCCGGCCAGCACCGTCTCGGTACGATGACGCAGTTCGTCAGCGCTGAGGGTAATTCCGTTGTACGTCATCGGGAACGTCAGCGTGGCCTCGCCCACAAAGGTCACAGCATAGCCCAGATCGGAGGCCACACGTGCGGTAGTTTCACAACATTGTTCAGTGCGAATGCCGCAGATAATCAGTCGGTTGATATCACGCTCGCGCAGCCAGCGGTCGAGCCCGGTGTCCGTGAAGGCATTATGGACGTGTTTCTGGAAAACCACATCCGGCTGATGACGTAAAAAGGCCATCGGTTTGACATAGCCGCTTTCCAGGGTGAAGGGACCGTCTTCATCTACATGAAAAATATCAACGACCGGAATATTTCGCGACTGGCAGCCTTCAATCAGTCCCAGCATGGCCTGCTGAAAGGCAGGAATATCGCCCTCCTGCCAGTACACGCGATGATGAAATGACTGCTGAGTGTCAATATTGATTAATGCGGTGCGGGACATGATGGAACTCCTCGTCAGTGGGTATGACCTTATCCTGACGAGGAAACGCAGGCACGAACAGACCAAAAAAGGACATCGTCATGCCTCTATCAGACAATCGTTTTATGACATCAACGGCAGCAGCTGCTGGTAGATCCTGCGGAACACATCACGCCTTTCCGCGTAACGCGAATGCCGTGCTGCGTCAGGAAGATGCGTTTGCTCAAGCGCCAGCTGTGGCAGCAACTGTGCGAGCGGTTTGTCAGGGTTCGCAGCTATCTGTGCCAGCCGCGCTGCGCCAAGCGCAGGCCCGACGTCGCCCCCGGTGCGATAATCAAGCTGTAGCCCGCTAATGTCAGACAGCATCTGCCGCCAGTAACTGCTGCGCGCGCCGCCGCCAATGAGCGTAATGCTTGATGGTTTCAGCCCACAATCGTGTACGACGTCCATCCCATCCGCCAGCGCATACCCGACGCCCTCCAGTACCGCACGCGCCAGTTCAGCCGGGCCATGTTGATGAGTTAAACCGAAAAACACCCCTTTCGCTTCCGGGTTATTGTGCGGCGTACGCTCGCCGGAAAGATAGGGTAAAAACCAGACGGCACCGGCATTTTCATCCGCCTGCTGCGCGGCTTCGATAAACGCAGGGACATCCGCCATTCCGGTCAGCTTCGCTGCCCAATCGAGGCAGGATGCCGCACTCAGCATCACCGACATCAAATGCCATTTCCCCGGCAGGGCATGACAGAAACTGTGGACCGCGCTTTCAGGGTTGCTGCGATAACCATCGCTGACGGCAAAATAGACGCCGGAGGTTCCCAGCGAGAGCATCGCCTGCCCTGCCTCCACCATCCCGACACCGACAGCGCCCGCCGCGTTGTCGCCGCCGCCAGCTACCACCGGTACGGCAGGCATATTCCAGCGTTCCGCAATGGAGGACTGCAATGTGCCGGTGACCTCGCTGCCTTCGAAGAGCGCAGGCATATGGTCACGAGTCAGATGGCAGGCATCCAGCATCGCCTCGCTCCAGTCGCGTTTCGCCACATCGAGCCACATCGTGCCCGCCGCGTCAGACATATCACTGGCGAAATCACCCGTCATGCGAAAACGCAGATAATCTTTCGGCAGCAGAACTTTCACTACCTGACGGAAAATCTCAGGTTCATGGCGCTGTACCCACAAGAGTTTTGGTGCGGTGAAGCCTGGCATCATCAGGTTGCCGGTGATGCCACGAGAGGTCGGTACGCGTTCTTCAAGAAGCGCGCACTCTTCTGCACAGCGACCGTCGTTCCAGAGGATCGCTGGACGCAACACGCGGTGCTGGCTGTCCAGCAGCGTTGCGCCGTGCATTTGTCCGGCAATCCCCAGCGCTTTTACGTCACGGAGACTATGCTGCGCGCCTAAGGCTGTGATTGCGCGATCCGTCGCCTGCCACCACTGCTCCGGGTCCTGTTCAGACCACAGCGGATGCGGACGTGAAACCTGCAGTTTTTCCGTCTGCGTGGCTAACACGTCGCCCTGTTCGCTTAACAGGATGGCTTTCACACCCGATGTGCCAAGATCGATCCCGATATACATTGTGGTGACTCCTTTGACAGAAATGCCCGGTGGCGCTGCGCTTACCGGGCCTGGATGCTGTTATTTATCGAACAGGTAATGATTGACCAGGTTTTCCAGCAATTCCTGGTGTCCACTCTGATGCTGCGGTGCCAGTTGATGCTGTTCAGCGTACTTCGCGATCTCACCAAGCGATAACTGGCCTTTCAAAATTTGCTGACCCAGCTCACTGTTCCAGCCGCTATAACGCTTCGCCACGCGTTTATCCAGCTCACCGTCTTCAATCATTCGGGCGGCGATTTTCAGCGCCAGCGCCATGGTGTCCATCGCGCCAATATGACCGTAGAACAGATCGTACTTATCGGTGCTTTGGCGACGCACTTTGGCGTCAAAATTCAGACCGCCGGTGGTGAAGCCCCCCGCTTTGATGATTTCGTACATCACCAGCGCATTCTCTTCCACGCTGTTCGGGAACTGGTCGGTGTCCCAGCCCAGCTGTGCATCACCACGGTTTGCATCCACAGAACCAAAGATGCCCAGCGCAATGGCGGACGCAATTTCGTGATGGAAAGAGTGACCCGCAAGCGTAGCGTGGTTAGCCTCAATGTTCACTTTGATCTCTTTTTCCAGACCAAATTGTTTCAGGAAGCCGTACACGGTTGCGACGTCATAATCGTACTGATGCTTGGTCGGCTCTTGCGGCTTAGGTTCAATCAGCAGCGTACCGCGGAAGCCAATTTTGTGTTTATGCTCGACAACCATCTGCATAAAGCGACCAATCTGCTCACGCTCCTGGCGCAGATCGGTGTTCAGCAGGGTTTCGTACCCTTCACGGCCGCCCCACAGCACATAGTTCTCGCCGCCCAACTGATGCGTGGCGTTCATCGCCGTCACCACCTGTGTGGCCGCCCAGCTGAACACTTCGGGATCCGGATTCGTTGCCGCGCCCGCGCCATAGCGAGGGTTAGTAAAGCAGTTTGCCGTGCCCCACAGCAGCTTCACGCCGCTCTGCTGCTGTTTTGCCGCCAGCACGTCCACCATCTGCGCGAAGTTGTTTAGATACTCTTTCAGCGACGCGCCTTCCGGAGAGACATCCACATCGTGGAAGCAGTAGTACGGCACGTTCAGCTTGTGGAAGAATTCAAACGCGACATCCGCTTTACGCTTCGCCAGTTCGATGGCTTCGCCAGGCTGTTGCCATGGACGGTCAAAAGAACCCACACCGAACATATCGGCACCATTCCAGCAGAACGTATGCCAGTAACAGGCGGCAAAGCGCAGATGATCTTCCATGCGCTTACCCAGCACCAGCTCGTCCGGGTTGTAGTGACGAAATGCTAAAGGATTGGTCGTTTTCGTGCCTTCGTAACGAACGCGATCGAGTTGGTCGAAATAAGCTTGCATATTGAGCTCCATAATCAGGGTATGCGGCGAGTCGTAGATACAGGAGTAATAGTGAATACACATTCCGGCTTGCTCAATTACGTTATTTCACACTGCTATTGAGAGAATGCACAACTGTGCGCTGGCTCGCAAAATAATGCGCAGACAAACTATTTTTCGGTGCAGATTCCAGAATCAAATGTAATTAATAAGTTACGTATTTTAAAATCCGATCGCGGTCAAAAATTCAGAAATAAACCAAATATCATAATGAGAAGATAAAAATCTGTAATTGCCAGCGGGCCTTTCCACGTTAAAAATTTGCTGCGTCTCAGCAGTGAATGTTTCTTTTATCTCAGCGACACATCCCCTACAAAAAGGCCTAATAATTATGAAGATAAAGAACCTGTCCCTTACACTCTGTACTACTCTCCTGCTTGCAAGCTTTGCCGGGCATGCCAAAGAGGTGAAAATCGGCATGGCCATTGACGACCTGCGCCTGGAGCGCTGGCAAAAAGATCGCGATATTTTTGTAAAAAAAGCAGAATCTCTCGGCGCAAGCGTGTTTGTTCAGTCGGCTAACGGCAACGAAGAAACGCAAATGTCGCAAATTGAGAATATGATCAACCGTGGCGTCGATGTTCTGGTCATTATCCCGTACAACGGCCAGGTATTAAGTAACGTGGTGAAAGAAGCCAAACAAGAAGGCATAAAAGTATTGGCCTATGACCGCATGATTAATAACGCGGACATTGATTATTATATTTCGTTCGACAACGAAAAAGTGGGTGAATTACAAGCCAAAAGCCTGGTCGATAAAGTGCCTCAAGGGAATTATTTCCTGATGGGTGGTTCGCCTGTGGATAACAACGCCAAACTGTTCCGCGAAGGGCAAATGAAAGTCCTTAAACCGTACATCGACAACGGGAAAATTAAAGTGGTTGGCGATCAGTGGGCTGATGGTTGGCTCCCTGAAAACGCGCTAAAAATCATGGAAAACGCGCTGACGGCCAACAACAACAAAATTGATGCAGTCGTGGCCTCTAACGATGCCACCGCTGGCGGCGCGATCCAGGCCCTGAGCGCCCAGGGGCTGGCTGGCAAAGTCGCTATCTCCGGACAGGATGCCGATCTCGCCGGGGTAAAACGCATCATTGCTGGCACCCAAACCATGACGGTTTACAAGCCCATCACCGAACTTGCGAACACGGCGGCTGAAATTGCCGTTGAGCTGGGTCAGGGTCAACAGCCTAAATCTGACGCGACGTTAAACAACGGACTCAAAGATGTTCCGGCTCGTCTGCTCACCCCGATTGAAGTCAATAAAGAGAATATTGACGCCACTGTCATTAAAGACGGTTTCCACAAGAAGAGTGAACTGTAATCCCGCGCAGCCCCTGCCCGGCAGGGGCGCACCGGTCTGTCCTGTTCTCCCTCAGGTCACGTGGAGCAGTTATGTCTTATTTACTAGAAATGAAGAGCATCACCAAAGCCTTTGGCGCGGTGAAAGCGGTCGATAACGTGAGCCTGCGGCTAAACCCTGGCGAAGTGGTCTCGCTGTGCGGTGAAAACGGTTCAGGCAAGTCGACGCTGATGAAAGTGCTGTGCGGGATCTATCCACATGGCAGCTATGAGGGTGAAATCGTCTTTGCCGGTGAGGTCATTCAGGCCACACACATTCGCGATACGGAACGTAAAGGTATCGCCATTATTCATCAGGAACTGGCACTGGTGAAGCACCTCACCGTGCTGGAAAATATCTTTCTGGGGGCCGAAATCTCACGTCACGGCGTGCTGGATTACGACACCATGACGCTGCGCTGTGAAAAGCTGCTGGCGCAGGTGAGCCTCAGCATTTCACCGGATACCCGCGTGGGGGATCTTGGCCTGGGGCAGCAGCAGTTGGTCGAAATCGCCAAAGCCCTGAACAAGCAGGTAAGACTGCTGATCCTCGATGAGCCAACGGCCTCGCTCACTGAACAGGAAACCGCTGTTCTGCTCAATATCATCCGCGATCTGCAAAACCACGGTATCGCCTGCATCTATATTTCGCACAAGCTTAATGAGGTGAAAGCCATTTCGGACACCATCTGCGTGATCCGCGACGGGCAACACATCGGCACGCGTGAAGCGGAGGGCATGAGTGAAGATGACATCATCACCATGATGGTAGGGCGCGAACTCACTGCGCTCTATCCGAACGAACCCCACGCCGTGGGAGACGAAATCCTGCGCGTGGAAAATCTCACTGCATGGCATCCCGTGAATCGCCATATCAGGCGAGTTAACGACGTCTCCTTTTCCCTTCACCGCGGTGAAATCCTTGGCATTGCGGGTTTAGTGGGCGCAGGTCGAACCGAAGCCGTGCAGTGCCTGTTTGGCGTGTGGCCCGGACGCTGGGAAGGCAGCATTTACATCGATGGTCAGCCGGTAAAAATCGACAACTGCCAGCAGGCGATTGCCCATGGCATTGCTATGGTGCCAGAAGATCGCAAAAAAGACGGCATCGTGCCGGTAATGGCGGTCGGGAAAAACATCACGCTGGCGGCGCTAAACCAGTTCTCTGGCGCCCTGACGAGCCTGGACGACGCTGCCGAGCAGCAGTGTATTCTTCAGTCACTCGCCAGGCTCAAGGTCAAAACCTCCTCCCCGGAACTGGCCATTGGACGCCTCAGCGGGGGGAACCAGCAAAAGGCGATTCTGGCGCGCTGCCTGCTTCTCAACCCGCGAATTTTAATCCTGGATGAACCGACTCGCGGGATTGATATCGGCGCGAAGTATGAAATCTACAAGCTGATTAATCAGCTTGTGCAGCAAGGCATTGCCGTCATTGTCATCTCATCTGAATTACCTGAAGTGCTCGGCCTGAGCGACCGCGTGTTGGTTATGCACGAGGGGAAACTGAAAGCCAATCTGATTAACCAGAACCTGACGCAAGAACAGGTGATGGAAGCCGCCTTAAGGAGCGAACGTCATGTCGAAAAGCAATCCGTCTGATATCAAAGTCGCTGTGCCGACACCCGGCGCGTTCGCAGGGCTGAAAGCGCTAAACCTGCAGGTCTTCGTGATGATCGCGGCGATTATCGCCATCATGCTGTTCTTTACCTGGATGACCGATGGCTCCTATTTGAGTGCTCGTAATATCTCTAACCTGCTGCGCCAGACTGCCATCACCGGCATTCTGGCCGTAGGCATGGTGTTTGTGATTATCTCAGCGGAGATTGACCTGTCGGTCGGATCGATGATGGGCCTGCTCGGCGGCGTGGCGGCGATATTTGATGTCTGGCTCGGCTGGCCGCTGCCGCTCACCATTGTCGTGACGCTGGCGCTGGGTCTGGTACTGGGGGCGTGGAACGGGTGGTGGGTTGCCTACCGTAAGGTGCCGTCATTCATCGTCACCCTGGCCGGGATGCTGGCCTTCCGTGGGATTCTGATTGGCATCACCAACGGTACCACCGTCTCTCCCACCAGCGCGTCTATGTCGCAGATTGGGCAGAGCTACCTCTCTGATGGCATCGGCTTTACGATTGGCGTAGTGGGCATGATGGCCTTCATCGCATGGCAGTGGCGTGGCCGTATGCGCCGTCAGGCCCTGGGGCTGGCTTCTCCGGCATCGACCTCCGTGGTCGGTCGTCAGGCGCTCACCGCCGTGATTGTGCTGGGTGCCATCTGGCTGCTGAACGATTACCGCGGTGTCCCGACACCCGTTCTGCTGCTGGCGCTCCTGCTGCTGGGCGGCATGTTTATGGCGACGCGCACCGCGTTTGGTCGTCGTATTTATGCCATTGGCGGTAATCTTGAGGCGGCACGTCTGTCAGGGATCAACGTCGAACGCACCAAACTCGCTGTCTTTGCCATCAACGGCCTGATGGTGGCGATTGCAGGGCTGATCCTCAGCTCACGTCTGGGGGCCGGTTCACCGTCGGCAGGAAACATTGCCGAGTTGGATGCCATCGCTGCGTGTGTCATCGGCGGGACCAGTCTCGCAGGCGGTGTCGGCAGCGTGGCAGGCGCGGTGATGGGCGCATTTATTATGGCTTCGCTGGATAACGGGATGAGCATGATGGACGTCCCAACGTTTTGGCAGTATATCGTGAAGGGAGCGATTCTTTTGCTGGCAGTCTGGATGGACTCGGCAACCAAGCGACGTGCCTGAGAACAGTATTGTTACTTATTTGGGAAAGTGAGCCATGTTTGAAAAGCGTCACCGCATTACGTTGTTATTCAATGCCAACAAAGCCTACGACCGTCAGGTGGTTGAAGGGGTTGGTGAATATTTGCAGGCGTCGCAATCCGAGTGGGATATTTTCATTGAAGAAGATTTCCGCACCCGTCTGGAGAACATCAAAGACTGGCTGGGCGATGGCGTTATCGCTGACTATGACGATCCCGTCATTGAGCAATTGCTAACAGACGTCGACGTTCCCATTGTGGGCGTCGGCGGCTCGTATCATTCGCCCGATCACTATCCACCAGTCCACTACATCGCAACCGATAACCATGCGCTGGTCGAGGCCGCTTTTCTCCATTTAAAAGAGAAAGGCGTGCATCGCTTTGCGTTTTACGGGTTGCCCTCTTCAAGCGGCAAACGGTGGGCGGTAGAGCGCGAACATGCGTTCTGCCAGCTGGTCGCAAAGGAGAAATATCGTGGTGTGGTGTATCAGGGGCTGGAAACTGCACCGGAAAACTGGCAGCACGCGCAAAACCGCCTGGCGGACTGGCTGCAAACGCTGCCGCCCCAGACCGGGATTATTGCGGTAACAGATGCTCGTGCGCGCCACGTGCTGCAGGTCTGCGAACATTTGCATATTCCGGTGCCTGAAAAGCTGTGCGTAATTGGTATCGATAACGAAGAGTTAACCCGCTATTTGTCTCGAGTGGCGCTCTCCTCTGTCGCGCAGGGAACCCGTCAAATGGGCTATCAGGCCGCGAAGCTCCTGCACCGCCTGCTGGACAACGAAGCCTTGCCGCTTCAGCGCCTGCTGGTTCCGCCTGTGCGTGTCGTCGAACGCCGCTCAACCGATTATCGTTCCTTAAGCGACCCGGCCGTCATTCAGGCAATGCACTACATTCGCAACCACGCCTGCAAAGGCATTAAGGTGGATCAGGTGCTGGATTCGGTCGGCATTTCTCGCTCAAACCTGGAAAAACGCTTTAAAGAGGAAGTGGGTGAAACTATTCACGCCGTTATTCATGCGGAAAAACTGGAGAAAGCGCGCAGCCTGCTGATCTCCACGTCGCTTTCCATCAATGAAATTTCACAAATGTGCGGCTACCCGTCGCTGCAGTATTTCTACTCGGTGTTCAGAAAGGAGTATGAGACCACGCCGAAAGAGTACCGGGAGCGGTATAGCGAAGTGCTGATATAAAAAGAAAAACGCCTTCCGATGGAAGGCGTTTTTTTGGGGATTACATATGCGCGGCAATTAAGCGCTGGTTATCCTGGTACATCGCAAACAGATAGTTGTTATAGCGCTGCCCCTGGGTGGAATAACCTTTCAGCTTGTGGATCATCGTACTGGCCGTCACTTCCTGATCCGCTTTACGCAGCTGAGCGCGAGACTTACGGAACGAAGAGTAGGCCGGATGCGTGTTCAGATTCACGACATAGGCATTCACGGAATCTTTGACCGATTCAAACTGCGAGTAGCCTTTCACTTTACCGGGAGCATTGTTACAACGCCCTTTCACGCATTTCATGCCGAAAAGATTGTTGTTATTGCGCGCCAGCTTCGAGGTACCCCAACCGCTTTCAGCGGCGGCCATCGTTGCCACCATGCTGCCCGGAATGATGTCTACACGCTCCAGAAGTGAATTCCACGGCACACGACGCGTGTTGCCATTCCATTTCACCTTGTAGCGTTTGGAAATCTCTTTCAGGCGCGTGCGCTCAGACGGCGACCAGCGGCTATCGTACTGTTTTGAGATCAGCCAGTTACGATCCGCAGTAATCGCGGCATTTTGACTCGTGATGTAAGGCATTACCGTCCGGAGAAACGCTTTTTTCCTTGGTGTTCCGGAAGGGTATTTTCGCAAATCAGGAAGTGAACTACTCTTTGCACTATTGCGAGAATACTCTTGTTTACTGCTAACCTTACTACTTGTCGTCTTTATTACGTGGGCTTTCTTACTCGTTGTATCCGTGTGCGTCTTCGCAAGCACCTCACCCGAAAATGCCGTGGTGAGTAACATGAGTATCGCAGCCCCATATCGTCGAATGGGAGTCGATATCATTAGGTCTCCTGGTCGGATGTAATCATCCCAACACCTTATTTTTTTCACAAATTTGAGAGCGGAATCTCAAATCATATCAAAAATAGTCTTCCAGAGCACGTATAGAAATAGTCCAAATCCGAAACTATGTCACCTGAAACATGCTCACTAAAGCATCAATTCTGAAAAAATGTGTGCGATATCGCAGATAACTGCCTAATTTTGCGCGGGATCACTCATCCCTTCGCGTCCTCCTGGCAGAAACCGTCGGAGGAGGAGTTTTTCCTCAGTACCCGGTGGCACACTGGTCAAAAAAGCCGCGACAGGAAAATGGAATGAAACGCACCGCACTGGCTCTCCTGATGTTACCCACACTGGCACATGCAGACTGGTCATCGCCGGGATTTAGCGCATTTCGCGCGGAAGGAACCGGGGTCTTCACCAGCCAGGCAAAGCTCGCGAAGGGTACCCGTCCTTTAACAGTGAGTTTTGACAACACGTGCTGGCAGCCTACGGGCTCCATAAAACTCAATGAGATGCTGTCGCTCAAACACTGTGAGGGCACACCGCCCCAGTGGCGGCTATTCCGTGACGGCGATTATCAGATGCGTGTCGATACCCGCTCCGGAACGCCAACCCTGATGCTGACCATTCAGAGTACAGCGGAGCAACCTGTCGCGAACGTCACCCGGCAGTGTCCAAAGTGGGATGGCAAACCTTTAACGCTGGAGGTAAGCGGTACCTTCCCGGAAGGCACGGTGGTGCGTGATTTTTACAGCAAACAGACGGCGACGGTGCAGAACGGCAAAATCACCCTACAGCCTGCCGCCAACAGCAACGGCCTGCTGCTGCTTGAGCGTGCCGAAACCGACCAGCCCGCGCCCTTCAGCTGGCAAAACGCCACCGTCTATTTCGTGCTGACCGACCGTTTTGTAAATGGTGACCCGAGTAACGACAACAGCTATGGCCGTCATAAAGACGGTATGCAGGAGATTGGCACCTTCCACGGCGGCGATCTCAAGGGGCTTACCAGCAAGCTCGACTACCTACAGCAACTGGGCGTCAACGCGCTGTGGATAAGCTCCCCGCTGGAGCAAATCCACGGCTGGGTGGGCGGTGGCACCAAAGGAGATTTCCCTCACTACGCCTATCACGGCTACTACACGCAGGACTGGACGAAGCTCGATGCCAATATGGGCACCGAAGATGACCTGCGCCAGCTTGTTGACGAAGCGCACAAGCGCGGTATCCGTATTCTGTTTGATATCGTCATGAACCACGTTGGCTACGCGACCCTCGCGGACATGCAGGAGTACCAGTTTGGCGCGCTGTATCTGCAGGGCGATGAGCTGAAAAAAACGCTGGGCGATCGCTGGACGGACTGGAAGCCCGGCGCAGGCCAAAGCTGGCACAGCTTTAACGACTACATCAACTTTAGCGACAAAGCCGCATGGGAAAAATGGTGGGGCAAGAAATGGATCCGCACCGACATTGGTGATTACGACAACCCCGGCTTCGACGATTTAACCATGTCGCTGGCCTTCCTGCCGGATCTGAAAACGGAATCGACGACCCCATCCGGTTTGCCGAACTTTTATCAACACAAGCCCGACACCGGCGCAAAAGCGGTGACGAATTTCACGCCCCGGGATTACCTGACCCACTGGCTCAGCCAGTGGGTTCGTGACTACGGTATCGACGGCTTCCGGGTTGATACCGCGAAGCACGTTGAACTCGACGCGTGGCAGCAGCTGAAAGATCAGGCAGGCCAGGCACTGGCGGCGTGGAAAGCGGCTAACCCAGACAAAAAACTCGACAACGCGCCCTTCTGGATGACCGGTGAAGCATGGGGCCACGGCGTGATGCAGAGCGATTATTACCGCCACGGTTTTGACGCAATGATCAACTTTGACTATCAGGAGCAGGCGGCGAAAGCGGTGGACTGTCTGGCTGATATCGATATGACGTGGCAGCAGATGGCGGAGAAACTGCAAAGCTTCAATGTGCTGAGCTATCTCTCGTCACACGATACGCGACTGTTCCGCGAAGGAGGCCAGCGCGCGGCGGAGCTGCTCATGCTGGCGCCGGGCAGCGTGCAAATTTACTACGGCGATGAATCTGAACGTCCGTTCGGCCCAACAGGCTCCGACCCGCTTCAGGGCACACGCTCGGACATGAACTGGCAGGACGTGACGGGCAAACAGGCCTTAACCGTCGCTCACTGGCAAACTCTGGGTCAGTTCCGCGCCCGTCACCCGGCGATTGGTGAAGGCAAGCAAACCACGTTGTCACTGAAGGAAGGCTACGGCTTCGTGCGCGAGCACAAGGGCGATAAAGTGATGGTGGTATGGGCGGGTAATCAATAAACGGCCCCTCACCCTAACCCTCTCCCCACAGGGGAGAGGGAACCGCCTTTCCCCCCTCGCCCCTTTGGGGAGAGGGCCGGGGTGAGGGGGAAACCAACCAGAACGATTCACTACACAAATCCAAACCTACCCTATAAAACAACAAATCCGACCACATCACCTGATTTGCACCAGCACGGTGCTAGCGTTATGGTTACCCCCTTTCATAATAAGCCCGACAGATCACCTGCTATGACGTTTTCACTTTTCGGCGACAAATTTACCCGCCATTCAGGCATTACCCGCCTGATGGAGGACCTCAACGACGGGCTGCGCACACCGGGCGCAATCATGCTCGGCGGCGGAAACCCGGCCCAAATCCCGGAGATGACGACCTATTTCCAGAGCCTGCTCGCTCAGATGCTGGAAAGCGGCAAAGCAACCGATGCACTTTGCAACTATGACGGCCCTCAGGGTAAAACCGAACTGCTGAAACTCCTCGCCGATATGCTGCGTGAAGAGCTGGGTTGGGATATTGAGCCACAGAATATTGCACTGACAAACGGCAGCCAGAGCGCGTTTTTCTACTTGTTTAACCTGTTCGCAGGACGTCGCGCCGACGGCACGACCAAAAAAGTGCTGTTCCCGCTGGCACCGGAGTATATCGGCTATGCCGATTCCGGCCTCGAAGAAGACCTGTTTGTGTCCGCGCGCCCGAACATCGAACTGCTGCCAGAAGGCCAGTTCAAATATCACGTCGATTTTGAACACCTGCATATTGGTGAAGAGACGGGCATGATCTGCGTATCACGTCCTACCAACCCAACGGGCAACGTGATTACCGATGACGAGCTGATGAAACTGGACGCGCTGGCCAATCAGCACGGCATCCCTTTGGTGATCGATAACGCCTACGGCGTGCCGTTCCCGGGGATAATCTTCAGCGAAGCCCGCCCGCTGTGGAACCCAAACATCGTTCTGTGCATGAGCCTGTCTAAACTGGGCCTGCCGGGCAGCCGCTGCGGCATCATCATTGCCAATGAAAAAATCATCACCGCCATTACCAACATGAACGGCATTATCAGCCTTTCACCCGGCGGCATCGGCCCGGCGATGATGTGCGAAATGATTAAGCGCAACGACCTGCTGCGCCTGTCGAATGACGTGATTAAGCCATTCTATTACCAGCGCGTTCAGGATACGATCGCGATACTTCGCCGCTATTTGCCGGAAGAACGCTGCCTGATCCACAAACCAGAAGGGGCAATTTTCCTCTGGCTGTGGTTCAAGGATCTGCCGATTACGACGGAACTTCTCTACCAGCGACTGAAAAAGCGTGGTGTGCTGATGGTGCCGGGCGATTACTTCTTCCCGGGGCTGGATAAACCGTGGCCGCACACGCACCAGTGCATGCGCATGAACTATGTGCCTGATCCAGAAAAAATCGAAGCGGGTGTGAAAATTCTCGCGGAAGAGATTGAGAACGCCTGGCGCGAAAACGGTCAGTAAGTTCTTACGCCAGATGATGCAGCCGTTCGGTGCGTAATCTGGCGGGATCGACACAGCTTAACGCGTGGGTCGGGCAAGCCTCAACGCAGGCAGGTCCGCCCTCTCGATGCGCGCATAAATCACATTTCAGCGCCTGCGCATGATCCCCCACCCTCTGTACCTGCATCGCCCCAAACGGGCACGCCACCATACAGCTTTTGCACCCGATGCAGCGCGCCTGCTCAACGAGCCAGGCTCCGGCTGAGCGTCGGATTGCCCCGGTTGGGCAAACATTTGCACAGGGCGCATCCTCGCACTGATGACACCCGACCGCGGTGGTATAAGAATCCCCTTTCACCACCCGAATGCGGGGCATGAAATCATTTGCGGTGACGAATTCCTGATGCGAAACCGCACAGGCCACTTCGCAAGTGCGGCACCCAATGCATTTTTCCGAATCCGCCATGATAAATCGGTTCATCTGTTACGCCTCGCGCACGTTAAAACCCAGCTCTTTTGAGATAGCCTCTGCCGTTTCGCGCAGCGGCTTGAGCAAGTTCTTCTCACCCACCTGCTTCATGCGCGACGTCGACAGCGAAATGGAGATCGCATACGGCACGCGCCCGTGGATATCAAAGACCGGCACGGCAATGCAGGAAACCCCCAGCTCGTTCTCTTCTTTATCCATCGCCATGCTGCGATCGCGAATTTCCGCCAGCTCATCATACATCGCACTCAGCTCGGTAATGGTGTTGCGGGTCAAGGGTTGGATCTGTTCCTGATGGCTTTCCCAGTAGCTCGCCACGTAATCCTGATGACCAAACGCCATGTAGATTTTGCCCATTGCGGAGCAGTAGAGCGGCATATGCTGGCCGATATAGGCACGCGTGCGCAGCATACCGGTTGTCGGTTCGAGCTTATAAATCAGGATCGCGTGGTCGTCCTCACGGCTGGAGAAGTTCACCGTTTCGCCGGTGGCAATGTTCAGCGCCTCAAGGTGCGGAGCGGCCACGTGAATGATATTCAGCGACGACAGGGCCTTTTGCCCGACGGCGATAAATTTGGTGGTCAGGCGATAGCTGCCCGCCGCGGGTGCCGGGGTCACGTATCCGCACGACTGTAGCCCCTGCAGCAAGCGGTGCACGGTGCTCTTATTCAGCCCCGCCAGTTCAGATAAGTGCGCAAGCGGACACCCGTTCGGATAGTTGCTGAGGATCTCAATCAGCATCAGGCCGCGAAACAAGCTCTGGCTACCTGCTGGCCTCTCTTTTTCTTGCGTCATTTCGCTCTCTTTCGTGCTCATCAAATGGCTCCTTTTTGTCGCGCCCTGATGGTAGCGCAAAGTGTGGTTCAGTTCACGATCTCAACAGAAAAAACACAACCAATTGATTTTAATCGATTTTGAAAAACATGAATGTCGTTGATCTGGCAAAATTTGATCGCTATATTTGAAATCAGATTTCGCATAGTGAAATTTAGCGATAAAAAAGCACTCGCACTTGCCCCGAAAAAGAACAGGAGAACAGGGATGAAAGTGACCTTTGAAGAGTTAAAAGCGGCGTTCAATCGGGTTCTGCTCGATCGCGGCGTGAAAGCGGAAACCGCAGACGCCTGCGCCGAGATGTTCGCCCGCACCACGGAATCCGGCGTTTATTCGCACGGCGTTAACCGTTTTCCGCGTTTCATTCAGCAGCTTGATGCAGGTGATATCATTCCCGACGCTCAGCCAAAACGGGTGATGACGCTGGGTGCCATCGAACAGTGGGATGCCCAGCGCTCTATCGGCAACCTGACGGCGAAAAAGATGATGGATCGCGCCACCGAGCTGGCGTCCGACCACGGTATTGGCCTGGTGGCACTGCGTAATGCGAACCACTGGATGCGCGGCGGCAGCTACGGCTGGCAGGCGGCGGAGAAGGGCTATATCGGCATATGCTGGACCAACTCTATTGCCGTCATGCCCGCATGGGGATCAAAAGAGTGCTGCATCGGCACCAACCCGCTGATCGTGGCTATTCCATCAAGCCCAATCACCATGGTCGATATGTCGATGTCGATGTTCTCCTACGGCATGCTGGAGGTGAATCGCCTGGCCGGACGCGAGCTGCCGGTCGATGGCGGCTTTGACGACGAGGGTAATCTCACCCGAGAGCCAGGCGTGATTGAGAAAAACCGCCGCATTCTGCCGATGGGCTACTGGAAAGGGTCTGGCTTATCCATCGTGCTCGACATGATTGCCACCCTGCTCTCCAACGGATCCTCCGTCGCGGAAGTGACCCAGGACAACAGCGACGAGTATGGCGTGTCGCAGATCTTTATCGCCATCGAGGTTGATCGCCTGATCGACGGCCCAACCCGCGATGCGAAGCTGCAGCGCATTATGGACTTCATCACCACCGCGCAGCGGTCTGATGAAAACGTTGCCGTCCGCCTTCCGGGCCATGAATTCACGCGCCTGCTGGAAGAGAACCGCCGCGACGGCATCACCATCGACGACAGCGTGTGGGCGAAAATCCAGTCTCTGTAAGGAGTGGACCATGATATTCGGACATATTTCCCAGCCCAATCCGTGCCGTCTGCCGCGGGCGATTGAAAAAGCGCTTCATTTTTTGCGCGCTACGGATTTCACCACCCTGCCGCCAGGCGTGGTGGAAATTGAAGGTCGCACTATTTTTGCCCAGGTTCTCGACCTGACGACAAAGGAGCCGCACGAGAACCGCCCGGAAGTGCACCGCCGCTATCTGGATATTCAGTTTTTAGCATGGGGTGAAGAAAAAATCGGTATTACCATTGAGACCGGTAATAACGAAATAAGCGAATCATTACTGGAACAGCAGGATATTATTTTTTATCACGACAGTGAAAATGAATCGTTTATCGAAATGATACCCGGCAGCTATGCCATATTTTTCCCGCAGGATGTGCACCGTCCTGCCTGTATTAAAAACAAGGAAGCCGCAATTCGTAAAATTGTGGTGAAAGTGGCAATCAGCGAATTAGATTAATTTACTGATAAATACAGGAATGCGAAATGTCCAACACCGCTTTTATTATTGGTGCGTACCCCTGCGCACCCTCGTTTCACCAGAAAGGGGAACAAGAAGAACAAACCTTCTGGCGGGAACTTTCCGACACGCCGAACATTCGCGGGCTGGAACAGCCGTGCCTTGAACATCTCCATCCGTTTGGTGATGAATGGCTGTTCCGTCATACGCCGGGCGACTGGCAAATCGTCGTCACGGCAGTCATGGAAACCATGCGCCGCCGCGGCAGCAACGGCGCGTTTGGCCTGGCCTCAGCCGACGACGCGCAGCGTAAAGCATGCGTAGACTTTTACCGGCATCTGCACAAGAAAGTTAACGCCGTGAACGCCCGTTTTCCAGGCAAAGTGATTGCTCTGGAGATGCAGGCGGCCCCACAGGCGGGCAATGCTTCCGTCGAGCAGGCTACCGAGGCGTTTTCCCGCTCGATCCAGGAAATTGCGAGCTGGGACTGGGACTGCGACCTGGTGCTGGAACACTGCGATGCCATGACCGGCCCCGCACCGCGCAAGGGCTTCTTGCCTTTAGCGCAGGTGCTAGAGGTGGTGAAAGGCACCGATATCAGCGTCTGTATCAACTGGGCGCGCTCGGCTATCGAAGGCCGTAATACGACGCTCCCGCTTGACCATGTTCAGGCCGCACTCCGTGCCGGAAAACTGGGTGCACTGATGTTTTCGGGCACGACTACCCACGGGGAATACGGTGAATGGCAGGATCTGCACGCACCGTTTTCTTCATTCTGCGCCGACAGTTTGATGTCTACTGAACACGCAAAATCACTCTTTACTGCGGCGAGCGCCGCAACGTTGAAATTCTCCGGTATTAAATTACTGGAAATAAATGCTAATGCTGACGTCAGCCATCGCATCGCTATTTTGCGCGACGGCATTAGCGAAATGAATAAAGCAACACAATAACAATAAAAAATATCCCTATTCCGGTTACATTGACTGAGACAGTAAATATGAACACTTACTTGAATACTCTACAAGCGGACATTCCGCGCCAGCGCTGGCTAAGAATCATTCCTCCTATTCTTATCGCCTGCATCATTTCGTATATGGATCGCGTAAATATCGCCTTTGCCATGCCCGGCGGTATGGATGAAGAGCTAGGTATTACCGCCACTATGGCGGGCCTGGCAGGTGGGATCTTCTTTATCGGCTATCTGTTCCTGCAGGTTCCCGGCGGCAAGATTGCCGTGCACGGCAGCGGCAAGAAGTTTATCGGCTGGTCGCTGGTTGCCTGGGCGGTGATCTCTGTGCTCACGGGCCTGGTGACGAATCAGTATCAGCTGCTGGTGCTGCGCTTCTTACTCGGCGTGGCGGAAGGCGGGATGCTGCCTGTCGTGCTCACCATGATCAGCAACTGGTTCCCGGATGCCGAACGCGGTCGCGCCAATGCCATTGTGATTATGTTTGTCCCCATCGCCGGGATTATCACCGCCCCGCTTTCGGGCTGGATCATCACCGCGCTCGACTGGCGCTGGCTGTTCATCATTGAAGGTTTGATGTCCGTCGTTGTGCTGGTGCTGTGGGCGTTCACCGTTTACGACCGACCGCAGGAAGCCCGCTGGATTTCAGAAGCAGAGAAAAACTATCTGGTGCAAACGCTGGCGGCTGAACAGCAGGCCATCGCCGGAAAAGAGGTGAAAAACGCGTCACTCGGTGCAGTGCTTTCAGACAAAACCATGTGGCAGCTGATCGCCCTGAACTTCTTCTACCAGACCGGGATTTACGGCTACACGCTCTGGCTGCCGACCATCCTGAAAGAGCTGACACACACCAGCATCGGTCAGGTGGGTATGCTCGCCATCCTGCCTTACATCGGGGCCATTGCGGGGATGTTCCTGTTCTCAACGCTTTCTGACCGCACCGGCAAGCGCAAGCTGTTTGTCTCCCTGCCGCTGATTGGCTTTGCGCTCTGCATGTTCCTCTCCGTGGCGCTGAAAGAGAGTACCTGGCTGGCGTATTCCGCACTGGTGGGCTGCGGGTTCTTCCTGCAATCCGCAGCGGGCGTGTTCTGGACCATCCCGGCGCGTCTGTTCAGCGCAGAGATGGCGGGCGGCGCGCGCGGCGTGATCAACGCCCTGGGCAACCTCGGTGGCTTCTGCGGCCCGTATGCGGTTGGGGTGCTGATCACCCTGTACAGCAAAGACGCGGGCGTTTACTGCCTGGCGGTTTCTCTGGCGCTGGCGTCGCTGCTGGCCCTGCTGTTACCGGCGAAATGCGATGCCGGTGCAGAGCCTAATCCCACGGTGAATCCGCACAAGCGTGCGGCCTGATGCCCTCACCCCAACCCTCTCCCATGGGGAGAGGGAGAAAACCGAACCGTAGGCCGGGTAAGCGAAGCGCCACCCGGCAATTAAGTGAGATGAAGATGAGTGAAAAAGAGCCCTTCTGGCTGGGTATCGATTGTGGCGGTACTTATCTGAAAGCCGGTTTATACAACAGCCAGGGCAAGGAAATCTGCATCAAGCGCCGCTCCGTTGCCACGCTCAGCCCGCGCGCAGGTTACGCGGAGCGGGATATGCCTCAGCTCTGGCAGCACTGCTACGCTACCGTCGCCACGCTGCTCAAACATTCAGGCATCGACGGAGAGCAGATCAAAGGCGTTGGCATTTCTGCTCAGGGCAAAGGACTGTTTCTGCTCGATAAACAAGACCAACCGCTGGGCAACGCCATGCTCTCCTCAGACCGCCGGGCGCTGGAGATCGTGCAGCGCTGGCAGCAGGACGGCATTCCCGAAAAGCTCTATCCGCATACGCGCCAGACCCTGTGGACAGGGCACCCGGCCTCACTCCTGCGCTGGGTGAAAGAGAACGAGCCGCAGCGGTATCAGCAGATCGGCTGCGTGATGATGGCGCACGACTATCTACGCTGGTGTCTGACCGGCGTGAAGGGCTGCGAGGAGAGCAACATCTCCGAGTCCAACCTCTACAACATGAATACCGGGCAGTACGATCCCCAGCTCACGCGCTGGCTCGGTATCAGCGAAATTGACGGCGCCCTGCCGCCGATTGTCGGTTCAGCAGAAATTTGCGGGGAAATCACCTCTCAGGCAGCCGCGCTTACCGGTCTCGCGGCGGGCACGCCCGTCGTTGGTGGACTGTTTGATGTGGTTTCCACCGCGATCTGCGCCGGGCTGCACGACGAACACACGCTGAATGCCGTCATGGGTACCTGGGCCGTCACCAGCGGGATCGCCAATGCGCTTCGCGATAACGAGCCGTTCCCCTATGTGTATGGCCGTTACGTCCACCCGCAGCAGTACATCGTTCATGAAGCCAGCCCGACCTCATCCGGCAATCTTGAGTGGCTCACTGCCCAATGGGGCGACATGTCATTCGATGAGATCAACCATGCCGTCGCCAGCCTGCCGAAAGCGGAAAGCGAGGTGTTCTTCCTGCCGTTCCTCTACGGCAGCAACGCCGGGCTGGAGATGACCAGTGGTTTTTACGGCATGCAGGCGCTGCATACCCGCGCGCATCTTCTGCAGGCCGTTTACGAGGGCGTGGTGTTCAGCCACATGACCCACCTCAACCGCATGCTTGAGCGCTTTACCCAGGTGCAGGCGCTGCGCGTCACGGGTGGCCCGACCCATTCGGACGTGTGGATGCAAATGCTCGCCGACGTCAGCGGGCTGGCGATTGAGCTGCCGCAGGTGGAAGAGACCGGCTGCTCCGGCGCGGCGCTGGCGGCGCTGGTAGGCACCGGCGTCTACCCCGATTTCCACGCTGCGCAGCGCACCCTCAAACACGACATTCGGGTGATTGAACCCGACATGCGCGCCCATGCGGCCTACCAGCGCAAATATCACCGTTACCAGTTACTGATTTCAGCACTTCAGGACTATCACGCCCGTATTAAGGAGTACGACCTATGAGCCGACCATTACTGCAGCTGGCGCTCGACCATACCTCACTTCAGGCCGCCCAGCGCGACGTCGCGGCGCTTTCAGATCACGTTGATATCGTCGAAGCGGGCACCATTTTGTGCCTGACCGAAGGGCTGAGCGCCGTACGCGCCCTGCGCGAACAGTGCCCGGATAAAATCATCGTGGCGGACTGGAAAGTCGCCGATGCCGGAGAAACGCTGGCTGAGCAGGCGTTTGGCGCGGGCGCGAACTGGATGACCATCATCTGCGCCGCCCCGCTGGCAACCGTTGAGCGAGGCCACGAGGTCGCACTGCGCTGCGGGGGAGAAATCCAGATGGAGCTGTTTGGCAACTGGACGCTGGACGACGCGCGCGCTTGGCATCGCGTCGGCGTGAAGCAGGCTATCTACCACCGCGGACGCGACGCGCAGGCCAGCGGTCAGCAGTGGGGCGAAGCGGATCTCGCGAAAATGAAAGCGCTCTCCGACATCGGTTTGCAGCTTTCGATTACCGGCGGTATTACCCCTGCCGACCTGCCGCTGTTTAAGCAGATCAACGTAAAAGCGTTTATTGCCGGACGCGCGCTGGCAGGCGCCGCTAATCCGCCGCAGGTGGCACAGGCATTCCATTCGCAAATCCGCGACATCTGGGGAGCGTAACCATGCGTCAACATCCGTTAGGTATTTACGAAAAAGCGCTGTCGAAAGATCTCTCCTGGCCGGAACGCCTGGTGCTGGCGAAAAGCTGCGGGTTCGATTTTGTTGAGATGTCAGTCGACGAGACCGACGAGCGTTTGTCACGCCTCGAGTGGAGCACCACGCAGCGCGCTTCGCTGGTTGAAGCGATGCTGGAAACCGGCGTGGCGATCCCGTCGATGTGTCTTTCTGCCCACCGCCGTTTTCCCTTTGGCAGCCGGGATGAAACCGTGCGCCAACGCGCCCGCGAGATCATGACCAAAGCCATCAGGCTGGCGCGTGACTTAGGCATTCGCACCATCCAGCTCGCGGGTTATGACGTTTATTACGAAGAGCATGATGAAGGCACGCAGCAGCGCTTTGCCGAAGGGCTGGCGTGGGCCGTCGAGCAGGCCGCCGCCGCGCAGGTGATGCTGGCGGTGGAGATCATGGACACTGCGTTTATGAACTCCATCAGCAAGTGGAAAAAGTGGGACGACATGCTCGCCTCGCCGTGGTTCAGCGTTTACCCGGATGTCGGCAACCTGAGCGCGTGGGGCAACGACGTCACCGCCGAGCTGACGCTGGGCATTGACCGCATTGCGGCAATTCACCTGAAAGACACCCAGCCCGTCACCGCACAAAGTCCCGGACAGTTCCGCGACGTGCCGTTTGGAGAAGGCTGCGTCGATTTCGTTGGCGTGTTTAACACGCTGAATACGCTGAACTATCGCGGCGCGTTTCTGATTGAAATGTGGACTGAAAAAGCAAAAGAGCCGGTGCTGGAAATCATCCAGGCGCGCCGCTGGATTGAAGCCCGTATGCAGGAAGGAGGCATGACATGTTAGAACAACTCAAAGCCGAGGTGCTGGCGGCAAACCTGGCGCTGCCCGCCCACCAGCTGGTGACCTTCACCTGGGGCAACGTCAGCGCGGTGGATCGCGAAAGCGGCCTGATGGTGATCAAGCCGTCCGGCGTGGAGTACGACGTCATGACGGCGGAGGATATGGTGGTGGTGAATATCGCCACCGGCCAGGTGGTTGAAGGCAGCAAAAAGCCCTCTTCAGACACGCCGACCCACCTCGCGCTGTACCGCCGTTACCCGGAGATTAGCGGCATCGTGCATACCCACTCCCGCCACGCTACCATCTGGTCGCAGGCGGGCCAGGATTTACCGGCGTGGGGCACAACGCACGCAGACTATTTCTACGGGGCGATCCCCTGCACCCGACGGATGACCACGGCTGAAATCGCGGGCGAGTACGAATACCAGACGGGTGAAGTGATCATCAAAACCTTCGAGGAGCGCGACTTAAGCCCGATGCAGATCCCGGCTGTGCTGGTCCACTCCCACGGTCCGTTCGCCTGGGGTAAAGATGCTGCCGATGCGGTTCACAATGCCGTCGTGCTGGAAGAGTGCGCGTACATGGGCCTGTTCTCGCGCCAGCTCGCACCGCAGTTGCCGGTTATGCAGCAGGAGCTGCTCGACAAGCACTATCTGCGCAAGCATGGGGCGAATGCCTATTACGGCCAGTGATCAGCCAGAATTGATATGCTCTTTACAGTACCGCCGTTTCCAGACGGCGGGGGTTATCCACGTTTGTTTGAAAAGGCCTACCAGATTTGGGCAAATCGAGGAGAAGGGGAAATGTGGACTTGGTGGAAATAAAGCATAAACAAGAAAAATAAAAATATAACGATATATATAATATACTTAATAAAATCGGCAGCAATGGGCTTATTTATCTGTTTTCAGTTTAACGAGTCTGTGATCTAAACCTCGGAAATATTTTTTTGCTACTAATTACTTATGGCTAGCATTGAATGACACGCATTTTAATGCTATTCCATCAAGACACACAGTAGAAAAATAAGGGTATCCAATGGAATTCACAGAAAAATTAAATGCATTATCTACTAAAATCAGACAACAAATTGAAGTAATCAATACCGAAGAAGCAACAAAAACTGCGTTTGTGATGCCTTTTATTCATAATGTTTTAGGTTACGATGTTTTTGCCCCTTCTGAAGTCATACCCGAATTTGTATGTGATATTGGCACTAAAAAGGGCGAGAAAATTGACTATGCAATAATGAAAAATAATGATGTACAGATACTTATTGAATGTAAAAAAATTGGTGAGCCGTTAAATATAAATCACGCATCACAGCTTTTTAGATACTTTCACGTTACAAATGCACGGATATCAATCTTAACAAACGGACAAATTTATAGATTTTATACCGATCTTGATGCACCTAATAAGATGGATGAGAAACCATTTTTGGAAGTCGATCTATTTGATATTGATGAAAATGTTGTCCCTGAATTAAAAAAATTGACAAAATCTTCATTTGATCTTGAATCAATTATTAATGCTGCTGGAGAATTGAAATACGTCAGTCAGATCAAAAGAATACTACATTCACAACTTAACAATCCTGAAGACGACTTCGTTAAATTCTTTGCTTCCAGAGTATATGACGGGATGCTAACCCAAAAAGTAAGAGAATCTTTTCTAAATCTTACGAAAAAGGCCGCAAGCCAGTACATAAATGATCAAGTTAATGAGAGACTTAAATCAGCTATCACTGGTATTACTCCTACACCCGCCCAACCTCCAATGGAAATACAGCATATCGACGAAGATGATCATAAAGATGAAAATGATATCGTTACAACTTTAGAAGAGTTAGAAGGTTTTCATATTGTAAAAGCAATTACTCGGACTGTACTGGAGGCACCTCGCATTACCCATAGAGACACAAAGAGTTATTGTGGAATCCTTGTAGATGACAACAACCGCAAACCCCTTTGCCGATTACATTTTAATCGCACGCAAAAATACATCGGTCTTTTCGATATAGAAAAAAACGAAACGCGTCATCCCATAGCGACGGTAGATGATATCTATTCCTTTGCTGATATCCTGAAAGCAACCGCAGCTCTCTATAATTAATCTTTACCCAGGCAGCACGCGACGTGCTGCCTCAGCCAGAAATGCGCTTCGATTACCGAACTGAGGATGCTCGCTGACATAGGAATCAATCTTGTACCAGCAAACGTCGAGGCATCGTGATGTTGATACGCTCGGCCCTGCCGTCGAACTGTTTCATATTAATATCCACCAACAGCCATTGCCCGCCAGTGAAATCCTCAGGACGACTTTCCAGATGCGCTTCCACATTACCCGGAAGAGGCAGTGCATCATCCATTTCAAACAGCGCTTCGAAGTGCGCGGTGAGCGCATCACGTGCATCCTGAAAAGCGTCGTCCAGGGAATCACCTGCAAAAAAGCAGCCTGGAACGTCAGGGAAAAAGCCACTGGCGCTACCGTCGGAGTCAGAATGAATGTAAGCCGGATAAAACATAACTACTCCTGATATCAATGTTTAATTCCCGCCTGCCGCCAGATCTGAGCGAGAGTGCCCAGTTTAATTTTCTTTTAATAATTATACACATGATACACACCTTTATTGATAGTGCGGATCACATTAGCGTATCAGGAATATTAATGAGGAAGTCATTACGGGAAAGGAAAACGGGAGATCGGTACTATCAAAAAATGCCCGGCGGCGCTTCGCTTGCACGGGCCTACGCAAACCTGCGATGGCAGTCCGTGTAGGCCGGGTAAGGCGAAGCCGCCACCCGGCTTTACCGCATCAGAAACGCCAGGTCAGGCCGGTCATCAGCGCGAAGCTGTCGTCGCGGTCAATCATCGGACTGTTCTTCACGTCGTCAGGCAACACGGTGTAGACCGCGCTGGCATTCAGGTACAGGTTCTGGGTTAATTGATATTTAGCCGCCAGGCCAACGTATGGCGTCCAGGTGTCGCCTGCGGTGTATTCATCCAGACCTGAGCGGCGAGACTCGCTGCCGGACACGCCGTAGTAGTAGTCGTTATAGCTTTCATCGCTGTAGAAAATGCCCACAGAAGGCGTAAGCGTCAGGCGTTCCATGCGGATTGGGCGGAAGTAAGAAATTTCACCCACCACGCCGCCGCTTTCATCCATCGCGTCACCGGAAACGGCAAATTTCAGGGAACCCCATTTTTCATGGCGATAGTACGCACCGCCGAGGAATGCCGAAGCTTTACGCTCATCAAGATGCTTCATCTGATGATCGTCATTGTCATCCGGGTCGAAATGCAGCGGCATCCAGGATGCGGTCAGGCTGAATTCATTCTTACTGTCTTTCCACAGGATCCATCCTCCCGTGGTTTGACGCACATAGAAGTTATCGCCTTCGTAGCTAATTAACGGTACAGCGGTGGTATTTTCGTTATACCCTTTGTAAGGCGACTCGTTAAATACCGCCCCCGCCCCTAGTGAAAAGTCGCCAGCCATTACCGATGATGTCGAAAATAATGCGGCAGCGATGAGTAAATTATATTTAACAGTCATTCTATGCAATCCATTTAAACGCCGAACAAGCGAGGCGCATAATAATGGTTACAAATTTACCAAAGCAACGCTGCCGTTTATATAATATTATATATAAAATCATATAAATGGGCGTGCATGATGAATAGCTTGCAGTTAAAACCACGTGAATTAAAAATTATTTCCGTCATCGCCGCCACCCACAGTATTGGCGATGCCGCTGCCCTGCTGGGGATGGCGCAGGCCAATGTCAGCAAATATTTGTCCGATTTTGAAACCCGCGTTGGACTCAAGGTGTTTGAACGTACAACACGCCAGCTGGCGCTGACGCAATTCGGTGAGGCATTGCTGCCTTATGTGAATGCCACACTGGATAAAAATAGCCAACTCATTAATTTTATTGCCGATTATAAACATGAAAAACGCGGCAAAGTGACGATTTACGCCCCGACAGGTATCGTGACCTATCTGGCGCGTCATGTGATCCATAAGATTGAAGAGATTGGTGATATTCGCCTGTCGTTAAAAACCTATAACCTCGATCGGAACGAGTTTTCCGACGGTGTGACGTTTCCAGACGATTGCGACATTCTCATTACTTACGCTCAGCCAAAAGATGAAAACCTGGTCGCCAGCGTGCTGACAAAATATTCCGTCACCGCATTTGCCAGCAAAGAGTATTTAACTAAACACCCCATTAAAGGGCCGGAAGACTTAATAAATCATTCGTGTATATTAATAGACTCGATGCTAGTAGATGATGCCAACATCTGGCGCTTTCGCGTACACGGCAGTGAAGAGGCGCAAGACTATAAAGTGACCGGGAATTATATTTGTGATAATACGCAGACGGCGCTTGAACTGGCTCGAAATAATCTTGGTATTGTCTTCGCACCAAAAGAAAGTCTAAAAAAAGAACTGACGCATGGCATGCTGGTCCCCTGTTTCCCACATCAGGAAGAGTGGTGGCTCGATCTGACAGCAATATTCCGCAAGCGCGAATATCAACCCTGGCGCGTACAATATGTTCTGGACGGTGTACTGAACTGCCTGCGCCAGCAAATCAACCAGGCCGTCCAGGGACGGCCTGATTTAGGTACCTAAAACAGGCCCAGCGGTTTATCGGAATAGCTGACCAGCAGACATTTAGTCTGCTGGTAATGTTCCAGCATCATTTTGTGGGTTTCTCGCCCAATACCCGACTGCTTGTAACCACCAAATGCCGCATGCGCCGGATAGGCGTGATAGCAGTTGGTCCAAACGCGTCCGGCCTGAATACCGCGCCCCATTTTGTAAGCCAGATTTCCGTTGCGGCTCCAGACGCCCGCCCCCAGGCCATACGGTGTATCGTTAGCAATCTCCAGCGCCTCCTCCATGGTTTTGAAGGTCGTTACGGCCAGCACCGGTCCGAAAATTTCCTCCTGGAAGACGCGCATGTTGTTTTGACCGGACAGGATGGTCGGTTCAAGGTAGTAACCCTCCTGCAGATCCCCCCCCAGCACCTTACGGCGGCCACCGGTCAGGATCTCTGCGCCCTCTTTTTTACCTATATCGATGTAATTAAGAATGGTTTCCAGCTGTCCGTGCGAGACCTGCGCGCCCATCTGCGTGACGTTATCGAGTGGGTTACCGCTACGAATCGACTCCACGCGACGGATTGCCCGCTCCATAAAGCGCTCATAAATGGACTCCTGCACCAGCGCGCGGCTTGGACAGGTGCACACTTCCCCCTGGTTGAAGGCAAACAGCGCAAACCCTTCCAGCGCTTTATCAAAGAACGCATCCTCTTCATCCATAACGTCAGCGAAGAAGATGTTCGGGGATTTTCCGCCCAACTCCAGCGTCACCGGGATGATGTTCTGGGTCGCATACTGCATAATTTGCTGGCCCACTTCCGTCGAGCCGGTAAACGCCACCTTAGCGATGCGTTTTGAGGTGGCGAGATATTCCCCAATCTCGCCCCCAGCGCCGTTGACGACGTTAATGACGCCTGGCGGCAGCAGGTCTCCAATCACCTCCATCAACAGCAGCACCGACAACGGGGTTAAACGCGCCGGTTTGAGCACGATGCAGTTCCCGGCCGCCAGCGCGGGCGCCATTTTCCAGCTCGCCATCAGCAGCGGGAAGTTCCACGGGATGATTTGCCCCACCACGCCCAGCGGCTCGTGGAAATGGTACGCCACGGTGTCTTTATCAACTTCACTTATTCCCCCCTCCTGAGCACGAATACAGGAGGCAAAATAACGGAAATGGTCAATCGCCAGCGGCACATCTGCCGCCATGGTTTCACGGATCGGTTTGCCGTTGTCCCAGGTTTCAGCCGTGGCTAACAGCTCCAGATTCTGCTCCATCCGGTCGGCGATTTTGAACAACATCGCGGCTCTGTCCTGAACGGAAGTCTGCCCCCATTTATCTTTAGCTCTGTGCGCAGCATCCAGCGCCAGGTCGATATCGCGCTTGCCGGAGCTGGCTATCTCGCACAGCGGCTGGCCAGTGACGGGCGTGAGGTTGGAATAGTATTCACCGTCGACGGGCGCCACCCAGTCGCCGCCAATAAAGTTGTCATAACGGGGCTTCAGCTTGAGGGGAAAACCATACTCGCCAGGCTGGATACGTGATGAGGGAGGATTGTTTGTCATGACCGTCTCCTTGCTGTTGGTGTACAACAAGGGTAGCTCCCGCTGGCGATTTTCTCGCCAACCGGTGACGGGTTTACGAGGCGTATCACGGATTACCGTACTTTACGTTTCGTTTCTGCCGCTGAGCCATACTTAACAGCTCAAGGGCTCATGAGGAACGATGCGATGCAGCTATTTATCGGCTTTGACGTGGGCGGAACCCACATCAAACACGGCGTGATTGATGAAAACGGCAAGGAACTCACGTCCGATGAGTACGATACCCCTGAGGATGCAAACACATTCAAAGAGAAATGGAAAAGCGTTGTCGAAGAGTACCGGAAGGAAAATGACATTGTCGGCATTGGCGTCAGTTTTCCCGGCCATATTAACCACCATACCGGCGAAGCGGCAAAAGCGGGGGCGCTTGAGTATCTTGATGGTGAAAACCTGTGCGAGCTGTTTGCCGGGCTGACCGATCTTCCCGTTACCGTGGAAAATGACGCTAACTGTGCGGCACTGGGCGAACGCTGGCAGGGCGCAGGTAAGGACTACGAACATTTCGTCTGCATCACCCTCGGCACGGGCATTGGCGGCGGGATTGTGATGGAAGGCGATCTCTATCGCGGGTCGCATTACCGTGCGGGTGAATTTGGCGTGCTGCCCGTAGGGGACAAAGGCGAACCGATGCATGAGGTGGCCTCTGCCAGTGGCCTGATGAAAGCCTGCAGCCGTGCGCTGGCGCTGTCGGAAGACGAAATGCCCCACGGGGAAGAGCTGTTTAAACGTATGGAAAGTGACGTGCATCTGCGCGAAGCCATTGAAGCCTGGGCGCATTTTCTGTCGCGCGGCGTTTACAGCGTGATCTCGATGTTCGATCCCCAGGCAGTGCTGATTGGCGGCGGGATAAGCGAGCAGGAAAAAATTTATCTCCTGCTCGATAAGTACCTACAGCGATTCGAGGAGTGGGAGGCGCTTAAGGTGCCCATTCTGCCCTGTGAGCTGGGTAACCAGGCAGGGCGACTGGGCGCGGTATGGCTGGCGAAGCAGAAACTCGCTCGTCATGCGTAACGCTTAAGGGAACAGCTGCGCGTCGCGAAGCAGATGGTCATTACCCCGACGGCGCGTAAACCCAATACGGTTGAAATATTCCAGGATCTGAATCGCCAGCTTGCGACCCACGTTCAGCTGGTCACGGAAATCTGCCGCACAGGTTGATCCGCGAGCCTGATCCAACTCGCGGATCAGATTCGCGAATGCCACGATCCGATCGTTACGGTAATAGCGATCTTTAACGATCGCCACAATCAGCCCCTGCTGTGCGGCATGACGCAATACCTGCCGCATCAGCTGCTCGTCGGTATGGGTTTCACGCGCGAGATCGCGGACCCACCAGGGTTCATCGCCAAACAGCGGTGCCGTTTTTTGCCAGACCGCCTCTTGCTCGGCGGTAAAACCCGCCTTGTGATCCGGCAAATGCAGCCAGCCGTGATGGCTTTTAATCACCCCGCTTTCCCGCATGTTTTCAATCAGCAGCAGCACCAGCGCATCGTCTTCCATCGGCAATGCCATGCGTCGCAGACGTTCACGCCCCGGACCGGGTTCATCCTGATGCTGTTCATGGTAGATAGCGAGCGTACTCAGTATCTTGCGCTGCCAGTGTGCGGCAACCGGCGCGTTCAGCATGTTGTTACCGGCCTGAATAAAGCCAGGCTCCCGGGTTAACTGGCGCAACCCTTCAGCGCTCAGCTGGCGCGCCCAGGTAAAATCAGCGAGATTCACCGCACCACGCTCCAGATGGATCCGCAGTGCGGCCTTGTCATCGCTGGCCTGCGCCAGTGCCGCCAGCCACTGCAGGTACTCCGGCTTACGCTTGCCACGACGTGGCGGATTGAGCGTCACCACGCGCGCCCCGGCCAACGTCTCCCGCGCCGAGATATCGCGCAGCACCAGGCGGTCGTTATCCGCAAGCCAGAGCGGCGCGTCGAACACCAGCTCGGCGAGATCGTTTTCCAGCAATGATACGCGCCCGGTGATATGGCTGGCTGCATGGTGTATATGCAGCGGCTGCCATTGGGTCAGCGGCGCATGGGTCTGGAGAGAAACAATCACCCGTCCGGAGGGCTCAGGCGGGGCGTCGGCCAGCAGCCAGTCACCACGGTTGATGGCATCTTTTTCCGCATCCCCGGCGATGTTCAGCGCAATACGCTGCCCGGCATGGGCATGCTCAGTGGGTTGATTTTGCGCATGTAACCCACGCACGCGCATTGGTTTATTCACTCCCGTCAGCCAGAGCGTATCACCTACGTTTACTTCACCGCTCAGCGCGGTGCCGGTCACCACCAGTCCCGCACCTTTTACGGTAAAGGCCCGGTCGATAGCCAGACGGAAGCGGTGATGGCTGGGGTGCTCACGTGACGTAAGCTGCTGCAAACGATCGCGAAGTTCGTCAATACCACGCCCTTCTGTCGCCACGGTGACAAACAGCGGTGCATCAGCAAAACCATATTCACGCAGGGTAGACTGTACTTCATCGCGCACCTCATCCAGGCGCGCCTCATCTACGCGATCGGCTTTCGTGAGTGCGACGGTTAACTGCGGGTTGCCCGTCAGCTGCAGGATCGCAAGATGTTCACGCGTTTGCGCCATCACGCCATCATCGCAGGCGACCACCAGCAGGGCATGGTCAATCCCCCCCACCCCTGCGAGCATGTTGGAGAGAAATTTTTCATGTCCCGGTACATCAATGAAGCCCAGCACGCGGCCATCGGGCTGCGGCCAGTAGGCATAACCCAGATCGATGGTCATGCCGCGCTTTTTCTCTTCCGGCAGGCGATCGGCGTTAATGCCGGTAATGGCCTGCAACAGCGTAGTTTTTCCGTGGTCGACGTGACCGGCGGTGGCAATAATCATTTCAACAGCATCTCCAGAAATCGCGCTTCATCTTCAAGACAGCGTAAATCCAGCCACATTCGGCCATCGTAAATACGGCCAATTACGGGCGTTGGCAGCGCACGCCAGCGCGCCGACAGCGCCTCAAGGTGGCTACCGCGTCCATCACGCGGCGTGAAGGTCAGCGCTTCGCTCGGTAGCCGGTCTACCGGCAGCGATCCGCTGCCAATCTGCGACTGACAGGGCTCAATGCGCACGGCAAAATCGGGGTAATGCGGCGCAACCTGCGGCAACAGCAATTCAGCCTGCGCGCGAATCGAGGCGGCGTCACGGCCCAGCAGGCGCAGCGTAGGCAGGCGCTCGGCCAGCTTCTCCGGGTGCAGGTAGAGCCGCAGGGTCGCTTCCAGCGCGGCGAGCGTCATTTTATCGGCGCGTAACGCGCGCTTCAGCGGATGTTGCTGCAGCTGGGCTATCAGCTCGCGCTTGCCGACGATAATCCCCGCCTGCGGCCCGCCCAGCAGTTTGTCGCCGGAGAAGCTTACCAGGCTCACGCCAGCGGCAATCATCTGCTGCGGCATGGGCTCTTTTGGCAGACCGTACTGGCTTAAATCCACCAGCGAACCGCTGCCGAGATCGGCAATCACCGGCACATTCAGCTCGCGCCCCATCGCCGCCAGTTCCGCTTCATCAACGGTTTTGGTAAAGCCTTCTATATGGTAATTGCTGGTGTGGACCTTCATCAGCAGCGCGGTATTGTCATTCACCGCCGCGCGGTAGTCTTTAGCATGCGTGCGGTTGGTCGTGCCGACTTCATGCAGCGTACAGCCCGCCTGGCGCATCACGTCCGGAATGCGAAACGCTCCGCCAATCTCCACCAGCTCGCCGCGGGAAACCACCACCTCTTTGCCGCTGGCGGTCGCCGCCAGCATCAGCAGTACCGCTGCCGCGTTGTTGTTTACAATGCAGGCATCTTCCGCCCCGGTCAGCTGGCATAGCAGCTCCGCCAGCGCCCGGTCGCGGTGACCGCGCCCAGCGCCGTCCAGATCGTACTCCAGCGTCACCGGCGAGCGCATAGCCTGCACCACCGCCGCGACCGCCTCTTCAGCCTGTTGCGCGCGACCCAGGTTGGTATGCAGCACGGTCCCCGTCAGGTTGATTACCGGCCGTAACGCGCTTTGCGTTTTCTCTCCCAGCCTTCTCTGCGCTTCCTCACCCCACAGCTCACACCAGACGGGCAGCGCATTTTCAGCCTGAATATGGCGTCGGGCTTCGTCCTGAAGCTGGCGTAGCATGTCGACCGTCGCGGTATGACCGAACTGTTCCAGAGCGGTTTGAATACGCGGTTCGCGAAGCAGACGATCGGTGGCAGGAATTTGGCTGTAGAGGGAATGATGAGTAGTCATAATGCGCCCGGCGAGTAAATATCTTCCCCCCTCCCGACGGGAGAGGGAGTTAACATGTGGCGGGATTGTACCGCCTCCTGGCGGGAAGTGTTATATCCCGCGTCAAGCCTTTGGCGGTTCGGTACGGGCAAAGCTCTCGCGCTGACAAAGCGTTTCCGCGAGCTTAACCAGCAATGGACGGTTGACGCACCATCCCGGGGAAACGTGGCGGAAGTTGAGATAACCAATGGCACAAACGATGGCAATGGTCGCCAGATCCACGCTATCGACCTGAATTTTTCCTTCCCGAATGAGCTGCTCGCACATGTCCAGGCTGCGGTTGATTTTTTCACGCTGGCGCAGCAGCTCCGTTTCCGACTGCTGTGCGGCTGGCCGTGCCTGCTCCCGCACGGAGGTTAACGCCGCATCCATGATGCCATCCGCCAGCGCTTCGATTTGCTTCATGGCCAGCGCCGCTTTTGGATCGGCCGGCAGCATGGCTGGCGCAACGCCGAGTTGTTCGACGTATTCCGCAATTATCGGCGAATCAAACCAGCATTCACCCTCATCGGTCACCAGTGCAGGGACTTTGCCCAACGGATTGTACTGCGCAACGCCATTTTCGGCGCTGTAGGGCTGTTCATTGACGAATTCAAATTCAATCCCTTTCTCCAGCAGGAGAATCGAGATTTTACGCACGAAGGGACTGGTATAGCTGCCGATGAGTTTCATTGCCTGCTCCTGAATGCTCACAAAGAGGTCAGTATGGATCAAGCAGCGAAAAAAGGCAGGTATGCATATCGCATTCCTGCCTCGGGAGAGATTAGTGATCGAGGTAGAGGTAGTGCATCCAGCTGGTCATACGTAACAAGACCTTACGCATCACCGAGACGTGGGCGAAGTGGTCGGAATAGACCGCCACCTGGGCGTAGATACCATCAGGCAGTGCATCAACGTCCGCGTTTGGCTCCAGTTCGATCAGCGCCTGCACGCCATCGGTGCCCGGTACGACCGTCAGCGCCTGCAGCGCGCCCTGCGCCTGGTAAGACCCTCCCGGTACTACCGGCAGAACGCTGGTCAGTTTACCGGTGAACACCTGGCCCGGAAGCGCATTGAACACCACTTCCGCTTCGTCGCCCGGTTTCAAACGCAGTAACGAGTTCTGGCGGAACTGCGCCACGATTTGGCGTTTCTGTTCAGGAATGAAGACCATTACCGGACGCAGCGGCAGCGCGGCGGCGTACGTACCCGGACGGATCAGCACCTGGGTGATATACCCGTTGCTTGGCGCACGCACCACGGTCTGATCGAGGTTATAGGTCGCTTCGGCTAACTGCGCGCGCAGAGAAGCAATCTGCGACTGTTCGCCATTTACCATGCTGTCCAACTGGCTTTGAATCTGCGTTTGTTCGGCAACGGAGCCTTTCACCATCGCATCCTGTGCCAGGTAATTCTGACGCGCGTTGTCGATATCGCTTTCAGAGAACGGATTCACCTTCGCCTGGCTGCCTTTCAGGTAGCGCTGATAATCTTTAAACAGACGATCGCGTTCAGCGGACACGCGTGTCGTATTAGCGACCGCTTCCGAGAGCTGTGCTTTCAGATTGTCGATATTGTGCGTGGCTGTCACCAGGTCTGCCTTGAGCCTGTCGACGCGCGCCTGATAGCGGCCCGGGTCCAGTTTAAATAACACTTCGCCTTTTTTAATAAGCTGGTTATTTTTATCGGTCACTTCCGTGACGATTCCCGTTACCTGCGGCGTGATCGGAATGGAAATAACCGCTTTTTGCGCCGTAAAGGTATAAGGATGGTTATAGTTCATTAATAAGATGAGGCCCGCAACAATAAATACCCCACCTAACGTGGCGGTGGCGAGCGTCCACTGGTTGACCGGAATACGAAATATTTTAAAGATAGCCCACGCAAAGGCCACATAGGTCAGAATAATTAACAGATCCATGATCAGTGCTCCAGCGTGTTCTTATCAATAGCGGGTTGTGACGCGGCCAGCTTTTGTTCTAATTCTGCCACGCGCCTGGTCAGCGCATCCATGCCGGGAACCTCGTCAGGCGTGGCGATATGGTTCTGCATCCCCCAACCGCGATCTTCACGGTACAGGGTCGCCCAGATCCACAAAAACGGCCAAATGGCATGGAGCGTAAACAGGCTTATCCACCCCGCCGTATGGATAGCATCGGCATGGGGATGGTTACGTTTTTTCGCCATATTATAAGGGATGTCATGAATAGCGATGATTCCGTAAAACAGAACCAGGAACACAAAAATCAATACACCCAGCGCAAAATAATTGAGAAACATATTCTCCTCACTTAAACAACGTCAACTCATTAAATTAATAAAACAGTGCGCGGCCTAATTAGTTTATTTTTAAACAAAAGAGCAATGCTTTTATTTCAAAGGCGGGGAGTATCGGTTTTTATAATATCTCCATGCAAGTTTATAAGCGTGTCAAAATATATCCTGAATAATAATATACTTAACCTTACATTATGAGCGTAATCTACCTTTTCTTTTTTCGCCATACCACATCTTAAAAGTGGTTTTTTAGCTTTCCGTGTTGCTTGCTTTCATCCTGGCGTCGAATGGCAAAGCAAAGTTTGCCAGGGATCACATGCAGACAAATCTGCATAAAAATATTTTGTGAATCCAGTCACATCTCAGAAACAAACACGCGACGGAGAAATGTGACGCCGATCGCAAAACAGGGGTGGTTTTGCTTCTTTTTTACGCGTTGTATTTATTTTACGCACTGATTTTGTGATGGAGATCACTTCATTATTCGCCCCACCCCCTACATTTACGTGACTGAGATCACACAAATTTTCGCTGTCTGGACAGTTGAACGATTCAGTGCCAGATTTCACAGCATCAGAACAGGGCACGGCTACCTCTGCCGCCGCACATTAACGATAAACCTCGGGCCGCAAGCCTAAGCGTAAACATAAGAAGGGGTGTTTTATGTCATCCGATTTCAAGATCAAAGTTCAAAGCTTTGGTCGTTTCCTCAGCAACATGGTGATGCCAAACATCGGCGCGTTTATCGCGTGGGGTATCATCACTGCATTGTTCATTCCGACAGGGTGGTTGCCTAACGAAACGCTGGCGAAGCTTGTTGGTCCAATGATTACCTATCTGCTGCCACTGCTCATCGGTTTCACCGGTGGTCGTCTGGTCGGCGGTGACCGTGGTGGCGTCGTGGGTGCCATCACAACCATGGGTGTTATCGTCGGTGCGGATATGCCGATGTTTCTCGGCGCCATGATTGCCGGTCCTCTGGGCGGCTGGGCGATTAAGAAATTCGACGTCTGGGTTGATGGCAAGATCAAATCCGGCTTCGAAATGCTGGTGAACAACTTCTCTGCGGGCATCATCGGGATGATCCTCGCGATTCTGGCGTTCATGGGCATTGGCCCCGCGGTTGAAGTGCTGTCCAAAATTCTGGCAGCAGGCGTTAACTTCATGGTTGCGCACGACATGCTGCCGCTGGCGTCTATCTTTGTTGAACCGGCGAAAATCCTGTTCCTCAACAACGCCATCAACCACGGTATCTTCTCACCGCTGGGTATTCAGCAGTCCCATGACCTCGGCAAGTCCATCTTCTTCCTGATTGAAGCGAACCCGGGTCCGGGTATGGGCGTTCTGCTGGCGTACATGTTCTTTGGTCGCGGCAGCGCTAAGCAGTCTGCGGGCGGCGCGGCTATCATTCACTTCCTGGGCGGTATCCACGAAATTTACTTCCCGTACGTGCTGATGAACCCACGTCTGATCCTGGCCGTTATCCTCGGCGGTATGACCGGTGTGTTCACGCTGAGCGTGCTGGGCGGTGGTCTGGTTTCTCCGGCATCTCCGGGCTCTATCCTGGCGGTACTGGCGATGACGCCAAAAGGGGCTTACTTCGCTAACATCGCGGCGATCTGTGCGGCGATGGCGGTCTCCTTCGTGGTGGCGTCTATCCTGCTGAAAACCAGCAAAGTGAAAGAAGACGACGATATCGAAGCGGCAACCCGTCGTATGCACGACATGAAAGCGGAATCCAAAGGCGCTACCCCGCTGGCCGCTGGCGATGTCTCTAACGACCTGAGCCACGTGCGTAAAATCATCGTTGCCTGTGACGCCGGTATGGGCTCCAGCGCAATGGGTGCAGGCGTGCTGCGTAAGAAAGTACAGGATGCGGGTCTGACCAATATCTCTGTCACTAACAGCGCGATTAATAGCCTGCCGCCGGACGTTGACCTGGTGATCACGCACCGCGATCTGACCGAACGCGCCATGCGTCAGGTGCCTCAGGCGCAGCACATTTCGCTGACTAACTTCCTCGACAGCGGCCTGTACACCAGCCTGACAGAGCGTCTGGTTGCGGCCCAGCGTCACGAAGATAACGAAGTCAAAGTGCGTAGCAGCCTGCAGGACAGCTTCGACGAGAGCAATGCTCACCTGTTCAAACTGGGCGCGGAAAACATCTTCCTCGGTCGTACCGCGACCAACAAGGAAGAAGCGATTCGCTTTGCCGGTGAGCAGCTGGTGAAAGGCGGCTACGTTCAGCCAGAATACGTTGACGCAATGCTGGAACGTGAAAAACTGACCCCAACTTACCTGGGTGAATCCATCGCGGTTCCGCACGGTACGGTTGAAGCAAAAGACCGCGTGCTGAAAACGGGCGTGGTGTTCTGTCAGTACCCTGACGGCGTGCGCTTCGGCGAAGAAGAAGATGACATCGCCCGTCTGGTGATTGGTATTGCCGCACGCAACAACGAGCACATTCAGGTGATTACCAGCCTGACCAACGCGCTGGACGATGAGTCTGTTATCGAGCGCCTGGCACAGACTGAAAGCGTTGACGAAGTTCTGGCACTGCTGAACAAGTAAGTTCCAACTATTCCCTCTCCCTTTGGGAGAGGGTTAGGGTGAGGGAAAAGCCTCACCCCAGCCCTCTCGGGTAAAAACATTAATGAAGGTTAATACTATGAAAGCATTACATTTTGGCGCAGGTAACATTGGCCGTGGTTTTATCGGCAAACTGCTGGCAGACGCGGGCATTACGCTGACGTTTGCCGATGTGAATCAGGTGGTCCTGGATGCCCTGAATGCCCGTCATAGCTATCAGGTCCACGTAGTGGGTGAAAACGAGCAGGTTGAAACCGTGTCGGGCGTGAATGCGGTAAGCAGCATTGGCGACGACGTTATCGACCTGATTGCCAGCGTTGATCTGGTCACCACGGCGGTAGGTCCGGTGGTGCTTGAGCGTATCGCGCCTGCGGTGGCAAAAGGTCTGGCGAAGCGTAAAGCACAGGGCAACGACGCTCCGCTGAACATCATCGCCTGCGAAAACATGGTGCGTGGCACCACGCAGCTGAAAGGTCACGTTCTGGCGGCTGTCGCTGACGAAGACAAAGCATGGGTTGAAGCGCACGTCGGCTTTGTCGACTCCGCCGTTGACCGTATCGTACCGCCATCAGAATCTGCAACCAACGACCCGCTGGAAGTGACCGTTGAAACCTTCAGCGAGTGGATCGTCGATAAAACCCAGTTTAAAGGCACCCTGCCTACCATCCCGGGGATGGAATTAACTGATAACCTGATGGCATTTGTCGAACGTAAACTCTTCACGCTGAACACGGGTCATGCTATAACCGCGTACCTCGGAAAATTGGCCGGTCATCAGACCATTCGTGACGCGATCCTCGATGAGAAGATCCGCGCGGTGGTGAAAGGGGCAATGGAAGAGAGCGGCGCGGTGCTGATCAAACGCTACGGTTTTGATGCTGATAAACACGCAGCATACATCCAGAAAATCCTCGGTCGTTTTGAAAACCCGTATCTGAAAGATGACGTTGAGCGCGTGGGTCGTCAGCCGCTGCGTAAACTGAGCGCGGGCGATCGCCTGATTAAGCCGCTGCTGGGCACGCTGGAATACGGCCTGCCGCACGCCAACCTGGTGAAAGGGATCGCGGCCGCAATGCACTACCGCAGCGAGCAGGATCCGCAGGCGATTGAGCTGGCTCAGCTGATTGATGACAACGGCGCGCAGGCTGCGCTGGCGCAGATTTCCGGTCTGGACGCCAACAGCGACGTGGTGGCGGAGGCGGTAAGCGCATATAACGCAACCAAATGATACAGAGTCCGGCGCAGGTTAGCCTGCGCCCGAATAACAGATTGTCAGATATGCAGGCAATAATGGAACAAACCCAGGCCTTTGAAAACCGTGTGCTTGAGCGTCTGAATGCTGGCAAAACCGTACGAAGTTTCCTGATTGCCGCCGTCGAGCTGTTAACTGAGGCGGTCAATATCCTGGTGCTTCAGGTGTTTCGCAAAGACGACTACGCGGTAAAATATGCTGTAGAACCGTTACTGGACGGAGACGGACCGCTGGGCGATCTTTCAGTGCGTCTGAAGCTGATTTACGGCCTTGGCGTGCTAAGCAGGCCAGAGTATGAAGACGCTGAATTGCTGATGGCATTACGCGAAGAGTTAAATCATGACGGTAATGAGTACACCTTTACTGATGATGAAATTCTTGGGCCTTTCGGCGAATTACACTGCGTCACCGCATTGCCCCCTGCGCCCCATTTTGATAACAGCGACCCTGAGCTGTACGCGATGCAAAAGCTGCGTTATCAACAGGTTGTCCGTTCCACCATGGTACTTTCCCTGACTGAGCTGATTTCCCGAATCAGCTTAAAAAAAGCGTTTCAGAAGTAAGCCTGCGCACATTGGTGTATCCTTCCTGTAAATTCCCCCGATTTAGAGTCATTTGTCATGAAAGAAGTCGAAAAGAACGAAATTAAACGCCTGAGCGACCGTCTGGATCTGATCCGTCACCAGATGGCTGGCCTCTCCCTGGTTGATTCCGCTGAGAAGTACGCCGAGCTAGAGAAAGAAGCTGCCACGCTGGAAACAGAAATCGAGCGTCTGCGCGAAGTGAAGGGCCAGAAGCTGAGCAAAGAAGCGCAAAAGCTGATGAACATGCCGCACCGCCGTGCGATCACCAAAAAAGAGCAAGCCGACATGGGCAAGCTGAAAAAAAGCGTCCGTGGCCTGGTGGTGGTGCACCCGATGACCGAGCTTGGCCGCGAAATGGGCCTGAAAGAGATGACGGGCTTTTGTAAGACCGCGTTCTGATTCTTATTCCCCTCACCCTAACCCTAACCCTCTCCCCAAAGGGGCGAGGGGACTGTACGGTGCGGTTTTCTCCCTCTCCCTGTGGGAGAGGGCCGGGGTGAGGGCATCAGACCCCACCCCGCTTCAAATTGGCCCAACCAATTCCCCTTTTCTTCCTCCCCTGGTTCACAATTCCATTATTTTCGCTCACAAACTCATTGCCTGGCCATAACATTTGGTTAACCATTTGTTGTCATTAACCCTACAACACAACATTGGCAGGACCACTTTTACACAGACTGTGACGCAGAGATGAGCGGAGACTCACCCGCAACGCTAACTGTGTGGTCCCCAGGAGACCTGCATGAGCCTCTGGCAACAAAACTACGATCCGGCCGGGAATATCTGGCTGTCGAGCCTGATCGCATCGCTTCCGATCCTGTTCTTCTTCTTTGCGCTGATTAAGCTCAAGCTGAAGGGCTACCTCGCCGCGACGTATACCGTTGCCATCGCCCTGATGGTGGCGTTGTTTTTCTACAAAATGCCGGTCGATCGCGCGCTGGCCTCCGTCGTCTATGGCTTCTTCTACGGACTGTGGCCGATTGCGTGGATCATCATCGCCGCCGTCTTTGTCTACAAAATCTCGGTAAAAACCGGGCAGTTCGACATCATTCGCTCGTCTATTCTCTCCATCACGCCGGACCAGCGTTTGCAGATGCTGATCGTCGGCTTCTCCTTCGGAGCATTTCTGGAAGGGGCGGCAGGATTTGGCGCGCCGGTGGCGATCACCGCGGCGCTGCTGGTGGGTCTGGGCTTTAACCCGCTGTATGCCGCGGGCCTGTGCCTGATTGTGAATACCGCGCCGGTAGCCTTCGGCGCGATGGGGATCCCGATTCTGGTGGCCGGACAGGTGACCGGGCTGGACAGCTTTGAGATCGGCCAGATGGTGGGCCGCCAGTTACCGTTCCTGACCATCATCGTGCTGTTCTGGATCATGGCGATTATGGACGGCTGGCGCGGCGTGAAAGAGACCTGGCCAGCGGTGATGGTGGCGGGCGGTTCGTTCGCGATTGCCCAGTATCTCAGCTCCAACTTCCTCGGCCCTGAACTGCCGGACATTATCTCTTCCCTGGTGTCGCTGGTCTGTCTGACGCTGTTCCTGAAACGCTGGCAGCCGGTGCGCATCTTCCGCTTTGCCGATATGGGTGCCTCACATGTGGATCAGACTCTGGCCCGCACGGGCTATACGGCCGGGCAGATCGTCCGCGCCTGGTCACCGTTCCTGTTCCTGACCGCCACCGTGACGCTGTGGAGCGTTCCACCGTTTAAAGCGCTGTTCGCGCCTGGCGGCGCGCTGTACGACATGGTGATTAACATCTCCGTGCCGTTCCTCGACAAGATGGTTGCGCGTATGCCGCCGGTGGTGCACGACGCCACGCCGTATGCGGCGGTGTTCAAATTTGACTGGTTCTCCGCTACCGGCACGGCCATTCTGTTTGCCGCTATCCTTTCCGTGGTGTGGCTGCGCATGAAGCCTGCCGCCGCAGTGCAGACCTTTGCAGCAACGATTAAAGAGCTGATGCTGCCGATCTACTCCATCGGCATGGTGCTGGCGTTCGCGTTTATCTCGAACTACTCCGGCCTGTCTTCGACGCTGGCGTTAGCGCTGGCGCATACCGGCCACGCGTTTACCTTCTTCTCGCCGTTCCTCGGCTGGCTGGGCGTGTTCCTGACCGGTTCCGATACCTCATCAAACGCCCTGTTTGCCGCCCTGCAGGCGACGGCAGCGCAGCAGATTGGCGTGTCGGACGTGCTGCTGGTCGCCGCTAACACCACCGGCGGCGTGACCGGGAAGATGATTTCCCCGCAGTCCATCGCCATTGCCTGTGCCGCGGTGGGACTGGTGGGTAAAGAGTCAGATCTGTTCCGCTTTACCGTTAAACACAGCCTGATATTTACCTGCATGGTGGGCGTTATTACCACGCTGCAGGCCTATGTCTTAACCTGGATGATTCCATGATAGTGATGCCCAGACGCCTCTCCGACGAGATTGCCACTCGCGTGCGGGCGCTGATTGAAGAACAACATCTGGAAGCGGGCATGAAATTGCCCGCCGAACGCCAGCTTGCCGCCCAGCTTGGCGTGTCGCGCAATTCACTGCGCGAGGCGCTGGCAACGCTGGTTAACGAAGGGGTGCTGCTGAGCCGTCGCGGCGGCGGTACTTTCGTGCGCTGGCAGCATGATGACTGGTCCGAGCAAAACATCGTCCAGCCGCTGAAAACGCTGATGGAAAACGACCCAGACTACAGCTTTGACATCCTCGAAGCGCGTCACGCCATCGAAACCAGCACCGCGTGGCACGCAGCAATGCGGGCAACCGAGGCTGACAAAGAGAAGCTCAAAGCCTGTTTCGAAGCCACGCAAAGCAGCGATCCGGATATCGCCTCCCAGGCGGACGTGCGGTTTCATCTGGCGATTGCCGAGGCGTCGCACAACGTGGTTCTGCTGCAGACCATGCGCGGGTTCTTCGACCTGCTGCAGTCCTCCGTAAAGCAGAGCCGCCAGCGTATGTATCTGGTCCCGCCGGTTTTTGCTCAGCTAACCGAACAGCACGAGGCGGTGCTCAACGCCATTCTGGCGGGCGATGCCGAGGCCGCGCGAAAGGCGATGATGGCGCATCTCGGCTTCGTGCACACCACCATTAAACGATTCGATGAAGATCAGGCCCGACAGGCGCGTATTACCCGTCTGCCTGGCGAGAGTGATATTTCCAGGGAGAACAAAGCATGATTATTTCAGCAGCCAGTGATTATCGCGCCGCGGCGCAGCGCATTTTGCCCCCTTTCCTGTTCCACTACATCGACGGCGGGGCGTATGCCGAATATACCCTGCGCCGCAACGTGGAAGACCTGTCGGAGGTGGCCCTGCGCCAGCGCGTGCTGAAGAATATGTCTGACCTGAGCCTTGAGACGAAGCTGTTTAACGAAACGCTTTCCATGCCGGTGGCGCTCGCGCCCGTAGGCCTGTGCGGTATGTACGCCCGACGTGGCGAAGTGCAGGCCGCCGCCGCGGCGGATGCTAAAGGCATTCCGTTTACGCTTTCCACCGTGTCCGTCTGCCCGATTGAAGAGGTCGCCCCGACCCTCAAGCGCCCGATGTGGTTCCAGCTGTACGTCCTGCGCGATCGCGGCTTTATGCGTAACGCGCTGGAGCGCGCGAAAGCGGCGGGCTGCTCTACGCTGGTCTTTACCGTGGATATGCCAACGCCCGGCGCGCGCTACCGTGATGCGCACTCCGGCATGAGCGGCCCAAACGCCGCGCTACGCCGCTACTGGCAGGCCGTCACCCACCCGCAGTGGGCGTGGGATGTGGGTCTGAACGGACGTCCACACGATCTGGGAAATATTTCGACCTATCTCGGCAAACCAACCGGACTGGAAGATTACATCGGCTGGCTGGCAAATAACTTCGATCCGTCCATCTCGTGGAAAGACCTGGAGTGGATCCGCGAATTCTGGGACGGCCCGATGGTGATCAAAGGGATCCTCGACCCGGAAGATGCCCGCGACGCGGTGCGCTTCGGCGCGGACGGGATCGTGGTCTCTAACCACGGCGGACGCCAGCTCGACGGCGTGCTCTCTTCTACCCGCGCGCTGCCCGCCATCGCCGATGCGGTGAAAGGGGACATCGCGATTCTGGCCGACAGCGGCATTCGTAACGGGCTGGACGTGGTGCGCATGATTGCCCTGGGGGCAGACAGCGTGCTGCTGGGTCGCGCGTACCTGTACGCGCTGGCCACCAGCGGTCAGGCGGGCGTGGCGAACCTGCTGAACCTGATCGAGAAAGAGATGAAGGTGGCGATGACGCTGACCGGTGCGAAGACGATTAGCGAAATTAGCAAGGATTCGCTGGTGCAGGAGTTGAGTAAACTGCCTGCGGCGCTGGCCCCGCTGTCGCATGGCGACGCTGCTTAAGGTCTGATCCCCTCACCCTGGCCCTCTCCCCAAAGGGGTGAGGGGATGCTATTCTGCCCCCGCAATTAAGGGGGCAGCATGCTTAACATCGTTTTATTCGAACCAGAAATACCACCCAATACCGGCAACATCATCCGACTGTGCGCCAACACCGGTTTTCGTCTGCATATCATTGAGCCGATGGGCTTTGCGTGGGACGACAAACGCCTGCGTCGCGCGGGGCTGGATTACCATGAATTTACTGCCGTCGTTCGCCATCACGATTACGCCACGTTTCTGGAAGCCGAAAAACCGCATCGCATGTTCGCCCTGACCACCAAAGGCACCCCAGCGCATAGCGCGGTGAGCTATCAGGACGGGGATTATCTGATGTTTGGCCCGGAAACGCGCGGCCTGCCAGCCACCATTCTTGATGCCTTGCCAGCCGAGCAAAAAATTCGTATCCCGATGATGCCGGACAGCCGCAGCATGAACCTGTCGAATGCGGTGTCGGTAGTGGTGTATGAGGCGTGGCGCCAGCTGGGATACCCTGGCGCAGTACTGCGTAGCTGAAACATGTCGGGTGGCTTTCGCCACCCGATTCGTCGATTTAGCCTGCGACCGCGATACGCTTCATATCGGTCATGTAGCCGCGCAGTTTCTGGCCCACTTTCTCGATTTCGTGGCTGCGGATCGCGTCGTTTACGTCACGCAGCTGCGCGTTGTCAACCGCACCTTCTGCAATCGCTTTGCCCAGATCGCCTGCCTGCAGAGTGGTCATAAACTCTTTCAGCAGCGGTACGCAGGCGTAAGAGAACAGGTAGTTACCGTATTCTGCGGTATCAGAGATAACCACGTTCATTTCATACAGGCGCTTACGGGCGATGGTGTTCGCGATCAGCGGCAACTCGTGCAGTGATTCATAGTACGCGGACTCTTCGATGATGCCGGAGTCCACCATGGTCTCGAATGCCAGCTCAACGCCTGCTTTCACCATCGCGATCATCAGTACGCCTTTATCGAAGTACTCCTGCTCGCTGATTTTGCCGTCGAACTGTGCAGCGTTTTCAAACGCGGTTTTACCGGTCTCTTCGCGCCAGGTCAGCAGGTTTTTATCGTCGTTCGCCCAGTCCGCCATCATGCCGGAAGAGAATTCGCCGGAGATGATGTCATCCATGTGTTTCTGGAACAGCGGTGCCATGATGGTTTTCAGCTGTTCAGACAGCGCGTAAGCACGCAGTTTTGCCGGGTTGGACAAACGGTCCATCATCAGCGTAATGCCGCCCTGCTTCAGCGCTTCGGTGATGGTTTCCCAGCCGAACTGAATCAGTTTTTCCGCGTAGGACGGGTCGGTGCCTTCTTCCACCAGCTTGTCGAAGCACAGCAGAGAACCGGCCTGCAGCATGCCGCACAGAATGGTCTGCTCGCCCATCAGGTCAGATTTCACTTCAGCAACGAAGGACGATTCCAGAACGCCCGCACGGTGGCCGCCAGTCGCCGCTGCCCATGCCTTGGCAATCGCCATGCCTTCGCCTTTCGGATCGTTTTCCGGGTGAACCGCGATCAGGGTCGGCACGCCGAAACCACGTTTGTACTCTTCACGGACTTCGGTACCCGGGCACTTCGGTGCCACCATCACTACGGTGATGTCTTTACGGATCTGCTCTCCCACTTCCACGATGTTGAAGCCGTGGGAGTAACCCAGCGCCGCGCCGTCTTTCATCAGCGGCTGTACGGAACGCACAACGTCTGAGTGCTGCTTGTCTGGCGTCAGGTTAACCACCAGATCCGCCTGCGGGATCAGCTCTTCGTAGGTACCCACTTTGAAGCCGTTTTCGGTCGCTTTACGCCAGGAAGCACGCTTTTCGGCAATCGCTTCTTTACGCAGGGCGTAAGAGATATCCAGCCCGGAGTCACGCATGTTCAGGCCCTGGTTCAGACCCTGCGCGCCACAGCCGACGATGACCACTTTTTTACCCTGAAGGTAGCTCGCGCCATCGGCAAATTCATCGCGCGCCATGAAGCGGCATTTGCCCAGCTGCGCCAGCTGCTGGCGCAAGTTCAGTGTATTAAAGTAGTTAGCCATGGGTGATACCTCGTGATGTTGTGTGTCTTATTGTTCGGTTCGCGTTTCAGCGAGAATGTACCCACATTACAACAGGAAATTTATTGCGGAAATTGATATATTCACAACGTCACGTTGCAGTTTTTGCAATGTAAAAAGAGGGAGTGGAATCGGTGGATTTACGCGATCTGAAAATGTTCCTGCACCTGGCGGAAAGCCGTCACTTTGGCCGCAGCGCCCGGGCGATGCACGTCAGCCCCTCCACGCTTTCGCGCCAGATCCAGCGCCTTGAGGAAGACCTCGGCCAGCCGCTGTTCGTGCGCGATAACCGCACCGTCACGCTGACGGAGGCCGGTGAAGAACTGCGCGTCTTTGCCCAGCAGACCTTGTTGCAGTACCAGCAGCTGCGACACACCATCGACCAGCAAGGGCCGTCGCTTTCCGGCGAGCTGCATATTTTCTGCTCCGTGACCGCCGCCTATAGCCATCTGCCGCCCATTCTCGACCGCTTCCGCGCGGCGCATCCGTCGGTCGAAATTAAGCTCACCACCGGCGATGCCGCCGACGCAATGGAAAAAGTGGTGACGGGCGAAGCGGATCTCGCCATTGCCGGGAAACCCGAAACCCTGCCGGGCGCGGTGGCGTTCTCCATGCTGGAAAATCTGGCAGTGGTGTTGATTGCCCCGGCGCTGCCCTGCCCGGTGCGTAATCAGGTGTCGGTGGAGAAACCGGACTGGTCCACGGTGCCGTTTATCATGGCCGATCAGGGGCCGGTGCGCCGCCGCATTGAGCTGTGGTTCCGCCGTCAGAAGATCAGCAACCCGTCGATATACGCCACGGTCGGCGGCCATGAGGCGATGGTGTCGATGGTGGCGCTGGGCTGCGGCGTGGCGCTGCTGCCGGAAGTGGTGCTGGACAACAGCCCGGAGCCGGTGCGCAATCGCGTGATGATTTTAGAGCGCAGCGACGAGAAAACGCCGTTTGAGCTTGGCGTGTGCGCACAAAAAAAGCGGCTGCATGAGCCGCTTATTGATGCGTTCTGGAAGATATTGCCGAACCACTAAAGCCGGGTGGCGCTGCGCTTACCCGGCCTACACGCAGCTCAACCCTTAGCCCGCGAGGAAGAAGCGGAACGCCGGGTTATGGGTTTCGTCGTGACACTCATAGCCCAGCTCGTTCAGCCGCGTTTCGAAATCCGGCTCGTGCTCGCCCAGTTCGAACGCCGCCAGCACGCGGCCGTAGTCGGTGCCGTGGCTGCGGTAGTGGAACAGAGAGATGTTCCAGTGCGTGCCCAGCGTGTGCAGGAACTTGAGCAACGCGCCCGGCGATTCCGGGAACTCGAAGCTGAACAGACGTTCCCTGAGAGGCTTCGATGGACGCCCGCCGACCATGTAGCGCACGTGCAGCTTCGCCATCTCGTCGTCAGAGAGATCGACCACGCTGTAGCCTCCCTCATGCAGCAGGTTGAGGATCTCTTTGCGCTCCTCCACGCCGCGGCTCAGACGCACGCCGACAAAAATGCAGGCGTCTTTGGCATCGGCAAAACGGTAGTTAAATTCCGTTACCGAACGTCCGCCCAGCAGCTGGCAGAACTTCAGGAAGCTGCCCTTCTCTTCCGGAATGGTCACCGCCAGCAGCGCCTCACGCTGTTCGCCCAGCTCGCAGCGCTCGGAAACGTAGCGCAGGCCGTGGAAGTTCACGTTTGCACCAGACAGCACGTGCGCCAGCCGCTCGCCGCGAATATTGTGCTGCGCGATGTATTTTTTCATGCCCGCCAGCGCCAGCGCGCCGGAAGGTTCCGCCACCGCACGCACATCCTCGAACAGATCTTTCATCGCCGCGCAGATGGCGTCGCTATCGACGGTGATGATGTCGTCGAGATATTCCTGGCACAGGCGGAAGGTTTCATCCCCAATGCGCTTCACCGCCACGCCCTCGGCAAACAGCCCGACGCGCGGCAGGTCTACCGGATGACCCGCATCCAGCGCCGCCTTAAGGCAGGCAGAGTCTTCCGCTTCAACGGCGATGACTTTGATCTGCGGCATCAGCTGTTTGATCAGCACCGCGACGCCCGCAGCCAGGCCACCGCCGCCGACCGGCACAAACACGCGGTCGAGATGGGCATCCTGCTGCAGCAGCTCAAGCGCCAGCGTGCCCTGCCCGGCAATCACCATCGGGTGGTCGAACGGCGGCACCCAGGTGAAACCCTGCTGCTGCGCCAGCTCAATCGCTTTGGCTTTTGCTTCGTCGAAGTTAGCCCCGTGGAGCAGGACTTCACCGCCGAAACCGCGGACCGCATCGACTTTGATGTCTGCGGTAGCGACCGGCATCACGATCAGCGCTTTCAGCCCCAGACGGGCAGACGAGAACGCAACGCCCTGGGCGTGGTTTCCCGCCGAGGCGGTAATCACACCGCGCGCTTTCTGCTCGTCGGTCAGCCCGGCCATCATCGCGTAGGCGCCACGCAGCTTGAAGCTGTGCACCGGCTGACGGTCTTCGCGCTTCACCAGAATGACGTTGTCGAGGCGCGAAGAGAGTTTTTCCATTTTCTGCAGGGGCGTGACCTGCACGGCTTCATAGACCGGCGCGCGTAGCACCGCTCTCAGATATTCCGCCCCCTCGGGGGCGGCGGATAAGGGTTGTGACTCGGCCATCATTAGCCCCCAAGTTTAGATTTATCGCGCACCGCGCCTTTATCTGCACTGGTGGCAAGGCTCGCGTAGGCGCGCAGGGCGAAGGAGACTTCGCGCTGGCGGTCTTTCGGCGTCCAGGCTTTGTCGCCGCGGGCTTCCTGCGCTTCACGACGGGCCGCAATTTCCCGATCGCTCAGCTTGAGCTGAATGCCGCGATTCGGAATGTCGATTTCGATAAGATCGCCGTCTTCGATGATCGCAATGTTGCCGCCGCTTGCCGCTTCCGGGGAAACGTGGCCGATGGAGAGGCCGGAGGTGCCGCCGGAGAAACGCCCGTCGGTGATCAGCGCACACGCCTTACCGAGTCCCATGGATTTCAGGAAGGTGGTTGGGTAGAGCATCTCCTGCATGCCCGGACCGCCTTTCGGCCCTTCGTAGCGAATGACCACCACGTCGCCTTCCACCACTTTGCCGCCGAGAATTGCCTCTACCGCTTCATCCTGGCTTTCGTACACTTTCGCCGGACCGGTGAATTTCAGGATGCTGTCGTCCACGCCTGCGGTTTTCACGATGCAGCCGTTTTCCGCAAAGTTACCGTACAGCACGGCCAGGCCGCCATCTTTGCTGTAGGCGTGCTCCAGCGAGCGGATACAGCCTTCGGCGCGGTCATCGTCCAGGGTATCCCAGCGGCAATCCTGTGAGAACGCCTGGGTGGTACGGATGCCGGCAGGGCCCGCGCGGAACATTTTTTTCACCGCGTCGTCTTTGGTCAGCATCACGTCGTACTGGTCCAGCGACTCCGGCAGCGTCAGGCCGAGCACGTTTTTCACTTCACGGTTCATCAGGCCCGCACGATCCAGCTCGCCCAGAATGCCCAGCACGCCGCCCGCGCGGTGTACGTCTTCCATATGATATTTCTGGGTACTCGGCGCGACTTTACACAGCTGCGGCACTTTACGGGACAGCTTGTCGATGTCGCTCATGGTGAAGTCGATTTCGGCTTCCTGCGCGGCGGCCAGCAGGTGCAGAACGGTGTTGGTGGAACCGCCCATGGCGATATCCAGCGTCATGGCGTTCTCAAACGCGGCTTTGCTGGCGATGTTGCGCGGCAGCGCGCTGGCATCGTCCTGCTCGTAGTAGCGTTTAGTCAATTCAACGATGCGCTTACCGGCGTTAAGGAACAGCTGTTTGCGGTCGGCGTGGGTCGCCAGCAGCGAGCCGTTACCCGGCTGAGAAAGACCCAGCGCTTCGGTCAGGCAGTTCATGGAGTTGGCGGTAAACATACCGGAACAGGAGCCGCAGGTCGGACACGCGGAGCGCTCAACCTGGCCGCTCTGCTCGTCAGAGACTTTCGGGTCAGCGCCCTGGATCATCGCATCGACCAGGTCGAGCTTGATGATTTTGTCGGAGAGCTTGGTTTTCCCCGCTTCCATTGGACCGCCGGAGACGAAGATCACCGGAATATTCAGGCGCAGGGAGGCCATCAGCATCCCCGGGGTGATTTTGTCGCAGTTGGAGATGCAGACCATCGCATCGGCGCAGTGGGCGTTAACCATGTACTCAACCGAGTCGGCGATCAGCTCGCGCGATGGCAGTGAATAGAGCATGCCCCCGTGCCCCATCGCGATACCGTCATCCACCGCAATGGTGTTGAACTCTTTCGCCACGCCGCCGGAGGCTTCGATTTGCTCGGCAACCAGTTTGCCGAGATCGCGCAGGTGCACGTGGCCCGGTACGAACTGGGTGAAGGAGTTCACCACGGCGATAATCGGCTTGCCGAAATCGGCGTCGGTCATTCCGGTGGCGCGCCACAGTGCGCGGGCACCCGCCATATTACGGCCGTGGGTGGTGGTGGCTGAACGATACTTAGGCATGCTTTATTTACTCCCGTCTGACTATTTAATGGGACGGTGCGTGCCGTCCCAAATTTATACTTAGTGATTAACCTGATCCAACCAGCCGTATTTATCTTCTGTTTCGCCGGTGAAGAGGCCAAAGAACGCTTGCTGAATACGTTTGGTGACCGGGCCACAGCGGCCTTCGCCCACCTGAATACCGTCTACGCTGCGCACCGGCGTGATTTCAGCCGCGGTACCGGACATGAACACTTCATCGGCCAGATACAGGGATTCGCGGGACAGCACCTGCTCGCGCACTTCGATACCCAGATCTTTCGCCAGCTTGATGATGGCGTCACGGGTGATGCCCGGCAGCGCGGACGAGGTGAACGGCGGCGTGAACAGGATGCCGTCTTTCACTTCAAACAGGTTTTCGCCCGCACCTTCAGAGATGTAGCCATTCACGTCCAGGGCGATACCTTCCTGATAGCCGTGGCGGCGCGCTTCGCTACCAACCAGCAGGGAAGAAAGGTAGTTACCGCCTGCTTTAGCGGCGGTCGGAATGGTGTTTGGCGCCACGCGGTTCCAGGAAGAGACCATTGCGTCGATCCCCTGCTCCAGGGCTTCAGCACCCAGGTAGGCGCCCCATGGGAACGCGGCAATGATCACATCGGTGTTGTAACCGGCTGGCGGGTTCACGCCCATGCCGACGTCGCCCACGAAGACCAGCGGACGAATATAGGCGCTGGTCAGGTTGTTTTTACGGATCACTTCGCGACAGGCTTCCATCAGCTCATCAACGCTTTGAGAAACCGGGAAACGATAAATTTTGGCTGAGTCATGCAGACGCTGCATGTGTTCGCGATGGCGGAACACCACTGGTCCTTTGTGAGAGTCGTAGCAACGGATGCCTTCAAACACGGAGGTACCGTAGTGCAGCGCGTGGGACATCACGTGGACCTTCGCGTCCTCCCAGCGAACCATCTCACCGTTGAACCAAATGTAATCAGCTTTTTTTGTCGTCATTTTTTCGTCCTGTCACGCTTAAGCGCGGATTTGTTGTGATGTGGTTGTGCTCTGGCAGATGGCAACATGGGCAACGTCTACCAGTTTTGATAATTGGCTAAACAGTAAGTCGACCGGCCGCGGGCTGGCAACGGTTAATTCGATACTGATGTTCTGGGCGTCTGTGGCCGTTTCCATATTCATAGAGCAAATCTGAAAACCACGATGACGCACCACGCGCAAAACGCGCTCTAAGGTTTCCGGGTTGAAGCGGGCCTGTACGGCGACCTGATGCTGCATCATGATAATTTCTCCATCATTTGTGAGTTACTGGCACCAGGCGGTACCAACGGCCAGACGTTCTCGAGTTCGTCGATTGAGACATGAAGCAGGTAAGGCCCATCGCTGTTCAGCATGGTGTCGAGCGCCGCTTCAACCTGATCTTTACGGGTGATGTGCTGGCCAGGGATGCCAAAGGCGCTGGCCAGGGTGAGGAAATCGGGGTTATCGGTGAGCGTCGTTTCGCTGTAACGCTCCTGGAAGAACAGCTGCTGCCACTGGCGAACCATCCCTAAACGCTGGTTGTCGAGCAAGACGATTTTCAGCGGCAACTGCTTACGCTTAACGGTGCCGAGCTCCTGAACGTTCATCATGAAGGAGCCGTCACCGGAGATACAGATAACGGTATCGTTCGGGCGGGCAACCTGCGCGCCAACGGCTGCTGGCAGACCGAAGCCCATCGTCCCTAACCCGCTGGAGGTGATGAAGTTTTCCGGGCGGGTGTAGGTCATGTGCTGCGCGGACCACATCTGGTGCTGGCCTACGTCGGTGGTGACGACGCTGTCAGCCGGTTTACGGTCGGACAGCTGCTTCAACAGCAGCGGCGCGTAGATGGCCTCGCCGGGATGGTCGTAACGCCAGGCGTGCTCGGCGCGCATGTCTGCGGTGTGCTGACGCCACGCGTTGATATCCAGCGGCTGCTGCAGTGCCGGTAACAGCGCGTTGAGATCGCCCTGCAGCGCGACGTGCGCCTGACGCAGCTTGTTCATCTCCGCCGGGTCGATATCCATATGGATGACTTTGGCGTTCGGCGCAAAGGTATTCAGCTTGCCGGTGACGCGGTCGTCAAAACGGGCGCCTACGGCGATGAGCAAGTCGCACTCCTGCACCGCCAGGTTTGCCGCTTTGGTGCCGTGCATCCCCAGCATGCCCAGATAGTATGGGTAGTTCGCGTCTACGGCACCCAGACCTTTCAACGTGCAGGTCGCTGGCATCTGCGTTGTTGCAATAAATTCGCGCAGGGCTGGAACGGCCTGCGCCATGCCGACGCCACCGCCGACGTACAGCATCGGCTGTTTCGCCTGCGCCAGCATCTGACGAGCCTCTTCAACTTCCGCATCCGGAAACGCATTGTCGCTTTCAACGGTAGAGAAGTGGGGTTCCAGATCGCCAGGTGCCACCTGGATATCTTTCGGGATATCGACCAGAACCGGACCAGGACGACCGGAGCTTGCCACTTCGAACGCTTCTGCCATTACGCGCGGCAGCTCTTCCAGAGACTGGACGAGGAAGCTGTGTTTGGTGCAGGCCAGCGATAAACCAAGGACGTCGACTTCCTGGAAAGCATCGGTACCGATGAACGGAGACGCCACCTGGCCGGTGATGGCGACAACGGGAACGGAATCCAGCAGGGCATCCGCCAGACCGGTGATTAAGTTAGTTGCGCCTGGGCCTGAAGTGGCCATGCAGACACCAGTTTTGCCCGTGGCACGAGCGTAACCAATGGCCGCCATCGCTGCACCCTGCTCGTGTCGGCACAACAGGTGTTCCACGCCGCCGTCATACAGTGCATCGTAAATCGGCATAATTGCGCCACCCGGATAACCGAATACGGTTTCCACTCCCTGCGCGCGCAACGCATGTACAACCCATTGTGCCCCATTCATAGTTAGTTCCCCGTCATAAAACTGGAGAAACAGAATTTTGTGCTAGTCGTCATGCTCTGCTCCTCGTTTACGTTTTTTAGTCATAAAAAAACCCCCGGACCTTTCGGTGCGGGGGTCTTAGTTCGTTAAGGCTTGATTTCTAAGCCTTTCCTCGTCCAAGTGCAGCCCCGCACGGTGGGATAATAATCACCACCACGCTAATCACGACCAGGCTAATCACTCGTAGAAGGGCTGTCATTTTCAGTTCTTTCTGCATCTTGTTCGAAGGAATACCTAAAGAGTTATCACAGAATTCAAAACAAACACAAGATTTATTTATGACTCATTTGATTAGCCAGCAAATCATATTTCTTAAAATCGTTGTTTTATATGAGGAAAATAGAAAATGAATATTTTTCATTTTTTTCACGGCGGACTACAGCGTCAAAACGCAGTTTTTTAGGTTCTGCGAGAAGGCTTCCATGATTATGCAATGGTATGAATGCGGCATGAAAATACCTGAACAGGTGCCGTAAATTCACAAAATGACGCTAAAAAGTCCATGCAGGCGCTGGCATAGTCACACCAGGAGGTAGTGCAAATGTCACTGTCAGTTGTTTATACGCGTGCGGCTCTCGGGGTGAAGGCACCGCTCATTTCCGTAGAGGTTCATTTGAGTAATGGGCTGCCGGGACTCACGCTTGTCGGGCTACCTGAAACGACGGTTAAAGAGGCGAGAGATCGCGTTCGCAGCGCAATAATAAATAGCGGTTATACCTTCCCCGCGAAGAAGATTACCATCAACCTTGCCCCCGCCGATCTACCCAAAGAGGGGGGACGATACGATTTACCTATCGCGATTGCGCTTCTCGCGGCTTCTGAGCAGCTTAATACAACCAGGCTAGGCTCGTACGAGTTCGTGGGCGAACTCGCGCTCACAGGCGCGTTAAGAGGCGTTCCCGGTGCAATATCCGGAGCGCTGGAGGCAATCCGTGCTGGGCGGCAAATCATTGTCGCCAATGAAAACGCATCAGAGGTGAGTCTTATTGCAGAAAAGGGATGCCTTATAGCGGGGCATCTTCAGGAAGTGTGTGCCTGGCTGGAAGGGCGACATGAGCTGTCCGAACCGGAGGAGTGTGACGATGAGGTAACGGATGTAACAGAGGATCTCAGCGAGATTATGGGACAGGAGCAAGGGAAACGGGCGCTGGAGATCACGGCAGCGGGTGGACACAATCTTCTGCTGATTGGCCCACCGGGTACGGGTAAAACCATGCTGGCGAGCAGGTTGAGTGGGTTGCTCCCATCGCTTAATAATCATGAAGCGCTGGAAAGCGCCGCGATATATAGCCTGAGCGGTTCTACGTCGCTGCAAAAACAGTGGCGTCGACGTCCTTTTCGTTCCCCGCATCATAGCGCTTCACTGACGGCAATGGTTGGCGGTGGGTCTATTCCGGGGCCGGGTGAGATCTCACTGGCGCACAATGGCATTCTGTTTCTCGATGAGCTGCCTGAATTTGAGCGCCGCGTGCTGGATGCACTGAGGGAACCCATTGAATCCGGCGAGATACATATCTCACGCACGCGTGCCAAAATAAGCTATCCCGCCAGGTTTCAGCTCGTCGCGGCGATGAACCCCAGCCCCACGGGACACTATCAGGGGAATCATAACCGCTGCACGCCAGAGCAGACGCTGCGCTATCTGGGAAAGCTGTCCGGCCCATTCCTCGATCGTTTCGATTTATCACTGGAAATCCCGCTTCCACCGCCTGGCCTGCTCAGGCAGACGGGTATACAGAGTGAAAGCTCTGTGAATGTTCGCGAGCGGGTTATCGCGGCGCAGGCGCGACAGTATGCTCGTCAGAACAGACTGAATGCGCGGCTGGATAATGCCGGGATCCGACAGTTTTGCTCACTTAACAGTGAGGATGCGGGGTGGCTGGAAGAGACATTGACGCGGTTTGGGCTGTCCATACGTGCGTGGCAGCGTCTGTTGAAAGTGGCCAGAACCATTGCTGACGTGGAGGGGTGTGATGATATTGAGAGGAAACATCTGCAGGAAGCGCTGAGCTATCGCGCTATCGACCGTTTGCTGCTGCATCTGCAGAAGTTGCTGGCATAAAAAAGGGGCCGTAGCCCCTTCTCACCATCTTAGTCGTCAGACTCTGTGTAGTCTTCTGCACCTTCCATCTGCGGCTTACCGCCAGACAGTGTATGGAAGCGCTTTGGACGCTTAATGCGTGCCATGTACTTGATCCATACACGTTCTGCTTCAGACTCCGGCTCACGCTCACCACGGCATACAGAAACAAACTGTTTCTCGTCTTCGGTAGCAGGTTCGCGCTTACCCAGATCCAGCTCGTTAAAGGCATAACCATGGCGCTCAAGCAGTTGAGCTTCTTTGATGGTGAAATCGCCGTGACGAGAGAACCCGCGCGGATAATGTTTATTGTCGAAAAAACGATTAGTCGTCGTAAAGCTTTCCGCCATCCTACACGCTCCTAATTCTTTGGCCGAGCTATTTATGGCGCGGAGTATTAGTTACGCTTGACAGAGTGTAAAACAAAACATTTAAATCATAACGACAAATAATTTTGTGGAGAAAGATGTGGATACGGAATTGCTAAAAACTTTCCTTGAAGTGAGCAGAACGCGTCACTTCGGGCGAGCCGCTGAAGCCCTTTACCTGACGCAGTCAGCAGTCAGTTTTCGTATTCGACAGCTGGAAAATCAACTGGGTGTGAATCTTTTTACCCGCCATCGCAACAATATCCGCCTCACGCCTGCCGGTGAAAAACTGCTTCCGTATGCGGAGACATTGATGAACACCTGGCAAGCGGCACGTAAAGAGGTTGCGCATACCTCAAGACACAATGAATTCTCGATTGGGGCCAGCGCATCCCTGTGGGAATGCATGCTCAGTCAATGGTTGAGCCGGTTGTATCATTCACACGGGCATCTGCAATTTGAGGCCAGAATTGCGCAACGTCAGTCGCTGGTTAAGCAACTCCATGAGCGTCAACTTGATCTTCTGATCACGACAGAAGCCCCCAAGATGGACGAATTTAGCAGCCAGATCGTAGGGCAGTTTGGTCTTGCGCTTTATGCGTCTGAGCCGTCAATGATGAAAGCCGACCTGAATTATCTGCGTCTGGAATGGGGCCCGGATTTTCAGCAACATGAGTCTGGGTTGATTGCCAGCGATGATGTCCCCCAGTTAACAACAAGCTCTGCGGAGATTGCCTGCCAGCAGCTGCCTTTATTAAAGGGCTGCACCTGGCTACCTACTCGCTGGGCAGACAGCAGACCGGGTCTGCATACCGTCGCAGATTCCACGACGCTTTCCAGACCGTTATATGCTATTTGGCTGCAGAACAGCGATAAGCAGTCGCAGATTAAAGATCTTCTAAAAATCAATATCATGGACTAACGCAAAAAGCCTGCAGAGATGCAGGCTTCTTTATTAGAAGAGGTGTTTGTCGTATTACAGGCAAAAAAAAATCCTTTGCCGAAGCAAAGGATTCTATATGGCAGGGGCGGAGAGACTCGAACTCGCGACACCCGGTTTTGGAGACCGGTGCTCTACCAACTGAGCTACGCCCCTAAAGTTTCTTACCATCAAGCCTGCCTTTTAGGCAGGCTTGATGTCTTAATAAGTGGCGGAACGGACGGGACTCGAACCCGCGACCCCCTGCGTGACAGGCAGGTATTCTAACCGACTGAACTACCGCTCCACCGAAGACTGCTTGTAACCACCGGATTAATGCACCGGCTTACTACTTAATTTGATGCCTGGCAGTTCCCTACTCTCACATGGGGAGACCCCACACTACCATCGGCGCTACGGCGTTTCACTTCTGAGTTCGGCATGGGGTCAGGTGGGACCACCGCGCTAAAGCCGCCAGGCAAATTCTGTTAAATCTGTATCAGGCTGAAAATATCGTGTCTGTCTCTTCGCCGAAACAGCTTCGGCGTTGTAAGGTTAAGCCTCACGGTTCATTAGTATCGGTTAGCTCAACGCATCGCTGCGCTTACACACCCGACCTATCAACGTCGTAGTCTTCAACGTTCCTTCAGGACCCTTAAAGGGTCAGGGAGAACTCATCTCGGGGCAAGTTTCGTGCTTAGATGCTTTCAGCACTTATCTCTTCCGCATTTAGCTACCGGGCAATGCCATTGGCATGACAACCCGAACACCAGTGATGCGTCCACTCCGGTCCTCTCGTACTAGGAGCAGCCCCCCTCAATTCTCCAGCGCCCACGGCAGATAGGGACCGAACTGTCTCACGACGTTCTAAACCCAGCTCGCGTACCACTTTAAATGGCGAACAGCCATACCCTTGGGACCTACTTCAGCCCCAGGATGTGATGAGCCGACATCGAGGTGCCAAACACCGCCGTCGATATGAACTCTTGGGCGGTATCAGCCTGTTATCCCCGGAGTACCTTTTATCCGTTGAGCGATGGCCCTTCCATTCAGAACCACCGGATCACTATGACCTGCTTTCGCACCTGCTCGAGCCGTCACTCTCGCAGTCAAGCTAGCTTATGCCATTGCACTAACCTCCTGATGTCCGACCAGGATTAGCTAACCTTCGTGCTCCTCCGTTACTCTTTGGGAGGAGACCGCCCCAGTCAAACTACCCACCAGACACTGTCCGCAACCCGGATTACGGGTCTACGTTAGAACACCAGCCATTAAAGGGTGGTATTTCAAGGGCGGCTCCACGCAGACTGGCGTCCACGCTTCAAAGCCTCCCACCTATCCTACACATCAAGGACCAGTGTTCAGTGTCAAGCTATAGTAAAGGTTCACGGGGTCTTTCCGTCTTGCCGCGGGTACACTGCATCTTCACAGCGAGTTCAATTTCACTGAGTCTCGGGTGGAGACAGCCTGGCCATCATTACGCCATTCGTGCAGGTCGGAACTTACCCGACAAGGAATTTCGCTACCTTAGGACCGTTATAGTTACGGCCGCCGTTTACCGGGGCTTCGATCAAGAGCTTCGCGTTGCCGCTAACCCCATCAATTAACCTTCCGGCACCGGGCAGGCGTCACACCGTATACGTCCACTTTCGTGTTTGCACAGTGCTGTGTTTTTAATAAACAGTTGCAGCCAGCTGGTATCTTCGACTGATTTCAGCTCCACCCGCAGGGGCTTCACCTACACATCAGCGTGCCTTCTCCCGAAGTTACGGCACCATTTTGCCTAGTTCCTTCACCCGAGTTCTCTCAAGCGCCTTGGTATTCTCTACCTGACCACCTGTGTCGGTTTGGGGTACGATTTGATGTTACCTGATGCTTAGAGGCTTTTCCTGGAAGCAGGGCATTTGTTACTTCAGCACCGTAGTGCCTCGTCATCACACCTCAGCGTTAAAAGAGTTCCGGATTTACCTAAAACTCCCGCCTACATGCTTAAACCGGGACAACCGTCGCCCGGCTAACATAGCCTTCTCCGTCCCCCCTTCGCAGTAACACCAAGTACAGGAATATTAACCTGTTTCCCATCGACTACGCCTTTCGGCCTCGCCTTAGGGGTCGACTCACCCTGCCCCGATTAACGTTGGACAGGAACCCTTGGTCTTCCGGCGTGCGGGCTTTTCACCCGCATTATCGTTACTTATGTCAGCATTCGCACTTCTGATACCTCCAGCAACCCTCACAGGCCACCTTCAACGGCTTACAGAACGCTCCCCTACCCAACAACGCATAAGCGTCGCTGCCGCAGCTTCGGTGCATGGTTTAGCCCCGTTACATCTTCCGCGCAGGCCGACTCGACCAGTGAGCTATTACGCTTTCTTTAAATGATGGCTGCTTCTAAGCCAACATCCTGGCTGTCTGTGCCTTCCCACATCGTTTCCCACTTAACCATGACTTTGGGACCTTAGCTGGCGGTCTGGGTTGTTTCCCTCTTCACGACGGACGTTAGCACCCGCCGTGTGTCTCCCGTGATAACATTCTTCGGTATTCGTAGTTTGCATCGGGTTGGTAAGCCGGGATGGCCCCCTAGCCGAAACAGTGCTCTACCCCCGAAGATGAGTTCACGAGGCGCTACCTAAATAGCTTTCGGGGAGAACCAGCTATCTCCCGGTTTGATTGGCCTTTCACCCCCAGCCACAAGTCATCCGCTAATTTTTCAACATTAGTCGGTTCGGTCCTCCAGTTAGTGTTACCCAACCTTCAACCTGCCCATGGCTAGATCACCGGGTTTCGGGTCTATACCCTGCAACTTAACGCCCAGTTAAGACTCGGTTTCCCTTCGGCTCCCCTATACGGTTAACCTTGCTACAGAATATAAGTCGCTGACCCATTATACAAAAGGTACGCAGTCACCTAACAAGTAGGCTCCCACTGCTTGTACGTACACGGTTTCAGGTTCTTTTTCACTCCCCTCGCCGGGGTTCTTTTCGCCTTTCCCTCACGGTACTGGTTCACTATCGGTCAGTCAGGAGTATTTAGCCTTGGAGGATGGTCCCCCCATATTCAGACAGGATACCACGTGTCCCGCCCTACTCTTCGAGTTCACAGCAAGTGTGCTTTCGTGTACGGGACTATCACCCTGTACCGTGCGACTTTCCAGACGCTTCCACTAACACACAAGCTGATTCAGACTCTGGGCTGCTCCCCGTTCGCTCGCCGCTACTGGGGGAATCTCGGTTGATTTCTTTTCCTCGGGGTACTTAGATGTTTCAGTTCCCCCGGTTCGCCTCGTTAACCTATGTATTCAGTTAACGATAGTGTGTCGGAACACACTGGGTTTCCCCATTCGGACATCGCCGGGTCAAAGGTTCATATCACCTCGCCGGCGCTTTTCGCAGATTAGCACGTCCTTCATCGCCTCTGACTGCCAGGGCATCCACCGTGTACGCTTAGTCGCTTAACCTCACAACCCGAAGATGTTTCTTTCGATTCATCATCAAATTGCGAAAATTTGAGAGACTCGAACACACATAACATGTGTGTCGTTTCAATTTTCAGCTTGATCCAGATTTTTAAAGAGCAAATATCTCAAACGTCACCCGAAGATGAGTTTTGAGATATTAAGGCAGGTGACTTTCACTCACGAACCAGCAAGTGGCGTCCCCTAGGGGATTCGAACCCCTGTTACCGCCGTGAAAGGGCGGTGTCCTGGGCCTCTAGACGAAGGGGACACTGAAGTCTCAATCGCAAGACGCCTTGCTATTTACTTTTCATCAGACAATCTGTGTGGACACTACAAAGGCAGGTTCTTTAAGGTAAGGAGGTGATCCAACCGCAGGTTCCCCTACGGTTACCTTGTTACGACTTCACCCCAGTCATGAATCACAAAGTGGTAAGCGCCCTCCCGAAGGTTAAGCTACCTACTTCTTTTGCAACCCACTCCCATGGTGTGACGGGCGGTGTGTACAAGGCCCGGGAACGTATTCACCGTAGCATTCTGATCTACGATTACTAGCGATTCCGACTTCATGGAGTCGAGTTGCAGACTCCAATCCGGACTACGACGCACTTTATGAGGTCCGCTTGCTCTCGCGAGGTCGCTTCTCTTTGTATGCGCCATTGTAGCACGTGTGTAGCCCTACTCGTAAGGGCCATGATGACTTGACGTCATCCCCACCTTCCTCCAGTTTATCACTGGCAGTCTCCTTTGAGTTCCCGGCCGAACCGCTGGCAACAAAGGATAAGGGTTGCGCTCGTTGCGGGACTTAACCCAACATTTCACAACACGAGCTGACGACAGCCATGCAGCACCTGTCTCAGAGTTCCCGAAGGCACCAAAGCATCTCTGCTAAGTTCTCTGGATGTCAAGAGTAGGTAAGGTTCTTCGCGTTGCATCGAATTAAACCACATGCTCCACCGCTTGTGCGGGCCCCCGTCAATTCATTTGAGTTTTAACCTTGCGGCCGTACTCCCCAGGCGGTCGACTTAACGCGTTAGCTCCGGAAGCCACGCCTCAAGGGCACAACCTCCAAGTCGACATCGTTTACGGCGTGGACTACCAGGGTATCTAATCCTGTTTGCTCCCCACGCTTTCGCACCTGAGCGTCAGTCTTTGTCCAGGGGGCCGCCTTCGCCACCGGTATTCCTCCAGATCTCTACGCATTTCACCGCTACACCTGGAATTCTACCCCCCTCTACAAGACTCTAGCCTGCCAGTTTCGAATGCAGTTCCCAGGTTGAGCCCGGGGATTTCACATCCGACTTGACAGACCGCCTGCGTGCGCTTTACGCCCAGTAATTCCGATTAACGCTTGCACCCTCCGTATTACCGCGGCTGCTGGCACGGAGTTAGCCGGTGCTTCTTCTGCGGGTAACGTCAATTGCTGAGGTTATTAACCTCAACACCTTCCTCCCCGCTGAAAGTACTTTACAACCCGAAGGCCTTCTTCATACACGCGGCATGGCTGCATCAGGCTTGCGCCCATTGTGCAATATTCCCCACTGCTGCCTCCCGTAGGAGTCTGGACCGTGTCTCAGTTCCAGTGTGGCTGGTCATCCTCTCAGACCAGCTAGGGATCGTCGCCTAGGTGAGCCGTTACCCCACCTACTAGCTAATCCCATCTGGGCACATCTGATGGCAAGAGGCCCGAAGGTCCCCCTCTTTGGTCTTGCGACGTTATGCGGTATTAGCTACCGTTTCCAGTAGTTATCCCCCTCCATCAGGCAGTTTCCCAGACATTACTCACCCGTCCGCCGCTCGTCACCCGAGAGCAAGCTCTCTGTGCTACCGCTCGACTTGCATGTGTTAGGCCTGCCGCCAGCGTTCAATCTGAGCCATGATCAAACTCTTCAATTTAAGTTTGATGCTCGTGAATTAAACTTCGTAATGAATTACGTATGTTCACTCAGAGACTTGGTATTCATTTTTCGTCTTGCGACGTTAAGAATCCATGTCACTTTGAGTGCCCACACAGATTGTCTGATAAATTGTTAAAGAGCAGTGCAACGCGGCTTTCGCTCACCGTTGCGAGGTGGCGTATATTACGCTTTCCTCTTTCAGAGTCAAGCGTTTATTTTCGCTTTTCTCCGCTGACCCGGCGGCGTGTGTGCCGTTGTTCCGTGTCAGTGGAGGCGCATTATAGGGAGTTATTCTGAAGTGACAAGAGGAAATTTAAAAAAAGTTTCTGTCCGTGCTTTTTTTCACCAACACCGGTGAAATCAAGCTACAAATTGTTCTATTTGATGTATCTGCAACCACAATCACACCCGAGGTGGCATACTTATCAGCATGAATCATTAAGGAATAAAAGCGATGCCCTTAAGCGCACAACAGCTGGCAGCCCAAAAAAACCTGTCATATGTACTGGCAGAGAAGCTGGCTCAGCTGATTTTAGCGGGTAAATATGCCCCGGGTAGCATCCTGCCGGGCGAAATTGAACTGGGAGAACAGTTTGGGGTTAGCCGCACAGCCGTTCGCGAAGCAGTGAAAACGTTAACGGCAAAAGGCATGGTGCTCCCGCGTCCGCGCATTGGCACGCGAGTGATGCCTCAGGCTAACTGGAACTTCCTCGATCAGGAATTACTCTCCTGGTGGATGACCGAAGATAATTTCCATCAGGTCGTCGAACATTTTCTGGTGATGCGCAGCAGCCTCGAACCTCAGGCGTGTATGCTCGCCGCCACGCTCGGAACAGCCGAACAAAAAGCCCAGCTTAATACCTTAATGGCAGAGATGGCCTACCTGAAAAAACACTTTAACCGCGAACGCTGGATTGAAGTCGACATGGCCTGGCATGAACATATTTATACGATGAGCGCCAACCCGTTCCTGACCTCCTTTGCTTCATTATTCCATTCGGTGTACCACACGTACTTTACCTCTATTACCCAGGATGAAGTGGTGAAGCTGGAGCTGCACCAGGCAATTGTAGACGCCATTCAGGAGAGCGACGGGCAGCGTGCCCTGAGCGCGTGTCAGACATTGCTGGCCGCCCCCACCCACCAGCAGGTGACTAAATGACAAAGAAAAAAGCGCGCAGCATGGCCGGATTGCCGTGGATTGCAGCCATGGCGTTTTTTATGCAGGCACTGGATGCCACTATCCTTAACACCGCACTTCCCGCGATAGCCCAAAGCCTCAACCGTTCCCCACTGGCGATGCAGTCCGCCATCATCAGTTACACCCTGACGGTCGCGATGCTGATCCCCGTGAGCGGGTGGCTGGCTGACCGCTTCGGCACCCGTAAGATATTCATGCTGGCCGTGACGCTTTTCACGCTCGGCTCTCTGGCCTGCGCGCTCTCCACATCCCTCACTGAGCTGGTTATCTTCCGCGTGCTTCAGGGGATTGGCGGCGCGATGATGATGCCCGTCGCGCGTCTGGCGTTATTGCGAGCCTATCCGCGCAGCGAATTACTCCCGGTGTTGAATTTCGTCACTATGCCAGGTCTTGTCGGCCCGATACTGGGTCCGGTACTCGGCGGGGTGTTTGTCACCTGGGCAAGCTGGCACTGGATCTTCCTGATTAATATTCCGATTGGTGTGGCGGGCCTGTTTTATGCCCGCAAGTATATGCCGGACTTCACCACGCCAAGACGCAGCTTCGACATGGGCGGCTTTTTCCTGTTTGGCCTGAGCCTGGTGCTGTTCTCCAGCGGGATGGAGCTGTTTGGCGAGAAGATCGTCGCGACGTGGATGGCGCTCTCCGTTATCCTCGGCGGTATTCTGTTATTCCTTCTTTATATACGTCACGCGCGCCGTCACCCGACACCGTTAATCTCCCTGGGGCTCTTTAACACCCGAACGTTTTCCGTAGGGATAGCGGGCAACATTGCATCACGTCTGGGGACGGGTTGCGTACCGTTCCTGATGCCATTGATGCTGCAGGTCGGTTTCGGCTACCCGGCCCTGATTGCTGGTTGCATGATGGCTCCCACAGCGATGGGTTCGATCCTGGCAAAATCAACCGTCACGCAGGTGCTGCGCTGGTTTGGCTATCGTAAGACGCTGGTTGGGGTGACGGTGTTTATCGGGCTGATGATTGCGCAGTTCTCATTACAGTCCGCCGCGTTGCCGGTCTGGATGCTGATCCTGCCGCTGTTTGTGCTGGGCATGGCGATGTCGACGCAGTTCACGTCGATGAACACCATCACCCTCGCCGACCTGACTGACGAGAACGCCAGCAGCGGCAACAGCGTGCTGGCCGTCACACAGCAATTATCGATAAGTCTGGGCGTTGCCGTGAGTGCGGCGGTGCTGCGGTTTTATGAAGGCTTCGACAGCGCGAATACCGTTGAGCAGTTCCACTATACCTTTATTACCATGGGCGCACTCACCGTGGTGTCGGCGCTGGTCTTTATGCTGTTAAAACCGAAAGACGGCCGAAACCTGATTAAAGAGCGCCACAAAGAGAAAGCTAAACCGAACCGCGTTCCATCAGAACAGGAGTAAGCTGCAGACGTTGCTGCTGCAGCGAGGGCTGCGCCATACGGTGGATCAACACGTCGATGGCCAGCTCGCCCAGTTCATCTTTTGGCTGATGGATCGTGGTCAGCGGCGGCGTCATGTAGCTGGCCAGTTCGATATCGTCGTAGCCAATCACCGCCATATCGTCCGGCACGCGTAGCCCCGCCTGATACAACGCCTGGTAGGCACCAAACGCCATCGCGTCGTTACCAATAAACACCGCCTGCGGGCGCGGCTTTTGCGCCAGCAGTTTCTGCATCGCCTCGAAACCGCCGTTGAACTCAAAGTCGCCGGTGATCCGATAGCCATCAGGAATGGCAAGCCCCGCCCGTTCCATGGCAGAGAGATACCCTTCCAGACGCAAACGCGCCGGAGTTTTATCTAGCGGCCCCGTAATACAGGCAATGCGAGTATGGCCTTTATCAATCAGGTGCTGAGTCGCCATATCGCCGCCCAGCAGGGAGTTATCCTGAATCAGATCGCTGGTGCCGTCGAACGGTGCCCAGTCCATCATCACCGTTGGGATAGAAGGATAACGCTGGATAATCTCTTTCGAGGGCTGGTGCGTTTCGGTACAGAGCAGCAGTAGCCCGTCGACGCGTTTTTGCATCAGCGTTTCCAGGTTGCGGTTCATGCGCTGCTCATCGCCTTCGGTATTGCACAGCACCAGGCTGTAGCCACGCTCGAAGCAGCTGCGCTCCACGCCGCGTACAAGTTCAGAATAAAAAGGGTTGGTACTGGCGGTGATCAGCATACCGATGGTGCGCGTCTGGTTAAGCTTGAGGCTGCGCGCCAGCGCCGACGGCGCATAGTTGAGTTCTTTTATCGCCGCGTCGACTTTTTCCCGGATCGCCTCGCTGACGAAGCGATCGTTATTGATGACGTGAGAGACCGTCGAGGTAGAAACTCCCGCCATGCGGGCGACATCTTTCATTGTGGCCAAGCGTTACCCCTGCTGACTTAAGAATTCATCGATCTCTTTACGCCATGGAACGGAAGGCTGGGCACCCTTACGCGTCACCGCAATCGCGGCGGCAGCATGTGCGAAGCGGATGGCCTCATCCATTGCTCTTCCTTCCAGCAGCGCCGTCACCAGCGCACCGTTAAAGGTATCTCCCGCCGCAATGGTATCGATGGCTTTAACCTTAAAGCCCGGCACGCGGCGGCCTTCGCCATTTGCACTTACCCACACTCCGCGGCTACCAAGGGTGATAATCACGGTGCCGATGCCTTTATCATGCAGTGCACCCGCGGCTCGCGCAGCATCGTCATCATTTTCTACGCGGATGCCCGTCAGCTTTTCGGCTTCGGTTTCGTTCGGCGTAATGATGTCCACCAGCGCCAGCAGCTCGTCTGATAATACACGGGCTGGAGCCGGGTTAAGTACGACAGTGGTATGATTTTCATGTGCAATTTTGGCGGCAGCCAGCACGCTTTCAACCGGTGACTCCAGCTGCATCAGCAGGACGTCGGCTCCGCTAATGATTGCACGTTGCGCTTCTACACGCTCCGTTGTCAGCGCAGCGTTAGCGCCAGCATGAATACCGATAACATTCTCACCTTCCGCGTTGACGAAAATCAGCGCCACGCCCGTAGATTCCCCTTCGACTACGCTCACTGGCGAAACATCAATGTTGTCGCTCGCCAGCTGTTTGCGTACGCGCTCACCGGTATCGTCATCGCCGGTACAGGCGATAAACGCGATATTTGCCCCGCTGCGTCCGGCGGCGACGGCCTGGTTTGCGCCTTTACCGCCGAAGGCCACCTGGTACTGGTTACCCGTGACGGTTTCACCCGGTGTCGGGAAGGTTTCAAGGTTAAGAATGTGATCGGCATTGATACTGCCAAGGACGACGAGGTTGCCTGCGGTTTTCATGGTTGGGTTGTCCATCTGAGAGCGCCACCGGTGTTACCCGGTGGCGTATGCCACACTTTTCTTTATTGGTGTCCCTCAGGCAGCCAGCGACTGCCTGATTCGCCTTTTACTGCTTGATGACCAGCTTCAGGTCAACCGGGTATTTGGCCTGAACTTTTTCGCCCTTCAGCATTTTGTCGGCAGTTTCAACGCCAGTCGCGCCAATCTGCTCAGGCAGCTGAGCAATGGTCGCAGCCAGTTTGCCATCATTTACTGCTTTTTCACCATCCGGCGTGCCGTCAAATCCGACAACCATCACATCAGATTTACCTGCGGTCTGCAGGGCACGCAGCGCGCCCAGCGCCATTTCGTCGTTCTGCGCGAATACGGCCTGCACGTCAGGATGCGCAGTCAGCAGGTTCTGCATAACGTTCAGACCTTTAGTACGGTCGAAGTCGGCCGGCTGGCTCGCCAGCACGTTGAATTTGTGTGCAGCCACTGCCTGCTGGAAACCTTCACCACGCTCGCGCGCTGCGGAAGTCCCGGCAATGCCCTGCAGTTCGATAACTTTTGCGCCTTCACCGGCTTTCTTCGCGATGTAATCACCGGCGATTTTACCGCCCAGCACGTTATCAGACGCAATGTGGCTGACCACCTCACCTTTAGACGCCTGACGGTCCAGAGTGATCACCGGAATTTTCGCCTGGTTTGCCATCTTCACGGCGTTACCTACGGCATCAGAATCGGTTGGGTTGATCAGCAGAATTTTGGTGCCACGAACGGTTAAGTCCTGAACGTTGGCCAGTTCTTTCGCTGGGTTGTTCTGAGAATCCAGCACCACCAGGTTGTAGCCCAGTTTGTCCGCTTCTTTCTGCGCGCCGTCCTTCAGGGAGACGAAGAACGGGTTGTTCAGGGTAGAGACAACCAGCGCGATGGTATCTTTCGCCATGGCGTTAGCACTTACGGTTGCGCTCAGCGCGACAGCAGAAACCAGGGTAGCCAGTTTTTTCATGTTCATATCTAAGATGTCCTGTAGTGTCGTCAGTTACTGTTTTTTGTTGTCTACCAGTACCGCCAGCAAAATCACCACTGCCTTAACGATCATCTGGTAATAGGAGGAAACACCTAACAAATTCAAACCATTATTCAGGAAACCAAGAATCAGTGCGCCGATCAATGTCCCAACAATGCGACCTTTACCGCCCGCAAGACTCGTACCGCCCAGAACCACTGCCGCAATGGCATCCAGCTCATACCCCGTACCTGCCGTCGGCTGCGCAGAAGAGAGGCGCGCCACTTCGATGATGCCCGCCAGTGACGCCAGCAGACCGCACAGGGAGTAAACGATAATTTTGACTTTATTCACGCTGATACCAGACAGACGCGTTGCCGCTTCGTTACCGCCCAGCGCATAGATATAACGGCCCAGACGGGTGTGATGCAGCATGTACCACGCCGCCAGGAAGACGATAGCCATGATCCAGACCGGGGTAGGAACACCCAGCGGACGACCGATACCGAACCAGCCAAACAGATCGGCATTCTCGGTAAAGCCGGTATTCACCGGGCTGCCGTTGGTGTACACCATGGTCACACCGCGCAGAAGCAGCATCATCACCAGCGTGGCGATGAACGCCTGAACGCGGCCTTTTGCCACAATCACGCCAGTTACGGCACCAATCGCCGCGCCTGCCGCCAGGGCAGCGGCCACGGCCACCAGCGCGTTGACCTCAATCCCTACAATTGAAGCGGCGATCGCACCGGTGAGCGCCAGCAGGGAACCGACGGACAGATCGATACCCGAGGTCAAAATCACCAGCGTCATGCCGACCGCCATAATGGCGTTCACCGACGTCTGCTGCAGAATATTAAACAGGTTATTAACGGTGAAGAAATTCGGGCTCATGGTCGACACAATCGCGATCAGCACCAGCAGGGCAATCAGCGATTTTTGTTCCATCAGCCATGCCTTTGTGAAATAGCGGCGACCAGAAACAGCCTGGGTAGTCATCTTCTTACTCCTGATTCACGCGATTAAGCTTGCCCACAGCGGCAGCCATCAGAACTTCCTGGGTGGCCTGCTCGCGAGTGAATTCACCGCCGAGATGCCCTTCATGCATGACGATTATGCGATCGCTCATGCCTAATACTTCTGGCATCTCGGAAGAGACCAGAATGATGCTCAGACCATCGGCCTTAAACTGGTTAATCAGCTGATAGATCTCTTTCTTCGCGCCCACGTCCACGCCGCGGGTTGGCTCGTCGAGGATCAACACTTTCGGGCGCGTCATCAGCCCGCGCGCAATCGCCACTTTTTGCTGATTCCCCCCGGATAAGAGGCCAATCGCCTGCTCCATCGACGGGGTTTTGACGTTAAAGAGGCGGATAAAATCGCTCACTGCCTGCTGCTCGTCTTTATGCTTCAGCGTACCGCCGCTGTGGCTGAAATAGCGCAGCGCGGTCAGGGACATGTTCTCTTTTACCGACATCCCCAGCACCAGGCCGTCGCGTTTGCGGTCTTCGGAGATATAGACGATGCCGTTCGCCAGACCATCCTGCGGAGAGCGAGTGACCACTTCATGACCGTCGAGGGTGACATAACCGCTGGTACGCGGCAGTGCGCCGTACAACACTTTCATCAGCTCGGTACGTCCGGCCCCCATCAGACCCGCCACGCCCAGGATCTCGCCCTGGCGCAGGGTAAAGGTCACGTCGTTCACGCCCGGACCACAGAGGTTATCCACCTTCAGGCGGATCTCACCCGGCGCTTTATCCAGATGCGGATACTGATCTTCCAGCTTACGTCCCACCATCATTTCGATAAGCGAATCTTCAGTCAGCGTCGCCACTTCGCGCTCGGCAATAAACTGTCCGTCGCGGAAGACGGTGACATCATCGCAGATTTCGAAGATCTCTTTCATACGGTGAGAGATATAGACAATCCCGCGCCCCTGCGATTTCAGCTCGCGGATCACGCGGAACAGGGATTCAGTTTCGGTATCGGTCAGGGCATCGGTCGGTTCATCCATAATGATGACCTTCGACTCAAAGCTCAGTACCTTCGCGATTTCCACCATCTGCTGATCGCCAATCGAGAGATCGCCCACCAGACGGTCGCTCCTAAAGCGCAGGTTCAGCTTCGCCAGCAGCTTGTCCGCTTCGGCATACATGGTTTTCCAGTCGATTTTGCCGAACCGGTTTACGAACTCGCGGCCCAGGAAGATGTTCTCCGCAATGGTAAGCTGCGGGATCAGGTTAAGCTCCTGGTGGATAATGCCAATACCGGCTTCCTGAGAAGATTTCGGGCCGTTGAAGGTGGTCTCTTTACCCAGCCAGACGAGTGAGCCGGCATCGCGTTGATAGATACCGGTCAGCACTTTCATCATGGTGGATTTGCCGGCGCCGTTCTCACCCACCAGCGCCATCACGCGCCCGGGGTAGACGTTCAGCGCCGCGCCGGAGAGGGCTTTTACGCCCGGGAACGACTTATCGATCCCTTTGAGTTGCAGTAATGCGTCCATGATGGCCTCAGAAGGTGACGCCAGCACAGAGAATGATATTCGCATACGGGGAACACTCCCCGCTGCGAATCACCGCCTGACTGTCTGCGGTTTGTTGTTTGAACTGTTCGTGCGTCGTGTAACGAATTTCTATGGTGTTTCCCTGGTGTTGTTGCAGTTGCTCAATGTGGCTGAGCAACGTTTCGTGGAGTTGCGGATTATGTTGTTTGATTTCCGCCGCGAGAATGGCTGCCTCAACCTGCATCTCCGCCGTCACGACTTCCAGTACCTGCATAAACGAAGGAACACCCTGCGTTAACGCCATATCGATACGGGTTGTGCTGCGCGGAACCGGTAAGCCTGCATCGCAAACCACCAGCGTATCGGTATGCCCAAGACGGGAAATAACCGATGAGATTTCTGAGTTGAGAACCGTGCCTTTCTTCATTTTCTTGCTCCACTAGCGAAACGTTTCGCTAAAAGTAGTGTAGACGCAAGAGTGTTCAGAAAACCATCATGACGTAACAGATTTGTGATCGACGTCGAAACGTTTCGCTAAGTGAAATATGGAGGGGATAAATTGCCCGGCGGCGCTTCGCTTGCGCGGGCCTACAGGTTCGGTAGGCCGGGTAAGCGAAGCGCCACCCGGCATTTTCAGGAGGGACTAGATCTCGACCTGCGTTCCCAGCTCAATCACGCGGTTAGGCGGGATCTCAAACTGGTCAGGCGCGCGCAGGGCGTTACGCTGCAGGATGAGGTACAGCTTGCCGCGCAGGCGCAGATACCACGGGCGCTTGCCGATGATCAGCGACTCGTGCGACATAAAGAACGACGTCTCCATCATCCGGCAGCTCAGCCCTTCCAGACCGCAGCGGTGGAACACCTCTTCCACGTTCGGCGTTTCGCGCCAGCCGTAGCTTGCCACCACGCGCCAGAAAGTCGGCGACAGTTGCTCAATCTGCACGCGGCGCACGTTGTGGACATACGGCGCATCTTCGGTGCGCAGCGTCAGCAGGATTACCCGCTCGTGCAGCACTTTGTTGTGCTTGAGGTTATGCATCAGCGCGAACGGAATCACGTTCAATGCTCGAGACATATATACCGCGGTACCCGGCACGCGCACCGGCGGGGATTTCTCCAGAGAAGCGATCATCGCCTCCAGAGAATTCCCGTGCTCGTGCATGCGGCGCAGCAGTCGGAAACGCTCGCTTTTCCAGGTGGTCATGACAATGAACATCACCAGACCCAGCGTCAGCGGCAGCCAGCCACCGGACACTATCTTGTCGAGGTTCGCAGAGAACAGCGGCACGTCGATGCACAGGAAGCCCACAAGAATCATCGCCACGAGGAATTTATTCCAGTGCCAGTTACGGTACGCCACCGTTGTGGAGAGAATCGACGTCAGCACCATCGTACCGGTCACGGCAATACCGTACGCCGCCGCCAGGTTACTGGAGTGCTCGAAGCTAACGATGACGATCACCACCGCAAAATAGAGCAGCCAGTTAATGAAAGGAATGTAGATCTGGCCGGACTCCATCTCCGAGGTATGGATGATGCGCATCGGTGAGAGATAACCCAGACGCACGGCCTGGCGCGTCAGAGAAAACACGCCGGAAATCACCGCCTGAGAGGCAATGACGGTCGCCAGCGTCGCCAGGATCAGCATCGGCACCAGCGCCCAGTCCGGCGCCAGCAGGAAGAACGGGTTCTTAATCGCCTCTGGGTTTGTAAGCAGCAGCGCGCCCTGGCCGAAGTAGTTCAGCACCAGCGACGGCAGCACCACAATAAACCATGCCACACGGATAGGCAGTTTCCCGAAGTGCCCCATGTCAGCATACAGCGCTTCCACACCGGTAATGGAGAGCACGACGGCACCCAGCGCCACGAAGGAAACCACTTTATATTCGAGGAAGAAATGCACCGCCCAGTAAGGGTTCAGCGCATGCAGCACTTCCGGGTTCGCGATAATGCTGCGCAATCCAAGCGCAGCCAGGACCAGGAACCAGGCCAGCATAATCGGCGCAAACAGTTTCCCCACCAGCCCGGTACCGTGCTTTTGGATCACAAACAGCAGCGTCAGAACGATAATGGCCAGCGGAACCACCCATGTCTCGAGCTGTGGCGCGATAATTTCAAGCCCCTCTATCGCCGAGAGCACCGAAATAGCGGGCGTTATCACCACTTCCCCGTAGAAGAAACTGCCGCCAATCAGCCCGATGATCACGAGCACCGACGTCATTCTGGCAGAGGTATTGCGTCCGGCAAGGGACATCAGCGTCAGGATACCGCCTTCGCCTGCGTTATCTGCACGCATGACGAAAGAGAGATATTTAACGGAAACGACCAGAATCAGCAGCCAGAAGATGAGTGACAGGAAACCAAAAACGGCATCGCGTTCAACACCAAACCCAAACTGGCCGGACAAACATTCACGTAGCGTATACAGCGGGCTGGTGCCGATATCACCATAGACAACCCCGATCGCCGCAAGCGTAATTGCGGGTAATGATTGCTTATTATCAGTGCTCATAGACTAGTCTTTTCGTTTAAATAACAAATGTGTGCCTAGTCCCTTGGCCCACAAAAAGCGCACAGTATGCACGATTCACTGCAAAATCGTACCCCTAAATGCAACCGCGTTAATGTAGCGCAAAGTAAATTGCGCCGCACTTCAGTCTATTACCAGCCCTGACCGAAACGTCTATACTCGCTTCAATTGGCCGCCACGACGGCGAAAGGATGCAAAACTATTATGGCTCACTCACATTTATTAGCAGAAAGAATTTCCCGCCTTAGCAGCGCGCTGGAGAAAGGCCTTTACGAGCGTAGCCACGCCATTCGCCTCTGTCTACTAGCGGCATTGAGCGGTGAAAGCGTGTTTTTGCTGGGTCCACCGGGCATTGCCAAAAGCCTGATTGCCCGCAGGCTCAAATTTGCTTTTCAGAACGCCCGCGCCTTCGAATATCTCATGACCCGCTTTTCCACCCCCGAAGAAGTGTTTGGCCCGCTTTCCATTCAGGCGCTGAAAGATGAAGGGCGCTATGAGCGTTTGACGGCGGGGTATCTGCCAGAGGCTGAAATTGTCTTTCTTGATGAGATCTGGAAAGCCGGCCCGGCGATTCTGAATACCCTGCTGACGGCGATTAACGAACGTCGGTTCCGCAACGGTGCCAGCGAAGAGAAAATCCCGATGCGCCTGCTGGTGGCGGCCTCCAACGAACTGCCTGAAGCCGACAGCAGCCTGGAAGCGCTGTATGACCGCATGTTGATCCGCCTGTGGCTGGACAAAGTGCAGGATAAATCAAATTTCCGCTCCCTGCTGATAAGCCAGCAGGATGAGAACGAGAATCCGGTGTCTGCTTCGCTGCAGGTCACCGATGAGGAGTATCACCAGTGGCAACAGGACATCGGCAAAATCACCCTGCCCGACGCGGTCTTTGAGCTGATCTTCATGCTGCGCCAACAGCTTGATTTGCTGCCTGCTGCACCTTACGTCTCTGACCGTCGCTGGAAAAAAGCGATCCGTCTGTTGCAGGCCAGCGCCTTGTTCAGTGGTCGTGATGCCGTTGCGCCAATCGATCTCATCCTGCTAAAAGACTGCCTGTGGCACGATGCCGAAGGGATGAATTTGATGCAGCAGCAGCTTGAAATATTGATGACCGGACACGCCTGGGGGCAGCAGGCGATGCTCAACCAGCTGGGGGCGATTGCCCAACGGCGCATCCAGCTTCAGCAGCAGCAAAGTGATAAAACCGCGCTGAAAGTGAATCGCCTTGGTGGCATGTTCGCCCGCAAACCGCACTATGAGCTTCCTGCCGATCTGACTGGTACGACGCTCACGCTGCTGCTCCAGCAGCCGCTCAAACTGCACGATATGCAGGTGGTCCACATTACGATTGAGCGCGAAACGCTGGCGCAGTGGCTCGATAAGGACGGTGAGATCCGCGGCAAGCTCAACGGTATTGGTTTTGCCCAGCCGCTGACGATGGAAGTGGATAGCAGCCAGCATCTGGTGATCCGCGATGTCAGCCTGCAAGGATCGCGTCTGGCGCTGCCGGGCACCGCTTCGGATAGCGTGCCGGAAGAGATCACGCAGCAGCTGGAAGCGCTGGATACGGAATGGCACCAGCAGCACACGCGCTTCAGCGAGCAGCAAAAATGCCTCTTTATTCATAGCGACTGGTTAGGTCGTATCGAAGCCAGCCTGCAGGACGTCAGCGCGCAGATCAAACAGGCGCGTCAATGCTAACGCTGGACACGCTCAACGTGATGCTGGCAGTCAGCGAGGAAGGGTTGATCGAAGAGGTGGTCATTACCCTTCTGGCTTCGCCGCAGCTGGCGGCTTTCTTTGAAAAATTCCCCAAGCTCAAAAAGGCGATGACCGACGATCTCCCACGCTGGCGCGATAACCTTCGCCAGCGGTTTAAGGAGACGGAAGTTCCGCCTGAATTGACGGAGGAGGTCGCCAGCTATCAGCAGTGCCAACGGCTGTCGACACCGCAGTTTATCGTCCAGCTACCGCAAACCCTTACGCTGCTTGATAAAGTCCACTCTCCGTTTGCCAGCCAGGCGCGGGCGCTGGTTACGGATAACGCCACCTTTACCCCCGCGCTGCATACCCTGTTTTTACAGCGCTGGCGGCTTAGCCTGGTGGTTCAGGCCACAACGCTGAACCAGCAGCTGCTGGATGAAGAGCGTGAACAGCTGCTCAGCGAAGTTCAGGAGCGTATGACGCTGAGCGGCCAGCTTGAAGAGGTGCTGGTAGAAAATGAAAACGCTGCCGGACGCCTCTGGGACATGAGCGCCGGGCAGCTGAAGCGCGGGGACTACCAGCTGATCGTGAAGTACGGCGACTTTCTCACGCAGCAGCCCGAGCTGATGAAGCTTGCGGAACAGCTTGGCCGCTCGCGGGAGGCAAAATCGGTCCCAAAGAAAGACGCGCCGATGGAAACCTTCCGCACGCTGGTCCGCGAACCGGCCACCGTGCCCGAGCAGGTGGATGGATTGCAGCAAAGCGACGACATCTTACGCCTGCTGCCGACCGAGCTAAGCACGCTGGGGATGACCGAGCTGGAATATGAGTTCTATCGTCGGCTGGCGGAAAAGCAGCTCCTCACCTATCGACTGCATGGGGAATCCTGGCGCGAGAAGGTAAGCCAGCGTCCAGTGGTTCATCAGGACTTTGATGAGCAGCCGCGCGGGCCTTTTATTGTCTGCGTGGATACGTCCGGATCGATGGGCGGGTTTAACGAGCAGTGCGCGAAGGCGTTCTGCCTGGCGCTGATGCGCGTCGCGCTCGCCGATCGGCGCCGCTGCTTCATCATGCTGTTCTCCAGCGAGGTGGTGGGCTATGAATTGACGAACCAGCAGGGGATCGAACAGGCGATCCGCTTTTTGAGCCAGCGTTTTCGCGGCGGTACCGATCTGGCCAGCTGTTTTCGCAGCATTGTGGAGCGTATGCAGGGTGGTGACTGGTACGACGCCGATGCGGTGGTAATTTCCGATTTCATCGCCCAGCGGTTGCCGGATGACGTGGTGAATAAAGTGAAGGAGTTACAGCGGGTGCACCAGCACCGGTTCCATGCCGTCGCGATGTCCGCGCATGGAAAACCCGGCATCATGCGCATCTTCGATCATATCTGGCGCTTTGATACCGGGCTGCGTAGCCGTCTGCTCAGACGCTGGCGGCGTTAATTAAAGAAGAGAACCGACGCTTTCACGTACCTGCTGCGGCCATACGCCACACTGCACCTGACCGATATGTGGCAGTTGAAGCAGCAGCATGGTCAGACGGGACTGTCCGATACCGCCGCCGATGGTCTGCGGCATTTCACCGCGCAGCAGCGCCTGGTGCCACTCCAATTTGAGGCGATCTTCATCACCAGTAACCGCCAACTGACGCTTCAGTGCCTCCGCATCCACGCGGATCCCCATAGAAGAGAGCTCAAAGGCATCTTCCAGAACCGGGTTCCAGACCAGAATATCACCGTTCAGACCGGCAAATTCAGATTCACCTGCAGTGCTCCAGTCGTCGTAGTCCGGCGCACGGACGTCGTGACGTTTGCCGTCAGACAATTTCCCGCCGATCCCGATCAGGAAAACGGCACCTAACTCTTTAGCAATCGCACGTTCACGACCTTTGGCATCCAGACCCGGGAAGCGGCTCAGCAGTTCCTGACTGTGTACAAAGTGGATCGTTTCCGGCAGGAACGGTGCCAGACCAAACTCTTTGCTCACTGCCGCTTCGGTGGCTTTGATTCCGGCGTAGATCGCTTCAACGGTAGATTTCAGCGTGCCAACGTGGCGCTCGCCGTCACCCATCACGCGCTCCCAGTCCCACTGGTCAACGTATACGGAGTGAATTGGAGTGAGGCGATCTTCGTCGGGACGAAGGGCTTTCATGTGCGTGTAAAGTCCTTCGCCCGCGCTGAAGTCGTGTTGCCCCAGAGTTTGACGCTTCCATTTCGCCAGGGAATGAACCACTTCGAACTGGGCGTCTGGCAGTGTTTTCACTTTCACCTGTACCGCTTTTTCGCATCCAGACAAGTTATCCTGCGTCCCGTCACCCACGCGGCTGAGAATTGGCGCCTGAACTTCAATCAGGCCAAGCTTCTCTTCCAGCTGGCGGGAAAAATGGGATTTAACGAAACTGATCTGGCGTTGTTTTGCAATGTAAGCGGTTTTCATTATTTATACTCCTGCGTCCTGTTGGTACTGATTAAGCAACAGAACCGGCACTTAATTCAATAACCCATCAACAAAAAGCCGACTTCACTTTTGATTCGTTAAAATAAGACGCTAGAATAGAGTGATTCATTAATCTTCATAAGAAAAAGCTATGGAAAATTATCAGATCGACAATCTGGACCGCGGCATCCTCGAGGCCTTAATGGCCAATGCACGCACCGCCTACGCCGAACTGGCGAAACAATTTGGCGTCAGCCCTGGGACGATTCACGTTCGTGTAGAGAAGATGAAACAGGCGGGGATCATTACCGGCGCGCGCATCGACGTCAGCCCAAAGCAGCTGGGTTATGACGTCTGCTGCTTTATCGGCATCATTCTTAAAAGCGCAAAAGACTACCCTTCCGCGCTGGCGAAGCTGAACGCGCTGGATGAAGTCACCGAGGCGTACTACACCACCGGGCATTACAGCATCTTTATAAAGGTGATGTGCCGATCCATCGATGCCCTCCAGCAGGTACTTATCAACAAGATCCAAACAATCGATGAAATTCAGTCCACCGAGACGCTGATCTCCCTGCAAAACCCGATCATGCGTACCATTCGCCCCTGATCGGGCAAACTCATACCCACATTTTCCACAGGTAGATCCCAGCTCGCTCACAGCGTACAATGATCGCCTCTTTATCTGAGCGAGCGATCAATGGCGGACATTACCCTTATCAGTGGCAGCACCCTTGGCGGTGCGGAATACGTGGCGGAACATCTGGCTGAGAAGCTGGAAGATGCAGGCTTTTCGACAGAAACCTTGCACGGGCCGTTACTTGAAGATCTCCCGGCTGACGGGGTCTGGCTGCTGATTACCTCCACGCACGGCGCGGGCGATCTCCCGGATAATCTGCAACCTTTATATGACGAACTGCTGGAACAACAGCCTGACCTGTCAAACGTCCGTTTTGGCGCGGTGGGGATCGGCAGTCGTGAATATGACACCTTCTGCGGTGCCATAGAGAAAGTTGAAGCCGCTGTCACCGCGTGTGGAGCAAAACAGCTGGGTGAAACGCTCAAGATCAACATCCTCGATCACGACATTCCGGAAGATCCGGCCGAGATCTGGCTAGCAGATTGGAAAAATTTACTCAAAAACGATTAAAGATCGCGCGAACAGATGTGGATAACTCTGGTTAAAAGCTCGTATTAACCCGTAGTTATCCAAAGAACAACTCTGGGGATGTTTTTGGCTTGTGTATAAAGTCGCGTTCTGATCCCAGCTTATACGTTTCAGGATCACCGATCATTCACAGCAAACGATCCTTCCTAACCTGATGATCTTATTTGCCGGATCGGACTTATCCACAGCAGACCGCGATCCTAATAAGAGATCACAATAGAACAGATCTCTAAATAAAAAGATCTTCTTTTTAATAGCCCAGGATCCCAATGCTTTCTCGAAAGACTAAAGTTGAGTAGAATCCACGGCCCGGGCTTCAATCCATTTTCATACCGCTTTACGCGAGGCAGACCACCATGTTTTATCAGGATCCTTTTGACGTCATCATCATTGGCGGGGGTCATGCAGGCACTGAGGCCGCAATGGCCGCAGCGCGAATGGGTCAGCAGACCCTGCTTTTGACACACAATATCGACACGCTGGGACAAATGTCCTGTAATCCGGCGATTGGCGGCATTGGGAAAGGACACCTGGTAAAAGAAGTGGATGCACTTGGCGGCCTGATGGCGAAAGCGATCGATCATGCAGGCATCCAGTTTAGGATACTAAACGCGAGTAAAGGGCCTGCTGTTCGTGCGACCCGTGCACAGGCAGACCGCGTGCTTTACCGCCAGGCTGTGCGCACTGCGCTGGAGAACCAGCCGAACCTGATGATCTTCCAGCAGGCTGTTGAAGATCTTATCGTCGAGAACGATCGCGTCGTGGGTGCCGTGACCCAGATGGGTCTCAAGTTCCGCGCAAAAGCGGTTGTGCTGACCGTCGGGACATTCCTGGACGGAAAAATTCATATCGGCCTGGATAACTACAGCGGTGGCCGTGCTGGCGATCCGCCGTCTATCCCGCTGTCACGTCGTCTGCGCGAACTGCCGCTGCGCGTCAGCCGCCTGAAAACCGGTACACCGCCGCGTATTGACGCACGCACCATTGATTTCAGCGTGCTGGCGCAACAGCACGGTGATAATCCGATGCCGGTGTTCTCGTTCATGGGCAATGCGGCTCAGCATCCGCAGCAGGTACCGTGCTACATCACGCACACCAACGAGAAAACCCATGACGTGATCCGCAATAACCTCGATCGTAGCCCAATGTATGCTGGCGTGATCGAAGGGATCGGCCCGCGCTACTGCCCGTCGATCGAAGACAAGGTGATGCGCTTTGCCGATCGTAACCAGCACCAGATCTTCCTGGAGCCGGAAGGGCTGACCTCAAATGAAATTTACCCGAACGGCATCTCCACCAGCCTGCCGTTCGATGTACAGATGCAAATTGTTCGCTCAATGCAGGGCATGGAGAACGCAAAAATTGTTCGCCCTGGCTACGCTATTGAGTACGATTTCTTCGATCCGCGTGACCTGAAGCCAACCCTGGAAAGCAAATTCATCCAGGGTCTGTTCTTCGCGGGCCAGATTAACGGCACGACCGGCTACGAAGAAGCCGCAGCGCAGGGTCTGCTTGCCGGTCTGAACGCCGCCCGCTTCTCTGCCGAGAAAGAGGGCTGGGCACCGGGGCGTTCCCAGGCTTATCTGGGCGTGCTGGTTGACGATCTCTGCACGCTGGGTACCAAAGAACCGTACCGTATGTTTACCTCTCGCGCGGAATATCGCCTGATGCTGCGCGAAGACAACGCCGACCTCCGTCTGACTGAAATGGGCCGCGAGCTGGGTCTGGTGGATGACGAACGCTGGGCGCGTTTTAACGAGAAGCTGGAACGCATTGAGCAGGAGCGTCAGCGTCTGAAAACCACCTGGGTGAATCCACTGGCGGAAACCGCTGCCGAAGTGAATGCTCACTTAACAGCGCCGCTGTCACGTGAAGCCAGCGGCGAAGATCTGCTGCGTCGCCCTGAAGTGACCTACGAGAACCTGGTCAAACTGACCGCGTTCGCGCCGGGCCTGGAAGACGCTGAAGCGGCCGAGCAGGTCGAAATCCAGGTGAAATACGAAGGTTATATCGCGCGTCAGCAAGATGAGATCGAAAAACAGCAGCGCAACGAAAATACGCTGCTGCCGGAAATGCTGGACTACCGCCAAGTAACGGGCCTTTCCAACGAAGTGATCGCTAAGCTGAACGATCACAAACCTGTGTCGATCGGCCAGGCTTCCCGTATCTCCGGCGTCACACCTGCCGCGATTTCGATTCTGCTGGTGTGGCTGAAAAAGCAAGGCATGCTGCGCCGCAGCGCATAATTGACATTGTTTTTGGCGGGTGGCGCTTCGCTGACCCGCCCTACTTATTCGTAGGCCCGGTAAGCGGCAGCGCCACCGAGCGAAAAATCTCTAAACAGGTATCCACCGTGCTCAATAAACTCTCTCGTCTGCTGGATGAAGCAGGTATTTCGCTCACCGATCACCAGAAAAACCAGCTGGTGGCCTATGTCGATATGCTGAACAAATGGAACAAAGCGTACAACCTGACGTCAGTGCGCGATCCCAACGAGATGCTGATACGCCATATTCTCGATAGCATCGTGGTGGCGCCGTATCTGAAGGGGGAGCGCTTTATCGACGTGGGTACGGGACCAGGTTTACCGGGCGTTCCGCTGTCGATTGTTCGTCCTGAAAGCCATTTCACACTGCTGGACAGCCTCGGAAAACGTATTCGCTTCTTGCGCCAGGTTCAGCACGAGCTGAAGCTTGAAAACATCACTCCCGTCCAGAGCAGGGTAGAAGCGTTCCCGGCAGAGCCACCGTTTGATGGGGTGATTAGCCGTGCATTTGCCTCGCTCAACGATATGGTGAGCTGGTGCAAGCATCTGCCTGCGAAGGAAGGGCGTTTTTATGCCCTGAAAGGACTCGTCCCTGAGGACGAAATTGAGCAGCTCCCGGAAGGTTTTGCCGTGGAATCAATTGAAAAATTACAGGTCCCTCACCTTGAAGGTGAGCGTCATCTGGTGATTCTTAAGCCAAACAATTTTTAAAAATTAAATAAAAAATGGGGAATTTGTGCTGTTCTTGTTGTGTTAAAAAGCAGCGCATTTCCGAGCATTATTCTGAGCTAAATTTAACCTTGTTGTTACCATGGATTTTCTTGTAGTTAACGTTGTGGTTATTGTTCACCGTTAAGATAATCAACTGCGAAAATATCAGCCTGCTAAAAGTGAAAAGCGGCAACAAGAAAACAATGTTAAATTTTTATTAAGAATGTCAATAAAAGGTTTTTGTTGTATACAGGGTTGTTTTGAAAATAGTTGCGATATTTTGTCTTTAATTTCATAAGGATGAAATAATCAGATTTACGTCTTTGATAAATACAATCTTATCGTAAATGTGCATTTTGTGATCTCGTGCACGCTTTCTCGCCAACGTTTTCGCGCTGTTTGCAGTTTTGCCTGAAGGTCAACGCGGACGCCAAAAGTTGAAAAACAGCGGCGGGGAAAAATATTTAAACATTTATTCACCTTTTCGCTACTTAATGTTTGAAATCACGGGTGCGCACCGTATAATTTGACCGCTTTTTGATGCTTGACTCTGAGCCTTAAAGGACGTTTTATACGACACGCGGCATACCTCGAAGGGAGCAGGAGTAAAAACGTGATGTCTGTGTCGCTCTTGAGTAGAAACGTTGCTCGTAAGCTTCTGTTCATTCAGTTTCTGGCTGTGATAGCAAGTGGACTGCTGTTTAGCCTCAAAGACCCCTTCTGGGGCATCTCCGCCGTGTGCGGGGGTTTGGCGGTGGTTCTGCCAAACGTGTTGTTTATGATTTTTGCCTGGCGTCATCAGGCGCATACACCCGCCAAAGGCCGCGTGGCCTGGTCCTTCGCCCTCGGCGAAGTGTGTAAGGTGTTGCTGACCTTTGCTCTACTGGTGATGGCGCTGGCGGTTTTGAAAGTGGTATTCATGCCGCTGATAGCAACGTGGGTTTTGGTGCTGGTGGTACAAGTTCTGGCTCCAGCTGTAATCAATAACAAAGGGTAAAAGGCATCATGGCTTCAGAAAATATGACGCCGCAGGATTACATAGGTCACCATCTGAATAACCTTCAGCTGGACCTGCGTACATTCTCGCTGGTGGATCCACATAACCCCCCGGCCACCTTCTGGACGATCAACATCGACTCCATGTTCTTCTCGGTGGTTTTGGGTCTTCTGTTCCTGGCCATGTTCCGCGGTGTTGCTAAACGAGCGACCAGCGGTGTACCAGGGAAATTCCAGACCTTCGTCGAAATGATCATCGGCTTCGTCCATGGCAGCGTGAAAGACATGTACCATGGCAAGAGCAAGCTGATTGCTCCGCTGGCCCTGACCGTGTTCGTTTGGGTCTTCCTGATGAACCTGATGGACCTGCTGCCAATTGACCTGCTGCCGTTCATCGGCGAGCACATCTTCGGCCTGCCTGCGCTGCGTGTTGTACCGTCTGCGGACGTGAACATCACCCTGTCGATGGCACTGGGCGTGTTTATCCTGATTCTTTTCTACAGCATCAAAATGAAAGGCGTAAGCGGCTTTGTGAAAGAGCTTACCTTGCAGCCGTTCAACCACTGGGCGTTTATTCCGGTCAACCTGATCCTGGAAGGCGTTAGCCTGCTGTCCAAACCTGTTTCACTGGGTCTGCGACTGTTCGGCAATATGTATGCGGGTGAGCTGATTTTCATTCTGATCGCGGGTCTTCTGCCGTGGTGGTCACAGTGGATTCTGAATGTGCCATGGGCCATTTTCCACATCCTGATCATTACGCTGCAAGCCTTTATCTTCATGGTTCTGACGATCGTCTATCTGTCGATGGCGTCTGAAGAGCACTGATTTTTTACCAACACTACTACGTTTTAATTGAAACAAACTGGAGACTGTCATGGAAAACCTGAATATGGATCTGCTGTACATGGCTGCCGCTGTGATGATGGGTCTGGCGGCTATCGGTGCTGCGATCGGTATCGGCATCCTCGGGGGCAAATTCCTGGAAGGCGCAGCGCGTCAACCTGATCTGATTCCTCTGCTGCGTACTCAGTTCTTTATCGTTATGGGTCTGGTGGATGCAATCCCAATGATCGCTGTAGGTCTGGGTCTGTACGTGATGTTTGCTGTCGCGTAGTAGTAGTTTTAAAACCCCAAGCCACAGAAATTAAAGAGGTATTGTGCTGTGAACATGAACGCAACAATCCTCGGCCAGGCCATCGCGTTTATTCTCTTTGTCTGGTTCTGCATGAAGTATGTATGGCCGCCTTTAATGGCTGCCATCGAAAAACGTCAGAAAGAAATTGCTGACGGTCTGGCTTCCGCAGAACGCGCTAAGAAAGATTTGGACCTTGCACAGGCCAACGCGACAGACCAGCTGAAAAAAGCGAAAGCTGAAGCTCAGGTAATCATTGAACAGGCTAACAAACGCCGTTCTCAGATCCTGGACGAAGCCAAAGCTGAAGCAGAACAGGAACGTACTAAGATCGTGACACAGGCTCAGGCTGAAATTGAAGCTGAGCGTAAACGTGCTCGTGAAGAACTGCGTAAGCAGGTTGCGATTCTGGCTGTTGCTGGCGCCGAGAAGATCATCGAACGTTCCGTGGATGAAGCTGCTAACAGCGACATCGTGGACAAACTTGTCGCTGAACTGTAAGGAGGGAGGGGCTGATGTCTGAATTTGTTACGGTAGCTCGCCCCTACGCCAAAGCAGCTTTTGACTTTGCTGTCGAACACCAAAATGTCGATCGCTGGCAGGATATGCTGGCGTTTGCCGCTGAGGTGACGAAAAACGAACAAATGGCCGAGTTGCTGTCTGGTGCATTAGCGCCTGATACCCTCGCCGCGTCGTTTATCGCCGTGTGCGGAGAGCAACTGGATGCCAATGGCCAGAACCTGATTAAGGTTATGGCTGAAAATGGTCGTCTCCGTGTGCTCCCGGATGTTCTCGAGCAGTTTGAGCACTTACGTGCGCTGAGTGAAGCGACTGCCGAAGTCGAAGTGACTTCTGCGACTGAACTCAGTACCGAACAGCTTGCGAAAATCACCGCCGCGATGGAAAAACGTCTGTCACGCAAAGTTAAGCTGAATTGCAAAATCGATAAGTCTGTAATGGCAGGCGTAATCATCCGCTCGGGTGATATGGTCATTGATGGCAGCGTACGCGGCCGTCTTGAACGCCTTGCAGACGTCTTGCAGTCTTAAGGGGACTGGAGCATGCAACTGAATTCCACCGAAATCAGCGAACTGATCAAGCAGCGCATTGCTCAGTTCAATGTTGTGAGTGAAGCTCATAACGAAGGTACTATTGTTTCTGTAAGTGACGGTGTTATCCGCATCCACGGCCTGGCCGATTGTATGCAGGGTGAGATGATTTCCCTGCCGGGTAACCGTTACGCTATCGCACTGAACCTGGAGCGCGACTCCGTAGGTGCAGTTGTGATGGGTCCATACGCTGACCTCGCCGAAGGCATGAAGGTTAAGTGTACTGGCCGTATTCTGGAAGTGCCGGTTGGCCGTGGCCTGCTGGGTCGCGTAGTTAACACCCTGGGTGCGCCAATCGACGGTAAAGGTCCGGTTGAGCACGATGGCTTCTCCCCAATCGAAGTTATCGCACCGGGCGTTATCGATCGTCAGTCCGTTGATCAGCCAGTGCAGACTGGTTATAAGTCCGTTGATGCCATGATCCCAATCGGTCGTGGTCAGCGTGAACTGATCATCGGTGACCGTCAGACCGGTAAAACCGCGATGGCAATCGACGCCATCATCAACCAGCGTGACTCCGGCATCAAATGTGTGTACGTGGCTATCGGCCAGAAAGCGTCCACCATTTCCAACGTGGTTCGTAAACTGGAAGAGCACGGCGCGCTGGCTAACACCATCGTTGTTGTGGCGACCGCTTCTGAATCTGCTGCACTGCAATACCTGGCGCCATACGCCGGTTGCGCAATGGGCGAATACTTCCGTGACCGCGGTGAAGATGCGCTGATCGTATACGATGACCTGTCTAAACAGGCTGTTGCTTATCGTCAGGTTTCCCTGCTGCTCCGTCGTCCACCTGGACGTGAAGCATTCCCGGGCGACGTATTCTACCTCCACTCTCGTCTGCTGGAGCGTGCTTCCCGCGTTAACGCGGAATACGTCGAGAACTTCACCAAAGGTGAAGTGAAGGGTCAAACGGGCTCTCTGACGGCTCTGCCGATCATTGAAACCCAGGCGGGTGACGTTTCTGCGTTCGTTCCGACCAACGTAATCTCCATTACCGATGGTCAGATCTTCCTGGAAACCAACCTGTTTAACTCCGGTATTCGTCCGGCGGTTAACCCGGGTATCTCCGTATCCCGTGTTGGTGGTGCTGCTCAGACCAAGATCATCAAGAAACTGTCCGGTGGTATCCGTACCGCGCTGGCACAGTATCGTGAACTGGCTGCGTTCTCTCAGTTCGCATCCGATCTGGACGAAGCAACCCGTAAACAGCTGAGCCACGGTCAGAAAGTGACCGAGCTGCTGAAGCAGAAACAGTACGCGCCAATGTCTGTTGCTCAGCAGGGCCTGGTGCTGTTCGCGGCTGAACGCGGTTACCTCGAAGATGTGGAACTGGCGAAGATCGGTAGCTTCGAAGCCGCTCTGCTGGCTTACGTCGACCGTGATCACGCTCCGCTGATGCAAGAGATCAACCAGACCGGTGGCTATAACGACGAAATCGAAGGCAAGCTGAAAGCTATCCTCGATTCCTTCAAAGCAACCCAGTCCTGGTAATCGTCCGGCGGCTTGTCTCACGACAAGCCGCCTGGCATTGAGGAGAAGCTCATGGCCGGCGCAAAAGAGATACGTAGTAAGATCGCAAGCGTCCAGAACACGCAAAAGATCACTAAAGCGATGGAGATGGTCGCCGCTTCCAAAATGCGTAAATCGCAGGATCGCATGGCGGCCAGCCGTCCTTATGCAGATACCATGCGCAAAGTGATTGGTCACCTTGCGAACGGTAATCTGGAATATAAGCACCCTTACCTGGAAGAACGCGACGTTAAGCGCGTGGGCTACCTGGTGGTGTCGACCGACCGTGGTCTGTGCGGCGGCTTGAACATTAACCTGTTCAAAAAACTGCTGGCGGATATGAAAGCATGGTCCGAGAAAGGCGTTCAGTGCGATATCGCAATGATCGGCTCTAAGGGCGTTTCTTTCTTTAACTCCGTGGGTGGCAACATTGTCGCTCAGGTGACCGGTATGGGTGATAACCCGTCCCTGTCCGAACTGATCGGTCCGGTTAAAGTGATGTTGCAGGCCTACGATGAAGGCCGTCTGGACAGACTGTATGTTGTCAGCAACAAATTTATTAACACGATGTCTCAGGTTCCAACGCTCACTCAAATGTTGCCTTTACCGGCATCAGAAGATGACGAGTTGAAGCAAAAAGCCTGGGATTACCTGTATGAACCTGATCCGAAACCGCTGCTGGATACCCTGCTGCGTCGTTACGTTGAATCACAGGTTTATCAGGGTGTTGTAGAAAACCTGGCCAGCGAGCAGGCCGCACGTATGGTGGCGATGAAAGCCGCGACCGACAATGGCGGCAGCCTGATTAAAGAGCTGCAGTTGGTATACAACAAAGCTCGTCAGGCCAGCATTACTCAGGAACTCACCGAGATCGTCGGTGGTGCATCCGCGGTATAACCAGGTTAATTCGTAGAGGATTCAAGATGGCTACTGGAAAAATTGTCCAGGTAATCGGCGCCGTGGTTGACGTCGAGTTCCCTCAGGATGCCGTACCGCGCGTGTACGATGCTCTTGAGGTACAGAATGGTAACGAGAGCCTGGTGCTGGAAGTTCAGCAGCAGCTCGGTGGTGGTATCGTGCGTACCATCGCAATGGGTTCTTCCGACGGTCTGCGTCGTGGTCTGGAAGTCAAAGACCTTGAGCACCCGATCGAAGTCCCGGTAGGTAAAGCAACACTGGGTCGTATCATGAACGTATTGGGTCAACCAATCGACATGAAAGGCGACATCGGTGAAGAAGAGCGTTGGGCTATCCACCGCGCAGCACCTTCCTACGAAGAGCTGTCAAGCTCTCAGGAACTGCTGGAAACCGGTATCAAAGTTATCGACTTGATGTGTCCGTTCGCGAAGGGCGGTAAAGTCGGTCTGTTCGGTGGTGCGGGTGTAGGTAAAACTGTAAACATGATGGAGCTGATCCGTAACATCGCGATCGAGCACTCCGGTTATTCTGTGTTTGCGGGCGTGGGTGAGCGTACTCGTGAGGGTAACGACTTCTACCACGAAATGACCGACTCCAACGTTCTGGACAAAGTTTCCCTGGTTTACGGCCAGATGAACGAGCCACCAGGAAACCGTCTGCGCGTTGCGCTGACCGGTCTGACTATGGCTGAGAAGTTCCGTGACGAAGGCCGTGACGTTCTGCTGTTCGTTGATAACATCTACCGTTACACCCTGGCCGGTACTGAAGTATCTGCACTGCTGGGTCGTATGCCTTCAGCGGTTGGTTATCAGCCTACGCTGGCGGAAGAGATGGGTGTTCTTCAGGAACGTATCACCTCTACCAAAACCGGTTCTATCACCTCCGTTCAGGCGGTATACGTACCTGCGGATGACTTGACTGACCCATCTCCAGCAACCACCTTTGCGCACTTAGATGCAACCGTGGTACTGAGCCGTCAGATCGCGTCTCTGGGTATCTACCCAGCCGTTGACCCGCTGGACTCCACCAGCCGTCAGCTGGATCCACTGGTTGTTGGTCAGGAACACTACGACACCGCGCGTGGCGTACAGTCCCTGCTGCAGCGTTACCAGGAACTGAAAGATATCATCGCCATCCTGGGTATGGATGAACTGTCTGAAGAAGACAAACTGGTGGTAGCACGTGCGCGTAAGATCCAGCGCTTCCTGTCCCAGCCGTTCTTCGTTGCGGAAGTATTCACCGGTTCTCCGGGTAAATACGTTTCCCTGAAAGACACCATCCGTGGCTTTAAAGGCATCATGGAAGGCGAATACGATCACCTGCCAGAGCAGGCGTTCTACATGGTTGGTTCCATCGAAGAAGCCGTGGAAAAAGCCAAAAAACTTTAACGCCTTAATCGGAGGGTGATATGGCAATGACTTACCACCTGGACGTCGTCAGCGCAGAGCAACAAATGTTCTCTGGTCTGGTCGAGAAAATCCAGGTAACGGGTAGTGAAGGTGAACTGGGTATTTTCCCGGGTCACGCACCGCTGCTCACCGCCATTAAGCCTGGTATGATCCGCATCGTTAAACAGTTCGGTCATGAAGAGTTTATTTATCTTTCCGGCGGCATTCTTGAAGTGCAGCCTGGCAGTGTGACCGTTCTGGCCGATACCGCTATTCGTGGCCAGGATCTCGACGAAGCGCGAGCCCTGGAATCGAAGCGTAAGGCTGAAGAGCACATTAGCAGCTCTCATGGTGACGTGGATTACGCTCAGGCGTCTGCGGAGCTGGCCAAAGCGATCGCGAAACTGCGCGTTATCGAGTTGACCAAAAAAGCGATGTAACACCGGCTTGAAAAGCTCAAAAGCCAGTCTGGATACCAGGCTGGCTTTTTTTTTGCCTTAATTCATGATGAAAAAGATGTAGAATTTTAAGCATCAAACGTTTTTACTTCTCACTCAAACTACCGTCAGGATGCGTATGTCAAACAGTGCGATGAGCGTGGTGATCCTTGCCGCTGGCAAAGGTACCCGCATGTATTCCGATCTGCCTAAAGTGCTTCACACGTTGGCAGGAAAGCCAATGGTGCAGCATGTCATTGATGCAGCAAATGAATTGGGCGCTCGTCAGGTAAACCTGGTCTACGGCCACGGTGGCGATTTACTGAAAAAGACGCTGTGTGACGACAAGCTCAACTGGGTGCTTCAGGCTGAACAGCTGGGAACTGGCCATGCGATGCAGCAGGCGGCCCCGTTCTTTGCCGATGACGAAGACATTCTGATGCTGTACGGCGATGTCCCGCTGATCTCCGTTGAAACCCTGACCCGCCTGCGTGAAGCTAAACCCCAGGGCGGTATTGGCCTTCTCACCGTCGTACTGGACGACCCGAGCGGCTATGGCCGCATAACCCGCGAAAACGGCAAGGTGACCGGCATCGTAGAACACAAAGATGCCAGCGAAGAACAGCGCCAGATCCCGGAAATTAACACCGGTATCCTGATTGCCAACGGCGCGGATATGAAACGCTGGCTGTCTCAGCTCAACAACAATAATGCGCAGGGTGAATACTACATCACCGATATCATTGCGATGGCGTATCACGAAGGGCGTGAAATTGCTGCCGTTCATCCGGCGCGTATCAGCGAAACGGACGGCGTGAACAACCGTCTCCAGCTTTCCCGTCTTGAGCGTATTTATCAGTCCGAGCAGGCCGAAAAGCTGCTTCTTGCGGGTGTGATGCTTCGCGATCCGGCACGTTTCGATCTGCGCGGTACCCTGTCGCACGGGCGTGACGTTGAGATTGATACTAACGTCATCGTTGAAGGCAACGTCACGCTGGGTAACCGCGTCAAAATTGGCACCGGCTGCGTGATTAAAAACAGCGTTATCGGTGATGACTGCGAAATTAGCCCGTACAGCGTGGTGGAAGATGCCCGTCTGGATGTAGCTTGTACTATCGGCCCGTTTGCACGCCTGCGCCCGGGTGCTGAGCTGCTGGAAGGCTCACATGTTGGTAACTTCGTGGAAATGAAAAAAGCGCGTCTGGGTAAAGGCTCGAAAGCCGGTCATCTGACCTATCTGGGCGATGCGGAAATTGGCGACAACGTGAACATCGGCGCGGGAACCATTACCTGCAACTATGACGGTGCCAACAAGTTTAAAACCATCATCGGTGATGACGTGTTCGTTGGCTCCGATACGCAGCTGGTGGCGCCTGTTACCGTGGGTAACGGCGTGACCATTGCTGCTGGAACAACCGTTACGCGCGATGTGGCCGCGAACGAGCTGGTGTTAAGCCGCGTTCCGCAGGTCAACAAGCAGGGCTGGAAACGCCCGGTGAAGAAGAAGTAACAAATTTACCCCCTCACCCTAACCCTCTCCCCACAGGGGAGAGGGGATCGTTCGGTGCGGTGTTTTTCTCCCTCGCCCCTTTGGGGAGAGGGCCGGGGTGAGGGGATAATATAATCCTCCCCCCACAAGCAGTACCCATAAAAATAACCCCACTCTCTACAAGGCTCGGGGCGCCCGGAAAGGGTAAATACAGGTCAGCGACAACGCAGGCATCATGCCTAAATTCGGAATCTAAAACTATGTGTGGAATTGTTGGCGCAGTTGCGCAGCGTGATATTGCTGAAATCCTTCTCGAAGGTTTACGTCGTCTGGAATACCGTGGCTACGACTCTGCCGGTTTGGCTGTCGTTGATGCAGAAGGTCATATGACCCGTCTGCGCCGTCTCGGTAAAGTGCAGATGCTGGCCCAGGCCGCGGAAGAACACCCGCTGCACGGTGGTACCGGTATTGCGCATACCCGCTGGGCGACGCACGGCGAACCGTCTGAAGGTAACGCGCACCCGCATGTGTCTGAACACATCGTGGTCGTGCACAACGGCATTATCGAAAACCACGAACCGCTGCGCGAAGAACTGAAAGCGCGCGGCTACACCTTCGTCTCTGAAACTGACACCGAAGTGATTGCTCACCTGGTGCACTGGGAGCTGGAGCAGGGCGGCACACTGCGTGAAGCGGTACTGCGCGCCATTCCTCAGCTGCGCGGTGCCTACGGTACGGTGATCATGGATTCCCGCGACCCGTCTACGCTGCTGGCTGCGCGTTCCGGTAGCCCGATGGTTATCGGTCTGGGCATGGGTGAAAACTTCATCGCTTCTGACCAGCTGGCGCTCCTGCCGGTTACCCGTCGCTTTATCTTCCTGGAAGAGGGGGATATCGCGGAAGTGACCCGTCGCAGCGTGACCGTATTCGATACCAAAGGCGAGCAGGTAAAACGCCAGGAGATCGAATCTAACCTGCAGTACGACGCGGGCGACAAAGGCACGTACCGTCACTACATGCAGAAAGAGATCTACGAGCAGCCAAACGCCATCAAAAACACCCTTACCGGGCGCATTAGCCACGGTGAAGTGGATCTGAGCGAGCTGGGCGCAAACGCCAACGAACTGCTCGGCAAGGTCGAGCATATTCAGATCGTGGCCTGTGGCACCTCCTACAACTCCGGTATGGTCTCTCGCTACTGGTTTGAATCCCTGGCGGGCGTGCCGTGCGACGTGGAAATCGCGTCTGAATTCCGCTATCGCAAATCCGCGGTGCGCCGTAACAGCCTGATGATCACCCTTTCCCAGTCCGGCGAAACGGCAGACACGCTGGCAGCGCTGCGCCTGTCTAAAGAGCTCGGTTACCTGGGTTCGCTGGCCATCTGTAACGTCCCAGGCTCATCGCTGGTGCGTGAGTCCGATCTGGCGCTGATGACCAAAGCGGGTACCGAAATCGGCGTGGCCTCCACGAAAGCCTTTACCACTCAGCTGACCGTTCTGCTGATGCTGGTGGCGAAACTGGCGCGTCTGAAAGGCGAAGATGCTTCCGTTGAGCACGACATCGTTCACGGCCTGCAGGCGCTGCCGAGCCGTATTGAGCAGATGCTGTCTCAGGACAAACGCATTGAAGCGCTGGCTGAAGACTTCTCTGACAAACATCACGCCCTGTTCCTGGGTCGTGGCGATCAGTATCCGATTGCGCTGGAAGGCGCGCTGAAGCTGAAAGAGATCTCTTACATCCACGCTGAAGCCTATGCGGCAGGCGAGCTGAAACACGGCCCGCTGGCGCTGATCGATGCAGATATGCCGGTCATCGTTGTGGCACCTAACAACGAACTGCTGGAAAAACTGAAATCCAACATCGAAGAAGTGCGCGCCCGCGGCGGTGTCCTGTACGTCTTCGCTGATAAAGATGCCGGTTTCGCCAGCAGTGATAACATGCACATCATCGAGATGCCGCACGTTGAAGAGGTGATTGCACCGATCTTCTACACCGTTCCGCTGCAGCTTCTGGCCTATCACGTGGCGCTGATCAAAGGCACCGACGTTGACCAGCCGCGTAACCTGGCGAAATCCGTCACCGTAGAATAATCATTCGACACATAATGGAAAAAGCCTCGCATGAAAATGTGAGGCTTTTTTATTACGACCTAAATTTATTCCTAAAAAGTATTAACTGTTATTTGTGTCTGTTTCTGAATATGTCTTTTGGACTAATATAAGGAATGTTAACCCCTTTCAACTCTTTAATTAATCAGCATTTATTTTATCAAGTTATTTTATTTATCTTTTCATTTAATTTTTTCTTACCTGCCACCGATTTTGTTTGTGAATCTTAATGAAATATAATCTCATTCAGGCGGAGATTCTTTCGCTGATATTTTTTTTATGAATGAATTAATCATGATTTAACGGAGTGGTAATGAAACGTAATTGGATTACAGGTTCTTTTGTTCTGTGCTCACTGTTTATGGCAAACCAGGCGCTCGCGTCTGATGGCGTGGTGCATTTTACCGGTGAGGTTATCGACAGCACCTGTGAAGTCACCACGGATACTATTGGCCAGACCGTCGCCCTGGGTAAGGTGAACCGATCGGCTTTTGGCTCGATAGTAGGCTCCACTGCGGCCCCAACCGAATTTAGCATTAAGCTGGAAAAATGTCCGGCCACGTACACTCAGGCGGCAGCGCGTTTTGACGGCACCGAAGCCTCTGACGGCAATGGCGATTTAGCCATTGGCACCCCGATAACTGCATCGACTCCAGGCGACTATACCGGTGAGGGAACAGAGACCGCGGCGACGGGCGTGGCAATTCGTATCTATAACCGCGCTGATAATTCACAGGTTAAGCTGTACAAAGATTCCTCTTATACAACCATTGATTCAGGAAATGCTGAGCTGAAATTTATCGCGCGTTATATCGCGACTTCTGCCGATGTTACGCCAGGCACAGCTAACGCTGATTCACAGTTCACCATCGAATACATGAAGTAATCGATTTTCGCCCGGGCCTGCTGACGTTAAAAGCGAGAGTACTGGCGAATTTTCCTTTAGCAGGCTCATTTCACGGATGAAATTATGTTGTGCAACTTTATTAAGTCACTGTTCGTTGTTATTTGTCTTTTGAATATGTCTCTATCCTACGCTGGGGTTATTATCGGCGGCACCCGCGTGATTTTTAATAGCGATCGCGCTGATGAAACGTTTTCTATCTTCAATAAAGAGACAAACGTCCCCTACCTGATCCAGGTTTGGGTTGAGCCATTTGATAAAAAAGAGACTACCCCACCTCCCTTCACGGCTATTCCACCGGTTTCACGTCTGGAGCCGCAGCAGGAAAAAATCCTGCGCATTATTAAAACCAAGGGAGCGCTTCCCGAAGATCGGGAATCGGTTTTCTGGCTGAATATCAAAAATATTCCGCCATCCGGGAGCAGTGCGGATAGCAACACGATGGAAATTGCCATTAAAACCCGAATCAAACTGTTCTGGCGCCCGGTGGCGCTCAATATGACGCCCGAAAAAGCGTATATGAAGGTAAAATGGCAGCGCGTAGGAAACCATCTGCAAATAGAAAATCCTGCTCCAATTCATATCAACGTGATGGACGTGTTCGTCGACGGCAAAGAAATTCCGCTCAATATGCTTAAACCCTTCGAGAAGCTAGCGCTGCCTTTACCCGCAGGCGCGGCTGGTAAAGCGCTTCGTTGGCGTTTTATCAATGATTACGGTGCGATTAGCGAGCCTCTGAATCTCTCCCTTTAAGTGCAAAACAAGGAATGATGCGAGATGGCCGGTTCACCTGTTCACGTTCTCTTTGCCTCCGGGGCGCTGCTCCTGCTGGCTTGCCAGCTACAGGCGAAAGAAGCCTTCTTTAACCCCGCCTTGCTGGAGATTGACCATCCGGCGGGTATTGATATTCATCAGTTCGATCGTGCAAACACGCTGCCACCCGGCACGTACAAAGTGGATATCCTTATTAACGGGAAAAAACGTGAGCGCCGCGAGGTCACATTTATAGCGGATAAGCAGGAGGGGGAGATCCAGCCCTGCTTCACCCACCTGTCCAGCCAGCTAAAAGCGTTCGGTGTAAAAGCGGATGCCATCAAAGCGCTTACAAACATTGATGACGATGCCTGCGTCGCGCCGGGGCCGCTTGTTGAAGGTTCCGTATGGCAGTTCGATACGGACAAACTGACGCTCAATATTGTGATACCGCAGATTTGGCTGGACAACTATGCCATGGGCTATATCAGCCCCGAACGCTGGGACCAGGGGATCAATGCGCTTTCGGTTAATTATGACTTTTCAGGCTCCCATACCGTACGCTCTGATTACGACGACACGGCGGATAGCTATTACCTCAACCTGCAAAATGGTCTGAATCTCGGCGCCTGGCGGGTACGTAACTACAGTACGTTGAGCGCTGAAGGCGGCAATGCTGAATATCACTCCGTCAGCTCGTGGCTACAGCGTGATATTCCCGGGCTGCGCAGCCAGTTCATGGTGGGCGATACCTGGTCGGCAAGCGATGTTTTTGATGGTGCCAGACTGCGCGGGGTGCGGCTTTACACCGATGATGACATGCTGCCCGCCAGCATGAACGGCTTCGCACCTGTGGTGCGCGGCGTAGCGAAAAGCAACGCCATGGTGACGATCAAGCAAAACGGTTACGTCATCTATCAGTCTGCCGTACCGCAAGGAGCGTTTGCCCTTACCGATCTCAATACCACCAGCTCGGGTGGGGATTTGGACGTGACCATCAAAGAAGAGGACGGCAGCGAGCAACATTTTATCCAGCCTTATGCTTCGCTGGCCATTCTGAAACGTGAAGGTCAAACCGACTTCGACGTCAGCATTGGCGAAATGCGGGAAGACAATCGCTTTACCCCAAACGTTATGCAGGCGCAAATCATGCGCGGGCTGCCAGCCGGCATCACGCTTTATGGCGGCGTGCAATTGGCGGACGAGTACCGCGCGGCGGCGCTGGGTGTGGGTAAAGATCTGGGCGCGTTTGGCGCGCTTTCTATGGACGTGACGCAGGCGAAAGCCCGGTTTGATGACGGCGATGAATCCCAGGGGCAATCCTATCGTTTCTTATACTCCAAGCGTATTGATGCCACCGACACGAATTTCAGGCTGGTGGGCTACCGCTATTCTACTCAGGGTTTTTATACCCTCAACGAGTGGTCATCGCGTCAGGGGGATGAAAGTAATTTTTGGGAAACGGGCAACCGCCGTAGCCGTCTGGAGGGAACATGGACTCAGTCTTTTGGACGCGGCTGGGGGAACGTTTATCTGACGCTGAGCCGTCAACAGTACTGGCAAACGGAGGCGGTAGAACGCTTGATCCAGACTGGCTACAGCAACAATCTCGGCATGGTTTCCTGGAACGTGTCGTGGAGCTACACCGATAGCGCGACGCACCACGACAGTGCCAGCGAAGATGAGGATAACAACGGGGGCGAAAACATCTTTATGTTTTCTCTTTCGGTTCCGCTGTCCGGCTGGGTGAAAAACAGTTACCTCAACTATGCCATGACGCAAAACGACAGCGCGCAGGCATCCCATCAGGTGGGGTTAAGTGGAACGCTGCTGGAGCGGGATAATCTCTCGTATAACCTGCAACAATCCTGGACAGGCGATAGCGCAGCGGATGCCAGCAACCTTGCGATGACCTATAACGGCACTTACGGCACGCTGGACGGCAGCTACGCCTACAGTGCAAATGCCGAACACCTTAATTTCGGCGCGCGCGGGGGCGTTATTGTGCACGGTGAAGGCGTCACGTTCTCGCAGCAGCTTGGAGAGACGGTTGCGCTGATCAAAACGCCCGGTGCGTCGGGGCTAGCCGTTGAAAACACCTCTGGCGTGGCCACCGACTGGCGCGGTTATGCGGTGAAAACCCAGCTTAATCCTTATGACGAAAACCGGGTGGCCATCGACAACGACTATTTCTCCCGAGCCAACGTGGAGCTTGAAAACAGCGTGATCGATCTTGTGCCGACCCGCGGTGCGATTGTCAAAGCAGAGTTTCTGACCCACCTGGGTTATCGGGTGCTATTCAACGTCATACTGGCAAACGGCAAGCCTGCACCGTTTGGTGCCGTCGCGAACGGCGAAAGTAAAGGTGAGCTGCTGACGGGCATCGTGGGAGAAAACGGGCAGCTTTACCTGTCTGGCGTTCCGGAAGAGGGATCTTTTGCGCTGCGGTGGGGGGCGGGTAACGTCGTGGAATGCCGGGCACCGTTCCATATTTCTCCCCAGACCGGAGCGTCGCTGGTCCAACAAACCGTCGTATGTAACTAAAAAGGATTTTAGATGAAGAGCTTATTTATCGCTGGCCTGCTGATACTAGCCAGCCCGACGGCGTTCGCTGAGGTGGCAGGAACCTGCACGACCATTTCAGGAACACATGTGCTTAACCTGAATTTTCCGCAAACGAGTATTAGCGCGAAAGATAACGTTCCGGGAAAAACGATGGTGGATATCGCCGAAGCGACGGCCAGCGACAGCTATCAGGTCAACTGTTCCTGCGATTCAAAGCACCGGCTTAATAAGGGATTTTCGGCAATCTACTACACAGCGGATCCAACTGGCGGTCTCGTATTTGATAAAAAGATTGGTGAGGTCTCTTATTACAATCTTAATGAATATCTCGATGTCGGCGTAAAGATCTTCATCAAAAACGTGGGTTACACTGCAATTCCTTTTGAGCACGTTTCGAACCGCAGTACAGCCTCTCACACCTGTGGCTCGTCAAACGATATTACGCTTGATACCGGAACGTCTTCGATGCTCTCGTTTTATATTCGAAAATCGATCACCGGATTGGTCACAATTCCTCTGACCGATGTCGCCCTCGTCTACGGCGGAATATCTAATGATTTGCCCAGGGGAGAGGCGATCGCAAAAGTCAGGATCAAAGGCTCAATCATTGCGTCCCAGCAGTGTGAAATTAACGACGGGCAGGTGATTAATATCGATTTTGGTCAGATCCCCGCCTCTGAATTTTCCGCCACGCCCGGCACATCGATAACCAGTAAAAAAATTGAGAAAACCGTTACGGTGAGTTGTTCCGGCCTGGACCGCTCGCAAAAGGTGAATGCTGATTTTAACGCTACGGCAGCCAGCGCCGACAACACGATGGTTTCTACGTCAAACAACAACGTGGGGATCAAAATCTACGATACAAACGGCGACCCGGTGATGGTGAACGGCGGCGCGCTCAAAACGGAGATGGGTTCTACAAGCTTTATTGGCGGAAAAAGTAACGGTACTATTACGTTCTCTGCCGCCCCGGCCAGCGCTACCGGAGCCAGACCGACGCCCGGCACGTTTAACGCAGATGCCACCATAACCCTGGAATTTTCAAACTGAACTCATGACGGCTGTTGATGACAGCCGTTGTCATATTTCGCCGGATAGACCACACTTACTGCAACTAATGTGACAAAAATATTACCGCCTATTGAATAAAAGAATAAATTATTCAAAGGGTTATGGTAATGATTTGCACTGTCATAAAAATGTCATAATTCGTACATTTATCTGTCACCTGTTTGTCCTATTTTGCTCATCGTAGCCACTTAAACAATGATTTACGAAATCCTTGCAGGAGACATTATGAAAGTTATGCGTACCACTGTCGCAACTGTTGTCGCCGCGACCTTATCGATGAGCGCTTTCTCTGCATTCGCAGCAGCAAGCCTGACTGGCGCTGGTGCAACCTTCCCTGCGCCGGTGTATGCCAAATGGGCAGATACCTACCAGAAAGAAACCGGTAACAAGGTTAACTATCAGGGTATCGGCTCCTCCGGTGGCGTAAAACAAATTACCGCGAATACCGTAGATTTCGGTGCGTCAGATGCCCCTCTGTCTGATGAAAAACTGAATCAGGAAGGCCTGTTCCAGTTCCCGACAGTGATCGGCGGCGTTGTGCTGGCCGTCAACATCCCTGGCCTGAAGTCAGGCGAGCTGGTGCTGGACGGCAAAACCCTGGGTGACATCTACCTGGGTAAAATCAAAAAATGGGATGACGAAGCCATCACCAAATTGAACCCGGGCGTTAAGCTGCCTTCGCAGAATATCGCTGTGGTTCGTCGTGCAGACGGTTCCGGTACCTCCTTCGTCTTCACCAGCTATCTGGCGAAAGTGAACGAAGAGTGGAAATCTAAAGTCGGCTCCGGCTCTACCGTTAACTGGCCTACCGGTCTGGGCGGTAAAGGTAACGACGGTATCGCCGCGTTCGTACAGCGTCTGCCAGGCTCCATCGGTTACGTAGAATACGCTTACGCTAAGCAGAACAACCTGGCTTACACCAAACTGGTTTCAGCTGACGGTAAACCGGTTAGCCCGACCGAAGAGAACTTCGCTAACGCCGCAAAAGGCGCTGACTGGAGCAAATCCTTCGCGCAGGACCTGACTAACCAGAAAGGTGACGACGCGTGGCCAATCACCTCTACGACGTTCATTCTGATTCACAAAGATCAGAAGAAACCAGAGCAGGGTACTGAAGTGCTGAAGTTCTTCGATTGGGCATACAAAAATGGTGGCAAACAGGCTAACGACCTGGATTACGCCAGCCTGCCAGACAGCGTGGTTGAGCAGATTCGTGCTGCATGGAAAACCAACGTGAAAGACAGCAGCGGTAAAGCGCTGTACTAACAGGATATATTTAACGAAGATGGCGGGTGGCGCTGCGCTTACCCGCCCTACGGTTTAATCTGTAGGCCCGGTAAGCGTCAGCGCCACCGGGCATATTCGTAAAAACGTCTCAAACAGAAGAGTGATTTATGGCTGCAACCAAGCCTGCATTTAACCCTCCGGGTAAAAAAGGTGACATGATTTTCAGCGCGCTGGTCAAACTGGCTGCGCTGATTGTGCTATTGCTGCTGGGCGGCATTATCGTGTCTCTGATTTTCTCCTCCTGGCCGAGCATCCAGAAATTTGGGTTCTCCTTCCTGTGGACTAAAGAGTGGGACGCGCCGAACGATATCTACGGAGCCCTGGTGCCCATTTACGGCACGCTGGTGACCTCGTTCATCGCCCTGCTGATTGCGGTTCCGGTGAGCTTTGGTATTGCCCTGTTCCTGACGGAGCTGGCGCCAGGCTGGCTGCGACGCCCGCTCGGTATTGCTATCGAACTGCTGGCGGCCATTCCAAGTATCGTTTACGGCATGTGGGGTCTGTTCATCTTTGCTCCGCTGTTCGCAACGTACTTCCAGGAGCCGGTCGGTAACGTGCTTTCCGCCATTCCGTTTGTGGGGGCCCTGTTCTCAGGCCCGGCATTCGGTATCGGTATTCTGGCTGCGGGTGTGATCCTCGCCATCATGATTATTCCTTACATTGCGGCGGTTATGCGCGATGTCTTCGAACAAACCCCGGTGATGATGAAAGAGTCAGCCTACGGCATCGGCTGCACCACCTGGGAAGTTATCTGGCGCATTGTTCTTCCGTTCACCAAAAATGGGGTGATCGGGGGCGTGATGCTGGGCTTAGGTCGTGCGCTGGGTGAAACCATGGCGGTCACCTTTATCATCGGTAACACCTACCAGCTCGACAGCGCGTCGCTCTACATGCCGGGCAACAGTATTACCTCTGCACTGGCAAACGAATTTGCGGAAGCGGAATCCGGTCTGCACGTTGCGGCACTGATGGAGCTGGGGCTGATTCTGTTTGTTATCACCTTCATTGTTCTGGCGATTTCCAAGCTGATGATTATGCGTCTCGCTAAAAATGAGGGAGCACGCTAATGGCAACTCTCGAAATGCAAGCTACCGCTGAGCTGGCGGAATCCCGCCGCAAAATGCAGGCCAAACGCCGCATAAAAAACCGGATTGCGTTAACGCTCTCTATGGCGACGATGGCATTCGGCCTGTTCTGGCTGGTCTGGATCCTGTTCTCGACGATCGTTCGTGGAATTGACGGTATGTCGCTGGCGCTGTTCACCGAGATGACGCCTCCGCCAAACACGGCGGGTGGTGGTCTGGCGAACGCCCTGGCAGGCAGCGGCCTGCTGATCCTGTGGGCGACGGTCTTCGGTACGCCGCTGGGCATCATGGCGGGCATCTACCTGGCAGAATATGGTCGTAAATCCTGGCTGGCGGAAGTGATTCGCTTCATCAACGACATTCTGCTGTCCGCGCCGTCTATCGTGGTGGGTCTGTTCGTCTACACCGTCGTGGTGGCGCAGATGGAACACTTCTCCGGCTGGGCGGGTGTGATTGCGCTGGCGCTGCTGCAGGTGCCTATCGTCATTCGTACCACCGAGAATATGCTGAAACTGGTGCCGGACAGCCTGCGTGAAGCGGCTTACGCGCTGGGTACGCCGAAATGGAAGATGATCTCCGCGATTACGCTGAAAGCGTCTATCTCCGGGATCATGACCGGTATCCTGCTGGCAATTGCGCGTATTGCAGGTGAAACGGCGCCACTGCTGTTTACATCCCTCTCCAACCAGTTCTGGAGTACGGACATGATGCAGCCGATCGCCAACCTGCCGGTGACGATCTTTAAATTTGCGATGAGCCCATTCGCGGAGTGGCAGCAGCTGGCCTGGGCCGGGGTGCTGATCATTACCCTTTGCGTACTGTTGCTGAACATTCTGGCGCGCGTCATTTTCGCGAAGAAGAAACACGGTTAAATTTTTACGGCGCGGCAGCTCGCGGCGCCGAATGAGGAAATGAGTCAATGAGTATGGTTGATACTGCCCCGGGTAAGATTCAGGTTCGTGATTTGAACTTCTACTACGGCAAATTCCATGCCCTGAAGAACATCAACCTGGATATCGCGAAGAACCAGGTCACGGCATTTATCGGTCCCTCCGGCTGTGGAAAATCCACGCTGCTGCGTACCTTTAACAAAATGTATTCGCTCTATCCGGAGCAGCGCGCCGAAGGTGAAATCATCCTGGACGGCGAAAACATTCTGACCCAGGCCCAGGATATCGCCCTGCTGCGTGCCAAAGTAGGCATGGTGTTCCAGAAACCCACGCCGTTCCCGATGTCGATTTATGACAACATCGCCTTTGGCGTGCGCCTGTTTGAAAAGCTCTCCCGCGCCGATATGGACGAGCGCGTACAGTGGGCGTTGACCAAGGCCGCATTATGGAACGAAACCAAAGATAAATTGCACCAGAGCGGTTACTCTCTCTCCGGTGGTCAGCAGCAGCGTCTGTGCATTGCGCGCGGTATCGCCATTCGCCCGGAAGTGTTGCTGCTTGATGAGCCGTGTTCAGCGCTGGACCCGATCTCAACCGGCCGTATTGAAGAGCTCATCACCGAGCTGAAGCAGGATTACACCGTGGTTATCGTGACCCACAACATGCAACAGGCTGCGCGTTGTTCCGATCATACGGCGTTTATGTATCTGGGCGAGTTGATTGAGTTCAGCGATACGGATGCGCTGTTCACCAGGCCCGCGAAGAAACAAACCGAAGATTATATTACTGGCCGCTACGGTTGATTTGCCTTAGTGCATGTGGAGAAACCATGGACAACCTCAATCTTAATAAACACATTTCCGGCCAGTTCAACGCAGAGCTGGAAAGCATTCGCACCCAGGTGATGACCATGGGCGGCATGGTCGAGCAGCAGCTTTCTGATGCAATTACGGCGATGCACAACCAGGACAGCGAGCTGGCGAAGCGCGTCATTGAAGGCGACAAAAACGTCAACATGATGGAAGTGGCTATCGACGAAGCTTGCGTGCGCATTATCGCGAAACGCCAGCCGACGGCGAGCGATCTGCGTCTGGTGATGGCGATCATCAAGACCATCGCCGAGCTGGAGCGTATTGGTGACGTTGCGGATAAAATCTGCCGTACCGCGCTGGAGAAGTTCTCTCAGCAGCACCAGCCACTGCTGGTGAGCCTGGAGTCGCTGGGCCGCCACACCGTGCAGATGCTGCACGACGTGCTGGATGCCTTTGCGCGTATGGATCTGGACGAAGCGGTGCGTATTTACCGTGAAGACAAGAAAGTCGACCAGGAGTATGAAGGCATCGTGCGTCAGCTGATGACTTACATGATGGAAGATTCACGTACCATCCCAAGCGTACTGACTGCCCTGTTCTGCGCGCGCTCCATCGAGCGTATCGGGGACCGCTGCCAGAACATTTGCGAATACATCTTCTACTTCGTGAAAGGTCAGGACTTCCGTCACGTGGGCGGCGATGAGCTGGACAAGCTGCTGGCGGGTAAAGATCCGAAAGAGTGATGTTTGTGGCGGGTGGCGCTATCGCTTACCCGCCCTACGAGCCTTGTAGGCCGGATAAGCGTTAGCGCCATCCGGCTTTGTTTTTTCAGCGAGTAATATCCCACCCGCGCGCCTTCCACAGTTCCGGCAGCTGCGCCAGATCGGTAAAGGTTGTCACGTTTGGATGCTCGATCGGCTTGTTGTGCGGATCGGCGCAGAAGTAAAACACCTCCATGCCCGCATCAATTCCCGACTGTGCACCCGCAGACGAATCATCCACCAGAATGCAGTTCTCGACGTTGACGTTCATCGCTTTTGCTGCATGGAACATCAGCGCCGGATCGGGCTTCCACCGCTGGATATCGTAGCCGCTGAACAGTTTTTCCGGGAAATGGTGCAACATCTCAAGCTTGCCCAGCGAGTGCTGCATTTTGCTGACCGGGCCGTTAGAGACCACGCAGATTGGCACCGTCATCGCATCCAGCAGCGCGTTAGCCCCGGCGATAACTTCCAGCTCGGAGTCGAACAGGCGTGCGACCTCGGCGCGGTACACCGGTTCCAGATCGGCTTTCGCCAGATCCACACCGTGTTCCTGGTTAATGATGTCGATGATCTCGTACAGCTTCACGCCCTTAAAGCGTTTGAACACCTCTTCGAGATCGAGCGTAATGCCAAATTCCTGGAACATGGCCACATATGCGCGGGAACAAATGACCTCACTGTCGACCAGCGTTCCGTCGCAGTCGAAAAATACCGCTTCAATTCCGGACATGCCTTTCCCTTTTAACAAGTTTAACGTTTACGTACGGCAGTTTAACGAGACGCAATCGTTGCCGTATAAGCAAAATCAATGAAAAAAGTATCTCATAACCGCCACTATTGTCGCATTTTGGTATAGGATAGCGACGAATTTTCCCTCCTTGTTCGGAAATTGATGATGAGTCAACAACACACAACCCAGACATCTGGTCAGGGTCTGCTTGAGCGCGTGTTCAAACTGCGCGAGCACGGCACAACGGCACGCACCGAAGTGATCGCCGGTTTCACCACCTTCCTGACGATGGTGTATATCGTTTTTGTTAACCCGCAAATTCTGGGCGTTGCTGGCATGGATACCAGCGCCGTCTTCGTGACCACCTGTCTGATTGCTGCCCTTGGCAGCATCCTGATGGGTGTGTTCGCTAACCTGCCGGTTGCGCTGGCACCGGCAATGGGTCTGAATGCGTTCTTCGCGTTCGTGGTCGTTCAGGCGATGGGCCTGCCGTGGCAGGTTGGCATGGGCGCTATCTTCTGGGGCGCCGTCGGCCTGCTGCTGCTGACCATTTTCCGCGTGCGCTACTGGATGATTGCCAATATCCCGGTGAGCCTGCGCGTGGGTATCACCAGCGGTATCGGCCTGTTCATCGGCATGATGGGTCTGAAAAACGCCGGTGTGATCGTGGCGAACCCGGAAACGCTGGTGAGCATCGGCAACCTGACCTCTCACAGCGTGCTGCTGGGCGTGCTGGGCTTCTTTATCATCGCGATCCTGGCTTCCCGCAATATTCACGCGGCGGTGCTGGTGTCCATCGTGGTCACCACGCTGCTGGGCTGGATGCTGGGCGATGTCCAGTATCACGGGATCGTCTCCGCGCCACCGAGCGTCTCTACCGTTATTGGTCACGTTGACCTGGCGGGCTCCCTGAACCTCGGTCTGGCGGGCGTGATTTTCTCCTTCATGCTGGTTAACCTGTTTGACTCCTCCGGTACGCTGATCGGCGTGACCGACAAAGCGGGTCTGGCGGATGAGAAAGGCAAATTCCCGCGCATGAAGCAGGCGCTGTTTGTGGATAGCGTCTCCTCCGTGGCGGGCTCTTTCATCGGGACATCCTCTGTGACCGCTTACATCGAGTCCTCTTCCGGCGTGTCCGTGGGCGGCCGTACGGGTTTGACGGCGGTGGTGGTCGGCATTCTGTTCCTGCTGGTGATCTTCCTTTCTCCGCTGGCGGGGATGGTTCCACCGTATGCGGCCGCAGGCGCGTTGATCTACGTTGGCGTGCTGATGACGTCTAGCCTGGCGCGCGTGAAATGGGAAGATTTAACCGAAGCGGTACCGGCGTTTATCACCGCCGTGATGATGCCGTTCAGCTTCTCGATCACTGAAGGTATCGCGCTGGGCTTTATCTCTTACTGCGTGATGAAGATCGGTACCGGACGCTTCCGCGAACTGAGCCCGTGCGTGATCGTTGTGGCGCTGCTGTTTGTGCTGAAGATTGTGTTTATCGACGCGCACTAAGGTGCGGTTTGTGGTGTCAGGTGGCGCTTCGCTAACCTGACCTACTGACGAGTGTAGGCCCGGTAAGCGCTAGCGCCACCGGGCTTTTTTATCAGGCTTTAACCCGCTTAATATAATCCCCAAACGCGGTCAGCTGACCAGAAAGATGGTCACGCGTGCTCTGATCCACCACTTCACCCGTCTGCGGGTCGACCTTATTCTGAATCACACCGCCCATGAACTCCGGCTTGTTCATCACCATCGCATCCAGGAACACCAGGATCTGGCGCAGGTGATACTGGCAGCGCGCGCCGCCAATCGCGCCCATCGAGCTGGTCTGGATCAGAACCGGTTTGCCTGACAGCGGCTGTTCAGGTAAACGGGACAGCCAGTCAATGGCATTCTTCAGGCCGCCCGGCACCGAGTAGTTATACTCCGGTGTGACGATGACCACCCCGTCAGCCTGGCGAATTTGCTCCGCCAGCGCCTCAACGCTCTGCGGGAATCCCTCTTCCTGCTGAACGTCAGCATCATAAAGCGGAATATCGCCAATGGACGGCAGGGCGCTAATTTCCATTCCCGCAGGTGCCAGCTGTGGCAGGGTGCGGGCGACCATCCCGTTAAATGAACCTTTGCGCAGGCTTCCCAGTAACGTAACAACTTTCAACGTATCAGACATGATTACTCCTGTTTCATCATGATGACCCTGAATGGATCAGCTAAGAGTGATTGCTTTTTCTGCCGGTAAACTGGTTAAACGCATCAGGCGCGCGGCGGGCTCGTTGGCGCGCTCGGGCACATCAGGAAGGCTACGCCATCCCTGTTGACTGTCAAATTCCCAGATTTTCATACGTTCGATTGCCGGGGTGACGGCAATGGACCAGATTAACACGTCCTCGGCATCGCTGAGCGCTTCAACCAGCGTGGCTCTCGTGGCACGCAGGCGTCCCGATCCTGGCAGGAGTTGCAACAGGCTGGCATCGTCAGACGCACATCCACAGAGCTTACGAATGCTCTGACGCAGGGTGATGAGTTGGGCTCTGGCTTCAACAGGATCGTTTTGATTGCGTACCCAGAGCTTTTCATTGCTGGAGAGCGGGTAGTCGTTATGCGCATTAGCACCGTGGAAGCTGCGCGTCGCGCGCTGAAGTTCCATATCCAGTCCACAGTCACCCTCGGTAGTGAGCGCGACACCAATAATGTTGCCAGTATAGGCGATGGAGAACCGGGGGAGTTCCGGGTCAGCGAAGACCGGACGGCCTTCTGGCTGGATAATAATGTCAGGCAGCTCACTGGTGCCGTAGAGCATGAACATAAGCTCTGCGAGAAGTGCTCTGGAGGCTAAAAACCGCGTCCTGCGGTGCTCCGGAAGCGTGAGCGCTTCAGTGTGACAGGCTGAAGAAATTCTGGCCGATACGAGATGTCCGTCTGTAAGAATCCCTCTTGCAAAGTGCGTTGCCATTTTTCGCTCCTTGATAATGGTCGTAATCGGTTAAACGGTTACATGATTATCGCTTAACTTGACTCCTGTTTTAATCAGTAAATCGGCGTAAGAGAAGACTTAGGACCGAACTTTACATTTTCTTAGGCAAAAACAGGACCTGGAGCGGCGTACAGCGCTTTGATTGTCTCACGCAACCAAAGGATTTTGGGGTTATGGCTGTTCCGTTTATGCCAGATCATGGTGAAAGGCACGGTCAGCTTTTCAGCCTGCGCTTCGTCAATGGGAATAGGAAGCGCGATCAGTTTTCGCTGGTGGAGCTGATTGTAGTGATGGCAGTAGTAAGGTGCGGTGGCGATATAGTTATGGTCGGGCTGTGCGGCCATAAACATCGACTGCTCGAAGCCGGGCAGGCTCATGGCGATATTACGCTCGCGCCCCATCTCTCTTAGCACCTCGTCGAGCGCCCAGGTGTCGCTGCGTTCCCAGAAAATGCTGATATGCGGGTAGCGCAGAAAGGTCTCCAGGTTCCACTCCTCCTGTAGCGCCGGATGATCCTCACGCAGATACACGCACGGACGGTCGCTAAACAGGATCTCGTAGTCGATAAACCACGGCATTAGCTTCAGCAATTCACGCGATCGCGGGTGCGTTTCGCGCCCGGTGAATCCCAGATCCACCTCTCCACGCGTAATGGCATCCAGCGAATCGTAATCCCAGTGGCGCATCTTCACCGTAGCCTGCGGATAGCGCTGGTTCACCTGCTCCAGCAGGGCGTTAAAGCGGATCAGCATCAACGGCGTTTCGGCGGCTAGCACGAACGTCAGCCCGCCCGGGGAGTCATGGTGAAATTTATCGAGGATCTGATTGCCAATCTGCATCCAGTCGGCCAGATCCTGCTCCAGGCTTACCGTCAGCGGAGTGGGCAGCAGCCCTAACGGCGTTTTCACAAACAGTGGGTCTTCGAACCAGTCGCGCAGCTTGGCCAGTGATTTACTCACCGCAGACGGCGTCACGTTCATCCGCTTCGCGGCTTTGGTGACGCTGCGCTCCTGCAGCAAAAGCTGCAGGCAAAGCAGGAGATTAAGATCGAGACTGCTGATGGGCTTCTTCATAATGCGCCGCGGGCTGGATGACCATAAGTAAGGTAATGCAGACAATGCTACAGCCAATCAGAATCCCGATCAGCATATTCAGCGCGTTAAGACCAAGAACGGCTGCCAGCCAAATCCACAGCGATGAACCGCAGACCTGCGCAATGCCCAATACCGAACTTGCCACACCCGCGCGCAGCGAGAACGGCCCGAGCGCCTGGCTCATCGCCACGCCAAAGCCGACGGAAAAACCGGCGCAGATGAGCGTGATGCCCACCAGCATCACCGCGTGCGAACTCGCGGTCGCCAGAATCACGCCTGCGGCAAGGAACAATGCCTGTGAGGCCAGCATTAGCGTGCGCTGGCGAAAAATGTTCAGCGCAAACGGGGTAGAAAATGAGACAGCCATACTGACCATCGCGGTCAGTGCCATCACCGTTGAATACTGACCGCGATCGAAGCCCATGGTTTCCATCAGCAAGACAGGGGAAACGTTTACATAGGTCAGGATCACCGCCACGCTTAACGTGGTCACGGCCAGACGACTGAGGAAGAAGCGGTTAAGCAGCTTCTCAGTTGGGTGAATCGTTGGGGTATGACCGGTATTCTGCGAGCCCGGGTGGGTTTCTTTCAGTACGGTGATAGACAGAATAAAGACCAGCGCACCCATCGCCGCCATGGTCCAGAACAGGCTCTGCCACGGGAATTTCAGCATGATCAGGTAGCCCACTACGGGTGCCAGCACCGGGATGATGCAGGTAATACCGTTCAGCATCGACAGCACTTTGGCGCGGCGCTGGGCGCTTAAGGTGTCGCGCAAAATGGCAAAAGCGACGACGTAACAGCCACCGGCGCCAATGCCCTGAATGAAGCGGCCCGACAGGAACACGGTGCTGTTTTGCGCCTGTGAACAGAGAAGAGAGGCCAGGGCAAAAATGATGGCACCCGTTATCGCGACAGGCTGACGGCCTGCTTTATCCGCAATCTTCCCGGCAAACACCATCGACGACGCCATCCCCGCGAGGTAGGCGGAAAACGCGATGTGCAGCTGCGCTTCGCTGGCACCCAGATCGCGGGCGATGTGGGGGAGTCCCACCAGATACATATCAATGCCCGACGGATAAAGCAGAACCAACGCGAAACTACAAAACAGAAAACGAGACATAAACCCCCCATAGATGCAGGCATGCAGCATAGGGGGTGAAAAGAGATAAGGCGAGTTGCCATTTGGACAATGGTGATTTCCCTGGAGGAAATCACCATTACTGAGCGGGGATTACTTACCGATACAGAAGCTTGAGAAAATCCTTCCCAGCAGATCGTCCGACGTAAACTCCCCGGTGATCTCGCTCAGATTCTGCTGCGCCAGACGCAGCTCTTCCGCCAGCAGTTCGCCCGCCCACGCGCCGATCAGCTGCGCTTTACCCTGAACAAGGTGGCTCGCCGCCTCTTCCAGCGCCTGCAGGTGACGGCGACGCGCCAGGAAGCCGCCTTCCATGCTGGTGTCAAAGCCCATGCTCTGCTTGAGATGGTTACGCAGGTCGTCAACGCCTTCACCGGTACGCGCCGACAGGCGAATCAGTGAGTGACCGTTCACATCGCTGATGCCCAGCGTTTCGCCGGTGACATCCGCTTTGTTACGCACCACGGTGATCGGCAGCTTGGCCGGAAGACGGGCGATAAAGTCTGGCCAGATGTCAGCCGGGTCGACGGCGTCGGTCGTGGTGCCGTCCACCATAAACAGCACGCGGTCGGCCTGCTCGATCTCCTGCCAGGCGCGTTCGATACCGATGCGTTCCACTTCATCGCTTGCGTCGCGCAGACCGGCGGTGTCGATGATATGCAGCGGCATCCCGTCGATGTGGATATGCTCGCGCAGCACGTCGCGGGTGGTTCCTGCAATGTCGGTGACGATTGCCGCTTCACGGCCAGCCAGGGCGTTCAGCAGGCTTGATTTACCGGCGTTAGGGCGACCGGCAATCACTACCTTCATCCCTTCACGCAGCAGGCTGCCCTGACGTGCTTCGGCACGCACGGCGTCGAGATCGTTCATCACCTGGTTGAGCTGGGCTTCGATTTTACCGTCAGAGAGGAAGTCGATCTCCTCATCCGGGAAGTCGATAGCCGCTTCCACGTAGATCCTCAGGTGAGTAAGTGCTTCCACAAGGTGATTTACGCGCGCGGAGAATGCCCCCTGCAGCGAGTTCAGGGCGGAGCGGGCCGCCTGTTCGGAACTGGCGTCGATCAGGTCTGCAATCGCTTCTGCCTGCGCCAGGTCGAGCTTGTCGTTGAGGAAAGCACGCTCGGAGAACTCGCCCGGCTTCGCAATGCGCAGGCCTGGCAGGGTCAGAATACGTTTTAACAGCAGGTCGAGGATAACCGGGCCGCCGTGGCCCTGCAGCTCCAGCACGTCTTCGCCGGTAAAGGAGTTCGGGCCGGGGAACCACAGCGCAATGCCCTGATCCAGCGGTGTGCCGTCGGTATCTTTAAACGGCAGGTAATCAGCGTAGCGCGGCTTTGGCAGTTTACCCAGCACCGCTTCGGCCACCTCGCGCGCCTTCAGGCCGGAGATACGCAGAATGCCTACACCACCGCGTCCCGGTGGGGTTGCCTGGGCGACGATAGTGTCGTTATGGCTCATGGTTGGTCTCGTTTAATACAAATAAAAAAGGCGGTCAATCGACCGCCCTTATTTTAGCGTTAACTTACCGAATCAGGACTTTTTCTTTTCGCGGCTATGCAGGCCACGTTTTTCCAGACCACGGTAAATCAGCTGCTGCTGGATGATGGTCACCAGGTTGCTGACGATATAGTACAGCACCAGACCTGACGGGAACCACAGGAAGAACACGGTGAAGATGACCGGCATAAAGGTCATGATCTTCTGCTGCATCGGGTCGGTCACGGTGGTCGGCGACATCTTCTGGATGAAGAACATCGTCACGCCCATCAGGATCGGCAGGATGTAGTACGGGTCCTGTGCAGACAGGTCATGGATCCACAGTGCGAACGGCGCGTGGCGCAGCTCAACGGAGCCCATCAGCATGTAGTACAGCGCAAGGAAGATTGGCATCTGAATCAGCAGCGGGAAGCAACCACCCAGTGGGTTTACTTTCTCTGCTTTATACAGGGCCATCATCTCCTGGCTCTGACGCTGTTTGTCATCGCCCAGACGCTCACGCATAGCCTGAATCTTCGGCTGCAGCATACGCATCTTCGCCATGGAGGTGTACTGCGCTTTAGTCAGCGGGTACATGATGCCACGAACGATGAAGGTGATAACGATGATGGAGAAGCCCCAGTTACCCAGGAAGCTGTGGATGAACTTCAGCAGCTTAAACAGCGGCTGAGAGATGAACCACAGCCAGCCGTAATCGACGGTCAGATCCAGGTGCGGCGCAACAGCAGCCATTTTGTCCTGGATTTCCGGGCCGACCCACAGGGTGCTTGCCAGCTTACCGGTTTGACCCGGCTGCACCAGAACCGGCTGTGATTTGTAGCCGATGGCTGCAATACCGTTGCCCAGGTTCGCGGTGTAGAAGTTGTTGGTACCATCGTTATTTGGCACCCATGCTGTTGCGAAATACTGCTGCAGCATCGCCACCCAACCGCCTTTAGCGCTGACGTTCAGGTTTTCGTTATCGGCAATGGTGTCGAATTTGTATTTCTCGTACTTCGCATCAGGCGTGGAGTACGCCGCGCCGCGGAAGGTATGCAGCGCAAAGTTGCTGCTTCCGGTGTCACGGTGAGATGGCAGATTGATGGACTGCTTCAGCTGACCAAAGGTAGAGATTTCCAGCGGCTTTTCACCGGCGTTCTGTACGCTGTAGCCCACGTTCACCGCATATTCACCGCGTTTCAGGGTGAAGGTTTTGGTGAAGGTATTGCCCGCCGCGTCGGTGTAGGTCATCGGGATAGCGAGTTCGTTCTGACCATCGGCCAGCACAAAGGTATCACTCTCGACGGTATACAGCGGACGCGCACCGTTAGCCGGGTTATCCGGGCCATCACGACCGGTCAGGCCGCTCTGAGCCTGATACAGGAACTCAGGTGTGGTTTCCAGTAACTGGAACGGTTCGGTAGACTTCAGCTCTTTCGGGTAGGTCAACAGCAGCGCCTGCTCAACATCACCACCACGGGTGTTGATAGTCAGCTCAAGCACATCGGTCTTAACCGTAATCTGTTTCCCCTGGCCACTGGCCGGTACGCCCTGGTCGGCGGCGCTACCCGCTGCGGTGGTCGTGGTCTGCGTGGTCTGCTGCTGGGGTTGAGGATTTTTATCCTGCTCCCATGCCTGCCAGATCATGAAAGACACGAACAACAAAGCGATGATAAGAAGATTGCGTTGCGAATCCATCGTTAGTGTTCTCTGGTATCAAAGGGTCCTGGAGGGACGGGGTCGTCTCCACCTGGGTGTAAAGGGTGGCATTTTAATACGCGTTTCACCGTCAACCAACTGCCTTTTATCACTCCAAACCTGCGCAATGCCTCAATTCCGTAGCTTGAGCATGTTGGCGTGAAACGGCAATGTGGCCCGAGTAGCGGACTAATCAGGCGCTGATAGACCCGAATGAGGGCTATCAGGACCCGTGAGCCAGGCGACAGTGGCGGCGCCATAATTTTTCCAACGCTTCCGAGAGAGCACGGTTATCGAGGTCGGCAACCCCCCTTTTCGCCACCACCACGAAATCCATAGAAGGCAGTTCGTGTTGACGTAAACGGAAGCTTTCACGCGTCAGACGTTTAATCCGATTGCGTTCATGCGCACGCTTAACATTTTTCTTGGCGACTGTGAGACCGATGCGGGGATGCCCCAGCGAATTTTGGCGGCCGAGGATGGTGATTTGCGGCGTGCCAGCCCGTTGTGGCTGCTGGAAGACGAAAGTGAAATGAGTGGGAGTTAACAAACGTAACTCCCTGGGAAATGCTAGCTTAACCACTCAGGGGTTAGCTTTATTACTTGGAAACGGTCAGACGAGCGCGGCCTTTAGCACGACGACGTGCCAGAACCTGACGACCATTTTTAGTAGCCATACGAGCACGGAAGCCGTGAGAACGGTTGCGCTTCAGTACAGACGGTTGAAAAGTGCGTTTCATGGCGATTTCTACCTAAACTTGAATAAATTCACTGACTTTTGCGTATACCCGAACGAGTTTCGAACGACTAACGCCTCAGCGTGGGTGATTAAAGAGGCCGGATTGTAATAATTGTACACTCCGGAGTCAATTCTCTTTCCTTATTTCCCGCGTATTTCCGCACGTTTTCGCGTGGAAAATGAGCAACGGACGACGCAGGAAGATGAGCATCACGCGCCGGGTCGAGGATTATACGGGCTCCCGAACAAAGCGCAAGGATCGTCCCGGATCTTCGTTAGATCATTTAAGCTATAAATTGTCTGTGCTCATTAATTTTTCCAATATGCGGGCTAAATCGTGGGGCACTCGCGTCAGGATCGTTTACACTTACCCGGTTTCGGATCTTCCTGTGGATAAATCGGGAAGAATCTGTGAGAAACAGAAGATCTCTGGCTCAGTTTAGGCTATGATCCGCGGTCCCGATCGGGATCCCAGGATCCTGGTCAGGATTAAATTGCAGATAGCAATTCGCACATCCCCCTTTTGCACAGGGTCATGTCGATGTGCGCCAACAATCATGAATATTCAATAGTTTTCTTTTATTGTTCGAGTGGAGTCCGCCGTGTCACTTTCGCTTTGGCAGCAGTGTCTTGCCCGATTGCAGGATGAGTTACCAGCCACAGAATTCAGTATGTGGATCCGCCCGTTGCAGGCGGAACTGAGCGATAACACGCTGGCTTTGTATGCGCCAAACCGTTTTGTGCTCGATTGGGTAAGGGACAAGTACCTTAATAATATCAATGGACTGCTGAACGATTTCTGCGGGTCAGATGCCCCACAGCTGCGCTTTGAAGTGGGCACAAAGCCGGTCACCCAAACCGTACGTGAAACCGTGAACGTAGCCGCGCCTGCTCAGGCTGCTCCTGCTCCGGCCCCTCGCGTCGCACCTGCTCGTCAGGGCTGGGATAACGTCCCTGCGCCCGCTGAGCCAACCTATCGCTCTAACGTTAACGTTAAGCACACCTTCGATAACTTCGTTGAAGGTAAGTCGAACCAGTTGGCGCGCGCGGCGGCCCGTCAGGTTGCTGATAACCCCGGTGGTGCTTATAACCCGCTGTTCCTTTATGGCGGCACGGGTCTGGGTAAAACGCACCTGCTGCATGCGGTGGGTAACGGCATTATGGCGCGCAAGCCTAATGCGAAAGTGGTGTATATGCACTCCGAGCGCTTCGTTCAGGACATGGTAAAAGCCCTGCAAAACAATGCGATCGAAGAGTTTAAACGCTACTATCGTTCCGTTGACGCCCTGCTGATCGATGACATCCAGTTCTTTGCCAATAAAGAACGATCGCAGGAAGAATTTTTCCATACCTTCAACGCCCTGCTGGAAGGCAATCAGCAGATCATTTTGACCTCGGATCGTTATCCAAAAGAGATCAACGGCGTTGAAGATCGTCTGAAATCCCGCTTCGGCTGGGGCCTGACCGTGGCGATCGAGCCACCGGAGCTGGAAACCCGCGTCGCGATCCTGATGAAGAAAGCCGATGAAAACGACATTCGCCTGCCGGGTGAAGTGGCGTTCTTTATTGCCAAGCGTCTGCGCTCCAACGTGCGTGAGCTGGAAGGCGCGCTGAACCGTGTGATTGCCAACGCCAACTTCACCGGTCGTGCGATCACCATCGATTTTGTGCGTGAAGCGCTGCGCGATTTGCTGGCATTGCAGGAAAAACTGGTCACCATCGACAATATTCAAAAGACGGTGGCTGAGTACTACAAGATCAAAGTGGCAGATTTACTGTCTAAACGTCGTTCCCGCTCGGTGGCGCGTCCGCGTCAGATGGCGATGGCGCTGGCAAAGGAGTTAACCAACCACAGTCTGCCGGAAATCGGCGATGCGTTTGGTGGCCGTGACCATACGACCGTGCTGCACGCTTGTCGTAAGATTGAGCAGTTACGCGAAGAAAGCCACGACATAAAAGAAGATTTTTCCAATTTAATCAGAACATTATCATCGTGACGCTATGAAATTTACCGTTGAACGTGAACATTTATTAAAACCGCTGCAACAGGTGAGTGGCCCATTAGGTGGCCGCCCAACGCTGCCTATTCTCGGAAACCTGCTGCTTCAGGTCGCGGACGGTACGCTGTCGCTGACCGGCACGGATCTGGAAATGGAAATGATCGCGCGCGTTACGCTGACTCAGCCGCACGACGCGGGCGCGACCACGGTTCCGGCACGTAAATTCTTTGATATCTGCCGTGGGCTGCCGGAAGGCGCTGAAATCGCCGTGCAGCTGGAAGGCGACCGTATGCTGGTGCGTTCTGGCCGCAGCCGTTTCTCGCTCTCCACGCTGCCTGCTGCAGACTTCCCGAACCTGGACGACTGGCAGAGCGAAGTTGAATTCACCCTGCCACAGGCGACGATGAAGCGTCTGATTGAAGCTACGCAGTTCTCCATGGCGCATCAGGACGTTCGTTACTATTTAAACGGCATGCTGTTCGAAACCGAAGGTGAAGAGCTGCGTACCGTAGCCACCGACGGCCACCGTCTGGCGGTCTGTTCTATGCCGATTGGCGATTCACTGCCAAATCATTCGGTGATCGTGCCGCGTAAAGGGGTGATTGAGCTGATGCGTATGCTCGACGGTGGCGACACGCCGCTGCGCGTGCAGATCGGCAGCAACAACATCCGCGCACACGTGGGTGATTTTGTCTTCACGTCTAAGCTGGTTGACGGTCGTTTCCCGGATTATCGCCGCGTATTGCCGAAGAACCCGGACAAAACGCTGGAAGCAGGCTGCGACAGCCTCAAGCAGGCTTTTGCTCGTGCGGCCATTCTCTCTAACGAGAAATTCCGCGGCGTGCGCCTGTACGTGAGTGAAAACCAGATCAAAATCACCGCTAACAACCCGGAGCAGGAAGAGGCAGAAGAAATTCTGGACGTCACCTACGCCGGAACCGAGATGGAAATCGGCTTTAACGTCAGCTACGTGCTGGATGTGCTCAATGCACTGAAATGCGAGAACGTGCGTATTCTGCTGACCGACTCCGTTTCAAGCGTACAGATTGAAGATGCCGCATCACAGTCGGCTGCCTATGTTGTCATGCCAATGAGACTGTAATGTCGCTCACCCGTCTGTTGATCCGCGACTTTCGCAATATCGAAAGCGCGGATCTCGCTTTATCCCCTGGCTTTAACTTCCTGGTTGGCGCAAACGGCAGCGGCAAAACCAGCGTGCTGGAAGCCATCTATACGCTCGGCCACGGTCGGGCGTTTCGCAGTTTGCAGATTGGTCGCGTCATTCGCCACGAGCAGGAATCCTTTGTTCTGCACGGTCGTTTGCAGGGGGCGGAGCGGGAAACCGCCATTGGCCTGACCAAAGACAAGCAGGGCGACAGCAAGGTGCGCATCGACGGCACCGACGGCCATAAAGTGGCAGAGCTGGCGCTGCTAATGCCAATGCAGCTGATTACGCCGGAGGGGTTTACTTTACTCAACGGCGGCCCCAAATACAGAAGAGCGTTCCTCGACTGGGGATGCTTTCACAACGAAGCCGGTTTCTTTAACGCCTGGAGCAACCTGAAGCGCCTGCTAAAGCAGCGTAATGCCGCGTTGCGCCAGGTTACACGCTACGCCCAGCTGCGTCCGTGGGATAAGGAATTAATCCCTCTCGCGGAACAAATCAGCAACTGGCGTGCCGAATACAGCGCAGGTATCGCCGAAGACATGGCCGATACCTGCAAACAGTTTTTACCCGAATTCACTCTCACCTTCTCCTTCCAGCGCGGCTGGGAGAAAGAGACGGATTATGCCGAGGTGTTAGAGAGAAACTTCGAGCGCGATCGCATGTTGACCTACACCGCGCACGGCCCGCACAAGGCGGATTTCCGCATTCGTGCCGACGGTGCGCCGGTGGAAGATACGCTGTCGCGCGGGCAGCTCAAGCTCCTGATGTGCGCGCTGCGCCTGGCACAGGGAGAGTTTCTCACCCGCGAAAGCGGAAGACGCTGCCTGTACCTGATAGATGATTTTGCCTCGGAACTCGACGACGCGCGGCGCGGGCTGCTTGCCAGCCGCTTAAAAGCCACGCAGTCGCAGGTTTTCGTCAGCGCCATTAGCGCTGAACACGTTATAGACATGTCGGACGAAAATTCGAAGATGTTTACCGTGGAAAAGGGTAAAATAACGGATTAACCCAAGTTGAAATGAGCGAGAAACGTTGATGTCGAATTCTTATGACTCCTCCAGTATCAAAGTCCTGAAAGGGCTGGATGCGGTGCGTAAGCGCCCGGGTATGTATATCGGCGACACGGATGACGGCACCGGTCTGCACCACATGGTATTCGAGGTGGTAGATAACGCTATCGACGAAGCGCTCGCGGGTCACTGTAAAGACATCGTGGTCACCATCCATGCGGACAACTCCGTCTCCGTCACCGATGATGGTCGTGGCATCCCAACCGGTATTCACCCGGAAGAGGGTGTATCTGCTGCGGAAGTGATCATGACCGTCCTGCACGCAGGCGGTAAGTTCGACGATAACTCCTATAAAGTTTCCGGCGGCCTGCACGGCGTAGGCGTCTCCGTGGTTAACGCCCTGTCGCAGAAGCTGGAGCTGGTTATTCAGCGCGAAGGCAAAATTCACCGTCAGCTGTATACTCACGGCGTGCCGCAGGCCCCGCTGGCCGTCACCGGCGATACCGACAAAACCGGTACCCTGGTACGTTTCTGGCCGAGCCATGAAACCTTCACCAACGTCACCGAATTCGAGTACGACATCCTGGCGAAACGCCTGCGCGAACTGTCGTTCCTGAACTCCGGCGTGTCTATTCGCCTGAAAGATAAGCGTGACGGCAAAGAAGACCACTTCCATTACGAAGGTGGTATCAAAGCGTTTGTTGAGTATCTGAACAAGAACAAAACGCCAATTCACCCGAATATCTTCTATTTCTCTACCGAAAAAGACGGTATCGGCGTGGAAGTGGCGCTGCAGTGGAACGACGGTTTCCAGGAAAACATCTACTGCTTCACCAACAACATTCCACAGCGTGACGGCGGTACGCACCTTGCGGGCTTCCGTGCGGCGATGACCCGTACCCTGAACGCCTACATGGACAAAGAAGGCTACAGCAAGAAAGCGAAAGTCAGCGCCACCGGTGACGACGCCCGTGAAGGCCTGATTGCCGTGGTTTCCGTGAAGGTGCCGGATCCGAAGTTCTCCTCACAGACCAAAGACAAGCTGGTCTCTTCTGAGGTGAAATCGGCGGTTGAGCAGCAGATGAACGAACTGCTGAGCGAATACCTGCTGGAAAACCCGTCCGACGCGAAAATCGTGGTGGGCAAAATTATCGATGCGGCGCGTGCCCGTGAAGCGGCGCGTAAAGCCCGTGAAATGACCCGTCGTAAAGGGGCGCTGGACTTAGCAGGCCTGCCGGGCAAACTGGCTGACTGCCAGGAGCGCGACCCGGCGCTGTCCGAACTGTACCTCGTGGAAGGGGACTCCGCGGGCGGTTCTGCGAAGCAGGGCCGTAACCGTAAGAACCAGGCGATCCTGCCGCTGAAGGGTAAAATCCTCAACGTTGAGAAAGCCCGTTTCGACAAGATGCTCTCTTCTCAGGAAGTGGCGACGCTCATCACCGCGCTGGGCTGCGGCATCGGCCGTGATGAGTACAACCCGGACAAGCTGCGCTACCACAGCATCATCATCATGACCGATGCGGACGTCGACGGCTCGCACATCCGTACGCTGCTGTTGACCTTCTTCTATCGTCAGATGCCTGAGATCGTTGAGCGTGGCCACGTCTACATTGCACAGCCGCCGCTGTACAAAGTGAAGAAAGGCAAGCAGGAACAGTACATTAAAGACGACGAAGCGATGGATCAGTACCAAATCGCGATCGCGCTTGATGGTGCGACCCTGCACGCGAACTCTCACGCCCCTGCACTGGCCGGTGAGCCGCTGGAGCGTCTGGTGTCCGAGTTCAACGCCACGCAGAAAATGATCACGCGTATGGAACGCCGTTATCCGAAAACGCTGCTGAAGGAGCTGGTTTATCAGCCAACCCTGACCGAAGCCGATCTGAGCGACGAGCAGACCGTGACCCGCTGGGTGAACGCTCTGGTGACCGATCTGAACGAGAAAGAGCAGCACGGCAGCATGTGGAAATGCGATATCCAGCAGAACGCCGATAAGCAGTTCGAGCCTATTATTCGCGTGCGTACCCACGGCGTTGATACCGACTACCCGCTGGAACACGAGTTTGTGACCGGTCCGGAATACCGCCGTATCTGCTCGCTCGGCGAGACGCTGCGCGGGCTGATCGAAGACGATGCGTTCATCGAACGTGGCGAACGTCGTCAGCCGGTAGCCAGCTTCGAGCAGGCGCTGGACTGGCTGGTGAAAGAGTCCCGTCGTGGCCTCGCGATCCAGCGCTATAAAGGTCTGGGCGAAATGAACCCGGACCAGCTGTGGGAAACCACCATGGATCCGGAAAGCCGTCGTATGCTGCGCGTGACCGTTAAAGACGCGATTGCTGCGGACCAGCTGTTCACGACCCTGATGGGCGACGCGGTTGAACCACGTCGTGCCTTCATCGAAGAGAACGCCCTGAAAGCGGCAAATATCGATATTTAATCGTCGTTATACCGCACGATAACTGGCCGCGCTTTTAGCGCGGCTTTTTTATGGGCGCAGGCATATCCAGCGACATCACGGACGGTAAACGGCTCGCCAGCGTATCTATCGCTATTCTTACCCTCAGCGGCAGATGCGGCGTCTGCTGCCACACCGCATGAACGTCGAAATGCACATCCGGTGCCTGCTTCAGGAGCGGGACGAGCTTACCCTGATGAATATCTTTGACGACCATCCAGCAGGGCAGCCATGCAATGCCGTGTCCGGCCAGCGCAGCGTCGCAGATCGCCTGCAAATCATCCATGTTGAGCGACGATCGGGGTGTAAAGGTGCGCGACGTTCCTTCGCTATCCATCAGCTGCCAGGGCAACACTCTGCCTGCGCGCAGATAGTTAATGGCCGTATGCTGGGGTAAATCATCAACGCTTTGTGGCTGGCCTTTCTTCTGCAGATACTCCGGCGCGGCGCACAGCACCATGCGGTGTTCCCCCAGCCTTCTGGCGACCAGCACGCTGCTGTCCTGAAGCGTGCCGTTCCGCACTGCCATATCAAACCCTTCCTCCACCAGATCCACCACGCGGTCGCTGAATGACATTTCAAGCTCAAGCCCGGGGTGTTCCTGCGCCAGCGCGATCAGCAGCGGGGCGACGCACTGGCGACCAAACAGCACCGGCATGGCAACGCGCAGGCGACCGCTGACCTGCTGTTTCCCGGTTTCAAGCAGCGATTCCGCACCCCGAATCTCCTCAAGCGCCCGCAGGCAGCGCTCATAAAAAAGCGCGCCGTTATCGGTCAGACTCTGGCTGCGGGTGGTGCGGTGAAACAGACGCACACCAAGCCGCTCCTCGAGGCGAGCGATGCTTTTTCCTACCGCCGAACGTGACAAATGCAGACGAATGGCGGCCTGCGCGAAACTTCCCGCCTCAACGGCGGCCACAAAAACAGGAATATCCTTCAGCGTATCGGTCATGGATTGTATCTATTCTGGCGTCAATGAAGAGAAAACTTATCGCCACTGGCGACGGTTAGTCAACGGTAGACTGTCAGGACTAAAGCTCATCTGATGGCAGGAGAAATAAAATGACAGAGACAATGCAACGCTGGTCCATGGACGCCCTCGGGCGCGAGAACCTCAAGCTGACTCAGGCACTCGTTCCACAGCCCGGCCCGGGTGAAGTGCGCGTGCGGGTGAATGCCGTTGCGCTTAACTATCGCGATAAAATGGTTGTTGAAGGCACAATGCCGATCCCGCTTTCCTTCCCGTTTACTCCGGCGTCTGACATGGCGGGCGTGGTGGACAGCATTGGTGAAGGTGTTACGCGTTTCAAACCCGGCGCACGCGTCATCTCAACCTTCTTCCCTGAGTGGATAGACGGTAAGCCGCAGGCGGACGCGCGTAATCTGCCCTATAAAACGTCCGGCGGATACTTCCAGGGCATGCTGTCCGAGTATGTGATTGTGAATGAAGACGCGCTGGTGGCCTCCCCGGAGACCCTGGATGACGCCGAGGCCAGCACGCTGCCCTGCGCAGGGCTTACCGCCTGGTTTGCGCTGGTGGAACGCGGCCAGCTGCGCGCCGGGCAATCGGTGCTGGTGCAGGGCACGGGCGGCGTGGCGCTCTTTGCTTTGCAAATCGCAAAAGCGCACGGCGCAGAGGTGTTTGTCACTTCGGGAAGCGATGAAAAACTGGCGCAGGCCAAAAAACTGGGGGCTAATCAGGGCATCAACCGTCTGAAGGGCGACTGGGCGGAAAATACGCTGGCGCTCACGCAGGATCGCGGCATCGACCATATTATCGAAACCGTAGGGGGAGAGAACCTGAAGCATTCCCTGCGCGCCGTTGCCGTTCACGGGCGTATCTCCGTGATTGGCGTGCTGGCCGGGACGGAGATTACGCTCTCAGCTGGTGAACTGCTGCTGAAATCCCCCGTCATTCAGGGGATTGGCGTAGGCCACCGCCGGGCGCTGGAAGATTTCGTCCGCGCCGTGGATGTGACCGGACTGAAACCTGTGATCGAACATCGCTACCGTTTTAACGAGCTTGAACAGGCGTTTGAACACCTCGATCGCGGCGCGTTTGGCAAAATCGTCCTTACTCGCGAGTAAGTCAGCGCTCCCCGGGATTTGCGTAAAAGGGGTATTTCTGTTGCGCAATGTAGCTCTATTTTTGTGGGCTTAATCGCGTTAGCATGAGGCAGCACTCATTTATCCCGGGGATCTCATGGCTATCAAACTCATTGCAATCGACATGGACGGCACGCTGCTGCTGCCAGACCACACCATCTCTCCAGCCGTTAAAAACGCGATCGCCGCCGCCCGCGCGAAGGGCGTGAATGTGGTCCTGACCACGGGCCGTCCGTATGCGGGCGTACACAGCTACCTGAAAGAGCTGCACATGAATCAGCCTGGTGACTACTGCATCACCTACAACGGTGCGCTGGTGCAGAAAGCCGCAGACGGCAGCACGGTGGCGCAAACCGCGCTGAACTATGATGACTACCTGTTCCTGGAAAAACTGTCCCGTGAAGTAGGGTCGCACTTCCACGCGCTCGATCGCAACACGCTGTACACCGCTAACCGCGACATCAGCTACTACACGGTGCATGAATCCTTTGTCGCGACGATCCCGCTGGTGTTCTGTGAAGCCGAGAAGATGGACCCGGCGACCCAGTTCCTGAAAGTGATGATGATCGACGAGCCTGAAATCCTGGATAAAGCCATCGCACGCATTCCGGCGGAGGTAAAAGAGAAGTACACCGTGCTAAAAAGCGCGCCATACTTCCTCGAAATCCTCGATAAACGCGTCAATAAAGGCACAGGCGTAAAATCGCTTGCTGATGCGCTGGGTATCAAACCGGAAGAGATCATGGCGCTGGGTGACCAGGAAAACGACATCGCGATGATTGAGTTCGCGGGCATGGGCGTGGCGATGGATAACGCCATTCCGTCGGTGAAAGAAGTGGCCAACTTCGTGACCAAATCCAACCTGGAAGACGGCGTTGCCCACGCGATCGAGAAATTTGTGTTGCAGTAACGCTTATTTTTAATCATCAGCCTCGGTTATCAACTGGGGCTTTTTTTTGCACTGAATTTATTGAATTGTTCTTTTTGTGATCTTGATTGTAGTACAACATTAAGTGATTGTACTACATTACCACCACAGCAAAGACGAACTCCCTCACGTTTGTACTGCAAAAGTGAGGTGAAATTCAGCGGTCGCGGTAAAGTAGTGATGGACATACAGAGCACAAGGACTCTCCATGACTCTCAATAAAACCGATCGCATCGTCATCACGCTGGGCACCCAGATTGTGGGGGGCAAATACGTTCCCGGTTCACCGCTGCCAGCAGAGGCCGAACTGTGCGAAGAGTTTGAAACCTCGCGCAACATCATCCGGGAAGTATTCCGCTCGCTGATGGCGAAGCGGCTGATTGAAATGAAACGGTACCGCGGCGCGTTTGTTGCCCCGCGCAACCAGTGGAATTACCTCGATACCGACGTTCTGCAGTGGGTGCTGGAAAACGACTACGACCCAAGGCTTATCGGTGCGATGAGCGAGGTACGAAACCTGGTTGAACCGGCCATCGCCCGCTGGGCGGCGGAGCGCGCAACGTCCGGCGATTTGGCGCAGATTGAGTCGGCTTTAAACGACATGATCGCCAATAACCAGAACCGGGAAGCGTTTAACGAGGCGGATATTCGCTACCACGAAGCGGTGCTGCAGTCGGTGCATAACCCGGTATTACAGCAGCTTAGCGTGGCGATCAGCTCGCTACAGCGAGCAGTATTTGAACGTACCTGGATGGGCGATGAGGCCAACATGCCGAAAACGCTCCAGGAACATAAAGCGCTGTTCGATGCGATACGGCATCAGGATGGCGATGCGGCAGAGCAGGCGGCACTTACCATGATCGCCAGCTCGACACGAAGGCTGAAGGAAATCACATGACATCTCGCTACATCGCAATTGACTGGGGATCGACCAATCTGCGCGCCTGGCTTTATAAGGGCGAGCAGTGCCTGGAGAGCAGGCAATCAGAAGCAGGCGTGACGCGCCTGAACGGTAAATCCCCCGAGGCGGTGTTAGCAGAGGTCACACAAAACTGGCGCGATAGCGCCACGCCGGTGGTCATGGCGGGTATGGTCGGCAGTAACGTAGGCTGGAAAGTCGCGCCTTATCTGCCGGTTCCCGCCCACTTCTCCGCTATTGGCGAGCAGTTAACGTCCGTTGGCGACAATATCTGGATTATTCCCGGCTTGTGCGTCTCTCGCGACGATAACCACAACGTGATGCGCGGCGAAGAGACGCAGCTGCTTGGCGCGCGCACGCTTTCTCCTTCTTCTGTCTACATCATGCCTGGAACGCACTGCAAGTGGGTCCAGGCTGATGCTGAGCAAATCCACGATTTTCGCACCGTGATGACCGGCGAGCTGCACCATTTGCTGCTCAACCACTCGCTGGTGGGAGCCGGTTTGCCGGAGCAAGAAGCCTCGTCACAGGCGTTTGCTGCCGGGCTTGACCGTGGGATCGCTTCTCCTGATGTTTTGCCGCAGCTTTTTGAGGTTCGCGCCTCGCACGTGCTGGGAAATCTCCCGCGCGAGCAGGTCAGCGAATTTCTCTCCGGCCTGCTGATTGGCGCAGAAGTCGCCAGCATGCGTGATTTCATCGCGCACGAGCAGGCCGTCACCCTTGTCGCCGGCGCATCGCTGACGTCGCGCTACGAGCAGGCGTTCCGCGCCGTTGGGTGTGATGTTGCAACGGTATCCGGCGACACGGCATTTCAGGCAGGAATAAGGAGCATCGCTCATGCAGTGGCAAACTGATCTTCCCCTTATCGCGATTTTGCGCGGCATCACGCCCGATGAGGCGTTAGCCCACGTCGGTGCGGTTATCGACGCCGGATTCGACGCGGTTGAAATCCCGCTCAACTCGCCGGAGTGGGAAAAAAGCATTCCGGCCGTGGTGGAGGCGTTCGGTGAGAAGGCGCTGATTGGCGCAGGCACCGTGCTGCACCCGGAGCAGGTGGATGAACTGGCGAAAATGGGCTGCAAGCTTATCGTCACGCCCAACATTCAGCCTGAGGTGATCCGCCGCGCGGTGGGTTACGGCATGACCGTCTGCCCGGGATGCGCCACCGCCACGGAAGCCTTTACTGCCCTCGATGCGGGCGCGCAGTCGCTCAAAATTTTCCCGTCGTCGGCCTTTGGCCCTGACTACATCAAAGCCCTGAAAGCGGTCTTACCCGCCAGCGTGCCGGTCTTTGCCGTGGGCGGCGTAACGCCAGAAAACCTGGGCCAGTGGATGAGCGCGGGCTGTGTGGGCGCGGGGCTGGGCAGCGATCTGTATCGCGCCGGGCAGTCCGTGGAACGTACCGCACAGCAGGCAGCAGCATTTGTGAAAGCGTATCGAGAGGCAGTGAAATGAAAATAACCAAACTCACCACGTACCGTTTACCCCCGCGCTGGATGTTCCTGAAAATCGAAACCGATGAAGGCGTTGTAGGTTGGGGCGAACCGGTAATTGAAGGACGCGCGCGCACCGTTGAAGCGGCGGTTCACGAGCTGGGTGAATACCTGATTGGTCAGGATCCGGCGCGCATCAACGACCTGTGGCAGGTGATGTACCGCGCGGGCTTCTACCGCGGGGGACCGATTCTGATGAGCGCCATCGCCGGTATCGACCAGGCGCTGTGGGATATCAAAGGCAAAGTGCTGGACGCGCCGGTCTGGCAGCTGATGGGCGGCCTGGTGCGGGACAAAATTAAAGCCTACAGCTGGGTCGGCGGCGACCGTCCTGCGGAAGTGATCGACGGCATCACGCAGCTGCGCAACATTGGCTTTGATACCTTCAAGCTCAACGGCTGCGAAGAGATGGGCATTATCGACAACTCGCGTGCGGTGGATCGCGCGGTGAATACCGTGGCGCAAATCCGTGAAGCCTTCGGCAACGAGATCGAGTTTGGTCTGGACTTCCACGGCCGCGTCAGCGCGCCGATGGCCAAAGTGCTGATTAAAGAGCTGGAGCCGTATCGCCCGCTGTTTATCGAAGAGCCGGTGCTGGCAGAGCAGGCGGAATACTATCCGAAACTGGCTGAACAGACGCACATTCCCATCGCGGCGGGGGAACGCATGTTCTCGCGCTTCGAGTTCAAGCGCGTGCTCGAAGCGGGCGGCATTGCGATCCTGCAACCGGACCTCTCCCACGCGGGCGGCATCACCGAATGCTACAAAATTGCCGGAATGGCAGAAGCCTACGATGTGGCGCTGGCGCCGCACTGCCCGCTCGGGCCGATCGCGCTGGCAGCCTGTCTGCATGTGGACTTTGTCTCCCGCAACGCCGTGTTCCAGGAACAGAGCATGGGGATTCACTATAACAAGGGCGCGGAGCTGCTCGATTTTGTGAAAAACAAAGAAGACTTCAGCATGGAAGGCGGTTTCTTTAAACCGTTAACGAAGCCGGGCCTTGGCGTAGAAATTGACGAAGCCAAAGTTATTGAGCTCAGTAAAAACGCGCCAGACTGGCGCAACCCGCTATGGCGTCATGAGGACGGTTCCGTAGCCGAATGGTAAAGCCGGATGGCGCTACGCTTATCCGGCCTACTCTCCCGTAGGCCCGGTAAGCGAAGCGCCACCGGGCAATAAAAACGTACATACAAAAATATAACCCTCTGTAAATTACAGGGCATGGTGAGCGGCTTCGCTATGCCCAAAATCTGGAGACAGATTGCGATGGATATTCCAGTTACTGCTGCAAAAACCGGGCGTCGCCGCTACCTGACGCTAATCATGATCTTTATTACCGTGGTCATTTGCTATGTCGACCGCGCCAACCTTGCCGTGGCATCGGCTCATATTCAGGAAGAGTTTGGCATCACCAAAGCGGAAATGGGCTACGTCTTCTCGGCGTTTGCCTGGCTGTATACGCTCTGCCAGATCCCCGGCGGCTGGTTCCTTGACCGCGTGGGTTCACGTCTGACCTACTTTATCGCCATTTTCGGCTGGTCCGTGGCGACGCTGTTCCAGGGCTTCGCGACCGGGCTGATGTCGCTGATTGGCCTGCGCGCGATCACTGGGGTTTTCGAAGCGCCCGCCTTTCCCACCAATAACCGCATGGTGACCAGCTGGTTCCCGGAACATGAGCGCGCTTCTGCCGTCGGCTTTTACACCTCCGGGCAGTTTGTTGGCCTGGCGTTCCTGACGCCGCTGCTGATCTGGATCCAGGAGCTGCTGAGCTGGCATTGGGTGTTCATCGTCACCGGTGGGATTGGCATTATCTGGTCGCTGATCTGGTTCAAGGTTTACCAGCCGCCGCGTCTGACCAAAAGCATCACCAAAGCCGAGCTGGACTACATCCGCGACGGCGGTGGCCTGGTGGATGGCGATGCGCCGGTGAAAAAAGAGGCGCGCCAGCCGCTAACCAAAGCGGACTGGAAGCTGGTCTTCCACCGTAAGCTGGTGGGCGTGTATCTGGGCCAGTTCGCTGTGACCTCCACGCTGTGGTTCTTCCTGACCTGGTTCCCGAACTATCTGACCCAGGAAAAGGGCATCACGGCGCTGAAAGCGGGCTTTATGACCACCGTGCCGTTCCTCGCGGCGTTTTTCGGCGTGCTGCTCTCCGGCTGGCTGGCCGATAAGCTGGTGAAAAAAGGCTACTCGCTGGGCGTGGCGCGTAAAACGCCGATTATCTGCGGGCTGCTGATCTCAACCTGCATCATGGGTGCCAACTACACCAACGATCCGGTGTGGATTATGACCCTGATGGCGGTGGCGTTCTTCGGTAACGGTTTCGCCTCTATCACCTGGTCGCTGGTGTCGTCCCTCGCGCCGATGCGGCTGATTGGCCTGACCGGCGGCGTGTTCAACTTTGTCGGCGGGCTCGGCGGGATCACCGTACCGCTGGTCATCGGCTATCTGGCGCAGGACTACGGCTTCGGCCCGGCGCTGGTCTACATCTCTGCTGTGGCGCTGATCGGCGCGCTCTCCTACATCCTGCTGGTGGGCGATGTGAAACGAGTAGGCTAATCCCTACGGATGTTTTACCCTGATGCACTCACCGTGCATCAGGGTATCCTCATGAAACAAATCACCTTCGCTCCCCGTAACCATCAGCTCACCAATATTAATACCTGGACGCCGGACAGCCAGTGGCTGGTCTACGACGTACGCCCGTCTGGTGCGTCATTTACCGGCGAAACCATTGAGCGGGTCAATGTCGCTACGGGTGAGGTGGAGGTGATCTATCGCGCCACTGACGGCGCGCATGTTGGCGTGGTGACCGTTCATCCCGCACAGGAAAAATACGTCTTTATCCACGGCCCGAAAAAACCGGATGCAGACTGGCACTATGATTTTCATCATCGTCAGGGAGTCATTGCCTGTAACGGTCAGGTGAGCAATCTTGACGCGATGGATATCACTGCGCCCTACACCGCAGGCGCGCTGCGCGGCGGCAGCCATGTGCACGTCTTTAGCCCGAACGGGCAGCTCGTCAGCTTCACCTATAACGACCACGTGCTGCACGAGCGCGATCCGAAGCTCGATTTACGCAACGTCGGCGTGGCTGCGCCTTTCGGCCCGGTGAACCCGCAGGGGAATCATCCGCGTGAATATCCGGGAACCTTCTGGAGCGTGCTGGTCAGCCGCACCACGCCCAACCCACAGCCGGGCAGCGATGAAATCAACCGTGCCTATGAAGAGGGCTGGGTAGGCAACGACAGGCTGGCGTTTATCGGCGACACGCTGTCTGAAAAGGGCGAAAAAGTACCCGAGCTGTTTATTGTCGCGTTACCGCAGGACGAGCAGGGCTGGAAACGAGCGGGTGATGCACCGCTCCAGGGAACGCCAGAGACGCTGCCAGCGCCACCTGCCGGGGTGATGCAGCGTCGATTGACCTTCACTCACCAGAACCGTTATCCGGGGCTGGTGAACGTGCCGCGCCACTGGGTACGCAGTAATCCGCAGGGGACGCAGATTGCCTTTCTGATGCGTGATGAAAACGGTACGGTTCAGCTGTGGTTAATCTCGCCCGAGGGCGGCGAGCCGCGCCAGTTAACCCATACGGAGAGCGGGATTCAGTCTGCGTTCAACTGGCACCCTTCCGGGAACATGCTGGGGTGTGTGCTTGAAAACCGGATCGCCTGCTGCGACGCGCAGACCGGAGAGGTGACGTTTTTGACGTCCGATCGCGGCAATCCACCGTCTGCGGATGCGGTCGTGTTCTCGCCTGACGGGCGCTCTATCGCCTGGATGGAAGAGACGGACGGTTTCCGCCAGCTGTGGCTAACGGAAACCGCTGAGGACTAACGCGGGGGCATTGCAGCGGGCGGGATGACGGCGTTGGTCGCCAGATTTTCCTGCTCGCTTTTCTCAACGCGTGAGCGCACGGAACTGTCCGTGCGGAACATGTCCCACGGGAGTAGCAGCGTATCGGCGACTGCCGTGAAAGGCATATCCAGGATAACCAGAGATTTGGTTCCCCAGTTTGTGTCGTCATCGGAAATCATGGCCGCACTGGCGCGCGTCCCCGGATATGTTCCTTCTTTACCGCCGGTGTGAGACATCACGCTCGAGCACCCGCAAAGTAATACCACCCCGCTGAACGCTGTCAGCTTTATCAGAACATTTTTCATCATCACTCAGTCATCGTTAATAACACTGCATCGACCTGCAACTCAGGGTTATAGCGGGCCTTACCCTAAATGAATAGCCCGAAAACCCCGCACTGTGGCAGCCATCGCAATTTAACTCTTTGTGCTGTTGTCCCAGTCTAAGCGACAACCCGCAAAGTGCAAAAAAATCTCACATCAATACGCTTGAAAAGCCCGTATCCAGACCCATTTTAAGAATGTGGCCGATAACGAACTCGCCTGATGGGTGTTCGGGGGCACAAAGGCCTGTCCATGGTGGAAGGCTACATTTTCTCGCTGATTTCAGGAGTTTTATTTATGCGTAACTTCGATCTTTCTCCGCTATACCGTTCTGCAATTGGTTTTGACCGCCTGTTTAACCATTTAGAAAATAACCAAAGCCAGAGCAACGGCTACCCTCCATACAATGTTGAGCTGGTTGACGAAAACCACTACCGCATCGCTATTGCCGTCGCCGGTTTTGCAGAAAACGAACTGGAGATCACCGCGCAGGACAACCTGCTGGTGGTGAAAGGTTCCCATACGGCCGAGCAGAAAGAACGTACCTACCTTTATCAGGGCATCGCCGAGCGCAACTTTGAACGCAAGTTCCAGTTAGCCGAGAACATTCACGTTAAAGGCGCGAACCTGGTTAACGGCCTGCTGTTTATCGAACTGGAACGTGTGATTCCGGAAGAGAAAAAACCGCGCCGTATCGAAATTAACTAATTACGCGGGTCGCGTGAGCGGCCCACCCAGAATTGCTTGCCGTAACGGGAGCATATGCGAATCCATCAGGATTTGCAGGAACAACTGCGCACAAAATTAAACTGTGCCGAACTCGCTTCTCAGAAGGAGATTAAGTATGCGTAACTACGATTTATCCCCCCTGCTGCGTCAGTGGATTGGTTTTGACAAACTGGCTAACGCCCTGCAAAGCAGCAATGAGCAACAGACGTTTCCGCCGTACAATATCGAAAAAAGCGACGATAACCACTATCGCATCACCCTTGCGCTGGCCGGCTTCCGCCAGGACGATCTGGATATTCAGCTTGAAGGCACGCGTCTGACCGTGAAAGGGACGCCGGAAAAACAAGAGACCGAGACCAAATGGCTGCATCAGGGGCTGGTTAATCAGCCGTTTAGCCTGAGCTTTACCCTGGCAGACCATATGGAAGTGTCCGGCGCGACGTTTACCAACGGGCTGCTGCATATCGACCTGCTCCGCAACGTGCCGGAAGCCATCGCGCCGCAGCGTATCGCCATTAGCGAGCGTCCGGCGTTGAATAGTTAACTCACTTTTTTGCCGGGTGGCGGCTATGCCTTACCCGGCCTACAAATCCTGCCGTTCCTGTAGGTCGGGTAAGGCGCAGCCGCTACCCGACAATACTCACAGACTGCACGAAGCCCTGCCCCGGCAGGGCTTTTTTGTGCGCCATCGCCCATACAATCGCATCCGGCTCTGAGAGAATCCTTAGCATAACTAAGGTTATGCACAGGAAGTGGATCATGAGTGATATCGCGTTAACCGTCAGCGTGTTGGCCCTGGTCGCTGTTGTTGGCCTGTGGATAGGGAATATCAAAATACGTGGCGTCGGGTTTGGGATTGGCGGGGTGCTGTTTGGCGGCATTTTTGTCGGGCACTTTGCCGACCAGCTCGGGCTGGTCCTCAGCGCCGAAATGCTCCACTTTACTCAAGAGTTCGGCCTGATCCTCTTCGTTTATACCATCGGTATTCAGGTCGGGCCGGGCTTTTTTGCTTCACTTCGGGTCTCCGGATTGCGACTCAATCTGTTTGCCCTCGGCATTGTGGTGATGGGCGGGCTGGTCACCGCAATTCTGCACAAAATCTTCGATATCCCGCTGCCCGTGGTGTTGGGCATTTTCTCCGGGGCGGTCACCAACACGCCAGCGCTCGGCGCGGGCCAGCAAATCCTGCGCGATTTGGGTATCGAACCCGGCATCGTCGACCAGATGGGGATGAGCTACGCCATGGCCTATCCGTTTGGGATTTGCGGCATTCTGCTCTCCATGTGGCTGGTGCGGGTGTTGTTTCGCGTCAACGTTGAAAAAGAGGCGATGGATCATGAAACCACGCTCACCAACGGTCATATGCCGATCAAAACCATCAATATTCGCGTCGATAACCCCAACCTGAACAATATGGCGATTCAGGACGTGCCGATCCTCAACAGCGCTAACATCATCTGCTCCCGCCTTAAGCGTGACGATATGCTGATGGTACCCGCGCCCGGCACCGTCATTCAGCAGGGCGATCTGCTGCACCTGGTCGGTCAGCCCGGCGATTTAAACAACGCCCGTCTGGTGATTGGGCAGGAAGTGGATACATCGCTCTCAACCCGCGGCACCGATATGCGCGTCGAGCGCGTTGTCGTGACCAATGAAAAGGTGTTGGGCAAGAAAATACGCGATCTGCAGGTGAAAGAGCGCTATGACGTGGTGATCTCCCGCCTTAACCGTGCGGGTGTCGAACTGGTTGCCAGCCAGGACGCCAGCCTGCAGTTCGGGGATATCCTCAACCTGGTCGGTCGCCCGTCGTCCATCGACGCCGTGGCGGATATGGTGGGTAACGCCCAGCAAAAACTGCAGCAGGTGCAGATGCTGCCGGTGTTTATCGGCATCGGGCTCGGCGTGCTGCTCGGCTCTATTCCTGTGTACGTGCCGGGCTTCCCGGTGGCGCTCAAGCTGGGTCTGGCGGGCGGGCCGCTGATTATGGCGCTGATCCTCGGGCGTATCGGCTGTATCGGGAAGCTCTACTGGTTTATGCCGCCGAGCGCCAACCTGGCGCTGCGCGAGCTGGGCATCGTGCTGTTCCTGGCGGTGGTCGGGCTGAAATCCGGTGGAGATTTTGTCGATACCCTGGTCAAGGGTGAAGGGATGAGCTGGGTCGGCTACGGCATATTCATCACGGCGATCCCGCTGCTGACGGTGGGAATACTGGCGCGGATGTTCGCCAAAATGAACTACCTGACCCTGTGCGGGATGCTGGCGGGCTCCATGACCGATCCGCCCGCGCTGGCCTTTGCCAACAACCTGCACGCCACCAGCGGCGCGGCCGCGCTCTCCTATGCCACCGTCTATCCGCTGGTGATGTTCCTGCGCATCATCACCCCGCAGCTACTGGCGGTGCTGTTCTGGGGGATGAGCTAGCAGGTCGTCCGGGTGGATGCGCCGCAGATGGTAGTCCACCTGGTAATCACTGGTATTGCGGAACATCACGGAATAATTGAGGAACTCGCCGCTGTCGCTGTAGGAGAGAGAGGTAATGCGCAGCAGTGGCGTCTGTTCCGGCAGGTTCATATAACCGGCCAGCGTTTTATCTGCCAGCACCGGCGTCAGGCTCTCATAGTTGCCGCTGATGGTGATCCCACATTCCTTCTCGATGTAATCAAACTTAGACCCCTCAAGATGCGCCAGCGAGAGGTTGCGGAACAGCTTCACCGGCATAAAGCTGTCCTCCAGCATCAGCGGCTTCCCGTCCACGTAGCGCACCCGCCGGGAAAAATAGATCCGCTCATCCACCTGAATCCGCAGTTGGCTGGCGATGGCGGGCGGGGCGGGCATCACTTCGAACTGCAGCACCTTACTCTGCACCTCTTTTCCCTGCTGACGCAGCACCTCCACCAGCCCGGTCAGGTTGGTGGTTTCGTGGTGGACGTCTTTGCGCGACACAAAGGTTCCGCTGCCGTGCCGCCGCTCAACCAACCCCCAACTCACCAGCAGATCCAGCGCCTTGCGGATGGTCATTCGCGCCACGCCAAACTCCTGCGCCAGCGCTTTTTCGCCCGGCAGCGGGCTGCCGATGTTGTAGTCCGATGAATTCAGCCGCAGCCGCAATCTGTCGGCGATAGATTTGTAGATCACCAGTAGACCTCTCTGCCCTTATTAGCGCGTGGATTGTGTTCTGACATGTCCATGTTTACCGCTAAAAGTAGACCTGATTGGTCAAAATAAAACCATGAATGGGATCACGAATCGCAGCGGCACGCCATGTTCGCGCATCAGTAAGTTCTTATGCTCACCTCAGGCCAGCAAAAAACCATAAAGGCCTCTACCCCTACAGGTTGTTTCATGAGGATTAAAAAATGCTCAGTCAAATACAACGTTTTGGCGGTGCCATGTTTACCCCGGTGTTGCTGTTTCCGTTCGCCGGGATCGTGGTGGGAATCGCCATCATGCTTCGCAACCCGCTGTTTGTTGGCGAAGCCTTAACCGCCCCCGATCATCTTTTCGCGCAGATCGTTCACATCATTGAAGAGGGCGGCTGGGCGGTGTTTCGCAATATGCCGCTGATTTTTGCCGTCGGCCTGCCGATTGGCCTGGCGAAGCAGGCGCAGGGCCGCGCCTGTCTGGCGGTGCTGATTAGCTTCCTGACCTGGAACTACTTCATTAACGCGATGGGGATGACCTGGGGCCACTTCTTTGGCGTCGATTTCTCCGCCGAACCGACGGCGGGTAGCGGGTTGGCGATGATTGCCGGGATCAAAACGCTCGATACCAGCATCATCGGCGCCATTGTGATTTCAGGCATCGTCACCGCCATCCACAACCGCTACTTCGACAAGCCGCTGCCGGTCTTTCTGGGGATTTTCCAGGGCAGCTCCTTCGTCGTTATCCTCGCGTTCTTCGTCATGATCCCCTGCGCCTGGCTGACGCTGCTGGGCTGGCCGAAAGTGCAGATGGGCATCGAGTCCCTGCAGGCGTTCCTGCGCTCTGCCGGTGCGCTGGGCGTGTGGGTGTATACCTTCCTGGAACGCATTCTGATCCCAACCGGATTGCACCACTTCGTCTACGGTCCGTTTATCTTCGGCCCGGCGGCGGTAGAAGGCGGCATTCAGGTCTACTGGGCGCAGCACCTTCAGGAATTCAGCCAAAGCACCCTGCCGCTGAAAACCCTCTTCCCGGAAGGCGGGTTCGCGCTGCACGGCAACTCAAAAGTGTTTGGCTCGGTGGGGATTGCATTCGCTATCTGGTACACCGCGTCGCCGGAAAACCGCGTCAAGGTGGCGGGCCTGCTGGTCCCGGCTACGCTCACCGCCGTGCTGGTGGGCATCACTGAACCCCTCGAATTCACCTTCCTGTTTATTTCGCCGCTGCTGTTTGCCGTGCACGCCGTGCTGGCAGCCACCATGGCAACGGTGATGTACGCCTTCGGCGTGGTCGGGAACATGGGCGGCGGCCTGCTGGACCAGTTCCTGCCGCAAAACTGGATCCCGATGTTCCATAACCACGCCTCGACGGTATTCACCCAGATCGGCATCGGCGTCTGCTTCACCGGGATCTACTTCGTGGTCTTCAAAACGCTGATCGAACGTCTGAACCTGAAAACGCCGGGCCGGGAAGAGAGCGAAATCAAACTCTACAGCAAGGCCGACTATAAGGCGGCGCGCGGGCAAACCACCGCCCCGGCAGCGGCCAGCCAGCAGGTCGGGCAGGCTGCCGGGTTCCTTCAGGCGCTCGGCGGCGCGGCGAACATCGAAAGCATCAACAACTGCGCCACCCGCTTGCGTATCGCCCTGGTCGATATGGCGAAAACCCAAAGCGATGACGTCTTCAAAGCCCTCGGCGCCCACGGCGTGGTGCGACGCGGCAACGGCATTCAGGTGATTGTCGGCCTGCACGTTCCTCAGGTGCGTGACCAGCTGGAATCGCTGATGAAAACTCCTTTAACAAATGAACAAACCACCCTGACAGAGGCTATATCATGAAAAAATTCTCAGTTGTCATTGCAGGCGGCGGCAGCACCTTTACGCCTGGTATCGTCCTGATGCTGTTAGCCAACCGTGACCGTTTCCCGCTGCGCGCCCTGAAATTTTATGACAACGACGGCGCACGTCAGGAAACCATCGCCGAAGCGTGCAAAATCATCCTCAGGGAGCAGGCGCCGGAGATTGAGTTCAGCTACACCACCGATCCTAAAGCGGCGTTTAGCGATGTGGATTTCGTGATGGCGCATATCCGCGTGGGCAAATACCCGATGCGTGAAAAAGATGAAAAAATTCCGCTGCGCCACGGCGTGCTGGGCCAGGAAACCTGCGGACCTGGCGGGATTTCCTACGGCATGCGCTCTATCGGCGGCGTGCTGGAGCTGGTGGACTATATGGAGCAGTACTCCCCGAACGCGTGGATGCTGAACTACTCCAACCCGGCGGCGATTGTCGCGGAAGCCACGCGCCGCCTGCGCCCGAACGCCAAAATCCTCAACATCTGCGATATGCCGATCGGCATTGAAGGGCGCATGGCGCAGATTGTCGGCCTCAAGGACCGCAAAGAGATGCGCGTGCGCTACTACGGCCTGAACCACTTCGGCTGGTGGACGTCGATTGAAGACCTGAACGGCAACGATCTTATGCCGAAACTGCGCGAATACGTGGCGAAAAACGGCTATGTTCCGCCTTCGGAAGATGCGCATACCGAAGCGAGCTGGAACGATACCTTTGCCAAAGCAAAAGACGTGCAGGCGCTGGATCCGGACACCATGCCGAACACCTACCTGAAGTATTACCTGTTCCCGGACTACGTGGTCGCGCATTCCAACCCGGAACGCACCCGCGCCAATGAGGTCATGGATCACCGTGAGAAGCACGTGTTCAGTTCCTGCCGGGCGATTATCGAGGCGGGAAAATCCTCCGCCGGCGAGCTGGAAATCGACGAACACGCGTCGTACATCGTCGATCTGGCAACCGCGATTGCCTTCAACACCCAGGAGCGGATGCTGCTGATTGTGCCAAACAACGGGGCCATCCATAACTTCGATGCCGACGCGATGGTGGAGATCCCGTGCCTGGTGGGCCATAACGGACCGGAGCCGCTCACGGTGGGCGATATTCCACACTTCCAGAAAGGGCTGATGAGCCAGCAGGTGGCGGTGGAAAAACTGGTGGTGGATGCCTGGGAGCAGCGCTCGTACCAGAAACTCTGGCAGGCTATCACCCTGTCGAAAACCGTGCCGAGCGCGTCCGTCGCGAAAGCGATTCTGGATGATCTGATCGAGGCCAACAAAGCATACTGGCCAGAGCTGCATTAATCGTCCTGACCGGCATCGCCCGATGCCGGTCTCCTTGTCCTTGTCGATTTACGCTATGCTGAAGCCTGCCCGTAGCACGACAAGGAACCTTCATGAAAATTTCCCGCCTCGGTGAAGCGCCGGACTACCGCTTCTCTCTGGCTAATGAACGCACTTTTTTAGCGTGGATCCGCACCGCGCTGGGCTTTCTTGCCGCAGGGGTGGGCCTCGATCAGCTCGCGCCGGATTTCGCCACGCCGCTGATCCGTGAAGTGCTGGCGCTGCTGCTGTGCCTGTTCGCGGGCGTGCTGGCGATTTATGGCTACCTGCGCTGGCTGCGCAATGAGAAGGCGATGCGTCTGAAGCAGGATCTGCCCTATACGCGCGGGCTGTTGATTATCAGCACGATTCTGCTGACGGTGGCGGGCGTGGTAATGGTGCTGGTGTTCTATGGCGGATAGCCGCAAAGCGCGACGCGAAGCGGACCCCGGCCTGCAGCCAGAGCGGACGTCGCTCGCGTGGCTGCGAACGCTGCTGGGGTATGGCGCGCTGATTGCCCTGGCGATTAAGCACAACTGGCACCGGACGGGGGTGCCATTCTGGATCTCAGTGGTTGTGCTGGCGCTGGTGGCTATCATTTTATGGCGCTATACCCGCAGCCGTAACCTGATGGACGTGGCGCAGAATGACTTTGTACAGCCGAAGGCGGTGCGGGATAAGTTCCTCATCGCCCTGGCCGTGCTATCGCTGTCACTGCTGTTTGCGGTAACCCACATTCAACAAATTTTGCAGCTGTAAGCCGGGTAAGGCGCAGCCGCCACCCGGCATAATTACTTCCCTTTAGCCAGATACTTCGCCATCTCGTCTTCCGGCACCATCCCGCCGCCGGTCGCCCACACCAGGTGGGTAACGTTGGTATGCGAATGAACGCGCACCGGCCCGGCCATGCCTGCCAGCGCCGACGGTTCCAGACGGATCCCTTCCTCCTGCGCCAGCCAGCCGAGCATGTCGTACATGCTCTGGTCGGAAAGCGTATAGAACCCGTCGAGCAGGCGCTCCATCGCGCGGCCCACGAAGCCGGAGGCGCGTCCTACCGCCAGGCCGTCCGCTGCCGTCACGTTATCAATGCCCAGATCCTGCACGGCAATCTCATCGTGCAGGCCGGTGTAGACGCCCAGCAGCATGCACGGTGAGTGCGTTGGCTCCGCGAAGAAGCAGTGAACGTTATCGCCAAAGGCCAGCTTCAGGCCAAACGCCACGCCGCCAGGGCCGCCGCCGACGCCGCACGGCAGGTAGACGTACAGCGGATGCTCCGCATCCACTACCCGGCCCTGTTCGGCAAACTGCGCCTTCAGGCGCTCGCCTGCAACGGCGTAGCCCAGGAACAGGGTGCGGGAGTTTTCATCATCGATAAAGAAACAGTTCGGATCGCTTTCCGCCGCTTTTCGTCCCTGCTCTACCGCCACGCCGTAATCCTGCTCATATTCCACGACGATGACGCCGTGGCTGCGCAGTTTGGCTTTCTTCCACTCGCGGGCGTCGGCAGACATATGTACCGTCACCTTAAAGCCGATGCATGCGCTCATAATGCCGATGGACATCCCAAGGTTGCCGGTTGAGCCTACCGCAATGCTGTACTGGCTGAAGAAGTCCTTAAAGCGCGGCTCCAGCAGAATGCTGTAGTCGTCGTCGATGCTCAGCAACCCGGCTTCCAGCGCCAGTTTTTCCGCATGGGTCAGCACCTCATAGATGCCACCGCGCGCTTTAATCGAGCCGGAAATCGGCAGATGGCTGTCTTTTTTCAGCAGCAGGGTGCCGGGAATGGCCTTGCCGGACGTTTTCTCCAGCCGCTTTTGCATCGCCGGAATGGCGACCAGTTCGGATTCGATAATCCCGCCCGTTGCCGCCGTTTCCGGGAAGGCTTTCGCCAGATACGGCGCGAAGCGGTTGAGGCGCGCGTGGGCGTCGTCCACGTCGGCTTTGGTCAGCCCGACATAGGGCAACCCTTCTGCAAGCGTCGTGGTGCGCGGGTTAAGCCAGGTGGTTTCTTTCAGGGCAACCAGATCCTCAACCAGAGGAAACTGTGCGGTTAAAGTAGTGATAGTTGCGTTTTCCATAGTACGTCTCTTCGCGCTCAGATAATGAAGGAAAGCAGGAATGTGCCGCCAAGTGCAAGCACCGAGGCGATAAAGGTCGCCGTCGTATAGTATTTGAAGGTCTCATTCAGGGTCGCGCCGCAGTATTGCTTCACCAGCCAGAAGAGAGAATCGGTCACGATCGTGCAGCCAATGGCGCCGGAACCGATGGCAATGGTGATGATCTCCGGGCTGACGTTCGGGTAGAGCGGCAGCATCGGCGCGACGATCGCCGTGGCGCCCATCATCGCGACCGTGGCGGAGCCGACGGCGGCATGCAGCACCAGCGCCACCAGCCAGGCGAGCAGGATAGGGTGCATGTGCAGGTTCGAGAGAATATGCGCCAGCGAGTCCGCCAGTCCGCTGGTTTTGAGAATGGCGTTAAACGCGCCGCCCGCGCCGATAATCAGCAAAATGTTGGCGATAGAGCCGAAGCCGTGCTCGGTGTGCGTCAGCATTGTGCCCATGCCCATATGCTGGCGGATCCCCAGCAGGTAGTAGGCAACAAACACGGCGATAAACATGGCGGTGATCGGGTTGCCGATAAACTCCAGCAGCGTATACAGCGTACCTTCTTTTGCCATATTCAGCTCGGCGATGGTTTTCACCAGCATCAGGGCAATCGGCAGCAGCACCGTGAACAGCGTGGCGCCCAGCGACGGCAGGGTGTGCTCTTCCCGCACCTTCAGGTCTGAAAATTCCGCCGGAACCGGTTTAAACGGCAGACGGTTGCCGAGCAGTTTCAGGAACAGCGGGCCGCCGACCAGAGAGGCCATCAGGCCCACCATCAAACCGTAAACAATGACCGTTCCGACGTCCGCGCCTAATTTATTGGTCACAAACAGCGCGGCCGGATGCGGCGGCACTACGCAGTGCACCGCCATCAGCGCGGTACAGAGCGGAATGGCCAGCTTGAGCAGCGACGTGTTGGTCTTTTTGGCGATGGAAAACGCCAGCGGGATCAGCAGTACTACGCCCACTTCCACAAACAGCGTAATGCCGCAGATAAGGCCCACCAGCACCATAATCACGTCCGCCGACAGCCAGCGGCAGCGCTGCAGTGCGATCCCGATGCGCTCGGCCGCGCCGGAGACTTCCATCATCTTGCCGAGAATGGTGCCCAGACCAATCACCGCCGCCAGGAAGCCCAGCGTACCGCCAATTCCGCTCTCGATGGCGTTCACCATATCCAGCGGGCTCATCCCCATCATCGCGCCGACGAAAAAGCTCGCCAGCAGCAGCGCGAGGAACGGGTGAAACTTCAGTTTTACGATGGTTAAAACAATCAACACAATGCTGACCAGCAGCGTTGCCACAACCCAGACCTGAGATCCCATATCTCACCTCACCCTTATGTCATCTGTGGGTATTGGACGAAAAAACGGCGTGGGCTGACAAACGATATAAATTGGCGTTCAGGTGAGCCAGATTGGATCAACTAAGTGACTGCGTTCTAAAAAGTGCACTTAACTCGTATTAGGTTCACATAAATTCATCCTTGAGCGGTATGCTGAGCGCAGATACCACGCGCGAGAATTGTGATGACCGATGCAAATGAAGCCAGAAACCGGCTGCTAAACGGCTGGCAGTTGTCGAAAATGTACACCTTTGAAGTGGCTGCCCGGCATGAGTCCTTCGCCCTGGCGGCGGCGGAGCTGTCGCTCAGCCCCAGCGCGGTGAGCCACCGCATTAACCTGCTGGAAGAGGAGCTGGGCATTCAGCTGTTTGTTCGCTCGCACCGTAAAGTCGAGCTGACGCAGGAAGGCAAGCGCGTTTACTGGACGCTAAAAACGTCCCTCGACACCCTGAATCAGGAGATCCTGGATATCAAAAACCAGGCGCTCTCCGGCACGCTGACGGTTTACTCCCGCCCGTCGATTGCCCAGTGCTGGCTGGTGCCCATGCTGGGGGACTTTACCCGCCGCTACCCGTCGATCTCACTCACCATCCTGACCGGCAATGATTACGTTAATATGCAGCGAACGGGCGTCGATCTGGCGCTCTATTTCGACGATACGCCGCCAAACCACCTCTCACATCACTTCCTGATGGACGAGGAGATTCTGCCCGTCTGCTCGCCGCAGTATGCCCGCGAGCATGAACTGCTGAAAAACCCCGAGAACCTCAGCCACTGCACGCTGCTGCACGACCGTCAGGCCTGGAGCAATGATTCCGGTACGGATGAGTGGCTGAGCTGGGCGCAGCACTTTGCGGTGAATATGCCGCCATCGTCGGGCATTGGCTTTGATCGTTCCGATTTAGCGATTATTGCGGCCATCAACCACGTAGGCGTCGCGATGGGGAGAAAGCGGCTGGTGCAGAAACGGCTCGAACGGGGCGAGCTTATCGCCCCGTTTGGTGAAAAGACCCTGAAATGCCATCAGCACTACTATATCTCGACGCTTTCTGGCCGTCAGTGGCCGAAAATAGATGCCTTTATCGGCTGGCTGAAAGAGCTGGCAGGTTGACGAATTATTACGCTTTCGCTCTACACCAAATGTGAAAAAGCGTGCTAAATACAGGTAATGCTTTCGATTTATCCAGGGTAAACCGTGTTAAAGCCTTTTATTGCCACTGTGTTGCTTATCTCTTCCTGCTGGGCGATTGCCGCTGAGCCGCCGCTGACGGCTGCCCATTATGCGCAGCAGCTGGGCGTCGGGATGGATGTGGACTGGGCGCGTACCGAGCGCGGCATACGTGAATTCGACCCGCTAGTGGTACGGGATTTTCGTGCAAAAGGCATTACCCACGTGCGCATCCGCGTGGCCGATGAGCCGACGGAAGCGCGGCTGATCCACCTGCGCAAGCTGGTAGAAGCCTGCGAGCAGTATGGCGTGATCCCGATAGTCGCTTATCAGGCTGATGAATATAAAAACGACCCAAAAGCCGATAACGAGAAAGAGACGATCAACTGGTGGATTGCCGTGGCGCACTATTTCGGTCAGAGCTACCCACTGCTGGGTTTTGATCTCATTTATGAGCCCGCCGACAAGCTTAACCACAACCTCACGTCGCTAAACCGCGTGTATGAAAAAACCATTAAAGCGATCCACGATATTGACCCGCAGCGCATGATCTTCATTGCGCCACGCCTGCGTGCCGCGCCGGAGGATTTATCCAGCCTGAAGCTGCCTGCGCACAGTCAAAACTACCTGCTGGCGGAGTGGCATATTTTCCCGTGGGGGCCGCTGAAAAATAGCGGTAAATACCCGTGGACGTCCGGCACGGCGGCGGAGAAAGCGGCTATCCATAATCGCATCAATACCGCGCTGCGCTGGCAGCAAAAAACCGGGCACGTTAGCTGGGTCGGGGGCTGGGGCGTGGGGGAGTCAAACCACCTCACGCCAACCGTTTCGCAGCTGGCCTTCGCCACCTTTATGGCCTGCGAGCTGCAAAAGGCGAAAATCCCGTATGCGTTGAACGCGGACTTCCAGTTTTACGACGGGGAAGAGGGCGCCTGGCGGCCTGCGCCAGAGCCGTTACTACAGGTGATGATTGCGCCCGTCTGTGAAAAGCCCGGCGAGAAGCCGGGCCATCATGCGGTTAAACTGGCTGCTCGTGATGCGGGACACGCGACGCCAGCGGCAGCCAGCACAGTAAAATCAGCAGCCCCATCAGCGTCATCAACAAACCCAAACTAGCCTGCCCGGTCTGCGGCATCATGGCCGAGAGCCAGGCCAGCGCGCCGGAACCGATGTTCTGCAAACCGCCCACCAGCGCGCCAGCCGTGCCAGCAAGGAACGGGAACGGCTCCATCGCGCCGCTGGTGGCGAGCGGGAACAGCATGCCCGCGCCGAAGAAGAATAGCGCCGCCGGGATGAGCAGCGTCCAGACCGACATCACGTCAAATAGCCCCGGGATCCACATCATCAGACCCGCCAGCAGACAGCTGATCACCGATTGCCACATCAGGGTAGAGAAGCGTTTGTTCGGGCGTCCGGCAAACCACGCGCCGAAGAATGCCGCCGGGATCGGCAGAATAAACAGAATACTTACGACCATGCTGCTCAGACCCAGCCCCGCGCCCAGCAGCACGCCGGAGCAGGCTTCAAACACCGCGATACCCGCCAGACCGCCGATTAGCATCAGCAGGTAGCAGGTAAACGCGCCGTTACCGAACAGCGTTTTGTAGCTGGTGATGAGCTTCGTGCGCGGCGCGTCCTGCGGGCGCGTTTCCGGCATCCAGCGCGCCATGCTGAAGGTGACAATGATGCACAGCATCAGCAGGAAGGCGTAGCAGGCGCGCCAGGACCACATCGTGTCCAGCAGGCCGCCAATCAGCGGGGCGAGAAGCGGGCTGACCAGAATACCCATGTTCAACAGGCTGTTGGCATGACGGAGCTGGGTGCCCTGATACATATCGCGCGGTAAGGTTCGCGCCATCACCCCGCCGACGCCGGTTCCGACACCCTGTAAGGCGCTGGCGGCAATCAATACGGTCAGGTTATGGGTCATCATCGCAATCACGGTTGCCACCATGAAAATGCTCATACCCACCAGGATCACCGGACGACGCCCGACGCGGTCGGACAGCGGGCCGTAAAAGAGTTGCGAAACGCCATAGGTCAGCAGGTACGCTGCCATCACGCTCTGCACTGCGCCCTCGCGGACGTTAAGTTCCTTTGCCATGTCGGCAATCGCCGGAATGTAGATGGTTTGCGCCATCTGACCGACGGCCACCAGTAACACCAGCATCAACAATAAGTTAACGTTCCTTTGTTTTTTCATGTCGCTGAATACTTTTGCCAAAAGAGAAAAATGAAGAATAAGTGACTGCGCATTCCCATAAATGCGCGAGGAATCTACCACAGAGAGATGACAATTTAAGCATTGTCGTGGTGAATGAAAAAAATGGGGAAGGCAGGATTTGTAAACAAGAACGGCAACTAATGTTGCCAGTGATTTACGCCAGGCGCAGCAGAATAGCACCGCCGGCAATACCCAGCGCCGCCACGATGCGCAAACCCGCAACCTTCTCTTTTAAAAGGACAAATGCGATCAGTGCCCCAAAGAGAATTGAGGTTTCACGCAGCGCCGCGACCACTGCCAGCGGGGCCTGCGTCATTGCCCAAAGCGCCAGACCGTAAGATCCCATGGTACCAACGCCGCCGAGCAATCCCTTTTTCCAGTGCAGGCGCAGGTAGCCGGACGCCTCGCGCCGACGTGCCACCATTGCCCAGCTCAGCAGGCAGAAGCCGTTCATAAAGAAGGTCCACAGCGTATAGCCCAGCGCGGTGTCCGATAACCGCACGCCGGTGCCGTCCACCAGCGTATAGCCTGCGATGAAACAGGCGTTCAGCAGCGCGAGCCAGATCCCTTTGCGTGACTGCATACGGCCATGCATCGCCATAATGAGAATCGACAGGCAGATCACGCCAATGCCGGACCAGGCGAGCCATGAGAGGCTATCGCCGAGCGCCAGCACGCTGATCAGCGCCACCAGCAGCGGGGCGGTGCCGCGCATCAGCGGATAGGTCTGGCTCATGTCAGAGACCTGATAGGTCTTCGCGACCAGCACGGTGTACACAACCTGTAAGGCACAGGAGACAATCAAAAACGGCCAGCTCGCAGCAGATGGCTGTGGAGAAAACGGCAGTAAGACCAGAGCGATAACCGTGGCGGAGCCGCTGACGCTTATTGCGGAATAGAGCTTGTCCGTTCCGGCCTTAACGATGGCGTTCCAGCTGGCATGCAGCAGCGCGGCGAAGAGCAAAATGCAGAATACGGTGAGGGTCATGGCGTATCGGGTGATGAATTGTCACTCAACTGTAACATTCACATCCTGATGCTGCCAGCCGGTTACACCGCACAAAAAAGGCGGTGCGTCACCCGCGGTTCGTCTGAGACCATCGTAAAACCCGCCCGATTATAAAACCCGCAGGCACTGTCCGGCGCATGGGTATTCAGGAAATCAAACCAGATGCTGGCATCGGCCATGACCACGGTCAACAGCTGTTTGCCAATGCCCAGCCCGCGACACTTCTCGCTGACGTAGAGATGGCGAATACGCCCGGCGCGCGGCTGCTGGCTGAACGGATCGCGGTTGAGGCCGCATACGCCGACCAGCTTACCGTTAAGAAACGCACCCAGCAGCTTTTCACCCGGTGCGTTAAAGCGGTTCTCACCGCGCTGCCAGTTCTCTTCCAGCCTGCGCAGCATGTTGAAATTCAATGCGATACTTTCCGCCTTCAGGGCAATATATCCCGGCTCATCCGGTGTGACAGGCTCAATTAACAGACGCGACATAGCATTCCCTCGTTATTAAAGAGGGGCGGTTGCCCGCCCCTCTCAGGTGCGACTTGAACCTGAATTACCGAAGGAATTTCAGGACAGCATCAAGCAGTTGCAGTACTGCAACAATGAGTTTGAGGATAAGTATCACCATATCCACTACGCTCATACGCGTCTCCTTTTGGTTAAAAGGAGCACGATGCTGGCGTACCTTTCCGCCGCCTGTTGCCAGCACCTGGATTGACGTAACACAGTGTGCTCACTTCAGGGGGTTAAGGCACTGACGGCACCACCCGTTTCAGCCAGGACTTCGTTGCGCCGGTAGAACTGCGGCCCCCTCGCTCACTGCGAACACCCTCAGTATAGATAAATACTGTATGCATGAACAGTATTTTATGGACAAAATTTGGAAGGCGATCCATACTCAAAAACGTCAAAATCCGTGCCGGAATTGCGCGTTCCTCTTCGATCGCGTATACTTTTTGCGTTGACGTAACACAGTGTGTTCTGCGGCGACCAACCGCAAAAACCTGATAAAAACCTCGCTTAGGCGGGGTTTTTTGTTTTCTGGTCTGCTCAAAAAAGATGTCTGTTGACTTATTGGCAATGGATGCCATAATGGCAACGGACGCGGCAGGCATGCAGTATGCATTTAATCTCTATGAAAGCTATTTTGGATGCGGTAACCCAGTTTCCGCAGCACAAGGAAGAACTCCTTTTTTTGGGTCGCACCATCGAAAAGAGCCATTGCCCAACACCTGCTGCGCTGAAAAAACTGTTTCCGACGCTGGATAACTTTAAGTATCTGGATAAGCATTATGTTATTGATATTGCAAACAACAATCTCAGAGTAGTGGCTCTCATATTCTTTGAAAGCCAAAAGTTTTATGTGCGCCATGTTTTTACTCATAAGGAATATGACCGTTTTACGGAGAAACATCGCACTAAGGGGAAGAAATGATGATCGTCGCTGATGCAATGAAAGCTACGCATGCCCTTGTTGCGGCCGTTCCTTTACTGGGTGAACAGCCGAGCGAGAAAGATTATAAGGATGCGCTTGAGCTGGTTGAGTATCTTCTTATGAACGAGCCCGATAGCCCCTTGCTGGATATTGTGTGCGCCAGGATTAGCCGTTACGAAGCCAGTCGGCCGGAGATAGTCGCATTACGCAAGGAGATGGAGTCCGTTCCCGTCGGTATTGCGGTTTTAAGAACCTTGATGGATCAGTACAACCTGACGATATCGGATTTTCAGGATGAAATTGGCAGTAAATCGATGGTTTCACGGGTTCTGAATGGTCAGAGACAGCTTACTCTGAACCATATTAAAAAGCTGGCAGCGAGGTTTGGGGTATCACCTGCGCTTTTTATTGAGTGAGTAAAAACCGACTTTTTGAGAGTTATCACTCAACAAACGAAACGTGATCCCTGACGCATTTTTACTCAGATGAAAATATTTCCATTGTCATGCCCGAAAACCTGTGTTTGTATAAATTCAATCAATGATTCCAAACACAGGTCCCCAATGACTTCATCCATCTTCACTTCGACCCTACTAAAAACTGCGCAACCAGCCGCAGTGGTCGTCGTGCGTGTGGTGGTGGTCGTCGGCAATGCGCCGTAGGGACTGGATCAACACACGAATCCAAAACCCCGCCGGCGCAAACCGGGTGGGGTTTTTCGTTTAAGAGCCTCCCCGGAAAGTCGGCCCAGAAGAAAAGGACTGGAGCATGGCAATTTCGGGCACAACATCCACGAAGACGCGTTTCACCGGCGCGCAGCTGATCGTTCATCTGCTGGAACGACAGGGCATCACTACCGTTGCGGGTATCCCGGGCGGCACGGTGCTGCCGCTGTACGATGCGTTGAGCCAAAGCACGCAGATCCGCCACGTGCTGGCGCGTCACGAGCAGGGGGCAGGCTTTATCGCTCAGGGCATGGCGCGTACGCAGGGCAAACCGGCGGTCTGCATGGCCTGCAGCGGCCCGGGCGCAACCAACCTGGTGACCGCCATCGCCGACGCGCGCCTCGACTCCATTCCGCTGATCTGCATTACCGGCCAGGTACCGTCCTCGATGATCGGCACCGATGCGTTCCAGGAAGTGGATACCTACGGCATCTCTATCCCCATCACCAAACATAACTATTTAGTTCGCGATATCAGCGAGCTGCCTCAGGTTATCAGCGATGCGTTCCGCATTGCGCAGTCTGGCCGCCCGGGCCCGGTGTGGATAGACATTCCTAAGGATGTCCAGACCGCAGAGATCGAGATCGACGTTCTGCCGGAGCCGGGCGACCGTGCTCCTGCGCCGGAATTCAGCGCTGAGAGCGTGCGCGATGCCGCCGCCATGATTAACGCCGCCAAGCGTCCGGTGCTCTATCTGGGCGGCGGGGCTATCAACGCCGCGGATGAAATCCGCCAGTTTGCAGAGAAAGCCAACCTGCCGACCACCATGACCCTGATGGCGCTGGGCATGCTGCCAAAAGCGCACCCATTGTCATTAGGCATGCTGGGCATGCACGGCGCGCGCAGCACTAACTACATCCTGCAAGAGGCTGATTTGCTGATCGTTATGGGCGCACGTTTTGATGACCGGGCGATTGGCAAAACCGAGCAGTTCTGCCCAAACGCGAAGATCATTCACGTGGATATCGACCGCGCCGAGCTGGGTAAAATCAAGCAGCCGCACGTGGCGATTCAGGGCGACGTGGCTGAAGTGCTGGCGCAGCTGATTCCGCAAACCGCGGCAACCGACCGCGCCGACTGGCGTCAGCTGGTGGCCGATCTGCAGCGCGAGTTCCCGGGCGCCATCCCAACCGAAGGCGACCCGCTGAGCCACTACGGGCTGATCAACGCCGTGGCCGCCTGCGTGGACGACAGCGCGATTATCACCACCGACGTGGGTCAGCACCAGATGTGGACAGCCCAGGCCTACCCGCTGAACCGTCCGCGCCAGTGGCTGACCTCCGGCGGTCTGGGCACCATGGGCTTTGGCCTGCCCGCAGCCGTGGGCGCGGCGCTCGCCAATCCGGACCGCAAGGTCATCTGCTTCTCCGGCGACGGCAGCCTGATGATGAACATTCAGGAGATGGCGACTGCGGCCGAAAACCAGTTAGACGTGAAAATTATCCTGATGAACAACGAGGCGCTGGGGCTGGTGCACCAGCAGCAGAGCCTGTTCTACAAGCAGGGCGTGTTTGCGGCGACCTATCCGGGGATGATTAACTTTATGCAGATTGCCGCCGGCTTTGGCCTGCACACCTGCGATCTGAACGCCGAAGAGGATGCCCACGCGGCGCTGCAGGCGGCGATTTCTCGCCCCGGCCCGGCGCTGATCCACGTGCGTATCGACCCTGAACAAAAAGTGTATCCGATGGTGCCGCCGGGAGCGGCAAATACTGAGATGGTGGGAGAATAAACCATGCAGAAACAACATGATAACGTCATTCTGGAACTCACCGTCCGCAACCACCCTGGCGTCATGACGCACGTTTGTGGGCTGTTTGCCCGTCGGGCGTTTAACGTGGAAGGCATTCTCTGTCTGCCGATTCAGGGCAGCGAGCACAGCCGCATCTGGCTACTGGTCAATGACGATCAGCGTCTGGAGCAGATGATGGCGCAGATCGACAAGCTGGAAGATGTCACCAAAGTGGCGCGCAATCAGTCCGATCCCACCATGTTTAACAAAATTGCGGTGTTTTTTGAGTAAATCACTTAAGGTAAGAGGCTTTTGCCGGATGGCGCTGCGCTTATCCGGCCTACAAGGACTTTACACGTAGGCCGGATAAGGCGTTTACGCCGCCATCCGGCGTGTTCACGCATCAGGATCAAACCATGACCACCATCGCTCTCATCGACGACCACCTTATCGTCCGCTCCGGCTTTGCCCAGCTTCTGAACCTCGAACCGGATTTTCAGGTCGTGGCCGAGTTTGGTTCCGGTCGTGAGGCGCTGGCGGGCCTGCCGGGGCGCGGGGTGCAGGTCTGTATCTGCGACATCTCGATGCCGGATCTCTCCGGGCTGGAGTTGCTAAGCCAACTGCCGAAAGGGATGTCGACGATTATGCTGTCGGTCCACGACAGCCCGGCGCTGGTCGAGCAGGCGCTCAACGCGGGCGCGCGCGGTTTCCTCTCTAAACGCTGTAGCCCGGACGAGCTGATCGCCGCCGTCCGCACTGTTTCCACCGGCGGCTGCTATTTAACGCCGGATATCGCCATCAAGCTGGCGGCCGGACGTCAGGACCCGCTCACCAAGCGCGAACGCCAGGTTGCGGAAAAACTCGCGCAGGGAATGTCGGTAAAAGAAATTGCCGCCGAGCTGGAACTGTCCCCGAAAACCGTGCACGTTCACCGCGCCAACCTGATGGAAAAACTCAACGTCAGCAACGACGTCGAGCTGGCGCGCCGCATGTTCGACAGCTGGCAATGAGTTCCGCTTTTTCACGGCTGATCGCCGTTGTCGCCAGCTTTTTTATCTTCTCCGCCGCCTGGTTCTGCCTGTGGAGCATCAGCCTGCACCTGGTGGAACGCCCGGAGCTGGCTGTACTGCTGTTTCCCTTCGGCCTGCGTCTGGGGCTAATGCTCCAGTGCCCGCGCGGCTACTGGCCCGTTTTGCTCGGTGCTGAATGGCTGATGCTGGTCTGGCTGGCGCAGGAAGTGGCCCTGGCGCACTTACCCTTATTGATGACCGGAAGCCTGCTCACGCTTCTCCCGGTTGCGCTGATTTCCCGCTACCGTCACCAGCGCGACTGGCGCACGCTGCTGCGTCAGGGGGCGGCGCTGATTGCCGCCGCGCTGCTGCAGTCGCTTCCGTGGGTCGGCGAGAAGGAGATGCTCAACGCCCTGCTGCTGACCCTCACAGGCGGTCTGACGCTGGCCCCGACCTGCCTCGTGATCTGGCACTACCTCACCAGCACCGTCTGGCAGCCGCTCGGCCCGGCGCTGGTTTCCCAACCGGTGAACTGGCGCGCCCGGCACCTCATCTGGTATCTGCTGCTGTTTGTGGTGAGCCTGTGGCTACAGCTTGGCCTGCCCGCAGAGCTTTCACGCTTCACGCCGTTTTGTCTGGCGCTGCCGATTATCGCTCTGGCCTGGCACTACGGCTGGCAGGGGGCGCTGATCGCCACGCTGATGAACGCCATCGCGCTGATCGCCAGCCAGACCTGGCACGATCATCCTGTGGATTTACTGCTGTCCCTGCTGGCCCAGAGCCTGACCGGGCTGCTGCTCGGCGCGGGCATTCAGCGCCTGCGCGAGCTGAACCAGTCCCTGCAGACCGAACTGGCGCGCAACCGTCGTCTGGCGGAGCGCCTGCTGGAGACGGAAGAGAGCGTGCGGCAGGAGGTCGCCCGCGAGCTGCACGACGATATCGGCCAGACCATCACCGCCATCCGCACCCAGGCGGGCATTGTCCAGCGTCTGGCGGCAGAAAACGCGGGCGTTAAGCAGGGCGGGGCGCATATCGAACAGCTTTCGCTGGGCGTCTATGACTCCGTTCGCCGCCTGTTAGGACGGCTGCGCCCGCGCCAGCTCGACGACCTGTCGCTTGAGCAGGCGGTGCGTTCCCTGATGCGTGAGATGGAGCTGGAAAGCCGCGGCATTGTTAGCCATCTCGACTGGCGCATTAACGAGCCTGCGCTGAGCGAAGGCCAGCGCGTGACGCTGTTTCGCGTCTGTCAGGAAGGGCTGAACAATATCGTCAAACACGCCAGCGCCAGCGCGGTCACGATCCAGGGCTGGCAGCAGGACGACAGCCTCAAGCTGGTGATTGAAGACGACGGCTGCGGCCTGCCGCCGGGTTCCGGCCATCAGGGCTTTGGCCTGGCGGGCATGCGCGAGCGCGTGAAGGCGTTGGGCGGCACGCTGAGCATCTCCTGCACCCACGGGACGCGCGTCAGCGTCAGCCTGCCGCTAAGGAGCCACCATGTTTAAAACCCCCGTGAACGCCGCGCCGATAGGCGATAAAGCGGAAATCGACGCCCGCTACCGCTACTGGCGTCGCCATATCCTGATTACCATCTGGCTCGGCTACGCGCTGTTCTACTTCACCCGCAAAAGCTTCAACGCCGCCGCGCCGGAAATCCTCGCCAGCGGCGTGATGACCCGCACCGATATCGGCCTGCTGGCGACGCTGTTTTACATCACCTACGGCCTGTCGAAGTTCGTCTCCGGCATCGTCAGCGACCGCTCCAACGCGCGCTATTTCATGGGCGTTGGGCTGATCGCCACCGGCGTGGTGAACATTCTGTTTGGCTTCTCGACGTCGCTTTGGGCCTTTGCCCTGCTGTGGGCGCTGAACGCCTTTTTCCAGGGCTGGGGCGCGCCGGTCTGCGCCCGCCTGCTCACCGCCTGGTATTCGCGCAACGAGCGCGGCGGCTGGTGGGCAATCTGGAATACCGCGCATAACGTCGGCGGGGCACTGATCCCGATGGTGGTGGGAGCCGCAGCGCTGCACTACGGCTGGCGCGCGGGGATGATGATTGCCGGTGGCCTCGCGATTGTCGCCGGGCTGTTCCTCTGCTGGCGCCTGCGCGACAGGCCGCAAACCGTCGGCCTGCCGCCGGTGGGCGACTGGCGGCACGACGAGATGGAGATTGCCCAGCAGCAGGAAGGCGCGGGGCTGACCCGCAGGGAGATCCTCACTAAGTACGTGCTGAAGAACCCGTACATCTGGCTGCTGTCGCTCTGCTACGTGCTGGTCTACGTGGTGCGCGCGGCCATCAACGACTGGGGCAATTTGTACATGTCCGAGACGCTCGGCGTGGACCTGGTGACCGCCAACTCGGCGGTGACGATGTTCGAGCTGGGCGGGTTTATCGGCGCGCTGGTGGCGGGTTGGGGGTCGGATAAGCTGTTCAACGGCAACCGTGGCCCAATGAACCTGATTTTTGCCGCCGGGATTTTGCTCTCCGTCGGCTCGCTGTGGCTGATGCCGTTCGCCAGCTACGTGATGCAGGCGGCGTGCTTCTTCACCATCGGCTTCTTCGTATTTGGCCCGCAGATGCTGATCGGCATGGCGGCGGCGGAGTGTTCCCACAAAGAGGCGGCTGGCGCGGCGACGGGCTTTGTCGGGCTGTTTGCCTACCTCGGCGCGTCGCTCTCCGGCTGGCCGCTGGCACGGGTGATCGACGTCTGGCACTGGAGCGGGTTCTTCGCGGTGATCGCCATCGCGGCGGGGATTTCCGCCCTGCTGCTGCTGCCGTTTTTGAACGCCCAGTCTCCGCGCGAGGTGAACGAAGCGTGATGCGCCTCACCTTTTCACCCCGAATGGCGCAAAACTAGGAAATTTTCCCGGTTTTACCTGGACGCTGTCTCAGGCATCTCTCCCGGCTGATTTTTACAATGCTGCAAAAATCAGCTCAGGAGTAACTCAGTCATGCTGGCCTTCTTAAATCAGGTGCGCAAGCCGACCCTGGATCTGCCGCTCGACGTGCGGCGCAAGATGTGGTTCAAACCGTTCATGCAGTCTTATCTGGTGGTCTTCATCGGCTACCTGACCATGTACCTGATCCGCAAAAACTTTAACATCGCGCAGAACGACATGATCTCCACCTACGGGCTGAGCATGACGCAACTGGGGATGATTGGCCTGGGCTTCTCCATCACCTACGGCGTGGGGAAAACCGTCGTTTCCTACTACGCGGACGGCAAAAACACCAAGCAGTTCCTGCCGTTTATGCTGATCCTCTCCGCCATCTGTATGCTCGGCTTCAGCGCCAGCATGGGCGCGGGTTCCGTCAGCCTGTTCATGATGATCGCCTTCTACGCCCTGAGCGGTTTCTTCCAGAGCACCGGCGGGTCGTGCAGCTACTCCACCATCACCAAATGGACCCCGCGCCGCAAGCGTGGTTCCTACCTCGGCATGTGGAACATCTCCCACAACCTCGGCGGGGCGGGTGCGGCTGGCGTGGCGCTGTTTGGCGCAAACTACCTGTTCGACGGCCACGTGATCGGCATGTTTATCTTCCCGTCGATTATCGCCCTGATTGTCGGCTTTATCGGCCTGCGCTACGGCAGCGACTCCCCGGAATCCTACGGCCTCGGCAAAGCCGAAGAGCTGTTCGGTGAGGAGATCAGCGAAGAGGACAAAGAGACCGAAGAAAACGAGATGTCCAAATGGCAGATCTTTGTTGAGTACGTGCTGAAAAACAAAGTGATCTGGCTGCTGTGCTTCTCGAACATCTTCCTTTACGTGGTGCGTATCGGCATCGATCAGTGGTCGACCGTGTATGCCTTCCAGGAGCTGAAGCTCTCTAAAGAAGTGGCGATTCAGGGCTTCACCCTGTTCGAAGTGGGCGCGCTGGTCGGCACGCTGCTGTGGGGCTGGCTCTCTGACCTCGCCAACGGCCGTCGCGCGCTGGTAGCCTGCGTCGCGCTGGCGCTGATTATCGCCACCCTCGGCGTGTACCAGCATGCCAGCAACCAGTACGTTTATCTGGCGTCCCTGTTCGCGCTCGGCTTCCTGGTGTTTGGTCCGCAATTACTGATCGGCGTGGCGGCAGTGGGCTTCGTCCCGAAAAAAGCGATCGGCGCCGCCGATGGGATTAAGGGCACCTTCGCCTACCTGATCGGCGATAGCTTCGCCAAGCTGGGTCTGGGGATGATCGCCGACGGCACGCCAATTTTCGGCCTCACCGGCTGGGCGGGCACCTTCGCGGCGCTGGATGCGGCAGCCATCGGCTGTATCGTCCTGATGGCGACGGTCGCGGTGCTGGAAGAACGTAAAATTCGCCGCGAGAATCGTGCGCAGAAGCAGAAATTGAAAGCAGCCTGAGTGTGCAGGTGACTTCTTTGCCCGGCTGACCGCCGGGCTTTTTTATTTCCCTCACGCTTACCTTTACCCCGCTTTACACACCCGCTCCTCCGTATGCTCTACAGTGTTTTTTGCTGCCGCCTTTCGTGCAGCCTTAGCCCCTTTTGCTAACGGAGAGCTTGCATGTTGACCCGACGATTGTCCTGCCTCGCGCTGCTGATGGCGCTGGCCTCCCCCGCAATGGCCGCGGATGCCCCCACCTACGGCGAGAAGCTGGAAGGTTTTGACTACGGCTGGCCGGTAAAACACTTTACCTTTACCTCGCAAAATCAATCTCTGGATATGGCTTACCTGGACGTGAAGCCGGAAAAGCCCAACGGCCGCACCGTGGTGTTGATGCACGGCAAAAACTTCTGCGCCGGCACCTGGGACGACACGATCCGCGCGCTTTCAGCCAGCGGGTATCGTGTTATTGCTCCCGACCAGATCGGCTTCTGCAAATCCACCAAGCCGGAGCGGTATCAGTACACCTTCCAGCAGCTGGCGGATAACACCCACGCGCTGCTCAAATCGCTCGGCGTCGATCGCGTGACGGTCATCGGCCACTCGACCGGCGGCATGCTGGCGACCCGCTACGCGCTGATGTGGCCGCGGCAGGTTGAAAAACTGGTGATGGTGAACCCGATAGGTCTGGAGGACTGGAAAGCGCGCGGCGTGCCGCACATTACGGTTGACCAGTGGTACCAGCGCGAGCTGAACGTCAGCGCCGACGGCATTCGACAGTACGAGAAAAATACCTACTACGCCGGGGAGTGGAAGCCGGAATACGAGCGCTGGGTGACTATGCTCGCCGGGCTTAACAACGGGCCGGGTAAGACGCGCGTGGCCTGGAACTCGGCGCTGCTCTACGACATGATTTACACCCAGCCGGTTATCTATGAATTTAGTGAGTTAAAGATGCCGGTATTATTGATGATCGGTACGAAGGACAACACTGCCATCGGGAAAGACCTCGCCCCGCCGGAAATCCGCAAGACGCTGGGAAACTATGCGGTATTGGGGAAAGAGACGGCAAAACGTATTCCACACGCGACGCTGGTGGAATTTAGCGACATGGGCCACGCGCCGCAGATGCAGGATCCTGCCCGCTTCCACGAGGCGCTGCTGAAGGGGCTTCAGGCTCGCTGACTGGTCTCCAGCAACAGCCCGCGCAGCCACGCCTGCGCGGGATTGCGGTGCGTTCTGCCGTGCCAGGCCATGCTTTTGGTAAAGCCAGGCACGGGAACTGGCGTCTCGCAGACAAACATCCCCGCCTGGTTTTCCGCTATGCGTGATGGCACAACGGCAATCATATCGCTGAGGGCCAGCATGTCCGGCAGGACTAAAAAGTTACTCACCGATAATCCTACGTGCCGCGTTCGGCCAGTCTTCTCCAGCGCGCCATCCGTTACGCCGCGAAAACCGTCGCCCTCGTAAGAGACCAGCATATGCTCCAGGGCGCAAAACCGGTCTAGCGTCATGGGCTTTCCGGCATCCGGGTGGTCGGCGCGCATCATGCAAACGTACCGTTCATCATAAAGTGCCCGGCTGTGAAGCTCATCTGGCGTGGTATGCGGGGTGATCAGCGCCACGTCAACGTTGCCCCGTTCAAGCTGGCTGACCAGGCGACCCGATTCCACGGGCACCACGCGCACGCGAATGCCAGGCGCCTGCACCTTAAGGGCGGCGATAAACGGCACCACCACCGCGCGCAGGGCGTAATCGGTCGCGGCGAGGGTGAAGGTGAGCGTTGCGGTGATCGGGTCAAAAGCCACGGGCTGCAGCAGCACGTCGATATCAGCGAGAATGCGCTTCACCGGAGCGGCTAACGCTTCGGCGCGCGTGGTTGGCACCATCCCATGCGGGGCGCGGATGAAGAGCGGATCGTCGAAGTAATCCCGCAGGCGATTGAGCATGCCGCTTACGGCGGGCTGAGTCAGGGCAAGACGCGCCGCCGCGCGGGTGACGCTGCGTTCGTCCAGCAGGGTATCCAGCGTTTTCAGCAGGTTAAGATCCAGCGTGCGCAGATCCGCTTTCATGACGTTTTTCCACCTCTTTTCCGTTTACTATTATGGCGCTGCCCGCTGTCGACGCGCTGCGTTTCCCGCTATGATGAGCGGCTAGTCTAAGGAGAACGCATGGTCTGGATAATGCTGGCAACGCTTGCCGTGGTGTTTGTGGTGGGATTTCGTGTCCTGACCTCAGACTCCCGCCGCGCCATCAAACGTTTAAGCGAGCGGCTGGGGATCACCCCAATGCCGGTCGAGTCGATGATTGACCAGTTCGGTAAAACGCCGGGCAATGAGTTTATCCGCTATCTTGAACGCCCCGACGAGGCGCATCTGCAAAATGCCGCCCAGGTGCTGCTGATCTGGCAGGTCTGCATCGTCGACGCCAGCGAAGAGAATCTGCATACCTGGCACCGCATGCTGCGTAAAGCCCGTCTGGCCGCGCCGATCACCGATGCGCAAATTCGTCTGGCGCTTGGCTTTATGCGCGAGATAGAGCCGGACCCGCAGGAGCTTAACGCCTTTCAACTGCGTTATAACCAGCTCTTCTTGCCGGAAGAGGGCGTGTTTTACCTGCACTGATATCACGAACCGTGATGAAGAGTATAAAGCATCGTCATTAGATTTATATCACCTTCGGGCGCACCATCACCTCATCAACTAACCGATGAGGTGAACCATGAAACAATCCGCCATTATCTGGCCGAACGACTACCTGCCAGGCACCACCGATAACTTTGCATCTAACGAAATCATCGTCGCCGGGCTGAGCGCGGAAGAAATTTGGGCGCAGCTTAACGACACCACCCTGTGGCCGGGCTACTACAGCAACGCCGAGGATATCCGTTTCCACGACGGCAGCGGTCCTGAACTGAGCGCTAACGCCCGCTTTCGCTTCACCACCTTTGGCTTTCCGGTTGAGGCGCAGGTGACGGAGTATATGCCTCCCGTTGACGGTGAAGCGGCACGTATTGCGTGGCACGGCTGGGTGGAAGGGGATGCAAATTCGCGTCTCGATGTTATCCACGCCTGGCTGTTTGAAGACCTGCCCGGCAACCGCGTGCGCATTTTGACCCAGGAGTCGCAGAAAGGCGCTCCAGCAAAGGAATTAGCGCGCACCGTGCCGAACCCGATGATTAACGGGCACCAGGAATGGATCGTCGGGCTGGCAAATGCTGCCCTTAAGGCTCGCGGGTAATTTTGCCCGGTGGCGCTGTGTATGACCGGGCCTACAAGCCCCGTAGGCCGGTGCAAGCTCAGCGCCGCCCGGCAAAAAAAGCTGCAAAGTTGTCAAATCGTTAAATTCGTCACACTTTTGATGATAAACTGCGCGACTTTTCCGCACGTTTTTATCTTCAGGTGACGCCATGACAGAACATATCCAGCCCACGACCAGACCGCAGACCAAAGAGGTTTCTCGCCCCAACTGGTCGGCCGTTTTCGCCGTGGCGTTCTGCGTCGCCTGCCTGATTACCGTTGAGTTTCTGCCGGTGAGCCTGCTGACGCCAATGGCGCAGGACCTGGGCATTTCCGAAGGCGTGGCGGGGCAGTCCGTTACCGTCACCGCCTTCGTGGCGATGTTCGCCAGCCTGTTTATCACCCAGGTGATTGGCACTATCGACCGCCGCAAGGTGGTCATTCTGTTCAGCGTGCTGCTGACGCTCTCCTGCCTGCTGGTCTCCTTCGCGGAAAGCTTCACCCTGCTGCTGCTCGGTCGCGCCTGTCTGGGGCTGGGGCTCGGCGGTTTCTGGGCGATGTCGGCCTCGCTCACCATGCGCCTGGTGCCCGCGCGTACGGTGCCAAAAGCGCTTTCCGTTATCTTCGGTGCGGTCTCTATCGCGCTGGTGATTGCCGCGCCGCTCGGCAGCTTCCTCGGTGGGATTATCGGCTGGCGTAACGTCTTCAACGCGGCGGCGGTGATGGGCCTGCTCTGCATCATTTGGGTGTGGAAAGCGCTGCCGTCTCTGCCGGGCGAAGCGGCGCATCATAAGCAGAACATGTTCGCCCTGCTGAAACGCCCCGGCGTGTTGGCGGGGATGACCGCGATCTTCATGGCCTTTGCCGGGCAGTTTGCCTTCTTCACCTACATTCGCCCGGTGTTTATGACCATGGCGGGCTTTGACGTCGCCGGCCTGACGCTGGTGCTGCTGAGCTTCGGTATCGCCAGCTTTGTCGGCACCTCGCTGTCGTCTCAGTTTCTGAAACGCTCCCTGAAGGTCGCGCTGGCCGGTGCGCCGCTGGTGCTGGCGGTCAGTGCCGCGGTGCTGGTGCTGTGGGGCAGCGATAAGTGGGTGGCGTCGGCGATTGCGATTATCTGGGGCTTTGCCTTTGCGCTGGTGCCGGTGGGCTGGTCGACGTGGATCACCCGCACGCTGGCCGATCAGGCTGAAAAAGCCGGGTCGATTCAGGTGGCGGTGATCCAGCTGGCGAACACCTGCGGCGCGGCCATTGGCGGCGTGGCGCTCGACCATCTGGGGCTGACGTCGCCGCTGGTGATTTCCGGTACGCTGATGCTGCTGACGGCACTGCTGGTGGCAGGGAAGGTTAAGGCACGTTGATTGATAAATAGTCACTTCATCGATATACTTGTACCGTAACTTGTACAGGAGGGAATATGCAGGTTGTGACGTTTACCGAAGCACGAAGTCGACTCAAAGATGTGTTGGACGACGTGAATGACAATGTGGAGACCACCATCATCAGCCGCCGCAACGGGGGGGATGCGGTAGTGATGTCTCTGCAGCACTACAACTCAATGATGGAAACCATCCATCTGATGAGTTCGCCTGCTAACGCCAGCCGACTGATGGAGTCAATCGCACAGGCAAATACCGGAAAAACCACGCAGAGGGATCTGATAGATGACCAGGCTACTGATTTGGACTGATAATGGCTGGGATGATTACCTGTGGTGGCAGGAGCAGGATAAGAAAACGCTTCGCAGAATCAATAAATTGATTGAAGATGCGAAGCGTCAACCCTTCGATGGCCTGGGTAAGCCGGAACCGCTTAAAGGTAATCTTTCCGGGTACTGGTCCCGCCGAATCAATGATACCGATCGTCTGGTTTACGGGGTGTCGGATAGCGCTCTCACTATTTTAATGTGCCGCTATCACTATTATTCGTAGATCACGCCGATGTCTGAACCCGTCTTCTCGAATCCATCGAAATCAGCACCACCGACGACACAATCAGCAGCGTCCCCAGCCAGTCCGGCAGGGTGAACGCCACGCCCAGCAAAATCACCGACAGCAGCGCGCTGCTCAAGGGTTCGGCGCAGCTCAGAATGCTCGCCTTCGGCCCGCCGATCATCTGCGCACCTTTCAGGTACAGGCTAAACGTCAGCGCGGTGCCGATCACCACCAGGTAGAAAAACGCCAGCAGCAGGCTGCCGTCAATCACGAACGTGGTCCCGCGCCCGGCGTAGAACGGCGTCAGCATTAACCCGGCAATCAACATGCTCCAGCCGACAATCGGCAGCGTGCCGTAGCGGGCGATCAGCGTCGACGGGTACGTGGTATAAAACGCGGCGGCAAACGCCGAGGCGATGCCGAAGAACAGTGCGGCAGGCGAGATGGAGAGCGAGGTCGGGTCGCCGTGGGTGACCAGCAGGAAGGTGCCGATAAGCGACGTCATGATGGCCGACAAGACAAACACGCCGGGACGCTTTTTCCGCGCCAGGGCAAACCACGCCACGATGATGGTCGGGGACAGAAACTGCAGCACGGTGGCGGTCGCAGCGTTGGATTTTTCAATCGTCAGCAGAAAGGTGAGCTGCACGGTGAGCGCGCCGACGAGTGAGAAAATCAGCAGGCTGAGGGCGTCTTTGCGATGCTTGATGACCGAGAAAATCTTGTCGCCGTGAACGAAAGAGAGCGTCAGCAGGATCACGCCGGTAAAGAGCAGGCGAACCATGGTCAGGTAAGGCGAAGAAATGTGGCTTTTCTCCATGATGTACTGCGCGCAAACCCCCGAGCTGCCCCATAAAACGGCGGCAATCAGGACGTTCAGCATCCCTTTACGTGTGGAACCCATTTTCTCCCCTGCTATGTTGATTTTTTTCTAGCATAACATGGGATCTCGCCGGGTGGTGCTGCGCTTACCCGGCCTACAAGGTTTTGTAGGCCCGCGCAAGCGCAGCGCCGCCGGGCGAAACAAACGTCGCTGTACTAGAACCACGCCTCCCACATCGCGCCGACGTTGAAGTCGTCGAGGGTTTCGTCTTTGGTGTTGTTCACGCGTGCGGTGCGCTCGTTATCCACTTTGCCGCCGGTCACGTAGAAGCGCAGCATCGGACGGAACTCCGGCCCCATGGCGATGGACATGTTCTGCGACAGGGTCAGCTTCCAGCCCTTGTTGTCGCCGCCGTTGTCATAATCAACGTGCTGCCAGCCCGCTTCCAGCCAGGTGGAGTGAACGTCGTTCCACCAGTGCATTGGGCGCACGATGGCATTGTAGTTCTTGCGGTTGTCGGTCTTATCGCGGCTGTTGTCGTAGTCGTGGAAGGCAAGGATGTACTCTACCTGCGTCGCCTGGGTGAATTTGTACAGCCCTTCGAAGCTGGCGTAGACCGTGGTCAGGTCCTCGGTTTTGTTGAACACGCTGTTGTCCGCGTTATCGGAGTAGCGGGCGATCACTTTGTTCACGCCGCTGTCGTTGGTGTGGCTCAGCACCACGCCGCCCTGCCAGGCGTTCAGGCGCTCGTCGCTCTCCACCGCCTTGGAGTCAAAGCCGTAGTTGGCGTACAGCTCCATGTCGATCGGGCCGAGCTTCATGCCGTGGATTTTTGAGGTCGCGGCGTAGTTACCTTTGTCACCCGTGCCGGAACCGCCGGTACAGGTGATGCGCGACGGGTTCGCTTCGTCTTCCATCACTTCCGGGCTACAGGATTCCACCGCCGCCACGGCGGCCACGTCGAACTGCACGCCGCCGATGTCGAAGTTCTTCACCCCGGCACCCTGGCCGTCGTGGTTCATCCAGAAGTAATCGTTGATGCCCTGCTGCGGACGCTGGTGGAAGTCACGACCGGCCCAGAAATAGGCGTTCGGGTTGGAGGCCATAATGTTGGTCACGCCCGCGTAGGCTTTTTTCAGGTTAACTTCGTCGCCCCAGTGGTCGATCATCACGTTAACGTCCCAGATGGCGCCGTTTTCACCCTTGAAGGCCTTGGAGAGCTGGAATTCCCCGCCGTTGCCTTCGTTGCCCAGACGACCAATGGCGGACGCGCCGTTGTAGGAGCCGTCCACCGCCACGTATTTCTGATCGGCGGCCTGGAAGTGCGCGCCGTAGCGGGCGTAGCCGGTAAATTTAATGCCGAACGGAATCGCCATATCGGGGGACTGCGCCGCGCTTTGCGGCTCGGTTACCACGTCCGCTTTTTTCGCGACCGCCGCATCCATTTTGGCCTGACGTTCGGCCAGGGCTTTATCCACCGCTTTTGCCACAATGGCGTCGATTTGCTCCTGTGTGAATTCCTGTGCGAGCACGGAAATTGGGCAAAGCGCGGCGATAACCGCCATGGTTAATGGAAGTTTTTTAATCGTATTCATGGTTATCTCAATATAGTTTAATTTTATTCAGACAATAACCATCCCGCTCCGATCTGACAGAGTATGTCGCTATCATCAGAACAAGTGGAATTCTATTTAAGGTACAGAGGTATTACAGTAACTTTATTTCGCCATAGGCTATCTCTGATATAAATGAATGATTTCTTCGGACAGTTCACGCGCTAATAAAGAGTTCATTAAATGATCCTGCGCGTGCACCATGATTAAGGTCATCGGCTGGCGGCCTTCGCCCGCATCCTGCTCGATGAGTTTGGTCTGCATCTTGTGCGCCTGGCGCGCGTAGCCGTCGGCTTCGCGCAGCAGGCTTTTGGCCTCGTCAATGTTACCCTGACGCGCCGCGTGCAGTGCTTCAAAGCACAGGCTGCGGGACTGCCCGGCGTTGACGATAATTTCCATTACGGCTTCTTCTAGTGCGATCATCATCATTACTCTTTATCAAAGCTATTATTTAAGGCGGTGGCGGCAAACCACTCCCCGCTTTTCTTAATGGTGCGCTGCTGCGTCTTTAAATCGAGCTGGATAAATCCGTAGCGATTTTTATACGCGTTACACCACGACCAGTTATCAATAAATGTCCACATATGGTAACCAAGACAATTGCACCCTTCGCTAATACCCTTATGCAGCCAGGCTAAATGTTCGGAAATAAACTCGATGCGGTATTGATCGTTAATCTGGCCATTTTCAATAAAGCGCTGCTCATTTTCGACGCCCATGCCGTTTTCAGAAATAAAGCAGCGTGGGTTGCCGTAATTGTCGCGCAGGTTAACCAGAATATCGTAAATACCCGGCTCGTAGATTTCCCAGCCGCGGTACGGGTTCATCTTGCGGCCCGGCATCTCGTAGTTATCAAAGAACCACTCCGGCATAAACGGCGCCTGAGGGTTCACCGCGCTGTCGCGACTCTTCACGCGACGCGGCTGATAGTAGTTCACGCCGAGCAGGTCGATTTTCCCTTCCGCGATCAGGAAACCGTCTTCCGGCTTGCAGGCGGGCAGCTGATCGTAAGATTTCAGCAGCGCCACCAGGTCTGCCGGGTATTCACCGCGCAGAACCGGGTCAAGGAAGCTGCGGTTAAACATCAGGTCTGCGATGTGCGCCGCCTTCACGTCTGCCGGATTCTGCGAACGCGGGTATGACGGCGTCAGGTTCAGCACGATGCCAATCTCCCCCGCGTAATGCCCGGCGCGGTAGGCTTGCACCGCCTTCGCATGGGCCAGCACGGTGTGATACGCCACGGTGGCCGCCCGACGAAAATCCACCACGTTCGGATAGTGGAAGTCGTACAGGTAACCGCCTTCTACCGGCACGATCGGCTCGTTGAAGGTAAACCAGTGCAGCACGCGGTCGCCGAACAGCTCGAAGCAGATCTGCGCATAGCGGGCGTAAGCGTCCACCACGTCGCGGTTTTCCCAGCCACCGATCTCCTGCATCGCCATCGGCATGTCGAAGTGGAACAGGGTGATAAACGGCGTGATGCCCTGTTCATTCAGCTCATCAATGACCTGATTGTAAAAATCGACCGCTTCCGGGTTCACTTCACCGATACCGTCGGGGATCAGGCGCGCCCAGCTAATCGAGGTGCGAAAGCTGTTGTGGTTCAGCTGCTTTAACAGCTGAATATCCGTTTTCCAGTGCTGATAAAACGTGGAGGTCTGCTGCGGCCCCACGCCGTTGTGAAAACGGTTCGGCTCTCGGGCAAACCAGTAATCCCATGTGGTTTCGCCCTCTCTTGCCCCTTCGGTCTGGAGAGCTGAGCTTGCGCTGCCCCACCAGAAGTTATCGGGAAATGCGTATTTCATGACTCTTCCTCTTTGACTTAATTGCTGGCGGCTTCAGCGTTACCGACGGTCGCCTGAGCTTTCTGCTCTTCGTTTTTGATGAGCGTACGCTCATAGGCGCGCAGGAACGGCAGGTACATCAGCGCGGACATCACCATACAGACCAGGCACATCACCACCGGGCTGAGCGCCCAGTTCGCCGCCCATGACGCACCAATCGGTGCAGGGGTGGTCCACGGGGTTAACGAGACGACCTGTGCCAGCCAGCCGAGCTTGGTTGCGCCGTACGCCAGGCAGGCGTTGACCAGCGGAACGAACACGAACGGGATAAACAGCATCGGGTTCATGATGATCGGTGCGCCAAACAGAATCGGTTCGTTGATGTTAAAGAAGCTTGGCACCACGCCCATTTTGCCGATGGTGCGCAGATGGGTCACGCGGCTGCGCAGCAGCAGGAACGCCAGCGGCAGCGTGGAGCCTACGCCGCCAATCAGCAGGTAGTGATCCCAGAAGCCCTGCAGGTAAACGTGCGGCAGCGCCGCGCCGGCCGCCAGCGCCGCCTGGTTTGCCGATAGGTTAGCCATCCAGAACGGGTTCATGATGCCGGTGACAATCAGCGAGCCGTGGATACCCGCAAACCAAAAGATCTGGCACAGCAGCACGGAGAGCAGAATGGCGGGCAGGGAGTCAGAGGCGGACACCAGTGGTTCCAGCAGGTGCATGATCGCCTGCGGAATGATCATTCCGGTCTGCGCTTCAATGAACAGGTTCAGCGGGTGCAGCGTGCCGATCACCACCATCACTGGGATCAGGATCTCAAACGAACGCGCCACGCCGGTCGGCACTTCCTTCGGCAGGCGAATGGTCACGTTGTTCTGCTTCAGCCACGCATAGACGCGGGTGGAGTAGATGGCGGTGATCAGCGCGGTGAAGATGCCCTGACCGGAGAGATACTGGGTCGAGATTTTGCCGTCGGCATAGGGCGCGGCGACCAGCAGGAAGGCCATAAAGGCCAGCAGGCCGGACATCACCGGGTCGAGGTTGAACTGACGCCCCAGGCTTGCCCCAATCCCCACCGAGATGAAGAAGGTCATGACGCCCATGCTGAGGTTAAACGGCAGCATCAGCTGCTCGCGGTAGGTCTGGGAGAAATCCAGCCAGCCGCGGGCAAAGCTGTTTGTGGTATCCGCCGAAAACGGCGGGAAGATGAACACCAGCATAAACGAGCCGATGATCATAAACGGCAGCGCGGCGGTAAAGCCGTCGCGTATTGCAATCACATACTTTTGCTGACCCAGCTTTGCGGCCAGCGGGGTAATTGACTGCTCAATCACCGCGACCATGGATTGATATAACGAACTCATGTGAACACCTTTTAGTGTGCCGCTTCGATGAGCGACAGAGCATAGTCCAGTACTTTATCGCCACGCTGCATGCCGTAGTCCATCATGTCGATGGGCTGTACCGGAATGCCTTGCGTCGCCGCCTTATCTGAGAGTGTCTTTAACATGTATTTCACTTGCGGTCCGAGAAGGACAACCTGGTATTGCGGAAACTGCGTATCAAATTCGGAAACACCGTACGCATCAATCTTCACCGGCAAACCACGTTCTTTCGCGACATCGACCATTTTGCTGACCAACAGGCTGGTGGACATCCCGGCAGAGCAGCACAGCATAATCTTGAACATCGACAACCATCCTCTAAATGTAAAAAGTTATTGCGGAGATGATTGGACATCATACGGAAACCGGTTTCCATTTATAAAAGACAGAAGTGTGACAACCATCAAGAAGCTGTGCTTATGGGGCTTATTACCACGATCTGCATCACGGAATTTGGCTGTTATGACGTCATTTTGAGTGGAAACGGAAAATCGGTTTCCATGAAAAACGGAAACGGATATACTCCGTTCTGGCTATAATGTGAGCCGTAGCGGTAATGGAATTTGCAGGCGTGAAGTTGGCCTGCCAGGGGAGAGAGATGTCTACAATCAACGATGTATCACGTCTGGCCGGGGTGTCCAAAGCCACGGTATCACGGGTGTTGAGCGGGTCACGCGGCGTGAAGGAAGCCAGCCGTCAGGCCGTTCTAAAAGCGGTGGATGAGCTGAATTATCGTCCTAACGTGATTGCACAATCACTGCTAAGCCAGTCGACGGGCTGTATTGGCGTGATTTGCGCGCAGGAAAACATTAACCAGACCACCGGTTATCTGTACGCGCTGGAAAAACAGCTCAGCCAGCATCAAAAACATCTGCTGCTGCGCTTCGCGCATAGCAAAGCGGAAGTGATGCACGCCCTTGAAGAACTCTCCTGCGGGCTCTGTGATGATATCCTGGTGATTGGCGCCCGTTTTCCGCTGGACGTGGATATGGAAAACGTCATTCTGGTCGACTGTATGGAGTCTGATAATGCCAACAGCATCCAGTTCGATCACGCGTTTGCCGCCGAAACCGCCTGTAACTACCTCACCAGCCAGGGGCGTCGCCAGATTGCGCTGATCCACCCGCACGGCAGCGGTTTTGCCGACCAGGTGCTGCTCGGCTACAAGCATGCGCTGGAGAAAAATTTCCTGCCCTTTAATCGCAACCTGGTCTTTATGGACGCCACCTCCTCATCCGTTGCGCTGCAGGAGCTGCTGAACAACGCCAGCACCCTGAATTTCAACGCGCTGCTGGTGGCGGACGAGCAGGAAGCCCAGCGGGTGATCCCGCAGCTGCAGGCGTTTAATAAATCGGTGCCGGACGACATCATGGTCTTCAGCCTGGGCGGGTCGCTCCATCTGCCGGGTATTCCGGTGATCCCGGCCATTGAATATTCCATGGATGCCATGGCGGCGCGGATTGTGAGCTGGCTGACGGAGAAAACGCAGATGCTGGGGTCGTACGTGCTGCGCGGGGATTTAATTATTCCGGATATGCGGAAGCGTTAAAAATGTTTTGTAGGCCGGGTAAGGCGCAGCCGCCACCCGGCTTTCCCGCCCTCAATAGTCTTCCATACAATCCACCTGACTGACGGCATCCCAGTAGGCGTCCAGATTGTCGCGCTTCACGGCGGTGATGGCGTTTTTGATCAGCAGCTGGTTGGCCTCCGACGACAAAATCATTGCCTGCCAGGCCTTATCGCTCTGCTTTTTCTGTGGCGTGCAGGTTTTCTTCACATCTTTCAGAACCTGCTGTTTTATCTGGGCATCTTTCGCCGGATCGTCCTTCTCCTGTGCGTGAACAAACGCGGCGAACAACAGGCAAACGAGCAGGCAAACCAGGTGCGCAGCTTTCATCGAAACCTCCAGTTAACGTCACATGCTTCCCATGAAATATATCGTTACATTCAGTGTAGCGATTCCAGCCGAAAGTATGATTTTCTCTTTTCTGCGCATGAGAATCGCCCACCGATGAGGTTACTGGATCCCGCCGCCCAGCGACTGCCACAGCGTGATGCGGTTTTCCAGGTCGGTTTGCTGCAGCGCAATCAGTGATTCCTGCGCCGACCACAGCGACCGCTGCGCGGTAAGCACCGTCAGATAATCCCCCGCGCCTGCCTTATAGCTGCGCGTGGCCACATCCAGCGTTTTTTGCTCCGCCGCCACGTATTCTCGCTGGGCATCCAGCTGCTCGCTGAGCGTTTCACGGCGCGCCAGCGCGTCGGCCACGTCCTTAAACGCGCTCTGGATGGCTTTTTCGTAGGTCGCAATTAACCCTTTTTTCTCGGCTTCTGCATAACGCAGCTGCGCCAGGTTGTTGCCGCCGCTGAACAGCGGCAGGGTGATGGACGGCGCAAACGACCAGACCTTCATCCCGTGGCTGAAGAGGGACCACAGCGAGTCGCTGCCGACGCCCGCGCTGGCGGTAAGCGAAATGGTCGGGAAGAAGTTGGCGCGCGCCGCGCCGATGTTGGCGTTGGCGCTCAGCAGGTTATGCTCGGCCTCCTGAATATCCGGGCGACGCAGCAGCGCGCTGGAGCTGACGCCCGCCGGGATCAGCGTGATGGCATTATCGCTCAGGCTCTCCAGCGTGCCGGGTAGCAGGTTCTCCGGCACCGTATCGCCCGCCAGCAGATTAAGGGCGTTTTTGTCCTGCATCACCAGCGTCTGGTAGCTCGCCACGCTGGCGCGCGCCTGCTGGTAAACCGCCATCGCTTCACTGACGTCCGTTGCCGCCGCCACGCCCACCTCACGCTGGCGCTTCACAATCTTGAGCGAGTTCGCCGCGCTCTCCATTGTGGATTTCGCCAGCGCCAGGTTGCTGTTATCCGCCGCCAGCGTCACCCAGGCCGTGGTCAGCTCGCTAACCATCGTCAGTCGCGTATTCTGCGCGGTGAATTCGCTGGCAAGCCAGGTTTCACGCGCGGCGCGGGAGAGGCTCTGGTTGCGGCCAAACAGATCCAGCTCGAAGCTGGAGACCGCGCCGTTGGCTTCGTCGCTGGTGGTCACGCCGCTTGCCAGCGTGCGGCTGCGGGTGTGGCTCAGCTCGGCGTCTACCGTCGGGAACAGGGACGAGCGCGTTTCACCGTACTGGGCGCGGGCGGCGTCGATATCCGCAATCGCTTTTTGCACGTCGCGGTTGCTGTTAAGCGCCATCGTCACCACGCTTTTCAGCCGCGCGTCGTTCATCACCTGCTGCCACTGGCTCACCACGGCGGTGGCTTCGCCGTGCGCGCCGGGTAAGGTTGCCGGGACGGGGGCGTCCGGGCGTTGATACGTTGGGTCTAACGACACACAGCCTGCGCTCAGCAGGGCTAACGCTAAAATAGATACACGAAACATTATGACCTCCGGTTTACGTGCTTACCGGAGAACAGACGTTTCACCAGTACAAAGAATAAGGGGACGAAGAAGATCGCCAGCAGCGTCGCGGCCAGCGTCCCACCGATAATGCCGGTACCGATCGCCACGCGGCTATTGGCACCAGCCCCGGTTGCCACGGCCAGCGGCGTAACCCCTGCGATAAACGACAGCGAGGTCATGATGATCGGACGCAGACGCGTCTGAGCGGCACGCAGCGCGGCGCGCGTCAGGGAGTACCCTTCCGCGACTTTGGCTTCGGCAAATTCCACAATCAGGATGGCGTTCTTCGACGACAGGCCGATGGTGGTCAGCAGCGCCACCTGGAAGTAGACATCGTTGTTCAGGCCGCGCAGGGAGGCGGCGACGGCTGCGCCCAGCACGCCAAGCGGGATCACCATGATGACCGAAATCGGTACTGACCAGCTCTCATACAGCGCTGCCAGGCACAGGAACACCACGAGAATGGAAAGGGCATAAAGGCTCATCGCCTGACCGCTCGCCAGTTTTTCCTGCAGCGACAAACCGCTCCACGCCCAGGTGCTGCCGGACGGCAGGCTGTTTGCCAGCTGCTCCATTTTGCTCATCGCCGTGCCGGAGCTGGCGCCGCTGGCGTTTTCGCCCTGAATCTCATACGCCGCCGAGCCGTTGTAGCGCACCAGGCTTTCCGGGCCGTACTCCCAGCGGGTGGTGGCGAACGCGGAGAACGGGGTCATGGTGCTGTCGCTGCCGCGCACATACCATTTGTTGAGATCCGACGGCACGGCGCGATAGTCGCTGTCGCCCTGGATGTAGACCTTTTTCACGCGGCCGCGATCGATAAAGTCGTTCACGTAGGTCCCGCCCCAGGCGCTGGAGAGGGTGTCGGTGACGTCGCTCAGGGACAGCCCCAGCGACACGGCCTTGTTGTTGTCGATATCGACCTGAAGCTGCGGCATCTGCGGCAGATCGTTGGCGCGCACGGCGTGCAGCGAGCTGTCCTGGTTGGCTTGACCAATCAGCTGGTTACGCAGTTTCAACAGCGCGTCACGGTCGGTGCCGCCGCTGGCCATCAGCTCAAAGGTAAAGCCGTTGCTCTGGCCCAGACCGTCCACCGCCGGCGGCGTCATGGCAAAGATGGTCGCATCGCGGATGGTGCTCAGCTCCTGCGTGGCGCGCAGGGCGATGGCCTGCGCGGTATTCTCATCGCCTTTACGCTCTGACCAGTTTTTCAGAGAGACAAACGCCATCCCGGCGTTCTGGCCGCTGCCGCTGAAGCTGAAGCCTTCAATGGTAAAGATCACGTTGGTGTTGGCTTTCTCTTTGGTGAGGAACCACTCGCGCACCTGGCGGCTGACTTCGGCGGTACGCACCGTCGTCGCGCCGGCTGGCAGGGTGTACTGCACCATGATTTCGCCCTGGTCTTCCGTTGGCAGGAAGCTGCCCGGCAGCTTAAGCATGGCGAAGCCCATCGCGCCACAGAGCAGGGCGTAGATGACCAGCATGCCGCCGGAGCGGCGCAGGGCCCGCAGCACCTTGTTCTGATAGCCATGCTCGGTCCTGCTGTAGAAGCGGTTAAACGCGCCGAAGAAACCTTTCTTGTGCGGAGCCGTGTGGCTCAGAATTGAGCCGCAGAGCGCGGGCGTCAGGGTCAACGCCACCACCACGGAGAGGAACATCGCCGAAATGATGGTGACCGAGAACTGACGGTAAATCACCCCGGTGGAGCCGCCGAAGAAGGCCATCGGCAGGAATACCGCAGAGAGCACCAGCGCAATGGCGATCAGCGCGCCGGAGATTTCGCCCATCGATTTTTCGGTGGCTTCGCGGGCGGGCAGGCCTTCGTCGCGCATAATACGCTCGACGTTTTCCACCACCACGATGGCGTCATCCACCAAAAGCCCTATCGCCAGCACCATCGCAAACAGCGTCAGGGTATTGATGGAGTAGCCGAACAGCGCCAGCACGCCGAAGGTGCCCAGCAGAACGACAGGTACCGCCAGCGCCGGGATCATCGTGGCGCGGATGTTTTGCAGGAACAGGTACATCACCACCACCACGAGGATAATGGCTTCGAACAGGGTCTGGATCACGTCCTCAACGGAGATCTTGATGAACTCTGTGCTGTCTTTCGGGTAGGCCACGTCATAGCCTTCCGGCATCGACTTTTTGAACTCGGCAATCTTGTCTTTCACCGCCGTGGCAGTGTTGAGCGCGTTCGCACCCGGTGAAAGCATGACCGCCATACCCGCCGCCGGGTGGCCGTTGAGCTTCGCGGTGGCGGTGTAATCTTCGCTGCCCATCTCCACGCGGGCGACGTCGCTGATGTGCACGACCGCGCCGTTGGACTGGCTCTTCACAATGATGTTTTTAAACTGATCCACCGTCTGCAGGCGCGACTGGGCGCGGACTGTGGCGGTCAGCTGCTGGGCGTTCGACGAGGGCAGCGCGCCGATTTTACCGGCGGAGACCTGCACGTTCTGCGCCTCGATCGCGCTCTGCACGTCGGACGGCATTAGCGAGTAGGACGCCAGCTTCGCCGGGTCGAGCCAGATGCGCATCGCGTATTCCGCACCGAACACCTGCAGGCTGCCAACGCCCTCCACGCGCGCCAGCGGGTCCTGCATATTGCTCACCAGCCAGTCGGCGATATCCGAGCTGCTGGCGGCGTCGGTTTTATCGTACACGCCCATGATCAGCAGGAAGTTGCTCTGCGATTTCTCGACGGTAATGCCGGACTGCTGTACCTCGGTCGGCAGGCGAGATTCCGCCTGCTGAACCTTGTTTTGCACCTGCACCTGCGCGGTGTCCGGATCGGTTCCCTGTTCGAAGGTGACGTTGATGCTTACCGACCCGTCCGAGCTGCTGGTGGAGGTGAAGTAGAGCAGGTTATCCAGCCCGGTGAGCTGCTGCTCGATCACCTGCGTCACGCTGTTTTCCAGCGTCTGCGCGGAGGCACCGGTGTAGGTGGCGGAGATCTTGATCGACGGCGGGGCGACGTCCGGGTACTGCGCGACCGGCAGCGAGCGGATCGCCAGCATCCCGGCGAGCATGATAAGAATGGCGATAACCCAGGCAAAGACCGGGCGACGCACGAAGAAACGGGAAAACATCAGGCGTTTCCTCCACTGGCTTTCATCTCTTCGGCTTTCACTTCCTGCCCGGCGGTCACCTTGTCGGTGCCTTCCACAATCAGCTTATCGCCCGCCTTCAGGCCGCTCAGCACCAGCCATTTGTCGCCGTAGGTGTCGCCCGTTTCCAGCTGACGCTGCTCGACCTTGTTGCTGGCATTGACCACCAGCGCGGTAGCGGTGCCTTTGGCGTCGCGGGTGATGCCCTGCTGCGGTGCCAGGATCGCGTCGTTCATGATGCCTTCATCCACTCTGGCGCGGACAAACATCCCCGGCAGGAGCTGATGCTGCGGGTTCGGGAAGACGGCGCGCAGCGTGACGGAACCGGTTGATTCATCCACCGCCACTTCGGTTAACGCCAGGCGGCCTTTTTCACCGTAGGTGCTGCCGTCTTCGAGGATTAACGACACGCTTAGCGTATCGCTATTGGTGGCAAGGGTTTGCTTGCGTAAACGCAGCAGATCGGCGCTGGAACGCGTGAGATCGACGTACATGCTGTCGAGCCCGCGAATGGTGGCGAGGGCGGTATCCTGCTGAGCGGTCACCAGCGCGCCGGGGGTGACGGAGGAGATGCCGATACGTCCGGCAATCGGTGCAGTCACGGTGGTCCAGTTGAGGTTAATGCGCGCGCTTTCCTGCGCGGCCTTCTTTGACTCGACGCTGGCCTTGTCCTGTGCGCAGGTGGACTTCGCGTCCTCTGCATCCTGACGCGACACGCCGTCATCTTTCACCAGCTGCGCATAGCGCTGGGCCTTCTGGCAGTCGGCCTGCACCAGCGCCTGCGCCTGCTTTAGCGCCGCGGCGGCTTCATCGTAGGCGGCGCGGTAGCTGGAAGGGTCAATTTGATACAGTGCCTGTCCGGCCTTGACCGTATCGCCTTCGGTGAACAGCCGCTTCTGGATAATGCCGCCTACCTGCGGGCGCACTTCGGCGCTCATGGCGGCAGTGGTGCGGCCCGTCAGCTCGCTGACGACGGAAACAGGCTGGCTCATGAGCGTGACAATCCCCACATCCGGAAGAGGACGCTGGGGAGCAGATGTTTGCGCATTATCGCACCCTGTCAGGAGGAGTAATGCCGCGATGGAGGTTGTTATGGTTTTCATAATCTTTTTCCAGGGTGAACGATGCCTGCCCTGTTAATCGCTTAACAGGGAGGAGGGCTATTTAAAGGCACAGCGATACCGCATCTCTGGCTGAGCCAGAAATGTAAAAAAAGGGGAATTACTTATTCCCGCTAATTATTCATATGCGATTACTTCGCAGAGAAAAGCATATTTAAAATATCCTGATAAAGAGGTTCTAATTGTTCTGACGGTACTTTTAACGGCGCGAGTCGACGGTAAATCGTCCCTTCGATCATCACGGCGGTAATCTCCACGCAGCAGCGAATATGCTCATCGCTCAGGTGGGGGAACTGCTTTTTCAGGTGCGCGCAGGCGTTGGTGAACATGCGCGATTCGGCTTCGATCAGCATGGCGGCAACCTGAGGATTACGCGTGGCCTCGGCGGACATTTCCAGCATCAGCGCATCGTCATCCTCGTTGAGCGTTTGCCGCCAGGCGAGGGCCTGCGGCATCCCTTCAACCAGCGTTTTGCCCTGCATCTCCTCGATGCGCGAGTCGATGATGCGGCGGATCATCTCTTCGATAATCGCGTCTTTGTTGCTGAAATAACGGTAAATTTGTCCGACGCTGAGCTTCGCCTCGCTGGCAATCTGCGACATGCTGGCGGCGTGAAACCCGCTGGCGCGAAAGCAGCGGCGCGCGGCGGTGATGATCTCGTCCTGGCGCAATTTTTGTCGTTCTTCCAGCTTTGTGCTCATCGTCGGCTACCGTGTAAAAGTGAGAATGATCGTTCTCATTATACGTTTTAGGTGCGTATTGGAAAGGCTTTTTTTATTTACATATTGAATGAATATTTCCTGGATTAAACAATGGAGGAAATAAGGAGTTTTTATGAAGGTTAAGCTGTGAGATATTCAGATTGCGCTGAAAATAAGGAGAACAATATGCAGTTGAGCATTACTAAAAAAGTCACACCCGAAGAGAAAGAAGAGTTATTTGTAGGGTTAAGAGCTTATAACGGGCAGTTTTTAGATATGTCGAACTTTAGTGGCGACATTGGCGTTTACGTACGTGACGATAATGGCGCCATGCTGGGCGGATTAATCGGCGTGCGCAAAGGTGACTGGCTGAATATTGACTATCTCTGGGTCAGCGAATCCCTGCGCGGCTCCGGCGTGGGCAGCAAGCTCATCAAAACGGCAGAAGATGAAGCCCGACGTCAGGGCTGCAAGCACGCGCTGGTCGATACCGCCAGCTTCCAGGCGCGCCCGTTCTATGAAAAACAGGGCTACCGGCTGCAGATGTCTTTGCAGGATTACCCCCATGCGGGCATGCAGCGCCACTATCTGGCAAAGGCGCTTTAACCGCCGATCCCGGTGCCGATTACGGCAAGCGCATGACGGACAATGATTTCCGGCGAGAGGGATTTTAGCCTCTCGTCATTGCGCATGCGTGAGAACGGCACCAGCACCAGGCTCAGCAAGGTGGTAAACAGCAGCTCCGGTGCCAGTGCCTGATTCAGCTTCCGTTCCTGCTGCCAGCCTTTGAGGGTGGCAAGCGTCGCCTGATACTTCTCGTCACCAAACCGCGCCTGAAGATGGGTGCGCAGTACCGGCATTTCGCCAATCACCTCCTGCATCCACAGCGGTGCAAACCAGGGATACTGTTCCGCCAGTTCGGCCAGCACCTTAACCATTTCCGTCAGGGCGTTCGCCGGCGAATCCCGGTTATCGGCGAAAATCGTCCCGATCCGCTCGCGTAACGGCAGGAAACGTTCCTCAATCATCGCATCCAGCAGTTGCTCTCGGGAGTTGAAGTAATAGTGCAGCATCGCGGGCGTGACGCCCGCCTCTTTGGCAATGGCGTTGAGTGAGGTATTGGCGATCCCCTGACGGGAAAAGAGGTTCAGGGCGATATCCAGCAGCTGTTCGCGGCTGGCGGTGACGCGTTTACCCCCGCGAGGGCGGCCGGGGCGGCGCGGTTCAGAATTGTCTTTTAATGCTGGCATGACCACGGTGCCTCTTGATCTTATTCATCACTTCCACAAATATTAATTATGCGATTAATTAATTTCAAGCGATCTCTTATGGAATCCGACGTCATGAACCCACCCGCGCAAAAAGCGCCGTCGATTAAGCTGCTGTTCAGCGCGCTGCTGCTGGTGATGCTGCTTTCTGCGCTTGATCAAACCATCGTCTCTACCGCGCTGCCTACCATTGTCGGTGAGTTGGGCGGCCTGGATAAGCTCTCCTGGGTAGTGACGGCCTATATCCTCAGCTCCACCATCGTGGTGCCGCTGTACGGTAAATTCGGCGATCTGTTTGGGCGTAAAATCGTCCTGCAAATCGCCATTGTGCTGTTCCTCGTGGGCTCCGCGCTGTGCGGGCTGGCGCAGAACATGACCCAGCTGGTGCTGATGCGCGCCCTGCAGGGGCTGGGCGGCGGCGGCCTGATGGTGATCAGTATGGCCGCCGTGGCGGACGTGATCCCGCCAGCCGATCGCGGGCGCTATCAGGGGCTGTTTGGCGGCGTGTTTGGCCTGGCGACGGTCATCGGGCCGCTGATTGGCGGGTTTATCGTCCAGCACGCCTCCTGGCGCTGGATTTTCTACATCAACCTGCCGCTGGGGCTGTTTGCGCTGCTGGTAATAGGCGCGGTATTTCACGGCAGCGCGCGGCGCAGCAAGCACGAGATTGACTATCTGGGGGCGATTTATCTCAGCATGGCGCTGCTGTGCATCATCCTGTTTACCACCGAAGGCGGCACCGTTCGCCCGTGGAGCGACCCGCAGCTGTGGTGCATTCTGGCCTTTGGCCTGACGGGCATTGCCGGGTTTATCTATGAGGAACGGCTGGCGTGGGAGCCGATCATCCCGCTGTCGCTGTTCCGCGACCGCAGCTTCCTGCTCTGCAGCCTGATTGGCTTTATCATCGGCATGTCGCTGTTTGGCTCAGTGACCTTCCTGCCGCTGTACCTGCAGGTGGTGAAAGACGCCACGCCAACGCAGGCCGGTTTGCAGCTCATTCCGCTAATGGGCGGGCTGCTGCTGACCTCGATTATCAGCGGGCGGATCATCAGCCGTACCGGGAAATATCGCCTGTTCCCGATCCTTGGCACGCTGCTCGGCGTGGTGGGGATGTTTTTACTGACGCGCATTTCAATCACGTCGCCAACCTGGCAGCTTTATCTATTCACCAGCGTGCTGGGCATGGGGCTGGGACTGGTGATGCAGGTGCTGGTGCTGGCGGTGCAAAACAGCGTGTCGGCGGATCAATACGGCGTAGCCACCTCTGGCGTCACGCTGTTCCGCTCCATCGGTGGGGCGATCGGCGTCGCGCTGTTTGGCGCGGTGTTCACGAATATTCTGCAATCGGGGCTGATGGACAGCCTTCCGGAAGGCGCGGAACTGCCGCGCGAGCTGAACCCGACCGCCATCCACCATCTGCCTGACGCCCTGAGACTGGACTACCTTGATGCCTTCGGCTCTGCCATTCATGCGGTATTCCTGCTGGCGGCAGGGATTATGGTGCTGGCGTTTGCGCTGTCGTGGTTTTTACGGGAAGCGCCGCTGCGTCGGCAGGCGTGAGGTTAGCGGTTCGGTTATTTTTTGCGAGTCGCTTTCTGAAATTGAAGCGTTGAAGTTGTCATGCCTTCTCGTCGTGGCGCATGCTCTTGGCAGTTCAATAAACCAGCAGAGGTTACAATGGAGCGCACTGCAAAACTGATCAAAAAAGGGCGAAAGCAGGCTGTTGTTCTGCCTGCTGAGTTTGCGTTTGATACGGAGAGCGTTTACATCCGGCGGGATGACGAGGGGAATATTGTTTTGACGGCAAGATCGGAAAAAGAGCGACACAGGGACAACTTTTTGCGTTTGCTCAAACAAACGCATGTGCCGGATTCGTTTCTGAGCAAAGAGGAGCGTAATCAGAGCTATTCGACACGAGATCCTCTGGAAGGGCTGTAGAACATGCTGCATATGCTGGACACAAACATCGTAAGCCATCTTGTGAGGCAACACCCCGAGGTTCTAAATCAATATTCGCGTATTGCGCCTGAAAAAATGTGTATTTCAAGCGTAACGGAGGCTGAATTACTTTACGGCGTAGCCAAAAAGCAAAACAACCAACTGCACAAAACCATAGTGGAATTTCTAAAAACCATCACCATTTGCGACTGGGACAGTGAAGCCGCAGCCGCCTACGGCGAGCTTCGTGCAGTGATGGAAAAGAAAGGGAAGGTGATGGGCGATCTCGACCAGTTGATTGCTGCGCATGCCATCAGCCGGGGTACGACGATTGTCACCAACGATCGCGCATTTGGGATGGTGCAAGACCTTAGGGTAGAGGACTGGACTACCGCAGCCTGATGCCCATCTCTCGGTGGCGCTTTGCTAACCGGGCCTACAACACCCCCGCGCGTAGGCCGGGTAAGCGCAGCGCCACCCGGCAATAGGCCGCATATAACTTATCCTTCTTATTGATTCCTTTTCGTTTTTTAGCGCGCCGTCGCGTTGTCGATATAGTCTTCAAAACGTCTAACAAAAGGAACTGTCTCGTGAAACTTCGACTGGGTGCGCTTCTCCTGACTGGCCTGCTGCTCGCGGGCTGTGACCAAAGCAGCAATGATGCCAAACACATTAAGGTCGGCGTGATTAACGGTGCCGAGCAGGACGTGGCGGAGGTCGCTAAAAAGGTGGCAAAAGAGAAATACGGTCTGGACGTGGAGCTGGTGGGCTTTAGCGGATCGCTGCTGCCCAACGATGCCACTAACCAGGGGGAGCTGGATGCCAACGTCTTCCAGCACCGCCCGTTCCTCGCAGAAGATAACAAGGCGCACGGCTACAAGCTGGTTGCCGTTGCAAACACCTTCGTCTTCCCGATGGCTGGCTATTCCCGCAAGATTAAATCGGTGAATGAACTGAAAGACGGCGCAACGGTTGCCATTCCTAACGACCCAACCAACCTCGGTCGCGCGCTGCTGCTGCTGCAAAAAGAGAAGCTGATTGCCCTGAAGCCGGACACCGGGCTGCTGCCGACGGCGCTGGATATCACCGCAAACCCTAAAAATCTGAAGATTATGGAGCTGGAAGGCGCGCAGCTGCCGCGCGTGCTGGACGATCCGAAGGTGGATGTTGCCATTATTAGTACCACCTACCTCCAGCAAACCGGCCTGTCGCCGGTTCATGACAGCGTCTTCATTGAAGATAAAAATTCGCCGTATGTGAACATTGTCGTGACGCGTGAGGACAAGAAAGCTGCGGAAAACGTGAAGGAATTCATACAGTCGTATCAGTCGCCCGAGGTAGCAAAAGCGGCCGAAACGATCTTCAACGGCGGCGCGGTGCCAGGCTGGTAAGTTTGGCCCAATTCCATCGATCATCGCCCTTAAGCCCACATCGCAACGCGTGGTCACGGGCTATTCTCCTTATCACACCCACCGGAGGATAGCCTATGAACATTACTCAGATTCGCAATGCCACTCAGATGATTACCTACGCGGGAAAACGTTTTTTAGTTGACCCCATGCTCGCGCCGAAAGGGGCTTACCCGGGTTTCCCGGGTACGGCGCATGCAGATATTCGTAACCCGACCGTTGACCTACCTGTTGAGGTTACTACGCTGCTCGATGCCGACGCGGTGATTGTCACCCACACGCACGACGATCACTGGGATCAAACCGCCATTGCACTGATCGCCAAAGACAAACCGATTTATGTACAAAACGGCAGCGACGCCGCGCTGCTGCGCAGCCAGGGATTTACCCACCTGACGGTGATGACCCAAGAGACCGCATTTGATGGCGTAAGCATCGTGAAAACCAATGGCGGCCAGCACGGAACCGATCGCGCTTATGCCGTGCCGGACCTGGCGGAGCGCCTGGGCGAGGCCTGCGGCGTCGTCTTCCGTCATCCTGACGAAAAGACGCTTTATATCGCCGGGGATACCATCTGGCGTGAAGAGGTGGCGACCGACATGCAAAAACACCAGCCGGATGTCGTGGTACTGAACGCCGGTTACGCGCATGTGATTGGCTTTGGCCCCATTATCATGGGCGAGCAGGATGTGCTGAACGTGCATTTTCTGTTGCCTGAGGCGCAGATTGTGGCGACCCATATGGAGGCCATCAACCACTGTCTACTGACCCGCCGCGCGCTGCGTGAATACGCCGAAGCCAACCAGTTTAGCGATGCGTTGAGCATTCCCCAGGATGGTGAAAGCGTTATATTCTGAGCACCGCAGAGGGAAGGAGAGAGTGATGTCACTATTACATGTTGCCATTGTCGCGGTGGACGGGTTTAGCCCGTTCCACTACTCCGTTCCCTGCATTTTGTTTGGCGATACGGTATCGGGCGAAAAGCGCTTTAATGTCACGATTTGCGCTGAAAAACCAGGGTTTCTGACATCAAAAGACGGTTTTTCACTTAATGCTACGCAGGATTACTCCGCCATTGAGCAGGCTGATATTGTTGTCGTGCCCTACTGGCAGCACGTCCTGGAACGCCCGCCCCAGACGTTGATCGATAGCCTGGTGCAGGCGAGAGACAATGGCGCTGAAATCGTCGGGCTGTGTCTGGGGTCGTTTGTGCTGGGCTATGCGGGCATTCTCGACGGCAAGCGCGCTGCCACCCACTGGGAGTTCGAACATCAGTTCCAGTCGCTTTTTCCGCACGTCCAGTTGGATATCAATGCCCTCTACGTGAATGACGGCAATATCATCACCTCTGCCGGAACCGCGGCTGCGCTGGACTGCTGCCTGTATATCATTCGTCAGCGCTTTGGCAGCGTGGTCGCCAACCAGATTGCCCGGCGGATGATTGTGCCGCCGCACCGCGAGGGCGGTCAGGCGCAGTTTATTGCTCAGCCTGTTCCGAATGACACCCGCGATGCACGTATCAATTGCCTGATCGACTATCTACAGCAGCACATCACCGAACCGCATAGCCTTGACTCGCTGGCGGACGTGGTCTCCATGAGCCGCCGCACCCTGACGCGTCATTTTATTAAAGCCACGGGGATGAGCGTTGCCGACTGGCTTACCGCCGAGCGCCTGCGGCGCAGCCAGATCCTGCTTGAAGCCGGAAATATGCCGATTGAGCGCGTGGCTGAACTGGTGGGATTTAATTCCGCCGTCACCTGGCGACAGCAGTTTAAGGCGCGTTTTGGGGTCAGTCCGGCGGAGTGGCGGAAGACCTTTCGGACTCATTCGTAGGCCGGGTAAGCGTAGCGCCACCCGGCGTTTACCCCAGCCTCTCCACCTTCGTTTCCCCTTCCACCATCGACAGCTGATAAAGCGAAAACGATCGCTGTTTCTCAATTAAATTCGCCAGTTCGGGCGAGTGGCTGGTCAGCCAGATCTGCGAGTAGCGGCTGGCCTCAGCGATTAAGCTCGCCAGCGCGGGCAGCATCTGCGGATGCAGGCTGTTTTCCGGTTCGTTCAACGCGATAAACGCCGGTGGACGCGGGCTGAGCAAGGCCACCGCCAGGCACAGAAAACGCAGAGTGCCGTCGGAGAATTCCGCCGGCTCCAGCGGTCTGCTTAGCCCTTCACGCTGCATCATCATCCGGAAGCGTCCGCCGGTGTTGTCGCTGTAAAACACACAGCCGGGGAAGGCCTGGTCAAGGATGCGCATCAGCAGCAGCTCGTCGCCAATTTCCACGATGGTCTGAAACGCCGCCGCCAGGTTTGCGCCGTCGCTGGCCAGCACCGGGGAGCGGAAACCGACCTGAGGCGCGCGCATGGCCGAGCCGGATGAGACGGAAAACTCGTGATAAAAGCGCCAGTTACGCAGCGACTCGCGCATCTGCGACACTTCCGGGTAAAGATGCGGCTCGCCAAGCTGGCCGAACACCGATTCGTTCTCATACAGCGTGCCGCTGTGGGTGACTTTCTCGTGATGCACGTTGTTCAGAAATACGGCCTGATTTTTACGCTTCATCAGCTGGGACGACGGGCGGCGGTGCTGGCCGCTCAGCCAGATGGACTCTTCTTTGATCACTGGATCGAGTTGAAACTGTGAGGGGTAAGGCAGTTTTTCGACAAAGCCTACCTGCAGCTCGTATTCGTAGGTTTCGGTTTCAACGGCCAAATTCATCCGCCGCAGCTGGTCGCTGCGGGTTTTGCCTGCCCAGAACACTTTTAAAATCCCACCCTCGTTCGCCAGTGCCTGCGAAAACTGCCCCTGTGCGGCGCTGTGCATCAGGTGGATCGCTTTGTAGATATTTGATTTTCCGGTGCCGTTTGGGCCAAAGACGATGTTGAGCTGCTCCAGCTCCAGCGACATTTCGCGAATCGAGCGGTAGTTTTGAATGTGCAGGGTGGTGATCACAGGCAGTCCCTTTTTTGCGTTACGGGCCTGTATATAATTACAGTCTTTTGTGTGGAATGCAAAAAAGAGACGACAGTGAGGGTGTCGTCTAAACGGGGTACTGCTTTAGGCCTCTGTGGGTCAAACGGGCCTTCGCATTTTTATCGTCAGGTTACTGCCAGACGCAGACCCAAATCATCAGGATAGGGATCAAAGTAGTTTTGCGTCATCAGATACCGGTCAGGGTATTCGGCCATGTAGTGTTTCAGCAGCGTCAACGGCGCGAGGATGGGCAGCAGCCCGTCGCGATAGTGCAGGATCACATCGCGCAGCTCGACGCGCTGGCGGCTGTTCAGCTGGTTACGGAAATAGCCCTGGATATGCATTAGCACGTTGGTATGGTTTTTCCGCGAGGCGGGCTTTTTCAGGATGGTCATCAGCTTTTCGCGGTACGCCACGAAGAACGCGTCCAGATCCTCCCATTCATGCAGCGACGCAACGAACGGGCCGATCTCGCGGTAGCCCGCCTGATGGTGCGCCAGCAGCTGCAATTTATAGCGGCTGTGGAAATCCAGCAGCGCGCGGCGCGTCAGGCCTTTAGCGCGCAGCGTGTTCAGCTCGTGCAGGGCAAATACCCGCTCGATAAAGTTTTCCCGCAGCACCGGGTCGTGCAGCCGACCGTCTTCCTCCACGGGCAGCCACGGGTAGGTTTCAAGCAGGGCGGCGGTGAACAGCCCGACCCCCTCCTTGCGGCCCCGGTTGCCGTTTTCATCATACAGCCGCACGCGTTCCATGCCGCAGCTTGGCGATTTCGCGCAGACGATAAATCCCGACAGATCGCCGATTTTTGGCAGATAGTCCGCCGTAAAGTCGGCCATTTTCTGCGTAATATCATCATGGGGCGGCTTGCTGAAGCGGAGCTGCGTTTCGCCACTGTCCGTCAGCGTCAGGCGTATGGCCGGGCGTGGCGTCGGCAGGCCAATCGCCATTTCCGGGCAGACGGGCCTGAAACTCACCCACTGGGCCAGTTCATCCATGACAAAGCCCATACGCTTGTGTCCGCCGTCGAAGCGAACGGCAGACCCGGTCAAACATCCGCTAATACCGAGCACAGGTTTTGTTGTCATGGTGTGGTCCTCCCGTTCTTCTCTTTAAAACTTACACAACATGACTAATTTGTCCAAGTATTAGCGGAATTATTTTTTATTTTCCTTTAAAATCAACGTTGGTTAACTGCCCTTGTAAGTTGAATAACCGTACTGGCTCAGCAGGAGAGGGATGTGCAGCTTTTCGTTGGTGCGGGTTACGGTGAACAGCACCGGGATCTCCGGGAAGAAGGAATCCAGCTTCTTCCCGTGGAAGTAATCTGCGGTTTTAAAGGTCACTTTATAGACGCCGGGCTGCATATCCTGATCCTGCGGATAAAGCGATTTGATGCGGCCATCATGGTCGGTTTTGCCGCCGGCAATCGGGGTCCATTTGTCCTGCTGCTGTTTTTCCAGCGTGACGGTAACGTCCGATGGCGGCATCCCGGTTTGCTGGTCAAGAATGTGTACGCTCAGCGTGCCGGCAGGGGCGCTAAAGGCGGCAGGGGCAAAGGCCAGGGTGGTCAGCATCAGCAGAGAGGCAGTTTTTTTCATTGTGTTTTCCTGTGGAGTTGTCGGTCACAGGAAAACGTTAGCATTTGTGGCGCGGGAAAATATTCAACTTTTCGTGAAGATTCCCACAGGAGAAAATGATTAGAGGATAATCACTTCAAGCGATACCTGCTGCTGCCACTGCTCGATCTGCTTTTTGCGCGCGGCGGTGAGTTTACCGCGCGTGACCAGAAGCCAGTGGCGGTCCGGGAAAATCTCCGGGGCCAGCGTGGCGGGCGGCGTGGGTAAAATATCGATACGGTGGCCTTGCCCGGTGCGGGTTAAGGCTTCGAGCCAGACTTCGCATGGGTCATTCAGGTTCCAGCCGCTGAGCAGGATGTTGTCGCCCGGCGCTTTTTTATCGCCTTCCAGGCAAAACGAGGTGTAGGCGATGATGATGCCGTCGAGGATCTCGCGCAGGGTCATGGCGGCGGCGACGTTGGCCGATACCTGACTGCGCAGCGGGCGCAGCACGTTTGCGACCAGTTCTGGTCTTGGGTACTCGCGTCCTGCGTCGTAAATCATCTGGCGCAGGGACTCGATTTTGCCGTCCTGCAGGCGCTGTAACATGGTCTGCTGCAGCGTGAGCCAGTTGTTGGTCAGGCGCGACGTAGGGCGCTCCAGCAGCGGTTTGACCTGGCCAATCGGGACGCCTTTTTTTACCCAGTCGAGGATTTTTAGCGCCTGCTGGACGTCCTCATCGCTGTACTGGCGGTGGCCGCCCTCCGTGCGCTGAGGCTTGAGTAAGCCGTAGCGCCGCTGCCAGGCCCGCAGCGTGGTGGCGGTGATCCCGCTGAGTCTGGCGAATTCGCCGATGGAGTAAGCCATGTCCGTGTCCAGAGTTGAGGAATACTCTCAATATACTACGAATTTTCGCGGACGGGATGAAGCGCCGCCGCGGTGCACTACACTTAATTTCCAACTGTGCAAATGAAAGGAATTCTCATGAAGCTATGGCCTGTTGTGACCGGTGTTGCCATTGCCCTGACGCTGGTAGCCTGTAAATCCCCCACCCCACCGAAGGGCGTGCAGCCCATTTCCGGTTTTGACGCCAGCCGCTATCTTGGCAAATGGTACGAAGTCGCTCGCCTGGAAAACCGCTTTGAACGCGGCCTGGAGCAGGTTACCGCCACCTACGGTAAGCGCAGCGACGGCGGCATCAGCGTGCTTAACCGCGGCTACGACCCGGTGAAGAACAAGTGGAATGAGAGCGAGGGTAAAGCCTACTTTACCGGCGAACCGACCACGGCCGCGCTGAAGGTGTCCTTCTTCGGCCCGTTCTACGGCGGGTATAACGTGATCAAACTGGACGATAAGTACCAGTACGCGCTGGTCAGCGGCCCGAACCGCGACTACCTGTGGATCCTGTCGCGCACGCCAACCATCCCGGATGCGGTGAAACAGGATTACCTGAACACCGCGCGCGGTCTGGGCTTCCAAACCGATCAATTGGTGTGGGTGAAGCAGTGAAGTTCGTGCTTTCTTCGTAGGGTATTACTGGCCCGCCTGGATAGACTTCCGTTAAAAGCCTAACGGAGGAAAGACGACATGAACTGGCAGCCTTTTCGCGGCGATGCACCGGAAAATATGAAGATTTTCAGTGCGTCCTTTCCCGACGTCAGCGATCGGTGGCCGATGAAAGGCGATACCGTCCGGGAGATAAATGCCATCGATCGGGGACTGAAAGCCGATCCGGCGCTCCGCCCTCCTTTTGTTGAATGGGAAGAGGGCGGCCAGGCGGTGCTAGTCCCGCAGAACCGCTATTCCGAACAAGCCTTTCGCAACCGTCCGGCGCTCACCGCGTGGCGAACCCGGCTGGTTCCCTCTGCGCTGGCGCTGTTTGTGGTGCAAAACCCGCTGGAAGAGCGTCTCCCCGAAGGGACGAAAATGGACAGCGACAGTCGCCAGTGGTTTATCCACGCCAATGATGCCATCGGCGTGCGCTCCCGCGCCCGCGTGCTGGCCGCGCTGGTGGAGAAATACATTCACAACGACAGTGAAAATAACTGGGTCAGCCTGGCAAGCGGGGCCGCCATCCCGGTGCTGGAAGCGCTCCGCAATGCCAAACTTGATGGTCAGCAGGTGTATCTCACGCTGGTCGATAAAGATGCCGTCGCCCTGAGCTGGGCCGAAACCATGGCGGCGCAGGAAGGCATTGTGGTGGGCGAACAACTGACGCTGCTCAGACGCAACCTGCTCCATACGCTGGTGCGTAACGAGGACCTGCTGCTGGAGCTGGGCGAGCACCAGGCCGAACTGGTCGACGCGCTGGGGATTTTCGAATACTTCAACGATACCGATGCGGTGATTTTTCTCCAGCGCGCGCTGCGGCTGGTCAAGCCCGGCGGCGCGGTGATTGTGTCGAACATGCTCACCAGCAGCCCGCAAATTGACTTTGTGCTGCGGGGGATCGGCTGGGAGGATATTTACCCGAGGTCGTTACAGCAGCTGCAGGATATCCACCTTGCGGCGGGCGTGCCGGTGGAAAACGTCACCGTGGTGGTGCCGAAGGACGGGGTGTACGCGGTGATGGAGATTAGGGTTTAGCGCGAGCTGTGTGGGAGGACAAACCGCACAATCGGTTCCCTCTCCCTGAGGGAGAGGGTTAGGGTGAGGGGGAGCAGTCCACTACAATATTCACCGTTCCTCAGTTGTTCGGTTAAACCGAACAACTGCCATGAAAGATTGACTCTTTTCCTTGTTCTCATTCCCTGATGATGATTCTTGCTTGTCATGATCTATCTTCTGCCCAGTTTCCTGAACCAACTTCCGGGCCATTTCCCTGATACGCTCTCGGCTTTCAGGTGTACGAGAGTTTATAACTGCATTTAAGGTCTTCAGTTTATTGCCTCCATGCTTCTGGACACTTGATTTAATCGCCACGCTCTATAATGATCCCACCATGAAAATTGAAACCGCACTCCCCACACACTTCGAACGTCTGGTCGCGATCTGGGAATCCTCCGTCCGCGCCACCCACCACTTTTTACAGGAAAGCGATATTGCGGCGCTGCGCCCACTATTGCTCAACGCCTATCTGCCAAACCTCAAGGTCGTGTTAGCTCGCGATGACGCAGGCGTTATTCACGGCTTTTTAGGCGTGGATGAAAACCGCATTGAAATGCTGTTTGTTGACGACGCGAGCCGCGGGAAGGGCGTCGGGAAATTGCTGCTGCAACACGCCATCGCAGCGTGCGGTGCGAACGAGGTGGACGTGAATGAGCAGAATCCGCAGGGCGTCGCGTTTTATCGCCATATGGGGTTTGAGCAGGTCGGGCGCTCGGAACTGGACGGGCAGGGGAATCCGTTTCCGTTGCTGCATATGCGGTTGGGCGGGCAGGTTTAACACCCTCTCCCTCTGGAGAGGGAGTCTGCAAGCTAGTTACTGGTAATTTGCCCGATGATTACGCCACGCACTTTTTCGTCATCAAAGTAATAAGAGACCGTATTACTCTGGATGAATCCATTCTGTACTGGCGTCTCCTGATACAAAAGCATCGCTTTCTTTTTGGCGGTCTCTTTCTTGCCGAACAATGCGACTAAATTGCCATGTGCCGCATTTAATAATGGAACATTAGCGACTGAGACGCTGACAGGTTGCGATGTTTTAGCACACTCGTTATGGATGCCATCTTTGGCTATAACTAGCGCAGTTAGTAATCCTGACCCATTTCGTTATCAGAAATGAACCAGTAATTCGTGTCATCGTCGTCATGAAGGCAGACCCAGCGTGCGGAACTGTCTTTGTTAACTGGTGTGCTGGTGATATCTGACAGGTGAGTAACCTCCATTTGCACGGTTTTCTTACCGATGGTGATGGTGGGAGAGAGAGGCACTATTGAGGGTTCTTCTGACGTTGTTCCATCATCCTGATAATACCTGGCTGCGAAGCCGGACATTAGGGCTGCTGATGTATTTTGAACCAGGAATAGAAGTGTAGCCAAAATTAACAGTACTTTCATTGTAGATACCCTAATACGTAGCCCGGTTATTCCATTCGTCAGTGTAGAGAATGTTCCCATCGCAATGCTTCCATGTAATCTTCTCGTAACGGAGTTGAATATCTTCGAGATGTGTGCTTGTTAAGCCGGTGGGATGCAACAGAGGGGATATAGAGGTGATCTTTACGTTCTCCATTATCATATTGAAATACTCACTTTCAACGCCCTGGTCAAGAATTCGATACATTTTCAATTCTGCTTTTTTTAATGTTCTTCCTTCACACATAGCACGATATAAAACAGGCGTTGCAGCATCAAATTCCTTATGCAAGTTTAAGGGGGAATGAACTCTCGTGCCTGTCAAACGACCAGTATTCGAGTTCTCAGGGATCCATACCTGATGGATAACTGAACGGATTTCAAACGATCCTAATCTCGCTGGCAGTAAGGATGGACCAACGATGGGCGAACCATTTTCATCAAACAACCACAGATGAGCGGGAATTGACATAATTTGCTCCTGTTAAATAGTAATTATCTTTTTTTACGTAAAAGGATATAGAGACCTACAATAACTACAATTGACCATATTGCATTCATTGCGATTTTTTCGGGCAGCCAGGTTACGGCAAATAGTGCAAATATTATAACGAAAAAAAGGGGAATGGCACCTCTCAGGAAGAATATGAGTTGGCCTTTTAACCAGTCTTTAATAGCTTTGATCATCCCTTTATCATCCTTGAAATCGCATATGCAATGTCGCTGTCTGAAGCATAAGCTTGGTTAAGTATGGGGGACCTCATTATTATGGGCTCTATCAAGAAGAACATCATTTCAAGTTCTTCCTGATAAAGGAGATTATAGTAATAAGCATTATAGTTTTTTAGATGGTTAGCACTTCTGGATGCCTGTTCAACGATGCCATAAACTTTTAAACCAAGGACAGCATAAGTAGAAAACGATGTGATCTTTTCTTTCATCCAAATGTTGGTATGAACACTACTACAAATTGCAATAGTTGCTGAATATATAAAAGCCTGGCTGGAGAGCATCGATGATGAAATTGATACACCTAAACGCATAAGATTTTTTTGTATGTTATGTATTCTTTTTTCACCCTTGTTACTTAATAGGCTTTTAATATAAATATAAAGCATCTTATAGATAACGTCTCTGTGTTTTATTAACTGGACGATACCTGTCAAAAATCTTGAGTCTTCATTACGTAATCGTAAACATACGTCCTGATAGTTTTCAGTAAAGCACGAAAGCTGATAGCTTAATCGCGTTGCCCCATCATCTAACAGTTGCGCTTGCTTTAATACTTCATCTTTTACGCCTGTTAAGGCGTGTTCTAACTTTAAAGCCAATATTTTATGTGCATCTATTGATGTTATTAATGAGTCGCTATAATACATATTGCACCCTTTAACAGTAACCATAGGCACAAGTTTCTATTAATAGTGACGTTCTGCTGTGATGCATATCGCAATAGTTTATCTTTAATAAAAAATACAGGGATTTTAACCTTTGAATTATATTTATCGTGAATAATTGTTGGCTATCAATTTAGATATTGTATGAGCGTAAGAATGAGGGCGTTAGATCGGTTGTATATTAGTTTAATAGCCGTATGGCCGGTAAAGGCGAAACTGGGTGCCACGAGCTGAGCGTAACTATGAGTGTTGCTTTGAGATTGTAGTGATCTCTCAGTGGAAATCTGATGTCTCCTTTCCTGGCCAACTATCCGGAATTTCCGGATAGTTGAATACGGATCAATTTCGCCATCAGAAATTCTATTTATGAGATGCAAATTGATGGTTCGAACAGGGAGATTGGGTTGCAACTTTCTCTTCATGTCCTCTCCCATCTACATCGTCTAACGCGCCTGGCGGGTTGTATGCCAGAAACAGTCGCTAAGCCAGATGGCTTGTATTTGATTTTGCGAGGCGCTTTCTAGGACGCTGAGTTTGAATCGCCGCCAGCGCGTCCTCAATCTCAACAAGCTTTGCCTTCGTCCGTTTAAAATCGTCCTGCAACCGCTGCTCCTGCTCGTTATACGCCACCAGAACGATGCATCCTTTCATGACTTTTATCGTGACCTGCTGTCCGGTATCAAAACCCGCGGCGCGCAGCCACTTGCCGGAAAGGATGATTTTCGGCGTGGATTTGTCGAAAACATTCGGGCGGTATCCCACAATTAACGAACGCTCAGTTCCGGATTGGTCGGTGTCTGGGGTAGAATGCGAATCAGCCATAATCAACTCCTTGATAGTTGGTGTGGTTAGCTCTCGTCCGGTATTGCGAGTACTTGGCGAGAGCGTTTCAATTTGAGGTTTTCGTATGTTAAGGTACGTACCTCAGTGAAGATATCTTGCTCTTGTAGGTACGTACATGTCAACAGCTAAACGCGACCCAAATCAGTCAAAATCAGGGAAGGCACCGACTTTTCAGATTCGCATTACGCCTGAGTTAAAGGCGCAATTTGAAGAAGCGGCGAAGGCAGAGGGGATGAGTTTGGGGAATTGGCTTAAAAATTTAGGTAGAAATGAAATAAATAGATTAAAAAATAGGTTATAACATATTTAATTCAATTTCGAATTTGGTGTTTGATTTTATAGCTTGCATGAAAATGACATGGCTATAATCATTTCGTGAACGTATGAGCTTGAACACATCCTTTCTAAAATTCTCAGAGGCATTGCAACCAAAAATTATGGATTTAATAGAGCTTGATGGTATTTTATAGAGATCATATTCTTTCCCATTAATGTTGATTGTTTTATCAGAGCTGGATTGTGGTAACAACATTCTCCATTCGTTTTCATATTCCCAATCACTGCTTTTTATTAAAAAATGACTTTCTGTATTTTCTGATAATAATGGGTCAAGAGATGGATATTCTTTTTGATAAACAACTCTTCGCAAAAAACCAAATTCGTCTTTATGGCTACGACGTTGTGAAAAAAAAGGATGATTTGTGTCAAGCTCAATCACGAAACCACTATGAGATTGAGCGTAATGTCCCCACATAAGAATATTAGTAGGATTATCTGATAATGATAATATTCTTGTCATTCTTATCAGGCTTGAGTTAAATTTTTGCATTAAGGATTCGGTTGTTTTTATTATATTTGGCTTTGCTAGTTCATAGAATGATAATATTTCTTTTGTTGCTTCCTCTATTATCTTAGAGACGGTTTCTTTTGGTAGTAGCTCTATAGAATTTAAAATATCGGCAGGTAACTCTTTAAAAAGGTCCGTTGTTATTAATGAGTCATGCAAAGTTGATTCGAAATTATTTAATTTAAAAGAGGTGTTGAATTCAAATGGGTCATTAAAGTTCAAAGGATTATTAAAACAGATTAAATTATTTTGTAATATATCGATTCTTTCCGGAGGGAGATATTTATACATAATAATCAACTCTGTGTGTGTCGTTAGAGAACATTTTTGGCGGAAGATCACAGGAGTCGAACCTGCCCGGGAACGCTGGCGTCCCCAACTGGATTTGAAGTCCAGCCACCTCACCGGAGATGACGATCTTCCGCGCCTCGATTGCTACATGGAGGCGGGCGCATTATAGCTACTTTCAGACATTTACCACATACCCCACACCACTTTTTTCACCTCTCTTTTGACCTGTACCCCCCTGTTTCAGTTAATTCCTAAGAAAATCCTCATGTTAGCCCTTTGTGCTATCAACATTTAACGCGATCACAAAAAACAAGAAACGTAATCTGCTAACCAGAAAACGCAATACCCGCCTTTGAAACAATGGTTTAAAACCAATGCAACCGGTCTCAGCGCCCCCTACAGCGTGAAGGATAAAAAAAGATGAGCGAAGTATTGTCAGTAAAAGAGAAGATTGGCTACGGCATGGGAGACGCCGCCAGCCACATCATTTTTGATAACGTCATGTTGTACATGATGTTTTTCTACACCGATATTTTCGGCATTCCCGCCGGGTTTGTCGGCACCATGTTCCTGCTGGCGCGCGCGCTGGATGCGATCTCCGACCCGTACATGGGTCTGATTGCTGATCGCACCCGCAGCCGCTGGGGCAAGTTCCGTCCGTGGATTTTGTTTGGCGCTATCCCGTTCGGCATCGTCTGCGTGCTGGCCTACACCACGCCGGACCTCAGCCTCAACGGCAAAATGATTTACGCCGCCGTTACTTACACTCTGCTGACCCTGCTCTATACCGTGGTCAACATCCCGTACTGCGCGCTCGGTGGCGTGATCACCAACGACCCGACGCAGCGTATCTCCCTGCAGTCCTGGCGCTTTGTGCTGGCGACGGCGGGCGGCATGCTCTCTACGGTGCTGATGATGCCGCTGGTGAAACTGATTGGCGGCGACGATAAGGCGTTCGGCTTCCAGGGCGGCATCGCCGTGCTGTCGGTGGTCGCGTTCCTGATGCTGGCATTCTGCTTCTTCACCACCAAAGAGCGCATTCAGGTGCCGCCGAGCACCACTTCTATGCGGGAAGACCTGCGCGACATCTGGCACAACGACCAGTGGCGCATCGTCGGCGTGCTGACCATCCTCAACATCCTCGCCGTCTGCGTGCGCGGCGGCGCGATGATGTACTACTGCACCTGGATCATGGGCTCGCCGGAGGTGTTCGTCGCGTTCCTCACCACTTACTGCGTCGGCAACCTGATCGGCTCCGCGCTGGCGAAACCGCTCACCGACTGGAAGTGCAAGGTCAGCATCTTCTGGTGGACCAACGCCGCGCTGGCGGTGGTCAGCGTGGCGATGTTCTTCGTGCCGATGCATGCCACCGTCCTGATGTTCGGCTTCATCTTCGTTATCGGCGTGCTGCACCAGCTGGTGACGCCGATCCAGTGGGTGATGATGTCCGATACCGTCGACTACGGCGAATGGACTAACGGTAAGCGCCTGACCGGCATCAGCTTTGCGGGCACGCTATTCGTGCTGAAGCTTGGTCTGGCGCTGGGCGGGGCGATGATCGGCTGGATGCTGGCAGGCGGCGGCTACGACGCGGCAGCCAAAACTCAGAACAGCGCGACCATCAGCATCATTATCGGCCTGTTTACCCTGGCGCCGGCGGTCTGCTACGTGCTGAGCGCCATCATCGCCAAACGCTACTACACGCTGAAAACCCCTTTCCTGACCAAAATCATGGGCGAGCTGGCGCAGGGCGCACGCCGCAATCAGCAGGAATTTGAAAACCTGCCGATCAGCAAAGAATTACAGAACTAAGAGGACGAGAGTATGAAAATCAGTGATGGAAACTGGCTTATTCAACCGGGCCTGAACGTGACCTATCCGGTGCAGGTGTTCGACGTGGAGCAGCAGGGCAATGACCTGGTGGTGTACGTCGCGCCGCGCGACGTGCGCGAACGAACCTGGCAGCTCGACACGTTGATGTTCACGGTGCGCCTGTTTGCCCCGCAGGAAGGGATCGTCGGGGTGCGCATCGAGCACTTCCAGGGGGCGCTGAATAACGGTCCGCACTATCCGCTGAACGTTCTGAAGGATGTAAAAGTTGAGATTGAAAACAACGCCGAATTTGCCGAGCTAAAAAGCGGCAGCGTTAGCGTGCGCGTTACCAAAGGCGAGTTCTGGGCGCTGGATTTCCTGCGTAACGGCCAGCGCATTACCGGCAGCCAGCTGAAAAACAACGGCTACGTGCAGGACAGCAATACCGACCGCAATTACGTGTTCGAACGTCTGGATCTGGGCGTGGGGGAAACGGTCTACGGTCTGGGCGAGCGCTTCACCGCCCTGGTGCGCAACGGCCAGACGGTCGAAACCTGGAACCGCGACGGCGGCACCAGCACCGAGCAGTCCTACAAAAACATCCCGTTCTACCTGACCAACCGCGGCTACGGCGTGCTGGTGAATCACCCGGAAAACGTCTCGTTTGAAGTCGGCTCCGAGAAGGTCTCCAAGGTGCAGTTCAGCGTGGAAGGAGAATATCTCGAGTACTTCGTGATCGACGGACCGACGCCGAAAGCGGTGCTGAACCGCTATACGCAGTTTACCGGGCGTCCGGCGCTGCCGCCTGCCTGGTCGTTCGGCCTGTGGCTCACCACCTCGTTCACCACCAACTACGACGAAGCGACGGTAAACAGCTTTATCGACGGCATGGCCGAGCGCGACCTGCCGCTGCACGTGTTCCATTTCGACTGCTTCTGGATGAAGGCCTTCCAGTGGTGCGACTTTGAGTGGGACCCGGTGACCTTCCCGGACCCGGAAGGGATGATCCGCCGCCTGAAGGAGAAAGGGCTGAAGGTCTGCGTGTGGATTAACCCGTACATCGGCCAGAAATCCCCGATTTTCCGGGAGCTGAAAGAGAAGGGCTACCTGCTCAAGCGCCCGGACGGCTCCCTGTGGCAGTGGGACAAATGGCAGCCGGGGCTGGCGATCTATGACTTCACCAACCCGGACGCGTGCCGGTGGTATGCGGACAAGCTGAAAGGCCTCGTGGACATCGGCGTCGACTGCTTCAAGACCGACTTCGGCGAGCGTATCCCGACGGACGTGCAGTGGTGCGACGGTTCCGATCCGCAGAAGATGCACAACCACTACGCCTACATCTATAACGAGCTGGTGTGGAACGTGCTGAAAGAGTCGGTGGGGGAAGAAGAGGCGGTGCTGTTTGCCCGCTCCGCGTCCGTGGGGGCACAGCAGTTCCCGGTGCACTGGGGCGGCGACTGCTACGCCAACTATGAATCCATGGCCGAAAGCCTGCGCGGCGGGCTGTCGATTGGCCTGTCCGGCTTCGGATTCTGGAGCCACGATATTGGCGGGTTTGAAAACACCGCGCCGGCGCACGTCTACAAACGCTGGTGCGCGTTCGGGCTGTTCTCCAGCCACAGCCGTCTGCACGGCAGCAAATCCTACCGCGTGCCGTGGGCGTACGATGACGAGTCCTGCGACGTGGTGCGCCACTTCACGCAGCTGAAGTGTCAGCTGATGCCGTATCTGTATCGTCAGGCAGCGCTGGCCCGCGAGTTCGGTACGCCGATGCTGCGGGCGATGATGCTGGAGTTCCCGGACGATCCAGCGTGCGATTATCTCGACCGCCAGTACATGCTGGGGGATTCGGTGATGGTCGCGCCGGTGTTCTCCGAGGTGGGCGACGTGCAGTTCTACCTGCCGGAAGGCCGCTGGACGCACCTGTGGCATAACGACGAAATTCAGGGCAGCCGCTGGCATAAGCAGCAGCACGATTTCATGAGCCTGCCGGTCTACGTGCGCGACAATACGCTGCTGGCGCTGGGTAACAATAACCAGAAGCCGGACTACGCGTGGAACGCGGGGACGGCCTTCCAGCTGTTTAACCTGGACGACGGCGCCACGGCGGTGAGCGAAGTGCCCGCGTCGGATGGATCCGTGGCGTTTACGCTGAAGGCGTCATGTCGGGGCGAAATCGTGACCTTTACCGGCGCGGGAGACGCGCAAAACTGGTCGGTGTGCTTGCGCAACGTGCAGAAGGTGAGCGGCGTGAAGGGCGGCTCGCATGCGTGCAGCGAGTGGGGTGTGGTGGTGAAAGCGGAGGGGAATGAGGTGGTGGTTCACTTCTGAGCCGCAAAAATGCCCGGTGGCGCTTCGCTTACCGAGCCTACGATAATTGTGCGCTCTGATGCCCTCACCCTGACCCTCTCCCACAGGGAGAGGGAACTAAAACCTCGTAGGCCGGGTAAGGCGTAGCCGCCACCCGGCTTGTTTATTGCACCGGTGTTGAAACCACACCGCTCGTCATCGTCTGCTGCACCTGCTGTTTATCCATATTCACCGCGTTCAGCTTGCCATTCACTGTCGGCTTCAGCGGGGCATTTGCCTGCACGCTACCGCTGGCGGTGAGCTGAATATTGCCGTCACCCGTAATCGGCAGCGCAGGCCAGCCCCACTGCTGCAGCACGTTGAGCGGCACGCCGCGCCCGTTCAGGCTCACCGTGGTCTGTCGCTGCGGCAGCTGTGAAACCGTCGCCGTGGCTTCCAGAATACCTTTCTCGGTAAACGCGCTCAGGTCGGTAATGTTCACCGTGGCGGCGTTCGCATTCAGCGCCAGCGACGGACGGCGCACGTCCACGCGGTTAAAGGTCGCGGCCGCACCGTTCAGGGTTGCGCTGCCGCCCCAGACGCCCCACTGGCGGTCTTTCGCCAGCTGCAGGTTTGCACCATAGCCGTCCAGAGAGGTGATCTGCCACGGGAAAGCAGGATCGATGTCGATCACCAGATTGCGACTCAGGCCGAATTTTTTCAGCGTCACGCTGTTCAGCCATTCCGGCAGGGGATCCATCCACAGTGTTTTCCAGTTTTCAGGCAGGGTGTATTCCAGCCCGGCGATGGCGGCGTCATCCAGCACCAGCGCTTTGCCGTCGCGCAGCCAGTTGCCGGAGGTGCGTACCATCCCGCCTTCCCAGCGAGAGGTGAACTGGCGCAGCGCGATACCCTGCGGGGAGAATTCAGCGTTCAGGATCGGGTCGAACAGATGCAGCGAGCCGTAGATAAACTCGCTCGCGTTCATAGACAAACGCCCTTCCTGGCTCTGCCAGTCGCCTTTGCTGAGAGTCAGGTTACGCAGGCTCAAATCAAGGTCCGTCACCGCCCAGTCCGGCCCCTGCAGGCGCGCGTCGGTCACTTCCAGCCGACCAATCTGTAGGGAAGGGAGCGTGGTGATGGGAGCAAAGAAATCCATCAGCGATTTATTGCTTTGCAGGCGGATCTCATTCAGACGCATGCTGTCGATAATCCAGCTGCCGTCAGCGTTACGCAGGGCGGAGCCGGTGAGCGAGCCGCGCGCCATATCCGCGCCAATGGTGCTCAGCACCACCTCTTTACCGTTGAGCTGTCCCTGAATCAGGACGTTGCTGGCCGGGACGCCGTTCAGGGTGAGCGAGCCTGCGCTCATCTGGATCTGCGCATTTTTGCCCAGCACGTTGCCCGCCTCTGGCTGCCACGGACTGACGCCGCCTGTGACTTTCTGCGCGCTCAGGTCCCATTCGGTATTCGGGCTGTTAAAGGCCATGTTGTTTAGCTGCAAACGGTCCGCCTGGAAAGGCAGCGGCGCGGTTTGCGGAGAGAGGTTCAGCGTGCCATCGAACAGGGTAATGGTGTCCATATGCAGCGGATCGGTTACCTGACGGCTGCTTAAACCGATATCGACTTTTTTGGCCACCAGGGTGGCGGGTTTGCCGTCACGACCAAAGGTGACATTTTCCAGAATGAGGTGAGAAGGGGATGAAAAGCGGTGATCCATCAGGTCAAAGTTGAGTTCGTAATCGGTATTTACCGTAACCCAATTGCTGACCTGCGACGCGCCCCAGCGGGTCTGGAGCAAAATATAGAATGCCAGCGCTACCACAAGCAGAGCTAACAGAAGATAGATGATCAGCTTTCCAATAAATTTCATGGTCTTCCATCCCGCAAAACGTACATAAGGGAGTTATGCACGATTTATGCGCAATGCTCAAGGCGGGAATGGTGTAAAGAGATGTCACGGCAGGCCTTGACAGCCTGCCGTGAGAGAAATCAATTTTTCTCAGGCGGGAAAACGAGGTTCAGAACGATAGCGGTGATACCGCCCGCGGCAATGCCGGAAGAGAGCAGGTTTTTCACCCAGTCAGGCGCAAACTGCAGGATCAGCGGCTGCTGAGAAACGCCCAGACCGACCGCCAGCGACAGGGCGATAATCATGATCGCGCGGCGGTTCAGCGGCTCGCGGGAGACGATACGCACGCCGGAGGCCGCGATAGTGCCGAACATCACTAGCGTCGCGCCGCCCAGCACCGGCTCAGGGATGTGCTGCACAAAGCCGCTTACCGCCGGGAACAGGCCGAGGACGATCAGCATCAGCGCCACCACAAACCCGACGTAGCGGCTGGCCACGCCGGTCAGCTGGATCACGCCGTTGTTCTGACCGAAGCAGGAGTTCGGGAAGGTGTTGAATACGGCAGAGACAAACGAGTTCAGGCCGTTCGCCAGCACGCCGCCTTTCAGACGCTTCATGTACAGCGGACCGGACACCGGCTGCTCAGAGACGTCCGAGGTAGCGGTGATGTCGCCGATGGTCTCCAGAGAGGTGATCATAAAGACCAGCATCAGCGGCAGCAGCAGGCCCCAGTCAATGCCCAGTCCGTAATAGAGCGGCGTTGGGATAGTGATCAGCGCGGCATTCGTCGGTGCGGTATTTTGCGGCAGCATATCCAGCGCCCAGGCCATCAGGTAACCGGCCGCCATCGCGATAACCAGCGAGGCCACGCGCAGGTAAGGGTTACGCTGACGGTTAAGCAGAATGATGATTGCCAACACCACGCCTGCCAGCAGCAGGTTTTTCGGTGCGCCGAAGGTGTGGTCGCTCATTGCCGCATAGCCGCCGCCGATGGACGTCAGGCCCACCTGAATCAGCGACAGGCCGATAATCATTACGACCACGCCGGAAACCAGCGGGGTGATGACGCGGCGAGCCAGATGCAGAACGCGGGAGATGACCATCTCCGTGCAGCTGGCCAGCATCAGCGTGCCGAACAGCGCCGCCATCATGGTTGGAACATCCGCCCCACCGGTTTTCAGCGCCGTACCGCCCATGATTAGCGGTGCCACGAAGTTAAAGCTGGTGCCCTGAATCGACAATAATCCCGACCCTACCGGACCCCAGGCTTTAATTTGAATAATAGAGGCGACGCCGGAGGCAAAAAGAGACATGCTGATAATGTGCTGCGTGTCCTGCGCCGGTAAACCGAGCGCCTGGCAGATCAGCAGCGCCGGGGTGATCACCGCAACAAACATCGCCAGAAGATGCTGGCAGGCGGCGAAAAGCGTTTGCGGCAGCGGCGGGCGGTCTTCAAGGCGGTAAATCAGTTCGCTATTTTGCTTCTGCGCAATCGGTTGCGCATCAGGCGACTCTATGGTGTTAACGGACATCGGCGGCAATCCCACGGTGGAAAAGCGGGCATTTTATCTGACCACCTGGTAAAAGCAAACGATTGCCAGCAAAAAAAGGGAAGAAAATCTGCCGCTGTGAGCAGGTTTTCTACAACGCGTGAGGAAAAAAAATTACACTTTTCGCGCCGGGAGCTCATGACGAGCGCAAACCGGCCCAGGATAACGCCGCGTGTGTATGGAACACGCGCAAAACAGGAGCCTTCTATGATTCATCTCGATACGTTGTCGACACTTGTTGCCGCAACGCTGGTCTTACTGCTTGGCCGTAAGCTGGTACATAGCGTTTCCCTTCTGAAGAAATACACCATTCCTGAACCTGTCGCCGGTGGCCTGCTGGTGGCGCTGGCCCTGCTGATACTGAAAAAAAGCATGGGCTGGGAAATCGATTTTGATATGTCCCTGAAAGACCCGCTGATGCTGGCCTTCTTTGCCACCATCGGTCTGAACGCCAATCTGGCGAGCCTGCGCTCGGGCGGTAAAGTGCTCGGCGTATTCCTGATTGTGGTGGTGGGGCTGTTGCTGATGCAAAACGCCATTGGCATCGGCATGGCAACGCTGCTGGGGCTGGATCCGCTGATGGGGCTGCTGGCAGGGTCGATTACGCTGTCAGGCGGTCACGGTACCGGGGCCGCGTGGAGTAAATTGTTCGTCGAGCGCTACGGTTTTGAAAACGCGACGGAAGTGGCGATGGCCTGTGCGACCTTTGGTCTGGTGCTGGGTGGCCTGATTGGCGGCCCGGTGGCGCGTTATCTGGTTAAACACTCCACCACGCCGAACGGCAGACCTGACGATGAGCTGGTCCCGACCGCGTTCGAAAAACCGGACGTCGGGCGCAGCATTACCTCGCTGGTGCTGATTGAAACCATCGCGATGATCGCCATCTGCCTGACCGTGGGCAAAGTGGTTGCGCAATGGCTGGCGGGCTCAGCGTTTGAACTGCCGACGTTTGTTTGCGTGCTGTTTATCGGGGTGATCCTGAGCAACGGTCTGGCGCTGATGGGCTTCTACCGCGTGTTTGAACGGGCGGTATCGGTGCTCGGCAACGTCTGCCTGTCGCTGTTCCTGGCGATGGCGCTGATGAGCCTCAAACTGTGGGAGCTGGCCTCGCTGGCGCTGCCGATGGTGGCGATACTGGCGGTGCAGGCGCTGTTTATGGCGCTGTACGCCATGTTCGTGACCTGGCGCATGATGGGTAAAAACTACGATGCGGCGGTGCTGGCGGCGGGTCACTGCGGGTTTGGTCTGGGGGCAACCCCTACGGCTATCGCCAACATGCAGGCGATCACTGAACGGTTCGGGCCATCGCACATGGCGTTTCTGGTAGTCCCGATGGTCGGGGCGTTCTTCATTGATATCGTCAACGCGCTGGTGATCAAGCTGTACCTGATGCTGCCGATGTTTGCCTGAAATCAGGCGTTGGAGTAGCGTTCAGTTTCCGGCATCCAGCGCTCAATTAACGCTGCCGCCTGTTCGGGGTAGCGTTCATGAATATGGCGGGCGAGGCGCTGAACTTCGGGGATCATCGCCTGATCGCGCAGCAAATCCGCCACTTTGAATTCGGCGTTCCCGGTCTGGCGCGTTCCCAGTAGTTCGCCCGGGCCGCGGATCTCCAGGTCTTTTTGCGCAATCACAAAACCGTCGTTGCTGTCGCGCAGCACCTGCAGACGCATTTGGGCTGTTTTTGATAGCGGGGCTTTGTAGAGCAGTACGCAGTGGGAAGCCACCGCGCCACGACCAACGCGCCCGCGCAGCTGGTGGAGCTGGGCAAGGCCGAGACGCTCCGGGTTTTCGATGATCATCAGGCTGGAATTCGGGACGTCCACGCCGACTTCGATCACCGTGGTGGCGATCAGCAGATGCAAATCACCTTGTTTGAACGACTGCATCACCGCCTGTTTTTCGGCGGGCTTCATGCGTCCGTGCACCAGACCGACGTTCAGCTCCGGCAACGCCAGCTTAAGCTCTTCCCACGTGGCTTCGGCAGCCTGCGCCTCCAGCAGTTCAGACTCTTCAATCAGCGTACAGACCCAGTAGGCCTGACGGCCTTCGTGGGTGCAGGCGTTGCGCACGCGGTCGATGATATCGCTGCGGCGCGTGTCAGGAATGGCGACCGTGGTGACCGGGGTACGGCCCGGCGGCAGTTCGTCGATGGTGGAGGTATCCAGATCGGCGTAGGCGGTCATCGCCAGGGTGCGCGGAATCGGCGTAGCGGTCATGATCAGCTGATGCGGGTGGAAGCCCTGCTGCAGGCCTTTCTCCCACAGTGCCAGACGCTGATGCACGCCGAAGCGGTGCTGCTCGTCGATAATCACCAGCGCAAGACCGTTAAACTGCACCTGCTCCTGGAAGATGGCGTGCGTGCCGACAATCATCTGCACCTGCCCGCTGGCAATGGCCTCCTGTTGCGCAAGGCGCGCTTTGCCTTTTTGCTTCCCGGCAAGCCAGCCCACTTCAATCCCCAGTGGCGCAAACCAGGCAAGGAAATTGTTGGCGTGCTGTTCGGCCAGCAGCTCGGTCGGCGCCATCAGCGCCACCTGCTTGCCGTGGGCAATCGCGCGCAGGGCCGCCAGGGCGGCAACCAGCGTTTTGCCGGAACCCACGTCGCCCTGCACCAGGCGCATCATCGGCACGTCGAGCGCCATATCGCGTTCAATCTCGGCGGTGACGCGCGCCTGCGCGCCGGTGGGTTTAAACGGCAGCGAGGCCAGCAGCTTATCTTTGAGTTCATCATTCTGGCTTAAGGCCTGGGCATGGAAACGCTGTGCGCCAGCGCGAAGCGCCAGCATGCTCAGGTTATGCGCCAGTAATTCCTCAAGGATAAGACGCCGTTGGGCGGGGTGTTTGCCGCTTTCTAAATCGCTGAGCTGTAGCGTTGGCGGCGGGCGGTGCAGGGTGCGGAGCGCCTCGGGCAGGCTCATCATGCCCTGCGCCAGCTCGGGCGGCAGCAGCTCGGTGATAGCGCAGGTATCCAGCAGCTCCAGCGCCTGATCGGTGAGTTTACGCAGCGTCGCCTGCTTGATGCCTTCCGTCGTCGGATAAACCGGGGTGAGCGTCTCCTGCAGCTCCGGCGTGCTGAGATCGCCCTGTACGCGGTACTCCGGGTGGATCATCTCTGCGCCGTACTTCCCGCGTTTGGCCTCGCCATAGGCCAGCACCCTGCGGCCCGTCGCCAGGCTGTTTTTCATCGCCGCGTTGAAGTTGAAAAAACGCATGGTGAGAATACCGGTGCCGTCGCTTATCTGGCAGGTCATCATCCGGCGTCCGCCGAAGGTGATGTTGCAGTTCAGGACTTCGCCTTCAACGGTGGCGTAAATGGCGGGAAGGAGATCGCCAATCTTGTAGAGCTGGGTGCGGTCTTCGTAACGCAGGGGGAGGTGAAGCAGGAGATCCTGCACGGTGTGCAGGCCAATTTTTGCCAGCTTATTGCTTTGCGCCGCGCCCACGCCCGTCAGGCTGTTTAGCGGGATGGCATCCAGCAGGCGGCCTTTCATCGCTTACCCGGCGTACTGCATGGTGGCCCACCACTCGGCATCGGCTTCAATTTCGCCCTGCGCGTTGACGTGGGGGTAAGGCAATTTTTTCTGCTTCGCAACGCGAGCCAGAACCGGATAACCACCTTCAAACAGCAGGCGCTGCTGTTCCTCTTCCGGCAGCATGCTGTTGCTGCGCTCGTACATCCCGGCGTTCTGACGCTGGCGCTGCGCTTCATACAAAATGAGCGCAGACGCCACGGAGACGTTCAAAGACTGCACCATGCCGATCATCGGAATGATGATGTCCTGATCCGCCAGATCCAGCGCTTCCTGAGAGATCCCGGTTTTCTCCTGACCCATCAAAATGCAGGTCGGGCGGGTGTAGTCGATCTCGCGGAAATCTACGGCTTTAGCGGACAGGTTAGTGGCAAGGATCTGCATCCCGCGCCCTTTCAGGTGCGATACGGCTTCGCCAATGGTGTGATGATTTTTGACAGACACCCAGCTGTTGCTGCCTGCCGCCGCCGAGACCGTATTGCGCATGCGGCCGTCCGGCCAGACGGCGTGCACTTCATGCACACCGACGGCATCTGCGGTACGAACGATAGCAGAGACGTTATGAGGTTTATGCACCTGCTCCATGCAGACCGTCAGGTCAGGCTGACGCCTGGCGAGCATTTCGCAGATACGTGCATAACGTTGTGAATTCATAAACCTAGTTTCGGTTTCGGGTGACTTTAATCACGTCCGGCATGACGCGGATCTTGCGCATAATATTCGCCAGATGCACGCGGTCGCGGGCGGTCAGACGAATAAAGGCGCTGTACACGCGACCATCTTTTTCTTCCGTATTCAGGCTCTGAATATTGGAAGAGGCCGTGTTGATCGCTGCCGTCAGGTTCGCCAGGGCACCCTGGTGGTTGAACATATCCACCTTAATTTCGGTGATAAATTCCTGCGCGGTCTCTTTATCCCACTCAACGGCCATAAACTTCTCGGCTTCTTTCTGGTAGCCGCGAATGTTACGACAGGACTCGTGGTGGATAACCAGCCCTTTGCCCGGGCTGACGTGCGCAATAATCGGGTCGCCAGGAATTGGACGACAGCATTTTGCGAAGGTGATCAGCACCCCGTCCGCGCCTTTAATCGGCAGGTGTCCGTGGCTTTGCGTCGTTGCAGGCACCGCTGTTGTGTCGCCTTGCTGCAGGTTCTTCGCCACTACCACACTCATGGCGTTGCCGAGGCCAATCTCTGCCAGCAGATCGTCAAGCGAGGCGAGCTTCATGCGCTCCAGCTCACGCTGGACGTTCTCCTGCGGAATTTCAGCCAGCTTACGGCTGCCACCCAACGCGTGGTTGAGCAGACGACGCCCCAGGCTGACGGAATCATCACGCTTGAGGTTTTTCAGCAACTGGCGAATTTTAGCGCGTGCTTTGGAGCTCACGACAAAGTTCAGCCAGGCCGCGTTCGGACGTGCGCCCGGCGCGGTAATAATTTCTACCGTCTGGCCGCTGGAGAGCGGCTGAGACAGCGGATAAGGTTGTCTGTCGACACGCGCGCCGACGCAGGCATGCCCGATGTCGGTATGCACGGCGTAAGCGAAGTCGACCGGCGTTGCGCCCGCAGGCAGTTCGACAATGCGACCTTCTGGGGTGAAAACGTAAATCTCATCCGGGAAGAGATCGGATTTAACGCTCTCAATAAATTCAAACGAGCTACCCGCACTCTGCTGAAGCTCCAGCAGGCTCTGCATCCAGCGCTGGGCGCGGATTTGTGCGGTCGTGCTGCTTTCGCCACCGTGCTCTTTATACGCCCAGTGTGCGGCAACACCCATCTCTGCCATCTGGTCCATGTCCTCGGTGCGAATTTGCACCTCAACAGGCACGCCGTGTGGCCCGATCATCGAGGTGTGCAAAGATTGATAGCCGTTCGCTTTTGGAATGGCGATGTAATCTTTCATGCGCCCCGGACGCGGTTTGTAGAGGCTGTGCATCTGCCCCAGCACGCGATAGCAGGTGTCTGAGTCGTGGACGATTACGCGGAAGGCGTAGATATCCATGATCGAGTGAAAACGCTGCTCCTTGAGCACCATTTTGCAGTAGATGGAGTACAAATGTTTCTCGCGGCCGCTGACGCGGCACGGAATTCCCGCTTCCTGCAAGCGCCCTTCGATTTCCGAGAGGATTTTTTGAATCATCTCTTTACGGTTACCGCGTGCGGCTTTCACCACCTCTTTAATCACGCGATAGCGGTTCGGGTACAACGCTTCAAAACCCAGCTCTTCCAGCTCGGTTTTAATGTGATGAATACCTAAACGGTGCGCCAGCGGGCTGTATATTTCGAGGGTTTCACGGGCAATGCGGCGACGTTTATCCGGGCGAAGTGAGCCCAGCGTGCGCATATTGTGGGTACGGTCAGCGAGTTTGATGAGAATGACGCGGATATCCTGCACCATCGCCATAATCATCTTGCGGAAGTTTTCGGCTTGCGCCTCTTTCTTGTCGCGGAAATTCAGCTTATCAAGCTTAGAGACCCCTTCCACCAGTTCGGCAACGCTTTTGCCAAACAGCTGTTCCATGTCCTGATAAGTGGCAGGGGTATCTTCGATCACGTCGTGCAGCAGAGCGGCCATCAGCGTTTCGTAGTCGAGTTTCATCTCGGCCAGAATACAGGCCACCGCTACCGGGTGCGTGATATAGGGTTCACCGCTTGAACGTGTCTGGCCCTCGTGAGCGTCACGTGCAACGAGATACGCCTGCTGAAGACGCTTAATCTGGTCTTCAGGCAGGTAGGTTTGAATCAGTTGATTCAGGCTTTCAAACAGATACAAGGGCGACCCGTAGGTTTAATTAACGACGACCTTCAGCAATAGCGGTTACGGCCTGCAGTTCTGCGGCTTCCTGCTCTTGCTGCTCCTGGCGCTCACGCACGTCGAGGATCTGGTTGTTGATCAGACCTTCTTCGATTTCGCGAAGTGCAATAACGGTGGTTTTATCGTTTTCTTCCGGTACCAGCGGATCTTTACCGCCTACCTGCATCTGACGAGCGCGACGCGCGGCGACCAGCACCAGGTCAAAACGGTTACCAATTTTCTCTACAGCGTCCTGAACAGTTACGCGTGCCATACTTAAAATGCTCCACAGGTGAAGAAATGACTGGGCATGATACTGAAAGTGGGTTCAGTCTGCCAACAGTTTGGTGATTAATGCGTCATGTCGCTGCTTCTGGCGGCTCATACGCAGACGTTCTGCACGAAGAATGGTTTTGAGATCGCTCAGCGCGGCATCAAAATCATCATTCACAATAAGGTAATCATATTCCGCGTAATGGCTCATTTCTGCAACAGCCTGTTCCATACGCTTTGCGATGACTTCTTCGCTGTCCTGACCGCGGCCACGCAGGCGGCGATCGAGCTCATCTTTCGATGGCGGTAAAATAAAGATACTGCGCGAGTCAGGCATTTTCTTGCGAATTTGCTGCGCGCCCTGCCAGTCGATATCCAGGAACACGTTTACACCGGTTGCCAGAACCTGCTCAATGGTTTCACGCGAGGTGCCGTAGTAGTTACCGAACACTTCAGCATGTTCAAGAAACGCGTCTCTGCCGATCATCGCTCTGAATTCGTCGTGATCCACAAAGAAATAGTGTTCACCGTGCACTTCACCCGGACGCGGCGCTCGCGTGGTGTGAGAAACAGAAACCTGTGTGTCGTACAACGGTTGGGTTTTTAACAGTGCCTGAATAAGGCTGGATTTACCCGCGCCACTAGGGGCAGAAACAATATAAAGCGTGCCTTGAGCCATGAGAGTCTTTTGTATGTGTTAACGAAGAAGTCCTACATACGGGCTTATTATACACGTCGGCGCACCGTGACGTAGCCTTTGTCACACTTTTTCCCCTGGATTATTGATTTTTGCGTGTCGTTTTCCGGTTTTACCTGCGGTTTGCAGAAATAAAAAGAAACCCTGGATAGCGCCTCGCAAAGCGAAAGGTTGCCGTTAGCGTTGTTTCGAACGTCAGGTTATACCTCCTGCAACGCAAAGGAGGAGTAGCAATGTGGCGATGGATGAGCGGATTACTGGTGTTGTGGTGTGGCTATGGCGCGGCGGTGTGTCCGGTATGGTCGCAGACAAAAGCAGAGAAAGAGATTGCGTCGTTAAGCGCGCAGATCAAACGCTGGGATGATGCCTACTGGAAGCAGGGGGTAAGCGATGTTAATGACGACGTGTACGACCAGCTTAACGCACGGTTAGCCCAGTGGCAGCGGTGTTTTGGCAGCGAGCCTTCAGAAGAGAAACTCCCCGCGCTGACGGGGAGCTTAAAACATCCTGTTGCCCATACGGGCGTGCATAAAGTGACCAGCAAAGAGGAGCTGAGACAGTGGATGCGTGCCCGACAGCATCTGTGGCTGCAACCCAAAGTTGACGGTGTGGCGGTGACGCTGGTCTATCGTGACGGAAAGTTAGCCCAGGCTATCAGTCGCGGTGATGGCCTGAAAGGGGAAGACTGGACCGGGAAGGTGCGTTTAATCCCGTCTGTGCCGCAAAAGCTCACCGGCACGCTGGCGAATAGCGTATTGCAGGGCGAACTTTTCTGGTTACACGACAACCACATTCAGAGCCAGATGGGCGGAATGAACGCTCGCGCAAAGGTGGCGGGTGCGATGATGCGGCAAAAGGATAACGCGCTCCTGAGCAAGATCGGCGTATTCATCTGGGCCTGGCCGGATGGGCCGAAAGATATGAAGACTTCGTTGGTTGAGCTGTCTAAAGCCGGTTTTTCGCTCTCAGCGCGGTATACGCTTCCCGCCGAATCTGTTGATGCCGTCGAAAAACAGCGCGCGGCCTGGCACGAGACCGGATTACCCTTTGCCACGGATGGCATTGTGGTGCGTTCGGAGGATGAACCTGCGGGCGAAAGCTGGTTGCCTGGTGAAGGAAACTGGGTTGTCGCGTGGAAATATTCTCCTGTTTCGCAGCTTGCTGAGGTAAAGAATATCCAGTTTTCTGTAGGGCGAACGGGCAAGGTGTCCGTCGTTGCAGGGCTTGAGCCTGTGCGACTGGATGATAAACAGGTGCGACGAGTCAGTCTGGGGTCGGTTGGGCGTTGGCAGAGACTGGATATCGCCCAAGGCGATCAGGTGCTGATCAGTCTCGCCGGACAGGGTATTCCGCGCCTGGATAAGGTGGTCTGGCGAGGGGCGGACAGACAAAAACCGCAGCCTCCCGACTCGCAATACCATTCATTAAGCTGTTTTTATGCCTCGCCGGACTGCATGGAGCAGTTTTTTGCCCGGCTAACATGGCTCAGCTCTAAACAGGGGCTGGATATTGAAGGTTTAGGGGAGTCCGGCTGGCGTACGCTCTGGCAGGCTCATCATTTCGAACATATCTTTTCATGGCTGTTATTAACACAGGCGCAACTTCAGGCCACGCCGGGGTTTTCTGCGGCGCGCGGGCTTGCGCTCTGGCATCGTTTTAATCAGATGCGGGAACAACCTTTTATCCGTTGGATTAACGCGATGGGCGCTCCGCTATCCAAATCGACACTGAACGTTATCGATGGGCGATCGTGGCAGGCAATGAGCCAGAGAAGCTCTGCCGACTGGCAAACCTTGCCGGGAACTGGAGAGGAGAAAGCGCGGCAAATCATGAACTGGATGCACGCGCCTCAGGTTGACGTGCTGGCGAAGTGGCTCGCTGAGCAGCACATCAACGGATTTTGACATCAGTGTGCGCTGTGCTTGTAGTGAAAAACGGGCAGCCCGAGCTTCAGACGCAGCGCCAGCATGCGGGCCGTAAAGCCAAACAGCAGCGTCGAGATGACCACTACATCATGGTTCGAAACGTAATGCTGCAAGGCGATATAGAGTACCGCTGCGGCAAAGGAGATCCCGGCATAGAGCTCTTTTTGAAAGACCAGGGGAATACGTTTGCAGAACATGTCACGCAATACTCCGCCAAATACGCCCGTGACCACGGCGGCAATGGTGGCGATAACCGGCCCTTCACCCATATCAAGCGCGATTTGCGCACCGATGATTGAAAAGACGATCAGCCCCAGCGCATCAAGCACCAGGAACAGACGGCGCAGGTGGGGCATAACGGGTGCCACAATGGTGGTGAGCACGGCGGCCGTCGCCACGATAATCACGTACTCAGGGTGTTTAACCCAGCCGAGCGGGTAATGGCCAAGCAGGATGTCGCGCACGGAGCCGCCGCCCAGCGCGGTCGCTGTGGCAATAATAATCACGCCGAAGGTGTCCATACGGCGACGTCCGGCTGCAAGCGCGCCGGTCATGGCTTCTGCGGTAATACCAATGAGATAAAGAACGTGAAGCAGCATATACCCTCCGGTGTGAACGCGGGGAGGTTAGCGATTTGTGCGCAAGATCACGATTGAGATTTTCTAAGGCGAGTCAGTTTGCCCTATAAATTTTTATCACATTTGTCTGGATAGGCTTGATGAAGGGCGGACGGTGGGAAAATTGAGTGTCAGGATGGATTAGAAATAGTAATGGGTGGTGCGGTCGACACCACCCGAAAGGCATTACTCGATATTCTGGATCTGCTCGCGCATCTGCTCAATCAGCACTTTCAGCTCAATTGCTGAATTCGTCACGTCTGCATTGATCGACTTTGACGCCAGGGTGTTCGACTCGCGGTTGAACTCCTGCATCATAAAGTCCAGACGGCGACCTACAGCTTCTTTCTTCTTCAGAATGTTGTAGGTTTCTTTAACGTGCGCTTCCAGACGGTCCAGCTCTTCAGCGACGTCAACACGCTGCGCCATCAGCACCAGCTCTTGTTCCAGACGGGTGTTTTCCAGCTGAACTTCCGCTTCTTCCAGTTTGGAGACCAGGCGCTCGCGCTGCCACTGCAGCACTTCCGGCATATGGGTGCGGACTTTGGCTACTTCGGTGCTCACGCCTTCAAGGCGCTGCTCAATCATCGCTTTCAGCGCCTGACCTTCGGTTTCACGGGCCACGATAAAGTCGTCCAGCGTGCCGTCGAGGGCTGCCAGGATTTCAGCGGCGATGGCATCCAGATCCTGCTCACCGGCGGCCATGACGCCAGGCCAGCGCAAAATATCAACCGGGTTGATTTCGCCCTCATCGCTCTGCATTTTGACCCAGTTCGCCGCATTCACGAGCTGTTTCGCCAGTTTTTCGTTAAGAATCAACTCGCCTTGCGCGCTGGCATCAGGCTCAAAGCGCAGGTTGCATTCCACTTTGCCGCGTGTCAGACGCGTACGGATACGTTCACGTACGACAGGCTCAAGGCTGCGGAACTGCTCCGGCATACGGAAATACGTTTCCAGGTAACGCTGGTTTACCGAGCGCATTTCCCATGTGGCGCTGCCCCAGCTACCCTTGATTTCACGCCGGGCGTAGGCGGTCATACTGCGGATCATAGACATTCCCGTTTTTAAAGGAGAGATGGGGGGATTATAGCTTTCGGGGGCTTCTCAGGATAGGAATAAGCGTCCTTTATCCGTATAATGCGCAGCCACATTCGTTTCAAGCCGGAGAATCCATCATGCGTCCATCAGGTCGTAGCGCCAACCAGGTGCGTCCCGTCACCCTGACCCGTAACTATACAAAACACGCTGAAGGCTCCGTGCTGGTTGAGTTTGGTGACACTAAAGTTTTGTGCACCGCCTCTATCGAAGAAGGCGTTCCGCGCTTCCTGAAAGGTCAGGGCCAGGGCTGGATCACCGCTGAGTACGGCATGCTGCCGCGTGCGACTCATACCCGTAACGCCCGCGAAGCGGCGAAGGGCAAGCAGGGCGGTCGTACCATGGAGATTCAACGTCTTATCGCGCGTGCGCTGCGCGCCGCCGTTGACCTGAAAATCCTCGGTGAATTTACCATCACGCTGGACTGCGATGTCATTCAGGCAGACGGCGGTACGCGTACGGCATCCATTACCGGTGCCTGCGTGGCGCTGGCGGATGCCCTGAACAAGCTGGTTGCGGCCGGTAAGCTGAAAACCAATCCAATGAAAGGCATGGTCGCGGCGGTTTCCGTGGGTATCGTTAACGGTGAAGCGCTTTGCGATCTGGAATACGTTGAAGATTCCGCTGCCGAAACCGACATGAACGTGGTGATGACTGAAGACGGTCGCATCATTGAAGTACAGGGCACGGCAGAAGGCGAGCCGTTCACCCACGAAGAGCTTCTCTCCCTGCTGGCGTTGGCCCGAGGGGGAATCGAATCCATTGTAACGACGCAGAAAGCGGCGTTAGAAAATTGATTTTAAAGGCGACCAATGAGTCGCCTTTTTTTTGCCTGTAAGACAGAAAAACCAAAGGAGCGAATCCATGAAATCGTATCAGCGCCAGTTTATTGAGTTTGCGCTTAACAAGCAGGTACTTAAGTTTGGCGAGTTTACGCTGAAATCCGGGCGTAAGAGCCCCTATTTCTTCAACGCCGGGCTGTTTAATACCGGGCGCGATCTGGCGCTGTTAGGCCGTTTCTATGCCGAAGCGCTGGTGGATTCCGGGATTGATTTCGACCTGCTGTTTGGTCCGGCCTACAAAGGTATTCCAATTGCGACCACCACCGCGGTGGCGCTGGCTGAACACCATGACCGTGATGTGCCGTACTGCTTTAACCGTAAAGAGGCCAAAACCCACGGTGAAGGTGGGAATCTGGTCGGCAGCGCGCTGCAGGGCCGCGTCATGCTGGTGGACGATGTGATCACCGCGGGCACGGCAATCCGCGAATCGATGGAGATTATCCAGGCCAACGGTGCGACGCTTGCTGGCGTCCTGATTTCTCTGGATCGTCAGGAGCGTGGTCGCGGTGAAATTTCCGCTATTCAGGAAGTTGAGCGCGATTACAGCTGCAAAGTGACGTCGATTATCACCCTGAAAGACCTGATTGCCTATCTGGAAGAGAAGCCGGAGATGGCGGATCATCTGGCGGCGGTACGTGCGTACCGGGAAGAGTTCGGCGTGTAATTGAATTGCCCGGTGGCGCGACGCTTACCGGGCCTGCGTATTTCGTAGGCCGGATAAGGCGAAGCCGCCATCCGGCAACGGTGTTACTGCAACTGAGCAGCCACTAACGGCCAGCGGGCGTCAAAATCGTCCGTTGGTCGGTATTTGAATTCGCTACGCACAAAACGGGAGAGCATCCCTTCGCAAAACGCCAGGATCTGGCTCGCCAGCAGCGTCTCATCGATGGTGTACCCTTCGCCTTCACGCATTTTCTTTTCGCGCAGTACCTGGCGCAGCTGCGCTTCAATACGTTCGAAAAGCTGGTTAATGCGCCCCTGCAGCCTGTCCTGCTCGAACATCAGCGCATGGCCGGTGAGGATACGGGTTAAGCCCGGATTGCGTTCACCAAAGCCCAGGATTAACAGCACAATCAGACGCAGACGCGCGGTGGTGTCTTTTTCGTCTTTCAGAATCAGGTTGATGCGCGTGATCAGGCTGTCTTCAATAAACTCGATCAGGCTGTCGAACATCCGGGTCTTGCTCGGAAAATGACGGTACAGCGCCGCCTCAGACACGCCTACAGAGGCGGCCAGTTTAGCGGTAGTGATGCGTTGACTGCCATCGCTGGATTCAAGCATCAGAGCCAGAGACTGAAGTATTTCTTCGCGACGATTCCTTTTCGCGGTTTGTTTTTCTGCCATGTTACAAAATACCCCTGAAAATAAGCACTTGCCAGGCTGGCATCCACACAGCGACCGCAAACTGACGTTTGCGGTTTGTTATTGCATTATGGCGCTGTGAGATGCGTATCTATCGGACGGTTATTTACGCCCGGAATGGCCGAAGCCGCCTTCGCCACGGTCGGTGGCGTCGAAATCTGCCACCAGGTTAAATTCTGCCTGCACAACCGGTACGAAGACCATCTGCGCAATACGCTCGCCCGGTTCAATGGTGAAGCTGTCCTGACCACGGTTCCAGACGGATACCATCAGCTGACCCTGATAGTCAGAGTCGATCAGGCCAACCAGGTTACCCAGTACGACGCCATGCTTATGGCCCAGACCAGAACGCGGCAGGATCACCGCCGCCAGAGACGGGTCAGCAATGTGAATTGCCAGGCCTGTCGGGATCAGGGTGGTTGCACCTGGAGCCAGTTCTACGGCGTCATCGAGACAGGCGCGCAGGTCAAGACCGGCAGAGCCGGAGGTGGCATAAGTCGGCAGCGGAAATTGCTCGCCAACACGCGGGTCCAGAATCTTAACGTCGATTTTTTTCATCATAACGGGTAACGATCTCGTCCAGTAATTGTTGGCCCAGGAGTTCCTTGCGCTCAAGCGGTAAGACTTTATCTCCATCCTGCCAGAAAAGGTGCAGTGCATTGCTGTCGCTGTTAAATCCTTGCGTGGCCAGCGATACGTCGTTCGCGCAAATCAAATCAAGGTTTTTGCGAGTACGTTTTTGCCGGGCATATTCTTCCACATTATTTGTTTCTGCGGCAAACCCAACAACGTAAGGACGATGGCTTTTCAGTGCGGCGACACCCGCAACGATATCCGGGTTTTTCACCATTTTTATCGTTAATTCATCACCTTGCTTTTTGATTTTGGCGTCTGCAATGGTCTCTGCCCGATAATCCGCGACGGCCGCACAGCCGATAAAAATCTGCTGGTTTTGCGCATGGGCCTGTACGGCGGCTTCCATTTCCAACGCGGTGATGACGTCAATGCGCTGAACGAACGGAGGTGTCGGCAGTGAGACCGGGCCGCTCACCAGCGTGACGTTCGCGCCGCGTTTTGCAGCAGCAGCAGCAATGGCAAAGCCCATCTTGCCGGAGCTGTGGTTAGTGATGTAACGCACCGGGTCCAGCGGTTCGCGCGTGGGACCCGCGGTAATCATGATGTTGAGATGTTGCAGATCGTTGACAGGCGAAAAATGGGCTGCAGCCATATCAACAATCGTCAGCGGGTCCAGCATACGACCCGGGCCAACATCGCCACACGCCTGGCTGCCGCTGTCCGGGCCCCAGATAAGCAGGCCGCGTGATGCCAGCGTCTCCAGATTGTGCTGGGTGGCTGCGTTACGGTACATCTGCTGGTTCATTGCGGGCACGACGGCGACTGGCGCAGGTGTTGCGAGGCAAATGGTCGAGACCAGATCGTTCGCCATGCCCGCCGCCACGCGGGCAATCAAATCGGCCGTGGCGGGGGCAAGAATCACCAGATCTGCCCATTTCCCAAGCTCAATGTGGCCCATCGCCGCTTCTGCTGCAGGGTCAAGCAGGCTGTCGGATACCGGGTACCCCGAGACAGCCTGCAGGCTCAGAGGCGTGATAAAGGCTTTGCCACCTTCGGTTATCGCGACCCTCACATCCGCCCCGCGCTCGCGCAGGCGACGCACCAGGTCCGGCGCTTTATAGGCTGCTATACCGCCGCTCACGCCAAGAACGATTTTTTTACCGGCCAGGCTCATCATGATTCTTTCCTGTTGGGTTTCACCAGAGAGCGGGCATTTTATCACAATCACAAAAACGGGGTGATTTTGTCCTTCGTTCACTTTGCGAGGCGTTACGCAAGAACGAAAAGTCAGCGTCGAGCCCCGGATTGGCCTGTGGCAGCATGATGACAAACAGAAGGAGGCTGGGCATGGAAGAGACGGAACTGCTGTTACCGCGCGAAAAACTGCTGCGATATGGCGTCACCTTGTTAAAAGACGATGAGCTGCTGGCGCTCTTTTTGCGTACGGGTACGCAGGGGAAAACGGTATTTACGCTGGCAAAAGAGCTGATAGAACATTTCGGTTCACTGCATGGTTTGCTGACCGCCGATCTGGCAGCGTTTGCGCAGGTTGAGGGGATTGGCGTGGCGAAATATGCCCAGCTGAGGGGGATTGCTGAACTTGCCCGCCGTTTTTACAATGTCCGTATGGAGGAGGAAGATCCGATCCTTACCCCGGCGATGACCCGCGAATTCCTGCAAAGCCAGCTGTCAGATATGGAGCGGGAGATCTTCATGGTGATCTTTCTCGACAATAAGAACCGGGTGCTGAAACACACTCACCTTTTCTCTGGAACCTTGACCCACGTAGAGGTTTATCCGCGAGAAATTGTGCGGGAAGCGATAAAAGTGAATGCAGCCGGCGTGATCCTCGCGCATAATCACCCCTCTGGCTGTGCAGAACCGAGCAGAGCGGACAAAGAAATCACCGAACGCATTATCAAATGCTGTCAATTCATGGACATTCGTGTGCTGGACCATCTGATAATTGGCCGCGGAGAGTACATTTCTTTTGCGGAACGTGGTTGGATTTAGACCCTTTCTCGCGATCCATCGGGATCTTTGTCTGTTCGGGACTTGAGCACACCGCCGAGTCAGCGTATACTACGCCACCTTTGAGAATCTCGGGTTTGGCATTTGGGCCTGGCAATCGAGAGTTCACTTAGAACTATGCGATGACCGGGCTGTAAAGCCTGACGAGGCGCCGATACCCCATACGAAGCTCGAGCTAATTTGATTTTTGGAGAATAGACATGTCCCGAGTCTGCCAAGTTACTGGCAAGCGTCCGGTGACCGGTAACAACCGTTCCCACGCACTGAACGCGACTAAACGCCGTTTCCTGCCGAACCTGCACTCTCACCGTTTCTGGGTTGAGAGCGAGAAGCGTTTTGTCACCCTGCGTGTATCTGCTAAAGGTATGCGTGTTATTGATAAGAAAGGCATCGATACAGTTCTGTCCGAACTGCGTGCCCGTGGCGAAAAGTACTAAGTACTTAAAGAGGAAATAAATCATGGCTAAAGGTATTCGCGAGAAAATCAAGCTGGTTTCTTCTGCTGGTACAGGTCACTTCTACACCACCACGAAGAACAAACGTACTAAGCCGGAAAAACTGGAACTGAAAAAATTCGATCCAGTTGTACGCCAGCACGTACTGTACAAAGAAGCTAAAATCAAATAATTTTAGTCTCCTTGTATTGAAAAACCCCGCATCTGCGGGGTTTTTTGCATTCTGCATCTCAACGGAGGAACTATGCCTGAATTACCTGAGGTAGAAACCAGCCGTCGCGGCATCGAGCCCCATCTGGTCGGCGCAACCATTCTTCACGCAGTTGTCCGTAATGGGCGCCTGCGCTGGCCGGTGTCCGATGAGATCCACGCGTTAAGTGACAAACCCGTCCTTAGCGTGCAGCGTCGCGCCAAGTACCTGCTGCTGGAACTGCCTGACGGCTGGATTATTATCCATCTGGGGATGTCCGGGAGCCTGCGCATCCTTACTGAAGAGCTGCCTGCGGAAAAGCACGATCACGTTGACCTGGTGATGAGCAACGGTAAAGTGCTGCGTTACACCGACCCGCGGCGTTTTGGCGCATGGCTGTGGACGAAGGAGCTGGAAGGGCACAACGTGCTGGCGCATCTCGGGCCTGAACCGCTGTCAGATGCGTTTAATGCGGAATACCTGAAAGAGAAGTGCGCAAAGAAAAAGACCCCGATTAAGCCCTGGCTGATGGATAACAAGCTGGTGGTTGGCGTGGGGAATATTTACGCTAGCGAATCGCTGTTTGCGGCCGGGATCCATCCCGATCGGCTGGCCTCGTCGCTGTCGGCGCAAGAGTGCGAACTGCTGGTCAGAGTGATTAAAGCGGTACTGCTGCGTTCTATTGAGCAGGGCGGGACAACGCTGAAGGACTTCCTGCAAAGCGACGGGAAGCCAGGCTATTTTGCCCAGGAGCTGCAGGTATATGGCCGTAAGGGTGAACCGTGCAGAGCCTGCGGGACGCCAATTATTGCCACGAAGCACGCCCAGCGCGCCACGTTCTATTGCCGTCAGTGCCAGAAATAGCGTTACTTTAACTTTTCCATCAAGGCCTGGTGGACGTTAACCGGCAGGAAGTGGGTGACATCGCCGTGATGACGCGCCACCTCTTTTACCAGCGTGGAAGAGATAAACGACCACTCTTTGGAGGGCATCAGGAACACGCTCTCCAGCTCTGGCATCAGATGGCGGTTCATGTGCGCCAGCTGCATTTCATACTCAAAGTCTGCTACGGCGCGTAAACCCCGGATCAGAATGTTTGCCTGCTGAGCGCGGGCGAAGTTAGCCATCAGGTCGCTAAACCCAACCACCTCAACGTTCGGCAGATGCGAAATGGCATCGGTGGCGAGCGTAACGCGTTCGTTCAGGTCAAACATCGGCTTCTTGCTGGGGCTGGCGGCAATCGCCAGTATCACCTTGTCGAACATGCATGCCGCACGGGTGATGATATCAACATGACCGTTGGTGATCGGATCGAAGGTACCCGGATAAATCGCTTTTGTGCTCATGGCTCACGTTTTCTCAGAGTAGCCGCGGCAGAGCGCCCACAGCTCGGTGTATTTGTTGAAAGTATACTGGGCATTGACCACCGCGAGTAACCAGCCCTGTTTACCGTCCAGTACGCCGCCTCGCAGCAGCAGCGTTTTCAGAAACGCGCCCAGCGTGTGGGTGAAGATACCCGTCAGCGAGGCCTTCTTGCCGCGCTGGTGACGCTCCTGCGCCCATGCGGTGGCATAGTTGAGCTGTTTACGCTGGAAGCTCGCGAAATCACGGCAGGTCAGGTGCAGCAAATCGCCCGTCAGGGGGATGACCTGGGCGCTATCGCAGCTCAGGGATTCATGGACCAGATTGTCGTTGTACTGATACCGCTCGCGCTCGTAGAGGCGCATCACGCGGTCAGGATACCAGCCGCTGTGGCGCATAAAGCGGCCAAGGAAGTAGTTGCGGCGGGCAATGCTGTATACCGCACCTGGCTGAGGCGAGGAAAGCACCGTTTGAATAGCCTGCTGCAGTTCTGGCGTGATGCGTTCGTCAGTGTCGAGCATTAACACATAATCGCCGGTGGCATATTCCTGCGCGCGCTGGCGCTGAATGCCATAACCTTGCCAGTCAGAATTGGTATAGATTTTTGCGCCCGCCGCGCGGGCGACATCTACCGTGTTGTCCGTGCTGCCGGAGTCCAGGATGACGATTTCGTCAGCCCAGGCGACGGAGGCCAGGCAGTCCGGAAGCAGGTCGGCGGCGTTTTTGGCGATCATCACGACCGACAGACGCGTTGACATTAGTGGCTCCGCTGAGGCAGATAAGGTTGCAGAAGCTGCAGCAGACGGGTCAGTGCGCCCTGGTTCTGGTGCAGCACTTCGACGGCATGACGCCCGTACCACAGGCGATAATCTTCGTCAGTCAGAAGGGTAGACACCTCTTTGACCACCGAATCCGCGTCGGTCACGGTAATTAAACCATCGGCCTGCTGCAATTTCGCGCAGATATCTTTGAAGTTAAACGTGTGCGGTCCCATCAGTACCGGAATGGCGTGTGCTGCCGGTTCCAGTGGGTTATGACCGCCGCGCTCGACCAGGCTGCCGCCGACAAAGGCGAGGTCAGCAATGCCGTATAAAAGCATCAGCTCGCCCATCGTATCGCCAATCACTACCTGAGTGCTGCCGGAAGGGATCTCACCGCTGCTGCGCAGGGTGTAGCTGAAACCCTCTTTTTGCACCATATCGCGGGCATCTTTAAAGCGCTCAGGATGGCGAGGCACGAGGATAAGCAGTAAATCAGGGAATGTTTCCAGCAGCTTGCGGTGCGCCTGGAGGATGATCTCTTCTTCGCCGTCGTGAGTGCTGGTCGCAATCCAGACCTGACGTCGCGGGGCCCACTGGCGACGCAGTGTGATCGCACGGGCGGCGAGTTCAGGCGTGACGGAAATATCGAATTTCAGGCTGCCCGTTACCGCAAGCTGGTTGCGTTTCAGGCCTAGCGCGATGAAGCGCGCCGCATCTTCTTCATTCTGCGCCGCAATCAAGGTGATTTTACTCAGCAGGCGACGCATAAATTTGCCCAGCTTGCCGTACCCTTTCGCCGAGCGCTCAGACAGTCGGGCATTAGCGATAACCAACGGGATCTTACGGGCATGGAGGGCAGAAATCATATTCGGCCACAGCTCGGTTTCCATCACGATCACCAGTTTCGGGCGAACGGTATTCAGGAAACGGTTCATGGCGCAGGGCAGATCGTAAGGCAGATAGACGTGATGCACGTCTTTTCCGAAAGCGGATAACGCACGCTCAGAACCGGTGGGCGTCATGGTCGTGACGGTGATCGGCAGTGACGGGTATCGGTGACGCAGGGCGCGAACCAGCGGGATAGCCGCCAGCGTCTCACCAACTGAAACGGAATGGAGCAAAATACCGTCCGGGGCAACTTTATTACGGCAGTAGCCATAGCGTTCAGCCCAGCGTTTTCGATACGCGGGTGCTTTACGGCTACGAAGCAACAGTCGCAGCCACACCAGTGGCTGAATGAGATAGAGCAGGGCGGTATACAACAATTCCAATCGATTATCCGTTTTTTTAGTTTCGGCGGGCAAATTCTAAGCATTTAAGCCAGGTAAAGCTATCTCTTATGCCAGATACCGCTTTAAGCGGAAGTAACGGCGGCCCAGTCGCCAGCGCAAACGCGGACTTTTTGCACTTTTCCAGATGAGTTTCCAGATGCCCGTTTCGAAGAACTCTTTAATAATCATGGATTTCTTCTTCTCATCCTTCATGTTGTCGAAGGTGTGAATAATCCCCAGTCCCTCTTTGGCGATTTGCCAGTGGCAGGCCGGGATACCTTTCACTTTATCCGGGTAGCGCTGATTGATGGCATCAAGCATCTGCAGGATTTTCATGTAATGGCGCGCCGAGCGAATGAGCGTGTCGTCATTGTCCGGCATATGGGACACCGATGCGGAGTGAATGTAGTAGTCATAATAACGTTCACTGGTGTACTGCACCCGCTCTGCCGCGAGCAGCACTTCAGTCGTCCACGGGATATCCTGATGGCGCAGGCCGGGTTCGAAATGGAAACTGTGTTTACGGATAAAGTCGTGGCGATAGATATTCAACCAGGTGACGTGGAGGAACTTACGAGAATCCAGCGCCATCTTTAACCATGCCGCGCCAGTCATCACGCCTGTCGATGCCAGTTTGTCCTCAGGGAAAATCGGGCGCGAGGGTTTTTTATTATTTTCCCAGACGTAGTTCCCGTTACAGGTGGCGACGTCCAGATCCTGCGTAACGGCCATATCCAGCAGATGCTGATACATGCCGGGTTTAAAGACATCATCAATATCCGGGAAGGAAAGATATTGACCCGTCGCGATGGCCAGACCGCTATTCCGCGCGATGGAGACACCCTGGTTTTGCTGCTCAATGACCTGCAGCTGCGGCAGCTTTTCTCGCCAGTTGTCGACGATCTCCATCGAGCGGTCAGTGGAGCCGTCATTAACGATGATGACTTCCATACTGTCGATGCGTTGATTGACAAGGCAGGTAAAGAACTGATCCAGGAACGCTTCACCGTTATAAACGGCAACCACCACGCTTAATAATGGCGCTGAATTTTGCATAAGAAACCTGATTATTATGGATTGTCGACCAAAGCAATATATTGCTGGCAGATAGCATTGATGCCGAACGATGCGATCGTTGCGCGATCAACGACTGGCGGAGAGGCATAGATATCTGCCAGCGTTTTTGCCAGTGACTCATCATTTAATGCTGTCAGCCCGCGCGCTAAGTCCCCTGTGAGGATTTCAGCGGGTCCACCCGGGCAGTTTGTACTGACGGGGGGTGTCTGACAGATAATTGATTCGACCAATACATTACCAAAACCTTCACAGTCAGAGCTTAACACTAAGAGGCGTGCGCCTTTGATCCATGGATAGGGATTGGGCTGGAATGGACGGAAAACAATTTTGTTTTCAATGCCCAGCTCGGTAGCCAGCTGTTTTAGTTTTTGAATTTTAGCGTCGGCGCCATTTCCCATCATGACCAGTGTTGTCTCTATCTGGCTCAGCGCAAAGGCGCGTAAGAGACGATCGTGACGTTTGTGCTCGTGGAAGCGGCCGACGTGAATGAGGTAATCCTGTCCCTGCATCTCATAGGGTTCGTCCGCCAGACGCTGGATTTCTGGAATATCGAAAGGATTATGGATAACGGCCTGGCGACGAAGATCGATTGCCAGCGTTTCCGAGAGGTCTTTCAACACGGCGGCTGAGACGGCCACAACATTGCGGTTTTCGTAGGTATGACGAATCTTATAATGTTTAAACCAGCGCGAAAGACCGCTGCGATGGCGCAGATAGGAGAACGAGAACATGCCATGTACGCAGAACCAGACTTTATCGCGTTCCAGTGCGCGGCAGTGCGCCACGATGCGGTCAGTTTTATGCAGGTGGGAGAACACCACATCAAATTTTCCACTGCGTTCAGCCTGCTTAATCGCATTATCCAGCAGTCGGGCGCGGCGCGGGATCTCCGTCAGCTTCCGCCACGGCTTTTTACACGTATCCTGAATAACCTGAAAATCGATGCCTTCCGGGATGGCGTAGTCGCACACTTTCCGCAGGGAGAACAGGGAGACCTGATGACCCATTTCGATCAATCCGCTGGAAAGTGTAAGAACTGTTTTTTCAGCTCCTCCACCGGGTAAACCATCAATAATCATTAGGATGCGCATTTTTAATCCAGTAATTTTTGATAAAGCGAAATAAGCTGACTTGATAGTTTTTCGGGGGTGGCCTCTTTTACACGTTCACGTGCTGCTAGCCCCATATTGTTATTCTTTTCCAGAGAAGGAATGGCCGCTATTGCCTCCTTCAATGTGTTGATATCAAGTGCGTCACAGTAAAATCCGTTGTTGCCTTGCACAATAAATTCGGCTCCGCCGCAACTCTCTGAAGTAATGACAGGTAAACCGCAGGCCATCGCTTCAAGAATAACGTTAGGAAAGGGATCATACAGCGTTGGCAGCAGTAAACCATCGGATAGCTGGTAAAATGGCAACGTCTCTTTTTGCATCCCCAGGAAACGGATTTGCCCTTCACAGCCGAGTGAACGGGCGAGTTCACGATAACGATTTTCCGCTTTATCCTGCCCAACCACAATCAGCCACGCCGCGGTTCCCGCGATAGCGCGTATGGCGCTGGCTAATCCCTTTCGTTCAAATCCTGAGCCTACAAAGCAAAACACAACGGCGGTGGTGGGTAAACCAAACTGCTGACGCAGCGCGGCACGCTGTGCTTCCTCGGCCGGAACGAAGCGGCTGGAATCAATTGAATTATAAATCACATGTATCTTTTTTGCGTCAATATCAAAGTCTTCGACGATTTCGCGTTTGATCATCTCCGCATTACAGATAACGGCCTTCAACTCAGGAGCCTGGTACATTTCACGTTCGGCATTCATCACGTAGCGGTGGTAGCGATCGTGCATGAGCATTTGTGCGCGCCAGGCGGGCAGGATCCTCGCACGCTGCAGCAACCAGCGGCGATGAACGCCATCGCCTGCGCGGTAAATGTCGCAACCCGGGATACGCTCGTGGCTTTGCACAATATCAAATTGCTGCTGCTGCCACAGTGCGCGGGCGGCATGCGCAAAACCGCGTTCGCGGCTGATGCGTCCCCACTTGCGCGGGTCACAAATGTGGATATGCCAGTCGTCCTGCTTTTCTCCCTGCCATTCGCGGGTGATAACGTTGAGCTCAAGATTTTGATTGCTTAACGCCGTCAGCGCGCGGGAGACGAAACGTTCCGCTCCGCCATCAGGGCGATATTTTTGGCGAACAATCGCCAGGCGATGGTGTTTCATTACAGGTATCTCTTTGCAGCGGAGACGACAGCATCCACGGGAATGGCGTCGAGATAGCGTTCTTTGGTGCTGGTATCAATGGCGTCCGGATTGGGGAGCGGGCCGTAGTCACCGGCCCAGATAACCTCCCCGTTGACCTGCCACGGAGACCAGAACGTCAGCTTTGAGGGGCCAAACAGCGCCACGCAGGGTGTCTGAAGCGCCGCAGCCATATGCATCGGCACGGAATCCACGCCGATAAACAGACGCGCATGATCGATAAGGGATGCCAGTTGACGCAGCGTCAATTGACCTGCCAGCGAGACGACACCCGTTTTCGGTGAGGCAGCGAGAATGCGATCGATCATTGCCATCTCTTTTTTATCCGGGCCAGCCGTGAGAACGATGGTGTGGCCTTCCTGCTGCAGGGCGGTAATGGTTTGCGCCATCTTTCCTTCATCCCAGCATTTGAAGAACCAGCGCGACGTGGGTTGAATCACGATGTATCGCTCTCCCACACCTTTTTGCGTCAAGAGGTGGTGTGCGTGTTGCCAGTCATCCGGGCGGTAAGCCATGGTGACGGCGGGTTTTGGGTCAACCGGCAGCGCTGAAAGGATGGAAAGATTTTGCTCAACGGTGTGCAGTGACGAGTGATTGGCGACAGAGACCAAATTGCTATGACAAAAACGCCAGAATGCACTCTTGCGCTTATTAAAGGCAAACCCAAGGCGAACCGGGGCACCGGTGAAGCGTGTGACGATGGCGCTGCGCCACTGATCGGCAAGGTTAATCACCAGGTGATAATGCTGTCTTCTTAATGTGCTAAGCAGTTGCCACTCTTTCTGGAGATGCTTCAGCGTGCCCAGCTGCTTCCATTTGCGATCGATACCATAAATTGTGCCGATCGCCGGATGCGCGGCGAGCATATCGCGTGTCTCTTCATAAAGAAGCACGTCGATTTGCGCCTCAGGCCATTTTTGGCGTAACGAATCGATGACGGGGGTGGTGAGTAACATGTCACCATGATGGCGAAGTTTGATCAGTAAAATGCGCAAATCAGGCGTGTCAGGTAAGTTATTCATCATCATCTTATCGGCGTTGTACTGTTGGCAATTCTAATAGACCTGGTAGCGACTTGCACTCTTTCTCCACAATGTCAGGAATTTCCCTGGAAGGGTTTACTCCTGCTTTGAGGCGTGCGTAACATAGCGCTAACTACTTTGTCTCATGGACTCATTATGAAAAAACCAGCGTTTATCATCACGATCGATACCGAAGGCGATAATCTCTGGCAAAACCATCGGGTGATCAAAACGGAAAACGCACGCTACCTGGCGCGCTTTCAGGCGCTTTGCGAACGTTTTGGTTTTAAGCCCGTCTGGCTGACAAACTATGAGATGGCAATCGAGCCCGTTTTCATTGAATTCGCAAGGGACGTTATTACTCGCGGTCAGGGGGAAGTGGGTATGCACCTGCATGCCTGGAATAGCCCGCCGGAGCACGATCTCACGGGTGATGACTGGCGCTGGCAGCCGTATCTGATTGAGTTTTCAGACGAGATGATGCGCGAAAAAGTGCTCTTCATGACCCGCCTGCTGGAAGAGACCTTCCAGACCAAAATGCTGAGCCATCGTGCCGGGCGCTGGGCCTTTGACAGTCGCTATGCCAAATTGCTTATTGAACTGGGCTATCAGGTTGATTGTTCCGTTACGCCGCGCGTGAACTGGCGCAACGCGAAAGGTGCCCCGCAGGGGAGTGGCGGAACGAATTATCAGCATTTCCCTGACCATGCCTACTTCATGGACACGGATGATATTTCCCGGGCGGGTAATAGCCCGCTACTCGAAGTCCCGATGAGTATTCAGTATAAACACCCGGCCTGGTTGAATACCGTCAAGCAGGGCTACGATCGTCTTCGCGGTAAATATCGCTCACCGTCCGTGAACTGGCTACGACCGTCTGGTGGGAACGCCGCGCAGATGATTCAGGTCGCGCAACAGTGCTTATCGCAGGGGAATGATTACGTGGAGTTTATGCTTCATTCATCGGAGTTTATGCCTGGCGGGAGTCCCACGTTTAAGGATGAATCGGCGATTGAGGGCTTGTATCGCGATCTGGAAGCGCTGTTTACGTGGTTGTCAGATAAAACCGTAGGGATGACGCTGGCGGAGTTTTATCAGTACAAAAAAAATTAATGCCCGCGCAGCGGGCATTATCATCAGCGTTGTCTGGTTTGCGAAAAGGGTGTACTCAAGGCAAACAGGGTAACAAAGAAGATCAAGGCTTCTGAGCTCAACAATATAACGTCGGTCAGGCCATATAGTAAAAGCAGGAGCATGGTCGTGAGCAACAGGCCATTGTTATTCTTAAGCGCGTAAACGATCATCGACGCAAAGAAAAAGAATAATATCACCAGCCCTGGGATACCCTGCAGCGAATATTTCTCAATAAATTCATTGTGCAAATGAACATTGATATATGTTAGTGCAGTAATGAGATGCGGATGTCCCTCTTTTATATAACGCTGCGTCCATGCCTGGCGATCTTCAACTGACTGCCCCAATGGATGCGCGAGCCCGTTCTGAATACCCACGGTCCACATGGAAAAACGCGCGCCGAGTGAGGTTTTGTCATACCCTTTCTCATAGTTTGCTATTTCGATTTGCGTTTGCGTTATCTTTGGCGCAATCAATGGCTTGTAGCTAACGATGACAATCCCCGCCACAATACATAAAAAAATCAGCGTCGATTTAAGATGAATTCGTCTGAAGTGATAAAGCGTGAGCACAATGGCCAACAGCAAATAGAGGCCCATTGCGGCACGCGTCCCCGTCAGAAGAATGATGAAATAAGAAATTAAGATGGTGAGACCCGCAGCCACATACAGCTTAACGTTTTTCTGCAGATAAAGGCTGTATACGAAAGCCAGAGATAACACAGAGTATACGTAAGCTGATACGGTCGCACGATTAATGGCCATCTCAACACGTCCCATTCCCTGCGATGCCTGCCATAAACCATAACCCGTGGCGAGGGCAAACCCCGCGCCTGAGGCATAGAAGAAATACTTCTGGAAGGAGGCCTTATCAACGTAAGACTTAAACCGGTCGAGATAGAAAATAAGGAAACTGGCTAGAATCAGCTTCTTACTTGCACCGAGATAATCGCTGTAAGCGTTCAAACCTTCACTATGGTATTCATAAACCATGTACCAGGCTAAATTAAGTAACCCAATCAACAAAATGGGCAGTGCTATTGAAAAGGGGCGCAGTGTGATTTTTTTATATTCAAGCGCTAAGCCGATAATGCTGGCATAAATCGCGATATAGAAAAATTCTCGCTGCTTACCCGAACTGATCAAGGCCAATGCAAGCGAGATAAGGCTCAGAATTAGCGTCAGTTGATATAGACGCAATTTTACTTTTTCCATAATGCCTCAATAACCCTTTTTTTATAGCTGAAACGAACATCGCTGGATAAGAAAAATGATAGCGAATAAAGCGCATTTACCCGTAATTTAACGAATTTGAGCTGTTGATCGGTAAGGTGTTGCCGATGGTTACTGTAGATATCAAACCAGTGACAATTAATCAGATTTTTAAACGCTTGCGGAAACGTTTTTTCCATCTTTAATGTACATTCAACAAGTGTCGTAATTTTACTGGCGTCGAGACGACTCGACAAACTGTCGCTACGTTTGATGTAATAGTAATGGCCCTGGCGTTGATAGCTGATTTTTTCTGCCTGCATGAGCATGGCAGGAAATACCGCAAAGTCTTCGTAACAGACCATCGAGGGAATAGGATTGCTCTCGTACAACTTCCGATGAATAAATTGACCGATGAGATGTGCCTGAAACTCTTTATGCTGCAAGAAACGCCTTATCGCCTCTTTCTGTGATAAAGCGATGGGCGTAAAGCCCTGCCAGAACGCGGTGATTTTCCTGATATCACGAATTTCCAGCAAGCGCGTCAGGAGCATATCTGGACGCTGTGCTTTCAAAAAAGCCACTGCGTCCCTGAGGCTGCAAGGCTTCAGTCGATCATCACTATCCAGCATCGTGATGTAATCGCCTGATGCCAGAGACACTGCACTGTTTCGAACATGACCGACGTTACGGTACTCAACGTACCGGGATTGCGCGTGTGGGAACGCAGGCAACCATTTCTCGATAATATCCTGGGTGGCATCATCGGAACTGTCATTAACGATAATGACTTCAACAGCATCACCCGCATTATCAATCGCGGCGTGCAGGCTTTCTAACGTAGCATGAAGCGTATCTTCGGCGTTATGCGCGGCAATAATGACGCTAAGAAAAGCCATAGAAATTAGTTTCCCTGAGCATCAAAAGCATAGGTGGTTGCGTTAACGGTAGGTAACTCGCAGATAAAATGTTTAAGTTCGCGTAGCGCGTCTTCTGTTACCGCAAATAACGCTTCGCGTTCTTGTGAAAAATAATAACGCGTTTCAAATACATAAGAACAAATGTTGTCGTCATTACCAATCAACAACACATTGCCAAGCGGACGCTGTTCATAGTGACAGCATGGTCCAAACAGCAACACCACCGGCACACCTACCGCGTCGGCAATATAAACGTTCCCCGAATCCGATGCGATATAGCAATCCATCTTTGAAATCGCCCAGGGAAGCTCTTCAAGAGAGATTTGCCCGATGAGGTTTGTGAAATTAGGCATTTCACCATAAGCACGGGTGATATCATCCATCCACGGCTGCTCATTGGGCGCACCAAATACATAAAACTCGCAGGGCAGGTCAGCGAGATGCTCAACAATTCGCTTCCAGATAATGGGCGGAACGGTTTTCGCTTTATTCCCGGCAGCAATACTGATGCCGATGCGGATAACACCGGGTTTATCAAGGATTTCCGGCCAGGTCTGCGGCTTAAAAAGTGGCTTTGTAGCGTGCTTTGGGGAGTCTTGCCACGTTAGCGAGCGGTCCGCCAGCTTTAGATAGTTTGTGACCGACAACGTTTGTTTACCATGCTCAACGGTACCGTCAGCCGTGGTATAGAAAATGCCGTGATACCATCTGCGCGTATAAGTGCTTAAAAATTGTTTGTTTTTTGCATTACAGACGGAAGCGAAAAAGAGGTTCACGCTGTTGGGTTGCAGGAGATACACGTTGTCATAGCGATTCATGATCCTGCAGGCAAAGCAGAGCTTACGCCACAGATTGCGCTTATGCTGCTCGATAAAATAAATCTGCTCGATAGTGTCATCATGCTTCGCCATCGCACCCACGCTGCGACTGATAAGCACGTCGCTTTTTTGCAGGTACGCTAGGAGGGGCGTAGCATTAACAAAGTCACCGATTTTGGCTGTTTGAATGACAAGGTTTTTACCTGTGTCCTTGCGAAACAGCTTCCGGATGAGCTTCACCGGAAAGAGTAAAATCAGCAGAAATACATAACTCATGGGTTAAATATCCCTGTTGGAAAGCCAGTGGCTACCCTGTAAAAATGAAAAAATCGCATCTGCGCTAATATCCTTTGTTTGCTGAGTCGGGCTGACCATCTGATGCTGGTTTTTACCGTAACCCCCAATCAAACCCGGATCGGTCGGGCCAAAAATCGTCAGATTTGGACGATCCAGCGCAGCGGTTAAATGGCTTAATCCCGTATCAACGGAAACGACAGCATTCGCTCCCGCTAACTGCGCAGCAACCTGTGCCAGCGTGAGTTTAGGCAAAACCTCAACATGCGAAAATCCTGCGGCCAGACGCTCCGCACGCTGTCGTTCATGTTCAGCGCCCCACGGGAGTTTAATATGGATACCGCAAGGTTGCATTAGTTCAATCAGCTTTCGCCAGTGCGTTTCCGGCCAGTGCTTATCGTCGCGCGTTGTGGCATGCAGGAAGACAAGATAAGGCTGAGTGTTGGGGCCAGTATTGCGCAAAAAATGCTGCGCAATGGCGTAATCGCCCTGAGTGTCGGGTTTCGCATAGCCGAGGCTTTTCGCGAACAGCTCCCGGGTGCGTTCGACGGCGTGCTGCTGTTTTGCAATGTGGTGGCGACGGTTATAGAACAGGCTTGCCAGCGGTTCGCGGGCGGTGTGCCAGTCCATACCGTGCTTTACGCCGTGCGCCAGACGCGTCACCAGCGCGGCGCTTTTGACCAGTCCCTGCGCGTCGATGATGGCATCGTAACGCTGAGCCTGCACCGCATCGCGAAAGGCTTTGCGCTCGGCTTTAATGGGGGCGGAGAACCACGCTTTGCGCCAGCGGCGAATCGCCACCGGGATCACGCGATCAACCGCTTCATGCCAGGTGGGGATCTGCGCGAAGCCTTCTTCCACCACCCAGTCGAAACGAATGCCGGGAATGGCCTGCATCGCATCCGTCAGCGACGGCAGCGTATGCAGAACATCACCCATTGAAGACGTTTTAACGATCAATACCCGCATTCGTTATCCTTCTTCGCTCAACAGCACGGCGTTGAGCTCTTCAAGGACGCGCTCTGGCGTAATGTCGATCAGGCTCTGATGATAACCCTCAGCAGCATCACCTTTACGCACCTTGTGGTAGCCGGTGATGAGTCGAATGACACGCGCTTTATGCGACAGCGGCGGCGTGAAGTCCGGGCTGCTTGGGCCATACAGCGCCACCAGCGGGCGGTCCAGCGCGGCGGCCACGTGCATCAGGCCAGAGTCGTTGCTGACCACGGCCTTACAGGCGGCGATCAAAATAACCGCCTGCTCAAGCTGCGTTTCGCCAGCCAGATTGCGGCACCAGGCCTGCTGCTCGTTGCTCAGCGTGGCGAGAATTTCGTTACCCGCCTCGTGATCTTTCGCCGAGCCAAACAGCACAATCTGGTAGCCTTCGTCGATCAGCTGTTTCGCCAGTTCGGCGTAGTGATAGTGCGGCCAGCGTTTCGCCGGACCGAACTCTGCACCGGGGCAGAAGCCAATCATCGGGCGTTCGGATGAAAGTCCAAACGCATTGCAGGTGTGGGATTTCTCCCCGTCGTTAACCTGAAGCTGTGGCCAGAGCAGCGGCTGCGGCAGGTCTTTCGCGCTGCGCATCACGCCTTTGTCGTAGGCCAGCGCCACATAGCGCTCCACCATCAGCGGCCAGGCCTCTTTATCCAGCACCCGCGCGTCGTTCAGCAGGCCATAGCGCATTTCACCGCGCCAGCCGGTACGGTGCGGAATGCCCGCAAAGAAAGGCACGAGGGCGGACTTAAAGGAGTTTGGCAACACGTACGCGCGGTCATAGCGCTTCTCGCGAAGGCTGTGGCCGAGCTTGCGGCGTTCACCGATTTCCAGCGCCCCGTGGCCGAGCGGCATCGGGATCGCCTCGTTCACTTCCGGCATACGCGACAACAGCGGACGGCACCATGCGGGTGCCATCACGTCGATTATCGCCTGGGGATAGCGCGCCTTGAGCGTGCGATAGAGACTTTGCGACATCATCATGTCGCCCACCCATGACGGGCCGATCACCAGAATCTTCATACTTACGCGTCGCGGTTCAGCCAGGCCATATATTCCGCTACGCCTTCGGCAACGGTCTTGAACGGCTTGTCGTAGCCTGCGGCGCGCAGGTTGGTCAGATCGGCCTGCGTGAACGCCTGATAACGGCCTTTCAGCTTATCCGGGAACGGAATGTACTCAATGCTGCCTTTCTTGTGGTACGCCAGCGTCGCGTCTGCCACCGCCTGGAAGGATTCCGCGCGGCCGGTGCCCAGGTTGAAGATACCGGACACGCCGTTTTCCCAGAACCACAGGTTTACGGCTGCAACGTCGCCTACGTAGACGAAGTCACGCTTGAAGCCGTCGCTGCCTTCAAACAGTTTTGGACTTTCGCCGTTATTCAACTGGGTGTTCAGGTGGAACGCCACGCTTGCCATGCTGCCTTTGTGGCCTTCGCGCGGCCCGTAAACGTTGAAGTAGCGGAAGCCGACGATCTGCGAGTTCGCTTCTGGCAGAACCTGACGCACGTATTCGTCGAACAGGAACTTAGAGTAACCGTAGACGTTCAGCGGCTGCTCGTACTCGCGCGATTCGATGAAGTCAGAGGTGCGGCCGCCGTAGGTTGCCGCGGAAGAGGCATACAGGAACGGAATTTCACGCTCCAGGCAGTAGTGCAGGATCTCTTTGGAGTACTGATAGTTGTTGTCCATCATGTACTTGCCGTCCCACTCGGTGGTGGAGGAGCACGCACCTTCGTGGAAGATGGCTTCGATCTCGCCGAACTCTTCACCCGCCATAATCTGGATAAGGAAGTCTTCTTTATCCATGTAATCAGCGATGTTCAGATCCACCAGGTTAACGAACTTGGTGCCGTCTTTCAGGTTGTCAACCACCAGGATGTCGGTGATGCCTTTGTCATTGAGAGCCTTAACAATATTGCTGCCGATAAAGCCCGCGCCGCCGGTAACGATGATCATAACTGTAACCTTTGAAGTGTGGAGCCCGGGGACAATCCCGGACGCTAATATTCATATCATATCATTAGTATGGCGACCCTTCAGCCATTCACCGATATGCAGCAGGGTTACACGTGATTTATGCTGCAAAAACGAGAAGAGATACTGCGTCATCTCGTCATGAACTATAGGTTTGGGTAATATGTGCCGAAATTTGCCGAGTCTGGAGAATTGCAATGCGTGGTGATTTTTACAAACAGTTAAACAGCGACCTCGACACCGCACGTGCGGAAGGGTTGTTCAAGGAAGAGCGTATTATCACGTCTGCTCAGCAGGCGGACATCACCGTTGCCGACGGCAGCCATGTGATCAACTTTTGTGCGAACAACTACCTGGGTCTTGCGAATCACCCTGAGCTGATTGCCGCTGCAAAAAACGGCATGGACACCCACGGTTTCGGTATGGCCTCCGTACGCTTTATCTGCGGTACGCAGGACAGCCACAAGCAGCTTGAGCAAAAGCTGGCGAGCTTCCTCGGAATGGAAGACGCGATTCTGTACTCCTCCTGCTTCGACGCTAACGGCGGTCTGTTTGAGACCCTGCTTGGCGCAGAAGATGCGATTATCTCCGACGCCCTGAACCACGCCTCTATTATCGACGGCGTACGCCTGTGTAAAGCGAAGCGTTTCCGCTACGCCAACAACGACATGGTTGAGCTGGAAGCGCGTCTGAAAGAGGCCCGTGAAGCGGGGGCTCGCCACGTGCTGATCGCCACCGACGGCGTGTTCTCCATGGACGGCGTGATCGCTAACCTGAAGGGCGTGTGCGACCTGGCAGACAAGTACGACGCGCTGGTGATGGTTGATGACTCTCACGCGGTCGGCTTTGTCGGCGAAAACGGCCGCGGTTCCCACGAATACTGCGACGTGATGGGCCGCGTGGACATCATCACCGGTACGCTGGGCAAAGCGCTCGGCGGCGCATCTGGCGGCTACACCGCCGCGCGCAAAGAGGTGGTGGAGTGGCTGCGCCAGCGCTCTCGCCCGTATCTGTTCTCCAACTCCCTGGCACCGGCGATTGTTTCTGCCTCCATCAAAGTGCTGGAGATGGTGGAGTCCGGCGCTGAGCTGCGCGACCGCCTGTGGTCCAACGCCCGTCTGTTCCGTGAAAAAATGAGCGCCGCAGGGTTTACCCTGGCCGGAGCTGACCACGCGATCATTCCGGTCATGCTGGGCGATGCGGTCGTTGCGCAGAAGTTTGCCCGCGAGCTGCAGAAAGAAGGGATTTACGTCACCGGGTTCTTCTTCCCGGTGGTGCCAAAAGGTCAGGCGCGTATCCGCACCCAGATGTCTGCGGCGCATTCGCCTGAACAAATTGAGCGTGCGGTGGAAGCCTTTACCCGCATCGGCAAACAGCTGGGCGTAATTGCCTGAGGACGTGTGATGAAAGCGTTATCCAAACTGAAAGCGGAAGAAGGGATTTGGATGACCGACGTGCCGGAGCCGGAAGTCGGTCATAACGATCTGCTGATCAAAATTCGTAAAACAGCCATCTGCGGCACTGACGTTCACATCTACAACTGGGACCAATGGTCGCAGAAAACCATTCCGGTACCGATGGTTGTCGGTCACGAATACGTCGGCGAAGTGGTCGGTATCGGCCAGGAAGTGAAAGGCTTCAAAATTGGCGATCGCGTTTCTGGCGAAGGCCATATTACCTGCGGCCACTGCCGTAACTGCCGCGGCGGACGTACGCACCTGTGCCGCAACACCGTCGGCGTGGGCGTAAACCGTCCGGGCTGCTTCGCGGAATACCTGGTGATCCCGGCGTTTAACGCGTTCAAAATTCCGGACAACATCTCTGACGATCTGGCCTCCATTTTCGACCCGTTCGGCAACGCGGTACACACGGCGCTCTCCTTCGACCTGGTGGGTGAAGACGTGCTGGTCTCCGGCGCGGGTCCCATCGGCATTATGGCGGCAGCCGTGGCGAAGCACGTGGGTGCGCGCAACGTTGTGATCACCGACGTGAACGAATACCGTCTGTCGCTGGCGCGCAAAATGGGCGTCACCCGCGCGGTGGATGTCTCGAAAGAGAGCCTGACCGACGTGATGGAAGAGTTGGGCATGACCGAAGGCTTTGATGTGGGTCTGGAGATGTCCGGCGCGCCACCGGCGTTCCGCACCATGCTCGACACCATGAACCACGGTGGCCGTATCGCGATGCTGGGTATTCCGCCGTCAGATATGTCCATCGACTGGAACAAAGTCATCTTCAAGGGGCTGTTCATCAAGGGCATCTATGGCCGCGAGATGTTCGAGACCTGGTACAAGATGGCGGCGCTGATCCAGTCCGGTCTGGATCTGTCCCCGATTATTACTCACCGTTTCTCCATCGATGAGTTCCAGCAGGGCTTCGACGCGATGCGTTCCGGCCAGTCAGGGAAAGTGATCCTGAGCTGGGATAAGTAATCAAAAAGGGGCCTGTGGCCCCTTTTTTCACTGATTTTTTTTCTCTTCGTCCGTCAGGTAACGCACCTTGCGGGTGTAGTCCTGACCTTTGAACAGCAGCGCGTTATCCGGAGATTCAAGATACTTCTGCCATTCGGAGAGAGGGAAACCGCCGTGCGCGCCAATCACCTCTTTCGGTACAACGGCTTCCTGACCACCGATCTTCTTGGAGACCGGCCAGTTCATCCAGTCACCCAGGTTAACCGTTTTTAAATCCAGCATGTCCAGCAGCGCGGCGAGCGGCAGCTGATCGGTCGGCGGCTGCGTGTCGTCCATCAGTTCCCAGGTATCCTGGAACAGCGTCAGCCACAGCGGGCAGATGCGGCGCCAGGTTTTTTTGGTTGCCGCAAGAAACGCGCCGTTAACGTGATCGACCAGATATGGACGCACCGTCCCCTTGTAATACGCCGGCACTTTCTCCGCTGGCGCGCCGTCCAGCTTGGCAATCATTTTGCCCTGACGGAAGCTGGAGTAGATGTGCATGTCTGCCATGTTAATCTCGGGCATCTTGAGCAGGTTGAGATCGGAGTCGATCATCAATACGCCTTCACCGCGCGCCTGCAGCGGGGCGTTAAGCTTCACCAGACGGCTGAGGTAGATCTGCTTATAGCGGTAACCTTCCTCACGAACCGGAAGATTCAGCGTCACTACGCGGGTTTTCGGCGGCAGTACCCCGAAGGCGGATTCAGGCTGATCGCTGACGATGACGATCTCACTGACGGCAGTGGCGTAACGTTCTGCAAACGTCGCTGACAATAACGCTTCTTCGACGAAATCTGCGCCCGTACACGGGATCACGATGGAATCCACCGCAACGAGATCGCGCGTGACCGGAAGGGAAGCGTACGGAATGTTATGTTGCCCGGTGATGTGGCGGTAGCGAGCATTAAGGAATTTAAACATGTTCTTCTCGTTTGGTTAGTGCGCGCCAAGAACGGCTTCGACACCGCTGACATAGTTTTCGATAGCGTAGGTATGGCAGACGTTCTGGTATGCAGCCACAGCCAGTCGAGCCCGCAGGTCTGCATCCGCCCAGATATTATTCAGATGCTGAGCAAGCTGTGAAACATCGCTCCAGCGGAAGAGCAGCCCCGTTGACTCATGATCAATCAATTCAGCCGTACCCGTCACCTGAGAGCCAATAACAGGGATTTTAAGCAGCATCGCTTCCAGCACTACGCGAGGCAGCCCTTCGCTTTTTGAGGCGAGTATAAACGCGTCAAACGTGGCAAGGTAGTCAAATGGCGTATTCTGGAAGCCCGTGAAAATCACGTTGTTCTCAATGCCCAATTCTTTGGCTTGCGCGGTTAATGCGGCACGCTCCGCACCTTCACCCACCAGCACCATCTTCCATTTTGCGTTGGGTTCCCTGCGGCTGAACTGTGCCAGCGCCGCCAGCGTGTGGTGGTTGGCTTTGCGAGGAATTAACGATCCAATGCTGCCAAAGACAAACGTATCGTCATCAATGTTCAGGCGATGACGCATGGCGTGTCGATCCGGTAAAGGCTGGTGGATGTCGATGGCATTGTTGACCGTTGTGCACAGCTCAGGCCGGACGCCATGCTGAAGTAACACGCGCTCAACGCCATGCGAGACGGCGATGATTTTTGTGGCATGGGCATTCACCAGCTTTACCAGCGGCGGCGTCAGCACCGGTTCAATGCGGCAGTGCTGGATGATCCGCGCACGCAGTTTAGCTCCCGCCAGGTAACCCTCTTCGTTAGAGCCTGGCTGGTTGTTCATGTACAGCGTATCGAAACCGCCTTCCCTGAAAATCGTCTCGATTTTGCTGACGTTGGGGCGAATACGCCAGAGCGTATCAATATGGCGCGTGACGGCCTTGCGGCCGCTGCGCGAGAAGAAAAGCAGGCTGCGACCCAGTTCTTTTGCAATCTTCGCCCACGCGGGCTGCTTATGCTGGGGGATGACAATTAACGGGATGCCAATGCCATTCAACACCTGACCGATGGTTTGCCCTTCGGCCCGGCTGTAGTCGGAGTAAAAACAACAGGTGATATCAAACTTCTCGCGATTAATGCGCTTCAGAAGTTCGAGCATGCTGTTGGTGCCTCCTCCCCATTCTTTACCGGTATCGAGGAGCAGGATTTTGTGTCGTTGCGGCATCTTTCTACCTTAGTCACCTGTCGCGGGGAAGGGCTTTTTACCCCAACCTTGCCACTGATGCTGGAAATATTGCACCAGCGTACTCTGGCTCACGCTTTCGCTAATTACTGTGAAGAAGCGGGTTGCATGCACCGGTTCAAGCGGCCGTTTTGGCTTGCAGTTTTTTACGCCGCTGAACGGATTACGCGGCTGCGTTGCTGGCGGCTGTGCGCTGCCAGGACGAGACGTATCCACCTGCGGTTCATTGAGCAGATCGCTCGGGCGTACCAGCGTGATATCAGCAGGTAAGGTCGGCAGCATCTGTTGCAGCACGCGCACCGTTGAAGGATGCGGATGACCAATGGCAATGGCTGAGCCGTTGCGGCGGGCTAGCTGTACAGCACGATTAAACTGCACCCGAATATCCGCTTCATTTTGCGTGTCATCCAGGAACACCTTACGCTTGATCACCTTCACGCCGGTTCCCTGAGAGGCTCGCAGGGCCTGGCTGTTGCCGATGGTCATGCTGTCGAGGAAATAGAGGTTGTAGCGCTCCAGCGACTGCATCACTTTCAGCATTCCGTACAGGCTGGACGTCATCGCGCTGCCCATGTGGTTATTCAGGCCGACGGCATACGGCACTTTATTGTAGGCGTCGCGGATGATGCGGTCGATCTCATCGCTGCTCATGTCCGGACGAAGCGTGTCTTTTTCCAGCGGCTGTTTGCTAAGCGGTGCCATTGGCAGGTGGATCAGGACCTGATGACCGCTGTTATGGGCCTTGGTCGCCATTTCCCGCGCATGAGGCGCATTGGGGAGGACCGCAACGGAGATCGCTGACGGCATCGCCAGTACCTGATTTTCATAGTGCGGACGATAACCGAAGTCATCAATGACAATAGCGAGTTTGCCTGCGTATACCGGTGCAGCCAGCGCCAGTGCGCTGGCGACGGAGAGAATCATTCGACGAAATTGAAGCAAAACTTATCTTCCCAACCACGGCTGTGGATTGACCGCCTGACCCTGGCGACGAATTTCGAAATAGAGTGACGGGCGGCCCTGACCGCCACTGCTGCCCACAAGGGCGATAGGTTGACCTGCGCGCACCTGAGTGCCGACGCTGACCAGCGCGCTCTGGTTGTAGCCGTAAAGGCTCATGTCGCCTTTACCGTGTTCGACCACCACGACCAGCCCGTAACCCTGCAGCCAGTCGGCCAGGATCACGCGGCCATCGGCGATGGCTTTCACTTCGCTACCTTCAGACGCACCGATAACGATCCCTTTCCAACGTAGCTCACCCTGCAGCTGTTCGCCATAGCGATGCAGAATGGAACCGCGAACCGGCCAGTAAGCCTGGCCGCGAGGCGAGCCTAAACCGCCGGTGCGCGACATCAGAGAACGTTCGCTTTCGCTTGGTTTGTAGGTCGTACCTTTACGGGACGCTTCCTGCTGCTTGTTGCGAACGGCCTGCGCCTCGCGCGCCTCTTTTTCCGCGCGCGCTTTCGCCGCGGCTTCTGCTCGCGCAATGCTGTTACGCAGTTTCGATTCGTTAGCGCGCATTTCGCTCAGCTGGCTCTGGCCTTCCTGAATGGAAGATTCAAGGCCGGACAGGGTTTTCTTACGCTCGTTGCGCGCCTGCTCCAGCTTCGCCTGCTGGGCCTGCTGATCGTAGAGCAACGTCTGCTGCTGGGTCTGCTTCTCTTCCAGCTCGGCTTTCTGGGTGGTGACCTCTTCGCGCGTCTGCTTCAGCTGCGCGATCGTCTCCTGACGCGCCTGGTTCAGGTAGCCGAAGTAGGCCTGCAAACGCTGTCCGCGCTGGCTCTCTTCACCGCTGAGTATCAGCTGAAGGCCGGTGTGTTCACCCTGACGAAACGCGGCGTCAAGCTGTGCGGCAAGATTGCGCTCCTGGGCATCACGCTGGCGTTCCAGTTTGGCTATCGACGCGTTCATCTCATCGATCTGTTTGTTCAACTGGGCGAGGGTGTTTTGCGTTTCACGGAGTTTGCGTGCGGCGGCGGAGATCGCCTCTTCCTGCTGCTTAAGCTGGGCAAGAAGTGAGGAACGCTGTTGCTGTTGCTGGCGTACCGCACGCTCTTTGGCGGCGATATCGGCCTGAATGGATTTCAGCTGGTCGCGGTCATCCGCGTGGGCGGATGCGGCGCACAGCAATACGCCAGCGCTGAGTGCGCTGGCGTAAAACAGAGGTCTGACTGATAACCTAAGCGGCTTCACGACCCATGTGATTGAAAAAATCGCCTTTCCCCTCATGGGGAGCGATTATTCCACGATGAACAGCGGCTTACCAGTCATCTCTTCAGGGATCGGCATGCCCATCAGCGTCAACATGGTTGGCGCGATGTCGGAAAGCTTGCCGCCTTCCACTGCTTTCAGTGATTTATCACCCACATAAATCAGCGGAACAGGCAGGTTAGTGTGCGCGGTGTGTGCCTGGCCGGTCGCCGGGTCGCGCATTTGCTCTGCGTTACCGTGGTCAGCGGTGATCAGCAGCTGGCCGCCCACAGACTCAACGGCTTTTGCTACCTGCTCAACACAGTTGTCCAGCGCTTCAACTGCTTTAACCGCTGCTTCCATCACGCCGGTGTGGCCCACCATGTCACCATTCGGGTAGTTACAGATGATGGTGTCGTACTTACCGCTTTCGATGGCCGCAACCAGTTTTTCAGTCAGCTCGGCAGAGCTCATCTCTGGCTGCAGGTCGTAGGTAGCGACTTTCGGCGAGTTGATCAGAATGCGGTCTTCACCTTTGAACGGCTCTTCTACGCCGCCGTTAAAGAAGAAGGTGACGTGCGCGTATTTTTCGGTTTCAGAGATACGCAGCTGCGTTTTGTCGTTCTTCGCCATCCACTCGCCGAAGGTGTTTGCCAGAGATGCTGGCGGATACGCGCAAGGCGCTTTGATGTCTGCGGCGTATTCAGTCAACTGGATGAAGTCCAGTTTCACTACTTTCTTGCGGGCGAAACCGTCGAAGTCGCTGTTCACGAATGCACGGGTGATTTCGCGCGCGCGGTCAGCGCGGAAGTTCATGAAGATCAGCGCGTCGCCATCTTCCATGGCGGCCTCAGCCTGGCCTTCAGCACGAATGACGGAAGCTTTCACGAATTCGTCGTTTTCATCGCGTGCGTAAGCGGCTTCCAGTGCTTCAACGGCGGTCGCGAACTGGAATTCACCTTTTGCCTGGGTCATCAGGTCATAGGCCTGTTCAACGCGATCCCAGCGGTTGTCGCGGTCCATCGCGTAGTAACGACCAATGATGGACGCCACGCGGCCTTTGCCCAGCGCGGCGAATTTCTCTTCGAAGGCGTGCAGAGAGCCTTTTGCGCTGCGTGGCGGCGTATCGCGGCCGTCCAGGAAAGCGTGCAGATAGATTTTTTCCGCACCGCGCTCAGCGGCCAGTTCAACCATCGCCATGATGTGATCTTCGTGGCTGTGCACGCCGCCTGCAGAGAGCAGGCCCATAATGTGCACGGCTTTACCTGCGGCAACGGCTTTATCTACTGCACCTGCGAGCGTTGGGTTGGAGAAGAAGGTGCGTTCTTTGATTTCAACGTCCAGACGCGTCAGGTCCTGATACACGATACGACCCGCGCCCAGGTTAACGTGACCGACTTCGGAGTTGCCCATCTGGCGGTCCGGCAGGCCCACTTCCAGGCCAGACGCGTCAATCAGGGTATGAGGGCGTTTCGCCCAAAGTGCATCCATCACTGGCGTTTTGGCGTTGAAAATAGCGTTATCCTGGCTGTCTTCACGGTAGCCATAGCCATCCAGAATCACCAGTACCATAGGTTTTTTAGAAACCGACATTGCGACAACCTCATGCTCAAGAGACGAAAAATTTGCGTAATTTTACTACAGCTGAATCGATCAAATAGCCGCAGAAGATCAAAGAATGCGTAGGGGCAAGGCACTTCCCCGGACATTTTGAGGCTTTTTTTTCGTGGCATGCCGCAGAAAATCGATTAGCTTATTGTCGCTGGCTGTATTTGCCACAACGCACAGGTATACTCCTGTCCTGGTTTTTTTAATCACTTAGTCGGGAGTTGTTACCCCCCATGCAAGAAATTATGCAATTCGTTAGCCGCCACCCGGTTCTGAGCATCGCGTGGATTGGCCTGCTGGTCGCTGTGCTGTTCACCACCTTTAAGGGACTGACGTCTAAAATTAAGGTGATCACCCGCGGTGAAGCGACACGTCTGATCAACAAAGAAGACGCCGTCGTCGTCGACTTGCGTCAGCGCGACGATTTCCGCAAAGGTCACATTGCAGGCTCTATTAACCTGCTGCCTGCTGAAATCAAAGCGAACAACATTGGTGAGCTGGAAAAACATAAAGCCCAGCCGATCATCGTTGTTGACGGCACCGGCATGCAGGCGCAGGAATCTGCCAACGCACTGCATAAAGCAGGCTTCGAAAACGTAACGGTACTGAAAGAAGGTATTTCCGGCTGGAGCGGGGAAAATCTTCCTTTAGTTCGCGGTAAATAAGGAGTTCAGTGATGGCCAATATTGAGATCTACACCAAAGCAACTTGCCCGTTCTGCCACCGTGCGAAAGCACTGCTGAACAGCAAAGGCGTAACGTTCCAGGAACTGCCGATCGATGGTGACGCGATTAAACGCGAAGAGATGATCCAACGCAGTGGTCGCACGACGGTTCCGCAGATTTTCATTGATGCGCAGCACATTGGTGGCTGTGATGACTTGTATGCGCTCGACGCCCGTGGTGGACTCGATCCGCTGCTGAGCTAAGAGACTTTAGGACAATTAAAAAGGGTTTTTCCATGTCAGAACAAAACAACACTGAAATGACTTTCCAGATCCAGCGCATCTACACCAAAGATGTCTCTTTCGAAGCGCCAAATGCGCCACACGTTTTCCAGAAAGATTGGCAGCCAGAGGTTAAACTTGATCTTGATACCGCATCCACCCAACTGGCGGATGATGTGTATGAAGTTGTACTGCGTGTGACCGTAACCGCATCTCTGGGCGAAGAAACGGCGTTCCTGTGTGAAGTACAGCAGGGCGGCATCTTCTCCATTGGCGGTATCGAAGGCAACCAGATGGCACATTGCCTGGGTGCATACTGCCCGAACATCCTGTTCCCGTATGCTCGCGAATGCATCACCAGCCTGGTCTCTCGCGGTACATTCCCGCAACTGAACCTTGCGCCAGTTAACTTTGATGCGCTGTTCATGAACTATCTGCAGCAGCAGGCTGGCGAAGGTGCCGAACAACATCAGGATGCCTGATGAGCACTGTTAATGCGTCAATGATTGTGATCGGTGCCGGCTCTTACGGCACCGCTCTTGCCATCACGCTGGCAAGAAATGGTCACGACGTGGTCCTGTGGGGCCACGATCCCAAACATATTGCGACGTTGCAACGCGACCGCTGCAACGTGGCTTTTCTCCCGGACGTTCCGTTCCCTGACTCCCTGCACCTGGAAAGCGACCTCGCGACCGCGCTGGCGGCCAGCCGCAACATTCTGATTGTGGTGCCGAGCCATGTGTTTGGCGAAGTACTGCGTCAAATCAAGCCGCTGATGCGCCCGGATGCACGCATTGTCTGGGCGACAAAAGGGCTGGAAGCGGAAACCGGACGCCTGCTGCAGGACGTAGCCCGCGAAGCGCTGGGCGATGATATCCCGCTTGCGGTGATTTCCGGACCGACGTTTGCCAAAGAGCTTGCTGCTGGCCTGCCGACAGCGATTTCACTGGCATCCACTGACCAGGCCTTCTCTGACGATCTCCAGCAGCTGCTGCACTGCGGCAAGAGCTTCCGCGTCTACAGTAACCCCGATTTCATCGGTGTACAGCTGGGCGGCGCGGTGAAGAACGTGATTGCCATCGGTGCCGGGATGTCAGACGGCATTGGTTTTGGTGCCAATGCGCGTACGGCGCTGATCACCCGAGGGCTGACGGAAATGTCTCGCCTGGGCGAAGCACTGGGTGCCGATCCCGCCACCTTTATGGGCATGGCGGGCCTGGGTGACCTGGTGTTGACCTGTACCGATAACCAGTCTCGTAACCGTCGCTTCGGCATGATGCTCGGTCAGGGCAGCGATGTAAAAAGCGCGCAGGAGAAGATTGGTCAGGTGGTTGAAGGCTACCGCAATACCAAGGAAGTCCGCGAGTTGGCGCACCGTTTCGGTGTCGAAATGCCAATAACCGAGGAAATTTATCAGGTATTGTATTGCGGAAAAAATGCGCGCGAGGCAGCATTGACCTTATTAGGTCGTGCGCGCAAGGACGAGCGCAGCAGTAACTAGTCGGAACCGTTGTCACCTGAATGACCCAGCCAGCGCAGAACTGGCTGGTCATTAACTATCGTCTGGAGTAAGCAATGCCGTGTGAAGAACTGGATATCGTCTGGAACAATATTAAAGCCGAAGCCCGGGCTTTGGCCGACTGCGAGCCTATGCTGGCCAGTTTCTACCACGCGACGCTACTCAAGCACGAAGACCTCGGCAGCGCCCTGAGCTATATGCTCGCCAATAAACTGGCTTCCTCCATCATGCCTGCTATCGCTATTCGTGAAGTGGTGGAAGAGGCCTATGCCGCTGACCCGGAGATGATCGCCTCTGCCGCCTGTGATATCCAGGCCGTGCGCACGCGTGACCCGGCGGTCGATAAATACTCCACGCCGCTGCTGTATCTGAAGGGCTTCCACGCGCTTCAGGCTTATCGCATCGGCCACTGGTTATGGAATGAAGGCCGCCGCGCGCTGGCTATCTTCCTGCAAAATCAGGTTTCTGTGACCTTCCAGGTGGACATTCACCCTGCGGCGAAAATTGGTCGTGGCATCATGCTCGACCACGCCACTGGCATTGTTGTCGGCGAAACGGCGGTGATTGAAGATGATGTCTCTATCCTGCAGTCGGTTACCCTGGGCGGTACCGGTAAAACCAGCGGCGATCGCCATCCGAAGATCCGTGAAGGGGTGATGATTGGCGCGGGAGCGAAGATCCTCGGTAATATCGAAGTGGGACGTGGGGCCAAAATAGGGGCGGGCTCAGTTGTGCTGCAGCCTGTACCGCCGCACACCACCGCTGCTGGCGTACCGGCGCGCATTGTCGGTAAACCGGATAGCGATAAACCGTCGATGGATATGGATCAGCACTTCAACGGTATTCATCATACGTTCGAGTATGGCGACGGCATTTAGCCTGTCGGCAGCCATTGGCAAAAAAGCTCGGTGCATTGACTCACCGGGCTTTTTGTTAGTTGCGGTATAACACTTTGATAATGTGGTATCCGAACTGCGTGTGCAGGGGACCGGTTGGCTCCAGTACCGGGCAAGAGAAGACCACTTTATCGAATGCCGGAACCATCTGGCCCTGGCGGAATTCACCCAGGTCACCGCCACGTTTACCTGACGGACAGATAGAGTGCTTCTTCGCCAGCTTGCCGAAGTCGGCGCCGTTTTTAATCTGTTCCAGAAGATCCTGTGCCAGTTTCTCTTCTTTAACAAGGATATGCAGTGCTGCTGCTGTTTTTGCCATGATCGTGCCTTGAGTCGACTAGTTTACGCTCGGTATACTACCACGCGTTTTTCCTCCTCTCCCGACTTTCATTGAGTGATCTTTTATGCGTTTAAACCCCGGACAACAACAAGCCGTCGAATTCGTCACCGGACCCTGCCTGGTGCTGGCGGGTGCGGGATCGGGCAAAACGCGAGTCATCACCAATAAAATTGCCCACCTGATCCATGGATGCGGGTATCAGGCGCGGCACATCGCTGCCGTAACGTTTACCAACAAAGCGGCGCGCGAGATGAAAGAGCGTGTGGGGCAGACGCTGGGTCGTAAAGAGGCGCGCGGCCTGATGATATCCACCTTCCACACGCTGGGGCTGGATATTATTAAACGCGAATACGCGGCGCTGGGGATGAAGTCAAACTTCTCGCTTTTCGATGATACTGACCAGGTGGCGCTGCTTAAAGAGCTGACGGAAGGGCTGATTGAAGATGACAAAGTCCTGCTGCAACAGCTGATCTCGACGATCTCCAACTGGAAAAACGATCTGATGACGCCAGCCCAGGCGGCAGCCAGCGCGAAAGGGGAACGGGATCGTATCTTCGCTCACTGCTATGGTCTGTACGACGCGCACATGAAAGCGTGTAACGTGCTGGATTTCGACGACCTGATCCTGCTGCCGACGTTGCTGTTGCAGCGTAATGAAGAGGTGCGCGAGCGCTGGCAGAACAAGATCCGCTACCTGCTGGTGGATGAATATCAGGACACCAACACCAGCCAGTACGAGCTGGTGAAATTGCTGGTAGGGCAACGCGCGCGTTTCACCGTGGTAGGCGACGACGACCAGTCGATCTACTCCTGGCGCGGCGCGCGTCCGCAAAACCTGGTGCTGCTGAGCAAAGATTTCCCGGCGTTACAGGTGATTAAGCTGGAGCAGAACTACCGTTCGTCCGGTCGCATCCTGAAAGCGGCGAATATCCTGATCGCCAATAACCCACACGTGTTTGAGAAGCGTCTGTTCTCCGAGCTGGGCTACGGTACAGAGCTGAAAGTGCTCAGCGCCAACAATGAAGAACACGAAGCTGAACGCGTCACCGGTGAGCTGATTGCCCATCACTTCGTGAATAAAACAGAGTACAAGGATTACGCGATCCTCTATCGCGGTAATCACCAGTCGCGCGTCTTTGAAAAGATGCTGATGCAGAACCGTATTCCTTACAAAATTTCGGGTGGAACCTCATTCTTCTCGCGCCCGGAAATCAAAGATCTGCTGGCCTATCTGCGCGTGCTGACTAACCCGGATGATGACAGTGCCTTCCTGCGCATTGTGAATACGCCGAAACGCGAGATCGGCCCGGCAACGCTGCAAAAGCTTGGCGAGTGGGCGATGACCCGCAATAAAAGCCTGTTTACCGCCAGCTTTGATATGGGGCTAAGCCAGACGCTGACGGGACGCGGATATGACAACTTAACCCGCTTCACCCACTGGCTTGGTGAAGTACAGCGGCTGGCAGAGCGTGAGCCTGTGGCTGCCGTGCGCGATCTGATCCACGGTATCGACTACGAATCCTGGCTGTACGAAACCTCTGCCAGCCCGAAAGCGGCCGAGATGCGGATGAAAAACGTCAACCAACTCTTTAGCTGGATGACTGAAATGCTGGAAGGCTCGGACATTGACGAGCCGATGACGCTGACCCAGGTCGTCACCCGCTTTACGCTGCGCGATATGATGGAGCGCGGTGAGAGTGAGGAAGAGGCCGACCAGGTACAGTTGATGACCCTGCATGCGTCCAAAGGACTGGAATTCCCGTATGTCTATCTGGTCGGTATGGAAGAGGGCTTACTGCCGCACCAGAGCAGCATTGATGAAGATAACGTCGATGAAGAGCGTCGACTGGCCTACGTGGGGATCACCCGCGCGCAGAAAGAGCTGATTTTTACCCTGTGTAAAGAGCGCAGACAGTACGGTGAACTGGTGCGCCCTGAGCCGAGCCGTTTCCTGCTGGAGCTACCTCAGGACGATCTCATCTGGGAGCAGGAACGCAAAGTCATTACCGCGGAAGAGCGCATGCACAAGGGACAGGCTAACGTGGCGAATATTCGCGCCATGCTGGCAAAAGCCAAAGAGAAGGGATAATGATGAGTAGGCCGGGTAAGGCGAAGCCGCCACCCGGCATTGTTCAGCGACTTACTTTATCTCAAGCGCCCAGTGCACGTAGCTCTGCCACTGGCACTCTTGCTCGATCAGCTCTGCCCCAAGTGGATGATTATCCAGCCAATTTTCCGGTAGCGTCAGCGTGAGCTTTTCATCGTCTGCCGCCAGCGTAATTGCCGGGAGGAGATCGTCGCGGCGACGGCTGGCAAACAAAATCGCCAGACGAAGCAAACGGCACAGATGCTCGGCCACGCGCGGCGGCACCGCGTTTTGCTGGTGGAGTGAAGAGAGGTCCACGGCATTGGTCTGGTTTAGCAGCAGGGTAGCGAGCAATTTTTTCTGCGCAGGGGTATAGCCCGGCAAATCAAGATTACGCACCAGCCAGGCGGCATGCAGCGGCGCTTGCTTGTACTCAACGCTCAGGCCAATTTCATGCAGCGCACATGCACTTAGCAGCAAATCGCGACTTAATGGTTCAATATCCCAACGCTGTTTGACCTGGTCCGCAAAGAGCGATGCCAGCTGTCCCACCCGTTGTGCCTGCTCGGTATCCACAATGAAGCGGCGCTGGACGTTACGCAACGTACGGCTGCGGATGTCCAGATCAACCGACAGATGCAGCATCCCATAGACCAGACCTTCGCGCAGCGCGCCGCCTGCAAGGGTCATGCACTGGATGTTCAGTTCGGTGAAAATGGCGATCAGAATGGCCAGACCGCTTGGAAAAACCAATGCACGCTCAAGCGTCAGGCCTTCAATTTCCAGCTCTTCCAGCCGACCACACTGAATAGCGCGTTGCTTCAGTTGCTGGAGTTTGGCAAGCGTGATCCGCTCGTCCATCCCCTGCGCCATCATGATTTCCTGCAACGCCTGTACGGTTCCGGACGCGCCAACACACACTTTCCAGCCGTGGTAGCGCAATTCGTCCATGACCGGACGCAGCACCTCGCGCGCGGCGTTTTCCGCCTCGTCGAAGTTCTCTTGCGCGAGATTGCGGTCGGTAAAGTAGCGCTCAAGCCAGGTCACGCAGCCCATCGACAGGCTGAACAGCGACGTCGCCTGGGCGCCCGTGCCGGTGACCAGTTCGGTGCTCGCTCCGCCAATATCCACCACCAGACGGCGATCGTCACCCCCGGTGGTGTGCGCCACGCCCTGATAGATCAGACGCGCTTCTTCTTCACCGCTGATGACCTGCACCGGGCAACCGAGAATTTCCTGCGCTTTGGCAATAAAATCCACGGCATTAACCGCCAGGCGAAGCGTCGCGGTAGCGACAACGCGGATTTGGGTATGGGGTATGTCCTGCAGGCGCTCAGCAAAGAGGCGCAGACACTGCCAGCCACGTTCCATGGCTTCGGGGGAGAGGTGATTGTCGCTGCTCAGGCCCGCCGCCAGGCGGACCTTGCGCTTAATGCGCGTCAGCGTCTGAATGCTTCCCGCCACCTCGCGCACAACCAGCATATGAAAACTATTCGAACCGAGATCAATTGCCGCATATAGCGAGGTGGAACTGAGCATAATTTCTTAACCTGAACGACGACGATTACGCGGTGCGCCACCAGAACGACGCGGACCATTGCCGGAACGTGGGCGAGTAAGACGCTTCGGCGGCGGCAGTTCGCTTAACAGCGCTTCCGGGTTGTATTTGCTCTGCGGAATAGAGTGACCGATGTAGGTCTCAATGGCTGGAAGATTCAGCGCATACTCTTCACACGCAAGGCTAATAGAGTGACCGCTCGCGCCCGCACGACCGGTACGACCGATACGGTGTACATAGTCTTCGCAGTCATCTGGCAGATCATAGTTAAAAACGTGCGTCACGGCTGGGATGTGCAGACCACGAGCGGCAACGTCGGTTGCGACCAGAATATCGAGATCGCCACGGGTAAATTCTTCAAGAATACGCAGGCGTTTTTTCTGTGCAACGTCGCCGGTCAGCAGACCAACACGGTGACCGTCTGCAGCCAGATGGCCCCAGATATCTTCACAGCGGTGTTTGGTGTTCGCAAAGATGATGGCGCGATCGGGCCATTCTTCTTCGATCAGTGTTTGCAGCAGACGCATTTTCTCTTCATTCGAAGGATAGAAGAGCTCTTCTTTAATGCGGTGACCTGTTTTCTGCTCTGGCTCCACTTCCACATACTCGGCGTTGTTCATTTGTTCGAACGCCAGTTCGCGAACGCGGTAAGAAAGGGTTGCAGAGAACAGCATGTTCAGACGCTGATTCGCAGCAGGCATGCGGCGGAACAGCCAGCGGATGTCTTTAATGAAGCCCAGATCGTACATACGGTCGGCTTCATCCAGCACGACAACCTGGATGGCACCGAGGTTGATATGGTTCTGTTTGGCGTAGTCGATAAGACGGCCAGTGGTACCGATCAGGATATCCACACCGCTTTCCAGCACTTTCAGCTGCTTATCGTAGCCGTCGCCGCCATAGGCCAAGCCAAGCTTCAGGCCAGTAGCCTGCGCCAGGGGTTCAGCGTCTGCGTGGATCTGTACCGCCAGTTCTCGCGTCGGGGCCATAATAAGCGCGCGCGGCTGGTTAACTTTGCGGTCTGCAATCGCTGGATGAGACAGTAAATAATGAAACGTTGACGTTAAGAACGCCATCGTTTTGCCAGTACCGGTTTGCGCCTGCCCTGCAACATCGCGACCGGCCAGCGTAAGCGGCAGGGCGAGAGCCTGAATGGGCGTGCAGTTATGAAACCCTTTATTTTCAAGGGCTTCGATCACTTTTGGGTGCAGGGCGAAGTCGGAAAACTTCTGTTCTGTTAAATGTGTTTTGCTCATAGTGTGGTAGAATATCAGCTTACTATTGCTTTACGAAAGCGTATCCGGTGAAATAAAGTCAACCTTTAGTTGGTTAATGCGACATCAACACGTCGTTGGTGGAGACAAAACCAACGTACCAGGCTTATTCCTGTGGAGTTATATATGAGCGATAAAATTATTCACCTGACTGACGACAGTTTTGACACGGACGTGCTTAAGGCTGACGGGCTAACCCTCGTCGATTTCTGGGCTGAATGGTGTGGTCCTTGCAAAATGATCGCCCCGATTCTGGATGAAATCGCTGACGAATATCAGGGCAAACTGACCGTTGCCAAGCTGAACATCGACCAGAACCCGGGCACCGCGCCAAAATACGGTATCCGTGGCATCCCGACCCTGCTGCTGTTCAAAAACGGTGAAGTGGCAGCGACCAAAGTGGGCGCACTGTCCAAAGGTCAACTGAAAGAGTTCCTCGACGCTAATCTGGCGTAAGGTTTCTCGGCTGAGCGTCCTGAGCGCCTAAATTGTGTGGATCTCTGGACGCCCGGCTTTAGTCGTGCTAAGTTAGCTATGACTTCGTTTTAAACATATCTTGTTGTTTGAATCTTGTTTTACCCGATACTTCCCGTTGTTAACATGAACAGTGCGTGAAGTTGCTAGATTCCGGGCTTGTCACTCAATCCGTCTTGTCGTTTCAGTTCTGCGTTCTTTCCCTGTGACCAGACAGCGAACAGACATGAGTTGATGGCCGCTAAACAGGCATGGATGACCCTGCCATACCATTCACAACATTAAGTTCGAGAATCACCCCGAGTTTAAGAACCCACACCATTATGAATCTTACCGAATTAAAGAATACGCCGGTTTCTGAGCTGATCACTCTCGGCGAAAATATGGGGCTGGAAAACCAGGCTCGTATGCGCAAGCAGGACATCATTTTCGCCATCCTGAAGCAGCACGCTAAGAGTGGCGAAGATATCTTTGGCGACGGTGTGCTGGAGATATTGCAAGACGGATTTGGTTTCCTCCGCTCTGCAGACAGCTCCTACCTCGCCGGCCCTGACGACATCTACGTATCCCCTAGCCAAATCCGCCGTTTCAACCTCCGCACTGGTGACACCATTTCAGGTAAGATTCGTCCTCCAAAAGAGGGTGAACGCTACTTTGCGTTGTTGAAAGTTAACGAAGTTAACTACGACAAACCGGAAAACTCGCGCAATAAGATCCTCTTTGAGAACTTAACGCCGCTGCACGCGAACTCTCGCCTGCGCATGGAGCGTGGTAACGGTTCTACCGAAGACTTAACTGCTCGCGTTCTGGATCTGGCATCACCTATTGGTCGTGGTCAGCGTGGCCTGATTGTGGCACCGCCAAAAGCGGGTAAAACCATGCTGCTGCAGAACATCGCGCAGAGCATTGCCTACAACCACCCAGACTGCGTGCTGATGGTACTGCTGATTGACGAACGTCCGGAAGAAGTGACCGAGATGCAGCGTCTGGTTAAAGGTGAAGTGGTTGCTTCTACCTTCGACGAGCCAGCATCTCGCCACGTTCAGGTTGCAGAAATGGTTATCGAGAAGGCGAAACGCCTGGTTGAGCACAAGAAAGACGTGATCATCCTGCTCGACTCCATCACCCGTCTGGCGCGTGCGTACAACACCGTGGTGCCAGCTTCCGGTAAAGTATTGACCGGTGGTGTGGATGCCAACGCCCTGCATCGTCCGAAGCGCTTCTTCGGTGCGGCACGTAACGTGGAAGAGGGCGGCAGCCTGACCATCATTGCGACCGCGCTGATTGATACCGGCTCCAAAATGGACGAAGTTATCTACGAAGAGTTTAAAGGTACAGGCAACATGGAACTGCACCTCTCTCGTAAGATCGCTGAAAAACGCGTCTTCCCGGCTATCGACTACAACCGTTCCGGTACCCGTAAGGAAGAGCTGCTCACCACTCAGGAAGAGCTGCAGAAAATGTGGATCCTGCGCAAAATCATCCATCCAATGGGTGAAATCGACGCAATGGAGTTCCTCATCAACAAACTGGCGATGACCAAAACCAACGACGATTTCTTCGACATGATGAAACGCTCGTAACGCAAATTATCCCAGTGAACGCCACGTTTTTACGTGGCGTTTTTCATTTATGGACTATACGCTATTACCACAGACTCCCATTTTCGACCTGTCGGTGCGACAATAAGCAGGTTTAAACAGTCAAAGAAATAATTGATTGAAAAACATACAAAGGGAGTTGTGAGAGGCCACCTTTTATTCCTTCAGAGGCAGGGTGCTTCATGGTTATACTTCCGGGACTAACTTTTGTTGAGAGCAATCCATTGTGAATCTACTCACTGCAGTAACTGAGCTGATCAGTATTTTTTTATTCACAACCTGTTTTTTGTTTATTGCGCGCAAGGTAGCAAAAAGAATCGGGTTAGTGGACAAGCCGAATTTCCGTAAGCGCCATCAGGGGCTTATCCCGCTGGTGGGGGGGATTTCGGTTTACGCAGGTATCTGTTTCACGTTTGCGATCGCGGATTACTATATTCCGCATGCCGCGCTCTACCTGGCATGTGCGGGTGTCCTCGTGTTAGTCGGGGCGCTTGATGACCGATTTGATATCAGTGTGAAGTTTCGCGCGACCGTACAGGCGGCCATTGGCGTCATCATGATGGTGGTCGGCGGCCTGTACCTGAGAAGTCTGGGTTATGTTTTTGGCCCGTGGGAGCTGGTGCTGGGGCCGTTTGGTTTCTTCCTGACGCTGTTTGCCGTCTGGGCGGCAATTAACGCTTTCAACATGGTCGATGGTATTGACGGCCTGCTCGGCGGGTTGTCCTCCGTCTCGTTTGCCGCGATCGGTATTATTTTGTGGTTTGATGGTCAGTACAGCCTGTCAATGTGGTGTTTCGCCATGATTGCCGCCATCCTGCCCTATATCTTCCTCAACCTCGGTGTATTGGGGCGTCGCTATAAAGTCTTCATGGGTGATGCGGGAAGTACCTTGATTGGCTTTACCGTTATCTGGGTCCTGCTGGAAACCACACAAGGTAAAACGCATCCGATTAGCCCGGTAACGGCGCTGTGGATTATTGCTATTCCGCTGATGGATATGGTGGCGATTATGTATCGCCGTCTGCGTAAAGGGATGAGTCCATTCTCCCCTGACCGTCAGCATATCCACCATCTGATCATGCGCGCCGGGTTCACGTCCCGTCAGGCTTTTGTCCTGATCACCCTCGCAGCGGCTATCCTCGCCGGTATTGGTGTGGCCGCGGAATATGCTCATTTCATCCCTGAATGGGTAATGTTGGTATTATTCTTGCTAGCATTCTTTATGTACGGTTACTGCATCAAACGCGCATGGAAAGTCGCACGATTCATTAAACGTTTAAAACGCAGGATGCGTCGGAACAGTGGCAAAAACACAACATTAACTAAGTAAAACCGGGACTATGATGACTCAACCGTTGGCGGGAGCGAAATCAGTGGTAACTGAGAATGAGCTGGATATTCGTGGTTTGTTTCGCGTGTTATGGCGGGGCAAATTCTGGATAGCGGGGATCGCGTTGGGGTTCGCTCTGTTAGCGCTGGCCTACACATTCTTTGCAAAACAAGAGTGGAGCGCGACGGCGATTACCGACAGACCAACGGTTAACATGCTCGGCGGCTTCTATTCCCAGCAGCAATTCCTGCGTAACCTGGATATTAAAGCGAATCTCGCCACGCCGGATCAGGTATCCGTAATGGATGAGGCCTACAAAGAGTTCGTGATGCAGCTCGCCTCGTGGGATACGCGTCGCGATTTCTGGTCGCAGACCGATTACTTCAAACAGCGTCGGGTTGATAACACAAAAGTCGATGCCGCGCTGTTGGATGATCTCATCAACAATATCCAGTTTATGCCGGGCGATGCGCTGCGCAATGTCAGCGACAGCGTGAAGCTGATTGCCGAAACGGCGCCGGATGCGAATAACCTGCTACGTCAGTATGTGGCCTTTGCCAGCCAGCGTGCCGCCAGCCATCTCAATGATGAGCTGAAAGGTGCCTGGGCTGCGCGAACGATTCAGATGAAGGCGCAGGTGAAACGTCAGGAAGAGGTGGCGAAAGCCATTTTTGCCCGCCGTGTCCACAATATTGAGCAGGCGCTTAAAATTGCGGAGCAGCACAATATCTCTCGCAGCGAAACGGATGTTCCGGCGGATGAACTGCCTGATTCCGAAATGTTCCTCCTTGGTCGTCCAATGCTCCAGGCGCGACTGGAAAATCTCCAGGCCGTTGGCCCTGATTTTGACCTCGATTACGACCAAAACCGCGCCATGCTTAACACCCTGAACGTCGGTCCAACGATGGACCCTCGTTTTCAGACGTATCGTTATTTGAGAACGCCTGAAGAACCTGTAAAACGCGATAGTCCGCGACGCGCATTCCTGATGATCATGTGGGGGATTGTGGGCGCACTGACTGGCGCTGGCGTAGCATTAATGCGTCGTCGCACAAATTAAGAACGCCGTCTACGATGAAGGCTACGGCCTTCATCGCCTAATCGAAGAGAATCGATGTGAAAGTACTAACCGTATTTGGCACCAGGCCGGAGGCCATCAAGATGGCGCCTCTGGTTCATGCGCTGGCCAGAGATCCTGATATTGAAGCAAAAGTATGCGTGACTGCCCAGCACCGGGAGATGCTCGATCAGGTCTTAACTCTCTTTTCTATCGTCCCGGATTACGATCTCAATATTATGAAACCGGGGCAGGGGTTGACGGAGATCACCTGCCGTATTCTGCAAGAATTGAAGCCTATTCTGGAATCCTTCAAACCTGATGTGGTGCTGGTTCATGGTGACACCACGACCACCGTGGCGACCAGTCTGGCCGCATTCTATCAGCGTATTCCCGTTGGTCATGTTGAAGCGGGCCTGCGCACGGGCAACCTTTACTCGCCCTGGCCGGAAGAGGCCAACCGCACGCTTACCGGACATCTGGCGATGTACCACTTTGCGCCAACTGAAAACTCGCGTCAGAACCTGCTGCGGGAAAATATTGCCGACAATAAGATCTTTGTCACCGGGAATACGGTTATCGATGCGCTGATCTGGGTACGTGACCGCGTGCTGGCAAACACCGATCTGCAGGCAGAACTCGCTGCGCGCTATCCTTTCCTGCATAACGGCAAGAAAACGATCCTGGTGACGGGCCACCGTCGCGAAAGTTTCGGTCGCGGCTTTGAGCAAATCTGCCACGCGCTGGCTGAGATTGCCGCGCAGAATGAAGATGTGCAGATTGTCTATCCGGTACACCTCAATCCTAACGTCAGCGAGCCGGTGAACCGTATTCTGGGTCATGTGGATAATGTCCTTCTGATCGAACCGCAGGACTACATGCCATTCGTCTGGCTGATGAATCACGCCTGGCTGATCCTCACCGATTCCGGCGGGATTCAGGAAGAAGCGCCGTCTCTCGGCAAACCGGTGCTGGTCATGCGTGAAACCACCGAGCGCCCGGAAGCGGTAAAAGCGGGCACGGTACGTCTGGTGGGCACGGATATGCGCCGCATCGTCGACGAGGTGACGCGCCTGCTGCACGATGAAGAAGAGTATCAGGCGATGAGCCGCGCCCATAACCCGTATGGTGATGGGCAGTCTTGTGGTCGTATTTTGCATGCACTTAAACACAATCGGGTAACGCTATGAGTTTTACTACCATCTCTGTCGTGGGTCTTGGCTACATTGGACTGCCTACTGCGGCGGCCTTTGCCTCTCGTCAAAAGCAGGTTGTAGGCGTCGACATCAATGCTCGCGCAGTGGACACCATTAACCGTGGCGAAATTCATATTGTGGAGCCCGATCTTGACCTCGTGGTGAAAAAGGCCGTCGACGGGGGATTCCTGCGCGCCAGCACCACGCCGGTCGACGCCGATGCCTTTCTGATTGCGGTTCCGACGCCATTTAAAGGCGATCATGAGCCCGACATGGTTTACGTTGAGGCGGCAGCAAAATCTATCGCGCCTGTGTTGAAAAAAGGGGCGCTGGTGATCCTCGAGTCCACGTCGCCGGTGGGCGCTACCGAGCAGATGGCCCAGTGGCTGGCAGAAGCCCGTCCAGATTTAACCTTCCCACAGCAGGCGGGTGAGCAGGCCGATATTAATATCGCCTACTGTCCGGAGCGTGTGCTGCCGGGTCAGGTCATGGTCGAGCTGATTAAAAACGACCGCGTGATTGGCGGCATGACGCCGGTATGTTCCGCGCGCGCCAGCGAGTTGTATAAGATTTTCCTTGAAGGCGAATGCGTGGTGACCAACTCCCGCACCGCCGAGATGTGTAAACTGACCGAAAACAGCTTCCGCGACGTTAACATCGCTTTTGCGAATGAACTGTCACTGATTTGTGCCGATCAGGGGATTAACGTCTGGGAGCTGATTAGCCTTGCGAATCGCCATCCACGCGTCAACATTCTCCAGCCGGGTCCGGGCGTGGGTGGTCACTGCATCGCCGTCGATCCCTGGTTTATCGTGGCGCAAAACCCCGATCAGGCGCGCCTGATCCGCACCGCGCGTGAAGTCAACGACAGCAAACCTCACTGGGTACTCAATCAGGTAAAAGCGACGGTGGCGGATTGTCTGGCTGAAAGCGGCAAGCGCGCCAGCGAGCTGAAAATTGCCTGCTTTGGCCTGGCCTTTAAACCGAACATTGACGATCTGCGCGAAAGCCCGGCGATGGAAATTGCTGAGATGATCGCAGGCTGGCACAGCGGTGAGACGCTTGTGGTTGAGCCGAATATCCATGAGCTGCCAGCGAAGCTGGCGGGCCATTGTACGCTGACCGCGCTAAACGATGCGTTGGCGACGGCGGATGTGCTGGTGCTGCTGGTGGATCACAACGCGTTCAAAGCGATCCCCGGTAAGACCGTGTCCCAGAAGTACGTGGTTGATACCAAAGGCGTGTGGCGTTGAGTCAACTCAACGGCGTGCTGGAATCCCTTGAGTGGGAAAGCACTTTTTTTGCCCGGCCTTCGGCGATTGTGCGTCTGCGTGACGATGCGCCTGCTTTGCAGGCGTCCGACTTCGCGGCCTGGCCGCGCGTGCAGGCGAAGATCCCGGCGGGCCGTGCCGATCTGCTGGATGCGCTGCAGCAACATGGTTTTCAGCTGGTCGAAGGCGAGGTTGATCTCTCCATAACGGTTTCCCACCACCCGTCGGCAGGCGCAGAAATTGCAGCAGAGCAGGACATTCCCGCGCTGCGCCAGATGGCGGCGCAGGCCTTTGCCCAAAGCCGCTTTCGTGCTCCATGGTATAAGCCTGAAGACAGCAGCCGTTTTTATGCTCAGTGGATTGAAAATGCGGTAAAAGGCACGTTCGACCACGTGTGTCTGGTTTTCCGCGCGGTGGATGGACAGATTCAGGGCTTTGTTTCCCTGCGTAAGGTGAATGAGCAGGACGCGCGTATCGGCTTACTCGCCGGACGCGGCATGGGGAAGAAACTCATGCAGGCCGCGCTGCACTGGGCTGAGCAGGAACAGTTATCGACGCTGCGGGTGGCGACCCAGATGGGCAACACCGCCGCGCTTAAACGTTATATTGCGAGTGGGGCCAACGTCGACGCCACCGCTTACTGGTTATACAGGTGACATGATGATTCCATTTAACGCACCACCCGTCGTGGGAACGGAACTCGACTATATGCAGTCTGCCATGGGCAGCGGCAAACTTTGCGGCGACGGCGGTTTCACCCGTCGCTGCCAGCAGTGGATGGAGCAGCGTTTTCACAGCGCCAAAGTGCTGCTGACGCCATCCTGTACGGCCTCCCTGGAGATGGCCGCACTGCTGCTGGACATCCAGCCCGGCGATGAAGTGATCATGCCGAGTTATACCTTTGTCTCTACGGCGAACGCGTTTGTCCTGCGCGGGGCAAAAATTGTCTTTGTGGATATCCGTCCGGATACCATGAACATCGACGAAACGCTGATTGAAGCGGCGATTACCGACAAAACGCGCGCGATTGTCCCGGTTCATTATGCGGGCGTGGCGTGCGAAATGGACACGATTATGGCGATCGCCAAAAAGCACAACCTGTTCGTGGTGGAAGACGCCGCGCAGGGCGTGATGTCCACCTACAAAGGGCGCGCGCTGGGCACGATAGGCCACATCGGCTGCTTTAGCTTCCACGAAACCAAAAACTACACCGCAGGCGGTGAGGGTGGGGCGACGCTGATTAACGACCGTGCGCTGGTGGAGCGTGCCGAGGTGATCCGCGAAAAAGGCACCAACCGCAGCCAGTTCTTCCGTGGTCAGGTTGACAAGTACACCTGGCGCGATATCGGCTCAAGCTACCTGATGGCCGATCTGCAGGCCGCATATCTTTGGGCGCAGCTGGAGGCGGCGGAGCGTATTAATCTGCAGCGCCTGTCCCTGTGGCAAACCTACTACGACGCGCTGGAGCCGCTGGCGAAAGCCGGGCGTATTGAACTGCCGACGATCCCGGCAGACTGCGTCCACAACGCCCATATGTTTTACATCAAGCTGCGCGATAACGACGATCGCAGCAGCCTGATTGCCTGGCTGAAAGAGGCTGAAATTCTGGCGGTATTCCACTACATCCCGCTGCACTCCAGCCCGGCTGGAGAAGCGTTTGGCGTATTCGCGGGCGAAGACCGTTACACCACCAAAGAGAGCGAGCGTTTGCTCCGCCTGCCTCTGTTCTACAACCTCGCACCCGTTAATCAACGCACGGTGATCAATACCCTTCTGAGTTATTTCGGCTGATATGTCTCTGGCAAAAGCATCGGTGTGGACGGCTGCGTCCACGCTTGTAAAAATTGGTGCCGGATTGCTGGTCGTCAAGTTGCTGGCTGTCTCATTCGGCCCGTCAGGCGTCGGGCTGGCGGGCAATTTCCGCCAGCTGGTCACGGTACTCGGCGTGTTGGCCGGGGCGGGAATATTTAACGGCGTCACCAAATACGTGGCTCAGCATCATGATGATGCCGAAAAACTGCGCACGGTTGTGGGAACGTCCTCGGCCATGGTCCTGGGATTTTCCACGCTGCTGGCCGTTGTGTTTTTACTGGCGGCGGCCCCGATTAGCCAGGGGCTGTTTGGACATACGCAGTATCAGGGGCTGGTTCGCCTGGTCGCGCTGGTTCAGATGGGGATTGCCTGGGCCAACCTGCTGCTGGCACTGATGAAGGGCTTCCGTGATGCGGCGGGCAATGCGCTGGCGCTGATCCTGGGAAGCGTCATCGGCGTGATTGCCTATTATTTCTGCTATCGTCTGGGTGGCTATGAGGGCGCACTGCTGGGGCTGGCGCTCGTGCCTGCTCTGGTTGTCGTTCCGGCAGCGTTTATGCTGATGCGCAGAGGGGTCATCCCGCTACGTTACCTGAAACCGCAGTGGGACACGATGCTGGCGGGGCAGTTAGGCAAATTTACCCTGATGGCGCTCATCACTTCGGTGACGCTTCCGGTGGCCTACGTCATGATGCGAAACCTGCTGGCTGCGCATTACAGTTGGGATGAAGTCGGGATTTGGCAGGGCGTGAGCAGCATTTCCGATGCCTACCTCCAATTTATAACGGCTTCCTTTAGCGTCTATTTGCTGCCAACCTTATCCCGGCTGACCGTAAAAAAGGATATTACCCGCGAGATTTTCCGCTCATTGCGTTTTGTGCTCCCTGCCGTGGCGGCCGCCAGCTTTACCGTCTGGTTATTACGTGATGTCGCCATCTGGCTGCTCTTCTCGGCAAAGTTTATCGCCATGCGCGATCTGTTCGCCTGGCAGCTGGTAGGCGATGTGTTGAAAGTCGGCGCTTACGTTTTCGGTTATCTGGTGATTGCGAAAGCCTCGCTGCGGTTGTATATCCTGGCGGAGATTAGTCAGTTTGCGCTGCTGACGGCGTTCTCTCACTGGCTGATCCCTTCGCACGGCGCGCTGGGGGCTGCTCAGGCCTATATGGCAACTTATATCGTTTATTTCGCTGCCTGTTGCGGCGTATTTTTACTTTGGCGTAAACGCGCATGACTGCACTGATTCACATCCTGGGGTCGGACATCCCACACCATAACCAGACCGTACTGCGGTTCTTCAACGATGAGCTGGCGTCGGGCAATCCTGATGCGCGCGAGTTTATGGTTGCAGGTCAGGACAATGGCCTGGGCGCGGCGTGTCCGGCGCTTAACATCACCTTCTGGCCAGATAAAGCCGCGCTGGCGAAAGCGGTTATCGCGAAGGCAAAAGCCGATCGTGATCAACGCTTCTTTTTCCATGGGCAGTTCAATACGGGCCTGTGGATGGCTCTGCTGAGCGGCGGGATAAAGCCTTCCCAGTGTAGCTGGCATATCTGGGGCGCCGATCTCTATGAAGTGTCGCGCGGCTGGAAGTTTCGCCTGTTCTATCCTCTGCGCCGTATGGCTCAGGGGCGCGTGGGCTGCGTGTTCGCGACCCGTGGCGATCTTAACTACTTTGCTGAACGGCATCCGAACGTGCGCGGTGAGCTGCTCTATTTCCCGACTCGCATGAACCCGGCGCTGAACAATATGGCGAACGATACGCTGCGCGAGGGCAAACTGACGATTCTGGTGGGGAACTCCGGGGATCGCAGTAACGAACATGTTGCGGCGCTCCGGGCGGTGCATCAGCAGTTTGGCGATACGGTGAACGTGGTAGTGCCAATGGGCTACCCGGCGAATAACGACGCCTACATCGCTGAGGTCCGTCAGCAGGCGCTGGCGTTATTCAGCGCTGAGCATGTGAATATTCTGCAGGATAAGCTGGAATTTGATGACTATCTCGCGCTCCTGAGACAGTGCGACCTGGGTTATTTTATCTTTGCCCGTCAGCAGGGGATTGGTACCTTATGTCTGCTTATCCAGGCCGGCGTTCCATGCGTGCTGAACCGCGAAAACCCGTTCTGGCAGGATATGACCGAGCAGCATATTCCGGTATTGTTTACCTCGGACACGCTGAACATCGATATCGTGCGGGAAGCGCAGCGCCAGCTGGCGCTGGTGGATAAAAATAGCATCGACTTCTTTAGCCCGAACTACCTCACGCCGTGGCACCGCGCGCTGCGTATCGCTGCAGGAGACAACGCATGAGCCAGTTGCAATTTAGCGGCTTGTTGGTGGTTTGGCTGCTGAGCACGCTGTTTATCGCCACGCTCACCTGGTTTGAGTTTCGTCGGGTGCGCTTTAACTTCAACGTCTTCTTCTCGCTGCTGTTTTTGCTGACCTTTTACTTCGGCTTCCCGCTGACCAGTATTCTGGTTTTCCGTTTTGATGTGGCCGTTGCCCCGCCGGAAATTTTGCTGCAGGCGCTGCTCTCCGCAACCTGCTTCTACGCCGTCTACTACGTCACCTATAAAACGCGCCTGCGCTCAGCGACAGCGTCCGCACCGCGGCGACCGATTTTCACCATGAACCGGGTGGAGACGCACCTTACGTGGGTGATGCTGATGACTATCGCGCTGGTCAGCGTCGGCATCTTCTTCATGCATAACGGCTTCCTGCTGTTTAAGCTCCAGTCCTACAGCCAGATTTTCTCTGCTGAAGTGTCAGGCGTGGCGCTCAAACGGTTCTTCTACTTTTTCATTCCGGCGATGCTGGTGGTCTTTTTCCTGCGCCAGGACAGCAAGGCGTGGCTGTTCTTCCTCGTGAGTACCGTCGCCTTCGGCATCCTGACCTACATGATTGTGGGTGGGACGCGCGCTAACATTATTATCGCCTTCGCCATCTTCCTGTTTATCGGCATCATTCGCGGGTGGATCTCCCTGTGGATGCTGGCGGCGGCAGGCGTATTTGGCATTGTGGGAATGTTCTGGCTGGCGCTGAAGCGCTATGGGTTAAACGTTGCCGGTGACGAAGCGTTTTACACCTTCCTCTACCTCACGCGCGACACCTTCTCGCCGTGGGAAAACCTGGCGTTGCTGCTGCAAAACTACGACAAGATCGACTTCCAGGGATTAGCGCCGATTGCCCGCGACTTCTACGTCTTTATTCCGACCTGGCTGTGGCCGGACCGTCCGGGCGTGGTGCTCAATACGGCGAACTACTTTACCTGGGAAGTGCTGAACAACCATTCTGGCCTGGCAATCTCGCCAACGCTGATTGGCTCGCTGGTCGTGATGGGCGGCGCGTGGTTTATCCTGCCTGGCGCGATTGCGGTTGGGCTGATCATTAAATGGTTCGACTGGCTTTACACGCTCGGTAACGAAGAGACCAACCGCTACAAGGCGGCTATTTTGCACAGTTTCTGCTTTGGTGCCATTTTCAATATGATTGTTCTGGCACGCGAGGGGCTGGATTCGTTCGTCTCGCGCGTGGTGTTCTTCATGGTCGTTTTCGGTGTGTGTCTGGTGCTGGCAAAACTGTTGTACTGGCTGTTTGACAGCGCAGGGCTTGTCCACCGACGCGAGCATCAAGGCAGCACAACGCTGTCGCAAGTCTGAGTAGGGATTGTAATGACTGACACAACTTCTGCGCCGCGCTATGCGCTGCGCGGTCTACAGCTTATAGGCTGGCGTGATATGCAACACGCGCTGGATTTTCTGTTCTCGGACGGGCAGATGAAATCGGGCACGCTGGTGGCCATTAATGCGGAAAAAATGCTCGCGGTTGAAGATAACGCGGAAGTGAAAGACCTGATTACCGCCGCCGAATTCAAGTACGCAGACGGCATCAGCGTCGTGCGCTCTATCCGCAAAAAGTATCCTGGCGCTAATGTTTCACGCGTGGCGGGGGCTGACCTCTGGGAGCAGCTCATGGCGCGCGCGGGAGCGGAAGGCACGCCGGTCTTCCTGATCGGCGGTAAGCCGGAGGTGCTGGCCCAGACGGAGCAGAAGCTGCGTAGCCAGTGGAATGTTAACATTGTGGGAAGCCAGGACGGCTATTTTAAACCTGAAAGTCGGCAGGCGTTGTTTGAACGCGTGCGCGACAGCGGGGCGAAAATTGTCACCGTGGCGATGGGCTCGCCGCGTCAGGAGATCCTGATGCGCGATTGCCGTCTGGTCTGCCCGGATGCCCTGTACATGGGCGTGGGTGGCACCTACGACGTCTTTACCGGCCACGTTAAGCGCGCGCCGAAAGTCTGGCAAAACCTCGGCCTGGAGTGGCTGTATCGTCTGTTATCACAACCGACGCGTATCAAACGGCAGATCCGTCTGCTGCGCTATCTCGCCTGGCACTACACCGGTAAAATGTAATCAAAATGTAGCGCGATATGCTGTTCGCGCTGCAACTCCCCTGCAAAACTGCTGCTAATCTGTGCAATGCATTCATTTTTTTAATGCATCGTTTGCCATTTAGCAGAATTTAAGAAACCATTCGCACCGTATTTTAGTTCCCCTAAAAAACAATAACCGGCTTAAGCCGGTAACCAGCAGACACAACCGAGGATTTATGGCAGAGAAAAAACCGGAGCTACAGCGTGGGCTGGAAGCTCGACACATTGAATTGATAGCGCTGGGCGGCACTATCGGCGTTGGCCTGTTCATGGGCTCCGCAAGTACGCTCAAATGGGCGGGTCCTTCCGTATTACTGGCGTACATCATCGCCGGGCTGTTCGTTTTCTTCATCATGCGTTCAATGGGCGAAATGCTCTTCCTGGAGCCGGTCACCGGCTCTTTCGCCGTTTACGCGCACCGCTATATGAGCCCGTTCTTTGGCTACCTTACGGCCTGGTCGTACTGGTTTATGTGGATGGCCGTGGGCATCTCGGAAATCACGGCGATAGGGGTCTACGTACAGTTCTGGTTCCCGGACATGGTCCAGTGGATACCTGCGCTCATTGCTGTGGGGCTGGTGGCGCTGGCTAACCTGGCTGCCGTGCGACTCTACGGTGAGATCGAGTTCTGGTTTGCGATGATCAAAGTCACCACCATTATCGTGATGATTGTCGTGGGTCTCGGGGTTATTTTCTTTGGCTTCGGCAACGGCGGGCACGCGATTGGCTTCGGCAACCTGACCGAGAACGGTGGCTTCTTCGCGGGCGGCTGGAAGGGCTTCCTGACGGCGCTCTGTATCGTTGTCGCCTCCTATCAGGGCGTGGAGCTGATCGGTATTACTGCCGGTGAAGCGAAAAACCCGCAGGTCACGCTGCGTAGCGCGGTGGGCAAAGTGCTGTGGCGTATCCTGATTTTCTATGTGGGCGCAATTTTCGTTATCGTGACTATCTTCCCGTGGAATGAAATCGGCACCACCGGCAGCCCGTTTGTCTTAACCTTCGCGAAGATTGGTATTACGGCAGCAGCAGGGATTATTAACTTCGTGGTGCTGACGGCTGCGCTCTCTGGCTGTAACAGCGGGATGTACAGCTGTGGCCGCATGCTCTACGCGCTTTCTAAAAACAACCAACTGCCTGCGGCGATGGGGAAAGTGTCCCGTGCGGGCGTGCCGGTTATGGGCGTGGCAGTATCGATCGTGATTCTGCTGATTGGTTCATGTCTGAATTACATCATCCCGAATCCGCAGCGCGTGTTCGTTTACGTTTATAGCGCCAGCGTGCTGCCGGGCATGGTGCCGTGGTTTGTGATCCTGATTAGCCAGCTGCGTTTCCGTCATGCGCATAAAAAAGCGATCGCCAGCCATCCGTTCCGCTCCATTTTGTTCCCGTACGCGAACTATTTGACGATGGCGTTCCTGATTTGCGTATTAATTGGGATGTACTTTAATGAAGATACCCGCATGTCGCTGTTTGTCGGGATGATCTTCCTGGCTGCCGTTACAGCGGCATATAAGCTTTTTGGCCTGGGTCGCCGCGCCACCACGCATAAAGTGGAGGAATAAGCGGCAAAATGTGCAAACCATAACCAAACGCGCATTTTTTTCAAAAAAGCACTAGACAGCGGGGACGGAGGTACGTAATATCCAGCCCCGCAACGGCGCTAAGCGCCCGTAGCTCAGCTGGATAGAGCGCTGCCCTCCGGAGGCAGAGGTCTCAGGTTCGAATCCTGTCGGGCGCACCATTAACCCGGTGCTAGAGCTGCGGTGGTCTGAGAAGTAGTCAGTACCGCGTGAAAGAATACAGTGGTGGCTATAGCTCAGTTGGTAGAGCCCTGGATTGTGATTCCAGTTGTCGTGGGTTCGAATCCCATTAGCCACCCCATTATTTGAAAGAGTTGTGAATTGCGAAGGTGGCGGAATTGGTAGACGCGCTAGCTTCAGGTGTTAGTGTCCTTTGGATGTGGGGGTTCGAGTCCCCCCCCTCGCACCACGACTTTTTAAATGAATTGAACTAAAAATTCAAAAAAGCAGTACATCGGCGAGTAGCGCAGCTTGGTAGCGCAACTGGTTTGGGACCAGTGGGTCGGAGGTTCGAATCCTCTCTCGCCGACCAATTTTGAACCCCGCTTCGGCGGGGTTTTTTGTTTTCTGCGGTTTTAATCCCTGTCGTTATTCCCCAACAACACACTTCTCCATTGTCGCGATTTGGCGACATGCAATACCTTGAAAATAAACAATTTACTATTTCGGCGGCTTTATTGTCTCTTTCCGACGACAGGTTGAATCTCTTATCGGTACATTATCGGGCTTCAGGCGGTTCTTAACAGCAGAATTTCCTTTTATCTTAGAATGTTGCGCAATGTAAAAGTTCTGCGTGTAAACCTGGCATGTAACGTGCAATAATATGCGTGTAGATGCTCATTCCATCTCTTATGTTCGCCTTAGTGCCTCATAAACTCAGGAATGACGCAGAGCCGTTTACGGTGCTTATCGTCCACTGACAGATGTCGCTTCGGCCTCATCAAACACCATGGACACAACGTTGAGTGAAGCACCAAATATGTTGTCTTACAGACCTGTTTTAACGCCTGCTTTTATAGCAGGCGTTTTTTTATGTCTTAATCACTGAAACGCCGCAGTACCAGCGTAACGAAAAGCAGCGCGGTGCCAGAGACCATATACAGCGCCTCAACTGCCCCAAATGCTGTCGCTACCATCGCTGCGAGGCCAGTAAAGAGGGAAGCGCTAAGCGTTTGCCAGCGCCAGGCTTTACTGCTTGCTGACGAAATCTGGGCCATCTGAAAGTTACTAAGCACCCCAAACGTACCTGCCGCAAACACAATATTCGACGCCAGATGTGCAATGAAGATCATTCCCAGCGCGGGCACAACCCAGCCGGATAACAGCGGAAGCACCCCATAAGCAGCCAGAAAGAGAGCAAGGTAGCCCATCAGCAGGAGAGGTTGGGTCGCGACGCGCGTCAGACTGTCTCTCTTGAGCAACATTGGACCGCAAAGCTGCCCCATGCTCCTGGCGAAAAGCAGGGGCAGCGCGAGACCTGCCGCATTCTCAGGCTGTATCTCCTGCGCCAGGGCGGGCAGTAACGCCATAGCGGGTGAGCCTACGGCAGCCAGTGCTGGCAGCAGGAGCAAACAGCGTTTTTGCCGCTGGGTTAGCCTCTGCCAACGTAGCGCGACGAGTGCGTGGGCGTCGGTGGGAGAGGGTTTTATCCGTGCCGCAAACACTCGCCTCGCCAGCAGAAGCATCAAGAGCGATCCCAGAAAACTGGCGGCGTCGATTGCCAGCAAATCGACGACCGGCATTTTCTGAAAAAGCACGACGCCAAGTCCGGTTCCCAAAAGGACTTGAGAAGCAAATATCAGATTCTCCAGAACGGTTGCGGCAGGCAGCTCGGCATCACTGAGGCCGCGTTTGAACAGCAGCGTTAGCGCAGGCCAGCCGATCCCACTCAATAATGCTTCAGCGGATTGCATGGCAAGCAGGGCGGGTATGCTGTGATAATGCACGCCGAGAAAGGGAAAGATCAGGGCGAGCAATCCCAGTACCTCAGTCAGAATCAGCAAAGACAACGGGGAAAATCGAGAGCACAATTTTTCGCCGATCATACTGCCGAGGAGTCCCGGCACCGTGGCAAAAAGAAAAGCGAGCGTCAGCAGTACCGGTGGTGCTGCCCACTGCAGCAGTAAGCCGAAAACAACAACTTGGGTCAAACCATTCCCCAGTGAAGAGAAGATAAACGCGCAGGCAAGCAGGCGCAGCCAGCGGTGGCAGCGCAGCGCTTCAATAAGCGCATACAAAAGCGAATTCATGACGATTTCCTTTCAAAAACGTTTTACTCCACGCTGCAAAATGCGCGTGTGCGAAAAAGGGGTTAATGAAAAGCGATCGTTACATTGGCGGGTTCGTTTCCTGCGGAAGATGCAATGAATGTAGCAGGAGAGTGAAGATAAAAAAAGGAGGCCTCAAGGCCTCCATTTCAATTACGGCTGGTTACCGTTATTTTGCAACGTCAACAGCAACCCGTCACGCCGCATGGCGGCGGCCTCTTCCGGCTTATGCTGCTTATCCAGTGAATCGGCAAGCCAGGCGTAGTCAAACGCGTCCGGACGCTGTTTTAGCGCCGCGCGGAAGGCGAGGCTCGCCTCCTGCCACTCGCCGTGCTTCATCAGCGACTGGCCCAGCGTGCTCCACAGCAGCGGGCGGTCGCCCACGGTTTTGATCTGCTGGCGCAGCACTTTTTCGATCTGCTCAGGATTATTGGTTTTCAGGCGCGGGATCACCATTACCAGGCGGTCGTCGTACTGGCGCTTCAGACCGTCGAGAAGGATCTCCTGCGCAGTGTCATGATCGTCACATTCAATCAGATGTTCCGCCATCGCCACCTGCAGTGGAACCTGCTGACGCGTTTTACGGCTCTGATTCTTCCACCAGGTTTTCAGACCGTCGCTGCCCAGGTCGGCGCGCGCCTGATCCATCAGCCCAATCCACGCCATGCGCTGCAGTTCGTCACGATGTTCATCGTCACCGACGTCTGCTTTTGCCATCGAAGGAATGATATCCAGCAGTGAACCCCAGGCACCGGTACGGATGTAGGCCTGTTCAGCAAGGCGCAGCACTTCGGGATGACGTGGGGTGATTTCCAGCAGTCGGTCAACGCCGTGGCGCGCCGCATGGTTTTCGTTCCGCGCCAGCTGCAGGCGAACGCGGGTGATCTCCACCGGAATCGGATCTTTAGGTGAAAGCTCGGACGCGCGCTCAAGATGTTGATTAGCACGGGCTTCATCGCCACGCTGCTGTGCCGCTTCAGCGGCCAGCAGATAGTTCACCACCGGCTGTTCTGCGTGATCGGCATTCTTCGACATCAGCTTTTCTACCTGCTGATAATCGCCTTCGGCCAGTTTCAGCAGCGCTTGCTCTGTTTGCTTACGGGCACGACGGCGCTTACGACCAACGAACCAGCCGCGGGTATGCGCCCCGGTGCGAAAAATACGGCGCAGGATCCATTCCACAGCAAGCAGCACCACCACGCCGAGGACCAGGATAATCACTAAGCCGGTAACGCTGGTTTCAATGTTGTAGTTATCAGTCTGGATCAGCACATAGCCTTGATGGCCCGCGAGCATCGGCCCCAGGACGATCCCGGCGATCAACAGGATAAAGAGTAAGAGGACTTTAAGCATCATTACTCTCCTTGTGGCGCGCTTTCAGGCGCTGGAGCGGCGGCCGGTGCTTCAGCCGTACCTTCCGCCGGAACGCCGGGCTGGGCCAGCAGGTTACGCACGCGCGTCTGCATCAGCTTCTCCAGAATCGGCTGGCTTTCCAGCTTATCCGGCACGTTCATGGTGATGTTTTGCTGGCTCAGCTTATCGATGTCTTCCAGGAAGGCCGTGGTCGTCGCGTCATCAGTGTTGTAATACGCACGCACCCACGTCGAGACGTTATCCAGCGCCTGCTTGTAGGTCTCTTCCTGATGACGCGGTACGGCCTGTGCCGCAACCAGCAGGCGGGAGCGGATGTTTTCGCGCAGATAGATATCCTGGTTCGGTGCTAACAGCGGCACGGCGGTTTCATCGCGGCGGCGGATGGTGATGAAGCTGTCCATAAAGTTCTGCCAGCTTTTTTGCAGGTTTATGCGCCATTCACTCAGGGAGCTGGAAAGCTCGGTACCGTCGGAATCCATCGGGGAGTCGTCGTCGTTGTTATCCGCCAGCTGCAGGTTATCAATCTGGTTCGAAAGCTGGTTCACCTTGAGGATAATGCCGTCGTAATCCACCTGCGAGACGGCGGAGAGGCTGGCGATATCTTCGGTAATGGCGCGGCGCGCGGCGATCAGGCTTGGGTCGTTCATATCTGCCAGGCTCGCGTCGGCGCTTTTCAGCAGCGCGGCGGCAGTGGTAACGTCCTGATCGCTCCAGAGCTTACGTCCGGCCAGTTTCACCAGAAAATCGGCCTGTGAGAGCAGCCAGGTTTTGGCATCGGTACCGGAAATCGTGGCGACTTTCTCCTGCACTTCACTCAGCTGTTTGGTCAACTCTTCCCGCTTGCTGTTCGCATCGGCAAGCGCGGCGGCCTGCTGTTTGATCACGCCTTCCAGCTCGGTTTTCTGCGTCTCCTGCGCTTTTTGCAGGGCGGTAATTTGATTGACCAGCGCATCGCTGGTGGCCGTCTGGTTAGAGCCTTGCTGCTTAACAAGACCGTACAGGCCAACGCCTGCCGCCAGGGCAATGGCGATGGCAATTGCGCTCAGCGCGAGGCTGGTTTTGTTGCTGCCGTTTTTCTTCTCAGCGGTTTTCTCTGTCGTCTCTGGCTGTGGGGTTGTGTCCACAGTCTCCCTGGTCTCTTCAACCACGGCGGAGGATTTTTCGTGTTCCGTCATTATGGCTTCCCATTTGAGAGTTATTGTAATGCGCGCAGCAGCGCATCGTTGTCGGCGTTATCAGCGATCCGAATATCTTGCCAGCCCAGTTCCCGGGCGTGGTTCGCCAGACGCTCACTGACGACCAGAAGCCGACAGTGGAGTAACCAGTTCTCACGATACCATTGTGGAATAAGCGACCATAGCTGCTGCAGCATTTCACCGCTGGTTACGACCAGGGTGTCGATGCCGCGCATATGCCAGCGCATTGCCTCTTCCGCGCCATCGTAGTGTTTCGCACAACGCTGATAGCATTCGCAGAACGTGACGTTGGCCCCGCGTTCCCGCAGCGTTTCACCCAACAGTTCACGTCCCCCGTTACCGCGTAAAATGAGCGCACGTTTTCCGGCAATAGTTTGTAATTCAGGTAATTGTAGCAAGACTTCGCTGATTTCCCGATCTAACGGGTAGCGAACGTCTGTTCCGCTCACGGTATGTAAGGCCAGTGCGGTTGTTCGCCCGATAGCGAAATAGCGGGGAGCGGTTGGCCACTCTCTCCCTGCTTGTTGCAACTGCGCATGGGCAAATTCCACGGCATGTTGCGACAGCGCAAAGATCAGGTCGCCTTCCTGCAGGGCATTCATCTGGTCGACGAGCATGGACAGCTCCCGACCGGGGGAGAATTCAATCAGCGGAAAACTCCAGGCCACCTGCCCCAGTGCGCGCAGACGGCTCACTAATTGCTTTCCTGCGGGAGAAGGGCGGGTGACAAGAATACTCATGCAGGGGGTTCTCCATTATAAACGTCAGCCAGAATTTCGCGGGCACCGTGATCCAGTAACTCTTCGGCCAGCGACACGCCAAGCTGCTCGGCATCTTGCGCCTTACCGCGACGTTCGCCGCGTACCATCTGTGAACCGTCCGGCGCGCCAACCAGCGCACGCAGCCACAGCTCACCGTCGGTTAATTCAGCATAGCTGCCAATTGGCACCTGACAGCCGCCTTCGAGGCGAGTGTTCATGGCGCGCTCGGCTTTTACGCGGATGGCGGTCTCGTCATGGTTCAGCGGTGCAAGCAGCTCGCGCGTGCGCACATCGTCAAGACGGCACTCAATGCCCACCGCACCCTGGCCCACGGCCGGTAGCGACAGCTCTGGCGGCAATGCGACGCGAATGCGTGATTCCAGTCCCAGACGCTTCAAACCGGCAACGGCGAGGATAATGGCATCGTAGTCGCCGTTATCCAGCTTGCCCAGACGCGTACCCACGTTTCCGCGCAGCGAGCGAATCACCAGGTCCGGGCGGCGTTCGGCCAGCTGACACTGACGGCGTAAACTGGACGTGCCAACCACGCTGCCCTCCGGCAACGCGTCAAGAGAACCATACTGGTTGGAGACGAACGCATCGCGCGGATCTTCACGTTCGCAGATGGTCACGAGCCCCAGCCCTTCCGGGAATTCAACGGGCACATCCTTCATGGAGTGCACGGCGATGTCAGCACGGTTCTCAAGCAAGGCCATTTCCAGCTCTTTGACAAACAAGCCTTTTCCGCCAACCTTCGCCAGCGGCGTATCAAGGATCACGTCACCGCGCGTCACCATCGGCACCAGCTCGACGCGCAATCCGGAATGGCAGGCTTCAAGGCGCTGCTTCACATAATGTGCCTGCCAGAGCGCAAGAGGGCTTTGGCGTGTGGCAATTCTCAAAACATTGTCTAACATGCTTGTTACCGTCATTATCAATCGCTAACCATCCTAACATTGTTGACTCTGGGATGGCAGTTTTACGGTTGATGAAGGGTGAGAGGGACAAGGCGGCGTATTCGTCTGCCGTAGCCGTATTCAGGAATTTACACGTACAGAACGGTGCTACACTTGTATGTAGCGCATCTTTCTTTACGGTCAACCGGCAAGGTGTTAAATTGATCACGTTTTAGACCATTTTTTCGTCGGTACCACCATAATGATAAGGGCGAAAGAAGGGTAACGGTTATCTTTTTGAAATACTGCGGGCTCGCTGTTATTCGTGTTTTGAATAGCTTACGACACCCGGAAACATCAGGCGATACGTCTTGTACCTCTATATTGAGACTCTGAAACAGAGACTGGATGCCATAAATCAACTGCGCGTGGATCGCGCGCTTGCTGCCATGGGCCCTGCTTTCCAGCAGGTATACAGTCTGCTGCCGACATTATTGCACTATCACCATCCTCTGATGCCGGGCTACCTCGATGGTAACGTTCCCCAGGGCATTTGCCTTTTCACGCCTGATGAAACCCAACAGCACTATCTGAACGAGCTGGAACTCTACCGCGGCATGCCGCCTCAGGTTTCTCCGAAAGGTGAACTGCCAATCACTGGCGTTTACACAATGGGGAGTACCTCATCGGTAGGGCAAAGCTGTTCTTCTGACCTGGATATCTGGGTCTGCCATCAATCCTGGCTCGATAACGAAGAGCGCCAGCTGCTGCAGCGTAAATGCAGCCTGCTGGAGAGCTGGGCGGCGTCGCTCGGCGTGGAAGTAAGCTTCTTCCTGATTGATGAAAACCGTTTCCGCCATAACGAAAGCGGCAGTCTCGGTGGTGAAGACTGCGGCTCGACTCAGCACATCTTATTGCTGGATGAGTTCTACCGTACTGCCGTTCGCCTCGCCGGGAAGCGTATTCTGTGGAATATGGTGCCGTGCGATGAAGAAGAGCATTACGACGATTACGTCATGTCGCTCTATTCTCAGGGCGTACTGACGCCAAACGAATGGCTGGATCTGGGGGGCCTGAGCTCTCTGTCCGCCGAAGAGTACTTTGGCGCGAGCCTCTGGCAGCTTTATAAGAGCATCGACTCACCGTACAAAGCGGTGCTGAAAACGCTGCTGCTGGAAGCCTATTCCTGGGAATACCCTACGCCGCGCCTGCTGGCGAAAGACATCAAACAGCGTCTGCACGACGGGGAGATTGTCTCCTACGGGCTTGATGCCTACTGCATGATGCTGGAACGCGTTACCGAATACCTGAAAGCCATTGATGACACCACGCGTCTCGATCTGGTGCGTCGATGTTTCTATCTCAAAGTTTGTGAAAAACTGAGCCGCGAACGCGCCTGCGTGGGCTGGCGTCGTGAAGTGGTCAGTCAGTTAGTCAAAGAGTGGGGATGGGACGAAGCGCGTCTGTCCATGCTCGACAACCGCGCCAACTGGAAGATCGATCAGGTGCGTGAAGCGCACAACGAACTGCTCGATGCAATGATGCAAAGCTACCGTAATCTGATCCGCTTTGCGCGCCGTAACAACCTCAGCGTTTCCGCCAGCCCGCAGGACATCGGGGTATTGACCCGCAAGCTGTACGCCGCGTTTGAAGCGCTGCCGGGTAAAGTCACCCTGGTGAACCCGCAGATTTCACCTGACCTGTCAGAGCCGAACCTGACCTTTATCTTTGTGCCACCGGGCCGCGCAAACCGCACCGGGTGGTATCTGTACAACCGTGCGCCAAGCATGGATTCGATCATCAGCCATCAGCCGCTGGAGTATAACCGCTATCTGAACAAGCTGGTGGCCTGGGCCTGGTTCAACGGCCTGCTGACCTCGCGCACGCGCCTGTTTATCAAAGGCAACGAGGTGGTTGATTTAGCCAAGCTGCAGGAGATGGTCGCTGACGTTTCGCAGCACTTCCCGCTGCGTCTGCCTGCGCCAACGCCAAAAGCGCTTTACAGCCCGTGCGAGATTCGCCATCTGGCGATTATCGTCAACCTGGAGTACGACCCGACGGCGGCCTTCCGCAATCAGGTAGTCCATTTTGACTTCCGCAAGCTGGACGTCTTCAGCTTTGGCGAGCAGCAAAACTGCCTGGTAGGCAGTGTAGACCTGCTGTACCGCAACTCGTGGAACGAAGTACGTACCCTGCACTTCAACGGCGAGCAGGCGATGATCGAAGCGCTGAAAACCATTCTTGGCAAGATGCACCAGGACGCCGCGCCGCCGGACAGCGTCGAAGTGTTCTGCTACAGCCAGCACCTGCGCGGTTTGATTCGTACCCGCGTGCAGCAGCTGGTCTCTGAGTGCATCGAGCTGCGTCTTTCCAGCACCCGTCACGAAACCGGGCGCTTTAAAGCGCTGCGCGTCTCCGGCCAGACCTGGGGGCTGTTCTTCGAGCGCCTGAACGTGTCAGTACAGAAGCTGGAAAATGCCATCGAGTTCTACGGCGCGATTTCACACAACAAGCTGCATGGCCTGTCGGTGCAGGTGGAAACCAACCACGTTAAGCTGCCGCAGGTGGTGGATGGTTTTGCGAGCGAAGGGATTATTCAGTTCTTCTTCGAAGAGTCAGGTGAGGATGCCGGTTTCAATATCTACATCCTTGATGAGACTAACCGCGCCGAGGTGTATCACCACTGTGAAGGCAGTAAAGAGGAGCTGGTGCGCGACGTCAGCCGCTTCTACTCCTCTTCGCACGACCGTTTCACCTACGGCTCAAGCTTCATTAACTTCAACCTGCCGCAGTTCTATCAGATTGTGAACGTCGATGGTCGTACGCAGGTGATCCCGTTCCGGACCCAGGCCGTAACGCCTGCCGCGCCGGCGAATCAGGATACCGCGCCGCTGTTGCAGCAGTATTTCTCCTGATCCTTTTTGCCGGGTGGCGTTAACGCTTACCCGGCCTACGGTTCGAGTCGCTGTTGCCGCCACCCGGCAACAAAACTACCTGAAACTCACTGCCTCACCCGCCTGCGCGGTCGCCGCCTGTTCCAGCAGATCCCAGAACGGTACGCCGCTACGGTCGCAGACCCATTCCCCGTCTTTCAGATCGAAGTGATAGCCGCCCTGTTTGGCCGCCAGCCACACCTGGTGAAGCGGCTCCTGGCGGTTAATAATAATTTTGCTGCCGTTTTCAAAGCTTAAGGTCAGGATACCGCCGTTGATTTCACAATCGATATCGCTGTCGCCGTCCCAGTCGTCCAGGCGCTCTTCGATGGTCATCCACAGGGTGTCGGCAAGGCGATGGAATTCACTGTCATTCATGGTTTTGTTCCTGTTTTTCGTGATGGCGGCAGTATAACGCTAAATAATTCCCGTTGCAGGAAAGCGGCAAACTCTTGCTTTTGTGTCTTCTCCTGCGATGATAGAAACAGATTTGAACTTACGAGCAACTTGATAATGAAAAACGTCTTCCGAACGCTTGCCGTTCTCATCACGCTGTTTAGCCTGACGGGTTGTGGACTGAAAGGACCGCTGTACTTCCCGCCAGAGGATAAAAACGCACCGCCGCCAACGAAACCGGTGCAAAGCGGCATTGAGTCAACGACGCCAGATACTAACGATCGCGGCGATAACGGTGGCCCGACTCAGGTTAATCTCTGACAGATTACGTTCTGTACCCGCGCAATGGAGCAAATGATGCAGTTCTCTAAAATGCATGGCCTTGGCAACGATTTTATGGTCGTCGACGCGGTAACGCAGAATGTGTTTTTCTCCCCGGAGCTGATTCGCCGCCTGGCGGATCGGCACGTGGGCGTGGGGTTCGATCAGCTGCTGGTGGTCGAGCCGCCTTACGATCCCGATCTCGATTTCCACTACCGCATTTTTAACGCTGACGGCAGCGAAGTTAACCAGTGCGGCAACGGCGCGCGCTGTTTTGCCCGCTTTGTCCGCCTGAAGGGGCTGACCAACAAGCGCGATATTCGCGTCAGTACTGCGAACGGCCGTATGGTGCTCAGCGTGACCGATGACGAGCTGGTACGCGTGAATATGGGCGAGCCAAACTTCGAGCCTTCCGCCGTACCGTTCCGCGCAAACAAAGCGGAAAAGACCTATATTATGCGTGCGGCCGAGCAGACAGTATTGTGCGGCGTCGTCTCGATGGGTAACCCTCACTGTGTGATTCAGGTTGATGATGTGCAAACCGCCGCGGTTGAAACGCTCGGTCCGGTGCTGGAAAGCCACGAACGTTTCCCGGAGCGCGCGAACATCGGCTTTATGCAGGTGGTGAAGCGTGAGCACATCCGTCTGCGGGTTTACGAGCGCGGCGCGGGCGAAACCCAGGCCTGCGGAAGCGGTGCCTGTGCTGCAGTTGCTGTGGGCATCTCTCAGGGGTTACTGGCAGAAGAGGTTCGCGTGGAATTACCGGGCGGTCGGCTTGATATCGCCTGGAAAGGACCGGGTCATCCACTGTATATGACGGGCCCGGCGACACATGTTTATGACGGGTTTATCCATCTATGAAACAACCAGGGGAAGAACTGCAGGAAATAATGACGGAACTGGATGACAGCGCTGTTGTTGATTACCTGCTGAACAATCCTGAGTTTTTTATCCGCAATGCACGCGTTGTTGAACAGATGCGCGTACCGCATCCGATTCGTGAAACCGTGTCGCTGGTCGAATGGCACATGGCGCGCTCGCGCAAGCACATCAATCAGCTTGAAGAGAACATGACGCTGCTGATGGAGCAGGCCAGCAATAACGAGAGCCTGTTTTATCGTCTGTTGCACCTGCAGGCGCGTCTGGCCTCGGCGCACAGCCTTGAAGAGTTCCTCAGCCGCTTCCACCGCTGGGCGCGTGAGCTTGGGCTGGCAGGCGCGACGATTCGCCTGTTCCCGGACCGCTGGCGCATTGGTGCGCCGTCCGGGTTTACCCATCTGTCGCTGAGCCGCCAGGCGTTTGAGCCGCTACGCATTCAGCGTCTGGGCCGTGAGCAGCACTATCTCGGGCCGCTGAACGGGCCTGAGCTGCTGGTCGTGTTGCCGGAAGCCAAAGCGATTGGCTCGGTGGCGATGTCGCTGATGGGGCGCGATGGCGATCTGGGCGTGATGTTATTTACCAGCCGTGACGCACATCATTATGAGCAGGGGCAGGGTACGCACCTGCTGCAGGAAATCGCCCTGATGCTGCCTGAGCTGCTGGAGCGCTGGATTGAGCGCGTATGACAGATGCACTCGCCGCTGACGTCACGCGCTTTCTGCGCTATCTGGGCGTGGAACGTCAGCTCAGCCCCATAACGCTGCTTAACTATCAGCGTCAGCTTGATGCCATCATCCAGATTGCCGACGAGATCGGCCTGAAAAGCTGGCAACAATGTGATGCTGCCACGGTGCGCGGGTTCGTTGTGCGTAGCCGTAAAAAAAACCTCAGCCCGGCGAGCCTGGCGCTCAGGCTTTCCGCCCTGCGCAGTTTCTTCGACTGGCTGGTGAGCCAGGGCGGTTTAAAAGCCAACCCGGCGAAAGGCATCGCCACGCCAAAAGCCCCTCGCCATCTTCCGAAAAATATCGACGTCGACGACGTAAATCGCCTGCTGGATATCGACCTTAACGATCCGCTGGCGGTGCGCGACCGCGCGATGCTGGAGGTAATGTACGGTGCGGGCCTGCGTCTCTCTGAGCTGGTGAACCTCGATTTAAAGCATCTCGATCTGGAATCCGGCGAAGTGTGGGTCATGGGCAAGGGCAGCAAAGAGCGCCGTCTGCCGATTGGCCGCAACGCGGTCTCCTGGATTGAGCACTGGCTGGATCTGCGCGGGCTGTTTGGCGCAGAGGAGAATGCGCTGTTTTTATCAAAGCTCGGCAAGCGGATCTCGGCGCGTAACGTGCAGAAGCGCTTTGCGGAGTGGGGCATCAAGCAGGGGCTAAACAGCCACGTTCACCCGCACAAGCTGCGCCACTCGTTCGCCACCCACATGCTGGAATCCAGCGGCGATCTGCGCGGCGTGCAGGAACTGCTTGGCCACGCAAATCTGTCGACCACTCAAATCTATACCCACTTAGACTTCCAACACCTTGCCTCGGTGTATGACGCGGCGCATCCACGCGCCAAACGGGGGAAATAATGCGTTTTTACCGCCCACTTGGTCAGATCTCGGCCCTGACGTTTGACCTTGATGACACCCTTTATGACAACCGTGAGGTGATCCTGCGTACCGAGCAGGAGTCGCTGGCGTTTGTGCAGAACTACCATCCCGCGCTGAAAGCGATGCAGAACAAGGATTTTCAGACTCTGCGTCAGTCCCTGCGGGAGACCGAGCCGGACATTTACCACGACGTGACCGAATGGCGTCGTCGTGCGGTTGAGCAGGCGATGCTCAACGTGGGCCTGAGCGTACAGGACGCGGCCATCGGTGCCGAAGCGGCAATGGAAAACTTCGCCAAATGGCGCAGCCGTATCGACGTGCCGCAGGAGACCCACGACACGCTGGCGAAGCTTGCCGAAAAGTGGCCGCTGGTGGCCATCACTAACGGTAACGCACAGCCTGAACTGTTTGGCCTCGGGGATTACTTTGAGTTCGTGCTGCGCGCGGGCCCGCACGGGCGCTCGAAGCCGTTCAGCGATATGTACCATCTGGCAGCGGAAAAAATGAACCTGCCGCTCGGTGAAATTTTGCACGTGGGCGACGATCTGACCACGGATGTCGCGGGTGCCATTCGCTGCGGCATGCAGGCCTGCTGGATCAAGCCAGAAAACGCCGACCTGATGACCACGAAGGATAGCCGTCTTCTGCCGCACGTGGAAATTTCGCGGTTGGCATCCCTCACGACGCTGATATAATCACCAGTAATATTGTATAAATTACCAGGGTTTTGCAGTTGTAGGCCCGGTAAGCGAAGCGCCACCGGGCGTTTTGCTGTGTTCCTGAATACTATGTGACGGTGCCAATGGACGTTTCTTACCTGCTCGACAGCCTTAATGACAAACAGCGTGAAGCCGTAGCGGCCTCGCGCACCAATATGCTGGTGCTGGCTGGAGCGGGCAGTGGTAAGACGCGCGTGCTGGTTCACCGTATTGCCTGGTTGCAGAGCGTGGAGAACTGCTCGCCGTACTCCATCATGGCGGTCACGTTTACCAACAAGGCGGCGGCGGAGATGCGCCACCGTATCGCACAGCTGATGGGCACCAGCCAGGGCGGTATGTGGGTTGGCACCTTCCACGGCCTGGCGCACCGCCTGCTGCGCGCGCACCATATGGACGCCAACCTGCCGCAGGATTTCCAGATCCTCGACAGCGAAGACCAGCTGCGCCTGCTGAAGCGCCTGATCAAGGCGATGAACCTCGACGAGAAGCAGTGGCCGCCGCGTCAGGCGATGTGGTACATCAACGGCCAGAAAGACGAGGGGCTGCGCCCGCACCACATTCAGAGCTTCGGCAACCCGGTCGAGCAGACCTGGCAGAACGTCTACAAGGCCTATCAGGAAGCGTGCGATCGCGCCGGTCTGGTGGATTTCGCCGAGCTGCTGCTGCGCGCCCACGAGCTGTGGCTCAACAAGCCGCACATCCTTCAGCACTACCGTGAACGCTTCACCAATATCCTGGTGGACGAATTCCAGGATACCAACAACATCCAGTACGCATGGATCCGCCTGCTGGCCGGTGATACCGGCAAGGTAATGATCGTAGGCGATGATGACCAGTCGATCTACGGCTGGCGCGGGGCGCAGGTGGAGAATATTCAGCGCTTCCTCAAGGACTTCCCCGGCGCGGAAACCATCCGTCTGGAGCAGAACTACCGCTCGACGAACAACATCCTCAGCGCGGCTAACGCCCTGATCGAAAACAACAACGGGCGTTTGGGTAAAAAGCTGTGGACCAACGGCGTCGACGGCGAACCGATTTCGATTTACTGCGCCTTCAACGAGCTCGACGAAGCCCGCTTCGTGGTGAACCGCATCAAAACCTGGCAGGACAACGGCGGTGCCCTGGAGCAGTGCGCCATTCTCTACCGCAGCAACGCCCAGTCGCGCGTGCTGGAAGAGGCGCTGCTGCAGGTGAGCATGCCGTACCGCATTTACGGCGGGATGCGCTTCTTCGAACGTCAGGAGATCAAGGATGCGCTCTCGTATCTGCGCCTGATCGCCAACCGCAACGACGATGCGGCGTTTGAGCGCGTGGTGAACACGCCGACGCGCGGCATCGGTGACCGCACACTGGACGTGGTGCGCCAGGCCTCGCGTGACCGCCAGCTTACGCTCTGGCAGGCATGCCGCGAGCTGCTGCAGGAAAAAGCGCTCGCCGGACGTGCCGCCAGCGCATTACAGCGCTTCCTCGAACTGATTGACGCGCTGGCGCAGGAAACGGCCGATATGCCGCTGCACGTGCAGACCGACCGGGTGATTAAAGACTCCGGCCTGCGTACCATGTACGAGCAGGAGAAAGGCGAGAAGGGCCAGACCCGTATTGAGAACTTAGAGGAACTGGTGACGGCAACGCGCCAGTTCAGCTACAACGAAGAAGACGAAGACCTGATGCCGCTGCAGGCGTTTCTGTCCCACGCCGCGCTGGAAGCGGGAGAAGGGCAGGCGGACACCTGGCAGGATGCAGTTCAGCTGATGACCCTGCACTCCGCCAAAGGTCTGGAGTTCCCGCAGGTGTTTATCGTTGGGATGGAAGAGGGGATGTTCCCGAGCCAGATGTCGCTGGATGAAGGCGGGCGTCTGGAAGAAGAGCGTCGTCTGGCCTACGTGGGCGTGACCCGTGCGATGCAAAAGCTAACGCTGACCTACGCCGAAACCCGCCGTCTGTACGGCAAAGAGGTTTATCACCGTCCGTCGCGCTTCATCGGCGAGCTGCCGGAAGAGTGCGTGGAAGAGGTGCGTCTGCGGGCAAGCATCAGCCGTCCGGTCAACCATCAACGTATGGGTTCACCCATCACTGAAACCGATACCGGCTACAAGCTGGGCCAGCGCGTGCGTCATTCGAAATTTGGTGAAGGCACCATCGTGAACCTCGAAGGTAGCGGTGAACACAGCCGCTTACAGGTGGCGTTCCAGGGCCAGGGGATCAAATGGCTGGTGGCTGCTTACGCCAGGCTGGAAACCGTGTAACTTTCAGAAAAATATCATTATTTTGTAATAATCTGCTAACCTTATAGGCTGAAGGTCAATTAATGCCCTTCAGCGTTCCGTTGCGTGTTGACGCCACAGTTACTGCTGGCGTAACATGCGCGCACGATTACGCTAAGAGGACATTCGCCTTGGACACACCCAGTAGATACTGGCTCAATTCCCTGTCATCCAGGAACAACTCCTAAGGCTATCTCCCCTTGCTGATGGCCTTAGTGGTTGTCAGCGACTGCATTATCCCCGTCGCGCTGAGTCAGGCTGTTTAATGGTCTGAAACCCAAATTGTTTCTGTGTGCCCACCGAACTGTCCGATATTTTTTGCATTGGGAGTCCCGGTCATGTTGAGCGCATTTCAACTCGAAAATAACCGACTGACTCGGCTTGAAGCCGAAGAGTCACAGCCCCTCGTTGATGCCGTATGGGTGGATCTGGTCGAGCCGGACGACGATGAGCGCCTTCGCGTACAATCTGAGCTGGGGCAAAGCCTGGCAACGCGTCCTGAACTGGAAGACATCGAAGCATCCGCACGTTTTTTTGAAGATGAAGACGGTCTGCACATTCACTCCTTCTTCTTCTTTGAAGACGCTGATGACCACGCGGGTAACTCCACCGTGGCGTTTACCATCCGCGATGGTCGTCTGTTTACCCTGCGCGAGCGCGAACTGCCTGCGTTTCGTCTCTACCGCATGCGCGCCCGTAGCCAGGCGATGGTGGACGGTAATGCTTACGAGCTGCTGCTCGATCTGTTCGAAACCAAAATTGAACAGCTGGCGGACGAAATTGAGAACATCTACAGCGACCTGGAAAAGCTGAGCCGCGTGATCATGGAAGGCCATCAGGGCGATGAATATGACGAAGCGCTTTCGACGCTGGCGGAGCAGGAAGATATCGGCTGGAAAGTGCGTTTGTGTCTGATGGATACCCAGCGTGCGCTGAACTTCCTGGTGCGTAAAGCACGTCTGCCGGGCGGTCAGCTGGAGCAGGCGCGTGAGATCTTACGAGATATCGAATCCCTGCTGCCGCACAACGAATCCCTGTTCCAGAAGGTGAACTTCCTGATGCAGGCGGCGATGGGCTTTATCAACATCGAGCAGAACCGCATCATCAAGATCTTCTCGGTGGTATCCGTGGTGTTCCTGCCGCCGACGCTGGTGGCATCCAGCTATGGGATGAACTTTGAGTTTATGCCGGAGCTGAAGTGGAGCTTTGGCTACCCGGGGGCGATTATCTTCATGATCCTCGCCGGGCTGGCGCCGTATCTCTATTTCAAGCGTCGGAACTGGCTGTAAAAATCTGGCGGGTGGCGCTCCGCTTACCCGCCCTACGATCGAACTCCCTCTCCTGTGGGAGAGGGTTGGGGTGAGGGCAACATTACAACCCTTTGCGCACCCTGCGCTGGGTATAAATTGCATCGGCAACGAAAATCGCCAGCGCCACCCAGATAAAGGCGAAGGTCACCATCTTATCTGCCCCCGGCACTTCCCCGTAAAACACCACTGCCAGCAGAAACATCAGCGTCGGGCCAATGTACTGGAAGAAGCCCAGCGTGGAGAGACGCAGGCGCGTCGCCGCGCCGGTGAAGCACAGCAGCGGAATGGTGGTCACCACGCCCGCGGCCATCAGCATCAGGTTCAGCGACCACGGGTTGCTGCCCATGTGGCTGGTGGCGCTGTCGGCGATGCCAAACAGATAAATTGCCGCCACCGGCAGCAGCCACAGGGTTTCAAACAGCATCCCGGTCTGCGCTTCCACCGCAATCTTCTTACGTACCAGCCCATAGAACGCAAAGCTGAACGCCAGACCGAGGGCAATAATCGGCAGTGAGCCGAAGGTCCACAGCTGCACCAGCACGCCGCAGAAAGCCAGAATGACCGCTACCCACTGCATCCGGCGAAAGCGTTCGCCGAGGAAAATCATCCCCAGCACAATGTTCACCAGCGGGTTAATAAAGTATCCCAGGCTCGCTTCAAGCATGTGATGGTTATTCACCGCCCAAATGAACAGCAGCCAGTTGCCGCCGATCAGTACCGCAGAAAGCGCCAGCAGGAAGACCTTTTTAGGGGTTTGCAGCAGCGTTTTGACGCCGGACCACTGACGGCTGACGCTCATCAGCGCAATCATAAAGAAGAACGACCAGATGACGCGGTGGGTGAGGATCTCGTCGGCCGGTACATAGGCGATAAATTTGAAGTACGCCGGTGCGATACCCCAAATAAAATAAGCGGCAAGGGCGAGTAAAACGCCCTGCCGCGTCTGTTTAGCATCCATCGGGAAAATCCGTTACAAAAGAGTGAATTAATTTTACCCGTTTTTATCGCCTTAACCCACCATATAAGTGGCGGTTGCGCTGGCGATATAAACCTGTTCTTCGTTATGCAACTCAACGCGCGCTACCGCGACTTTGTTGCCCGCGCGCAGCAGGCTGCTGGTACAGGTAAAGCGATTACCCCGTCCAGGGCGCAGATAGTCGACGCGTAAATCGATAGTGCCCATCCGCGAAAGACGCTGGCGGAGCTCCTCTTCATTGATGGTGTCATGGCGCGTCAGCGTGCTGCCGACGCAGACCAGCCCCGCCGCCACGTCCAGCGCGGAGGCAATTACCCCACCGTGCAAAATACTTTGCGCCCAGTTGCCTACCATCATTGGCTGATTATTAAAGCTGAGCTGGGCAAAGTCTTTCTCGTATCGCTCCAGTTCCAGACCCAGCGCGCGGTTAAACGGCATGTGGTACACAAAAATCTCGCCCACGAGTTTTAACGTTTCTTCGGCGGTAAGCGTGGCTGACATGAGGGGTTGCATCCTTGTTGTTAACAAAATGTTGATTTTATGCCTCAACAATAAGGATTTCCACTTTCAGAAACGAGGAGGCGGAAGTTGCTGCAGAAGTCTGTAGAATGCCCGGACAAAACTATTCATTAAATATCACCCTTTCAGGAGAACACCACCGATGCGGACGTATCTGGGTTGGTTACTGGCGGCGGTTTCGCTGCCCCTCACAGCATATGCGCAAGAAGCAACCGTCAAAGAAGTGCACGATGCCCCCGCAGTGCGCGGCAGCATCATCGCCAATATGCTTCAGGAGCATGACAATCCGTTCACACTGTACCCGTATGACACCAACTACGTGATCTATACCCAGACCAGCGATCTCAACAAAGAGGCGATAAGTTCCTATAACTGGTCCGATAATGCGCGTAAAGATGAGGTGAAGTTCCAGCTCAGCCTCGCGTTCCCGTTCTGGCGAGGCATTCTTGGGCCGAACTCGGTGCTCGGTGCGTCATACACCCAAAAGTCCTGGTGGCAGCTCTCCAACAGCGGTGAGTCCTCGCCGTTCCGTGAAACCAACTATGAGCCGCAGCTGTTCCTCGGCTTCGCAACGGATTACGAATTTGCTGGCTGGACGCTGCGTGACGTCGAGGTGGGCTTTAACCACGATTCCAACGGACGTTCCGACCCAACCTCGCGCAGCTGGAACCGTGCCTATACGCGCCTGATGGCGCAGAACGGTAACTGGATGGTGGAAGTGAAGCCGTGGTATGTGGTGGGCAGCACCGATGACAACCCGGATATCACCAAATACATGGGCTACTACCAGCTCAAGATTGGCTATCAGCTGGGTGATGCCGTGCTGAGCGCGAAAGGCCAGTACAACTGGAACACTGGCTACGGTGGTGCTGAGGTTGGCCTGAGCTACCCGGTGACGAAACACGTGCGTCTTTATACGCAGGTGTATAGCGGTTACGGCGAGTCGCTTATCGATTACAACTTTAACCAGACCCGTGTGGGTGTGGGCGTTATGCTGAACGATATTTTCTAGGTCGCTCGAATGTTTTTGCGTTAAACGTTGAAGTTTCTTTCTCAGGCGCTGAAAATAGCGCCTGTTTCATTTCTGGCATATGGGGTTAACGTGGCGCAGGCGGAAGTATTGAATCAGGAATCGCTGGCTAAACAGGTTTTGCATGAAACCTTTGGCTACCAGCAGTTCCGCCCCGGCCAGGAAACCATCATTGAAACCGTGCTGGAAGGCCGTGATTGCCTGGTGGTGATGCCGACCGGCGGCGGGAAATCCCTCTGCTATCAGGTGCCTGCGCTGGTGCTGAACGGCCTGACGGTCGTAGTATCCCCCCTCATTTCTCTGATGAAAGATCAGGTCGACCAGCTGCTCGCCAACGGCGTGGCAGCCGCCTGTCTTAACTCCACGCAGACCCGCGAGCAGCAGCAAGAGGTGATGGCGGGTTGCCGCACCGGACAGATTCGCCTGCTGTATATCGCGCCGGAACGCCTGATGCTGGATAACTTCCTCGACCATCTCGCGCACTGGAACCCGGTGCTGCTGGCGGTGGATGAAGCGCACTGTATCTCCCAGTGGGGACACGATTTCCGCCCGGAATATGCCGCCCTCGGCCAGCTGCGTCAGCGCTTCCCCGAGCTGCCGTTTATGGCGCTTACCGCCACGGCGGATGACACTACACGCCTGGATATCGTTCGTCTGCTCGGGCTGAACGACCCCTACATTCAGGTCAGCAGCTTCGACCGCCCGAACATCCGCTATATGCTGATGGAAAAATTCAAGCCGCTGGATCAGCTCTTACGCTATGTGCAGGAGCAGCGCGGCAAGTCCGGCATCATCTACTGCAACAGCCGTGCGAAGGTGGAAGACACCGCCGCGCGTCTGCAAAACCGCGGCTTTAGCGCCGCCGCGTATCACGCCGGACTGGAGAACCACATCCGCGCCGACGTGCAGGAGAAATTCCAGCGCGACGACCTTCAAATCGTGGTCGCGACGGTGGCGTTCGGGATGGGCATCAACAAGCCCAACGTGCGCTTTGTGGTGCACTTCGACATCCCGCGCAATATCGAATCCTACTATCAGGAAACTGGTCGCGCCGGGCGTGACGGGCTGCCTGCGGAAGCGATGCTGTTTTACGATCCGGCGGACATGGCGTGGCTGCGCCGCTGCCTGGAAGAGAAACCGCAGGGACAGCTGCAGGATATCGAGCGTCACAAGCTCAACGCGATGGGCGCCTTTGCCGAAGCGCAAACCTGCCGCCGTCTGGTGCTGCTCAACTACTTTGGCGAGGGGCGACAAGAGCCGTGCGGCAACTGCGATATCTGCCTTGATCCGCCGAAGCAGTACGATGGTCTGATGGACGCGCGTAAAGCGCTCTCAACCATTGGGCGCGTCAATCAACGCTTTGGTATGGGCTACGTGGTGGAAGTGCTGCGCGGGGCGAATAACCAGCGTATCCGCGATATGGGCCACGACAAGCTGCCGGTTTACGGCATCGGTAAAGAGCAGAGCCACGAGCACTGGGTGAGTATCATTCGCCAGCTGATCCACCTTGGCTTTGCTACGCAAAACATTGCCCAGCACTCTGCGTTGCAGCTTACCGAAGCCGCGCGTCCGGTACTGCGCGGTGAAGTTGAACTGAAACTGGCCGTTCCACGCGTCATCGCCCTGAAGCCGCGTGTGATGCAAAAATCCTACGGCGGCAACTACGACCGCAAGCTGTTCGCCAAACTGCGCAAGCTGCGTAAAGCGATTGCCGACGAAGAAAACATCCCGCCGTACGTGGTGTTCAACGACGCGACGCTGATTGAGATGGCCGAGCAGATGCCGCTCAGCGCGAGCGAGATGCTGAGCGTCAACGGCGTCGGCACGCGCAAGCTGGAGCGCTTCGGGAAAGAGTTTATGGCGCTTATCCGCTCTCACGCCGACGGTGATGACGAGGAGTAGTCAGCCGGGCGAAAAAGTGCCAGGATGGTGACTCACTACATTATTTCCCCGCGAGCTAATTATGTTAATGCTATTTCTCACCGTGGCATTGGTGCACATCGTTGCGCTGATGAGCCCAGGCCCTGACTTTTTCTTCGTGTCGCAAACCGCCGTCAGCCGCTCCCGTAAAGAGGCGATGATGGGCGTGCTCGGTATTACCATGGGCGTCATGGTCTGGGCGGCAGTCGCGCTGCTCGGTCTGAACCTGATCCTGGCGAAGATGGCCTGGCTGCATAACATCATTATGGTCGGCGGTGGCCTGTACCTGTGCTGGATGGGCTACCAGATGCTGCGCGGGGCGCTGAAGAAAGAAGAGAAAAAGCCGGAAGAGCCAAAGGTGGAGCTGGCAACGGGCGGACGCAGCTTTGTGAAAGGGCTGCTGACCAACCTGGCGAACCCGAAAGCGATTATCTATTTCGGCTCCGTGTTCTCGCTGTTTGTCGGCGATAGCGTCGGCGCGGGCGCGCGCTGGGGTATTTTCCTGCTGATCGTCGTTGAAACCTTTGCCTGGTTCACCATCGTCGCCAGCCTGTTCGCTTTACCGGCAATGCGCCGCGGCTACCAGCGTATCGCGAAGTGGATCGACGGCTTCGCCGGCGCGCTGTTCGCCGGCTTCGGCATTCATCTCATCATCTCTCGCTAAGCATGACGCGCTGACGCAAGCAGCGCGCCAACCAGCATAAACAGCGAACCAAAGACTTTATTCAGGGCCTTCATCTGCTTAGGCCCTTTAATCCACGCCGCAATTCGCTGCGCCAGCGTCGCATAGCCAATCATCACGATGATATCGACAATGATGGTGGTCGCCCCCAGCACCACGTACTGCATCACCTGCGGCTGGTGCGGCACGATAAACTGCGGGAACAGCGCGGCGAGGAAAACGATGCTCTTCGGGTTGGTCAGGTTGACGAAGACCGCGCGCTTAAACAGATGGCCTCGGTTTTGCGTCTGAGCGAGCGTATTGAGGTTGATGGAGCCTGCCGCGCGCCACTGCTGGATGCCGAGCCAAATCAGATATGCCGCACCGGCCCATTTCAGCACTTCAAACGCCAGCACCGAGCGGGAGAACAGGGTCCCCAGACCAATTCCGACCAGGACGATATGAATGCCCAGCCCGGTCTGCAAACCGGCGATGGATGCCGCCGCACCGCGATAGCCGTGATTGATGGAGGTAGTCATGGTGTTAATGGCACCCGAGCCCGGTGAAAGGCTGAGGATAATGGATGTCAGCAGGTAGGCGAACCACCATTCGAAGGTCATTTGAAACTCCCGAACCGTCTATTTTTATGCCACAATACGCTATTATTGCGTCATTTTGTGACCAGTGACGAAAAAAACGATATTCCCTGGATTACGTGAGTGGAAACCCAATGTTTCAGCAGAAAAAGGACTGGGAAACACGAGAAAACGCTTTTGCTGCTTTCTCTATGGGGCCGCTGACCGATTTCTGGCGGCAGCGTGAGGAAGATGAGTTTACGGGCGTCGGGGGCATCCCGGTGCGCTTCGTTCGTTTCCGCAATGAAAAAAATGACCGTGTGATTGTCGTCTGCCCCGGACGCATCGAAAGCTACGTTAAATATGCCGAACTGGCTTACGACCTGGTCCATATGGGGTTCGACGTGCTGATCATCGACCACCGTGGACAGGGGTTGTCCGGTCGTATGCTGCCGGATACGCACCGTGGGCACGTGGATAACTTCAGCGATTACGTCGACGATTTTGCCGCGTTCTGGCAGCAGGAAGTGCAGCCTGGCCCCTGGCGCAAGCGGTATATCCTTGCGCACTCCATGGGCGGTGCCATTTCGACACTGTTTTTGCAGCGGTATGAGCACCAGTGCGACGCCATTGCGCTCACCGCACCGATGTACGGTATTGTCATTCGTTTTCCCGATTGGATGGTGCGCCATCTTCTCGACTGGGCTGAGGGCCATCAGCGCATTCGTGAAGGCTATGCCATCGGTACCGGACGCTGGCGGGCATTGCCGTTCGCCATCAACGTTCTGACCCACAGCCGGCAGCGCTATCGTCGCAACCTGCGCTTTTATGCCGATGAACCGCGCTTGCGCGTTGGCGGCCCGACCTGGCACTGGGTGCGGGAAGGGATTCATGCCGGTGAGCAGGTGCTGGCGGGCGTAGGCGATGATGACACGCCGACGCTTCTGATTCAGGCGGAGGAAGAGCGTGTGGTGGATAACCGCATGCATGACCGCTATTGTGAACTGCGCGCTGCCGCCGGTCACCCTTGTGAAGGGGGAAAACCGCTGGTCATCAACGGCGCGTACCATGAGATCCTTTTTGAAAAGGACGCTATGCGCTCAGTCGCGCTTAACGCCATTGTTGAATTTTTCAACAGGCATAATTGATATTCACCAGAGGTTAAATTTCCCTATGTACCAGGTTGTTGCATCTGACTTAGATGGCACGCTGCTTTCCCCCGACCACACCCTCTCGCCTTACGCGAAAGAGACATTAAAACTCCTGACTGCCCGTGGCGTGAACTTCGTGTTTGCCACCGGTCGCCACCACGTGGACGTGGGGCAGATCCGCGATAATCTGGAAATCAAATCGTACATGATCACCTCCAACGGTGCGCGCGTGCACGACACGGATGGTAACCTGATTTTTACCCACAATCTGGACCGCGATATTGCCGCCGATCTGTTCGGCGTGGTGCACAATAACCCGGATATCGTCACCAACGTTTATCGCGATGACGAGTGGTTTATGAACCGCCACCGCCCGGATGAGATGCGCTTTTTCAAGGAAGCCGTATTCCAGTACTCACTGTACGAGCCTGGCCTGCTGGAGCCGGAAGGGATCAGTAAGGTGTTCTTCACCTGCGAAAGCCATGAAGCGCTGCTGCTGCTGGAGCAGGCGATCAACGCTCGCTGGGGCGACCGCGTTAACGTGAGCTTCTCCACGCTGACCTGTCTGGAAGTGATGGCCGGTGGCGTCTCCAAAGGTCACGCGCTGGAAGCGGTGGCTAAACGTCTGGGCTTTGAGCTGAAAGACTGCATCGCGTTTGGAGACGGTATGAACGACGCTGAGATGCTCTCCATGGCGGGCAAAGGCTGCATCATGGAGAACGCGCACCAGCGTCTGAAAGACCTGCACCCGGAGCTGGAAGTGATCGGCACCAACGGCGATAACGCTGTGCCTAAGTACCTGCGCAAACTGTTCCTTGAATAATCTTCATTCGATTATTTATTGTTCAGTTGTCAACTAAAGAGTTCGCTACAATGCCTGTCCTTCTTTCTGAGAGACAAGCATTGTGGCGCTACTCATTATCACCACTATCCTGTGGGCCTTCTCCTTTAGCCTGATTGGCGAATACCTTGCCGGATCGGTCGACAGCTACTTCTCGGTGCTGATGCGCGTGGGGCTGGCGGCGCTGGTGTTCCTGCCGTTTCTGCGGGCGCGCGGACAATCGCTGAAAACGATACTGCTGTATATGCTGGTGGGCGCGATGCAGCTCGGCATCATGTACCTGTTCAGCTTCCGGGCTTACGTTTATCTGTCTGTCTCGGAATTCCTGCTGTTCACCGTGCTCACGCCGCTCTACATCACCCTGATCTACGACCTGCTCAGCAAGCGTCGTCTGCGCTGGGGATATCTTTTAAGCGCGGCGCTGGCGGTGCTTGGGGCGGCGATTATTCGCTATGACAAGGTAAGCGATCACTTCTGGACAGGGCTGATGTTCGTCCAGCTCGCCAATATCAGCTTCGCCATCGGCATGGTGGGATACAAACGGCTGATGGAGACCCGTCCGATGCCGCAGCACAACGCGTTCGCCTGGTTCTATATGGGGGCCGCGATTGTCGCGGTGGTGGCGTGGTTTATGCTCGGCAACCCGCAAAAACTGCCGACGACCACCGTGCAGTGGAGCGTTCTGGTCTGGCTGGGCGTGGTGGCTTCCGGGCTGGGATACTTCATGTGGAACTACGGCGCTACGCAGGTAGACGCCGGTACGCTGGGGATCATGAATAACGTGCATGTCCCGGCAGGGCTGCTGGTCAATCTCGCCATCTGGCAGCAACAGCCGCACTGGCCGAGTTTCCTTATTGGGGGAGCGGTGATCCTGGCTTCGCTGTGGGTACATCGCCGTTGGGTCGCTCCGCGCTCCGCACAAACGGAAGATGGTCGCACGCGTGGTTCCGCGCTGAGCGAATAAACGCTTCCGTAATCGGCTGACGCTGCTCGCCATCGCGCACGGCAGAGTACAGCCGACTCCACAGTCCTTCACCCAGGGTTTTGGTCACCACCAGACCCTGGCGTTCAAAACTCTCCACCACCCAGTGCGGCAATGCCGCGATGCCCATTCTGGCCGCCACCATCTGTATCAACAGCAACGTGTTATCCACACTTTTCAGCTGTGGGCTAATCCCAGCGGGCTGCAGGAAGTGACGCCAGATATCCAGGCGACTGCGCTGCACGGGATAAATCAGCAGCGTTTCTGTCGCCAGATCTTCCGGCGTGATGCGCGTTTTACTGGCCAGCGGATGGTCCGGGGCCAGCACCAGGCGCACTTCATAATCAAACATCGGCGAATAGTGCAGGCCGCTGCGCGGCAGAATATCTGACGTCATCACCAGATCCAGCTCGCCCTGCTGCAGCGACGGCTGCGGGTCAAAGGTCACGCCGGATTTAAAGTCCATCTCCACCTGCGGCCACTTCTGGCGGAAGTTCTCAAGCGCGGGGGTCAGCCACTGAATACAGCTATGGCACTCAATGGCAATACGCAGTTTGGTTTGCTGCGGCTCGTTACAGGACTGCAGCGCGCTGGCGATCTGCGGCAGTACCTGATTTGCCAGTTGCAGCAGAATTTCACCCTGCGGCGTAAAGCGCAAAGGCTGGCTCTTACGCACAAAAAGACGAAAGCCGAGGCGTTGTTCCAGATCGCTGAACTGGTGAGAAAGGGCAGACTGCGTCTGGTGCAGCGTGGCCGCCGCTGCCGCAAGAGAACCGCAGTTCCGCAACGCTTGTAGCGTTTTCAGGTGTTTAATCTCGATCATGAAAGTCCTTCACTTCGCCATGAACATTTTGCGCTTGAGGAATATACAGTACCTGCCAATTATAGATGTGTAAACATCTGGACGTCTAAATAACAAATTTCACAAGGGGCATAACATGACAATCCGCAATCACACTCTCGGTTTTCCTCGCGTTGGCCTGCGCCGCGAACTGAAAAAAGCGCAAGAAAGCTACTGGGCGGGTAACACCACCCGTGAAGAACTGCTGACGGTGGGATGCGAGCTGCGCGCCCGTCACTGGGAGCAGCAAAAACAGGCGGGCATTGACCTGCTGCCGGTGGGCGATTTCGCCTGGTACGACCATGTTCTGACGACCAGCCTGCTGCTTGGCAACGTGCCGGCTCGTCATCAGAACAAAGATGGATCGGTAGATATCGATACCCTGTTCCGCATCGGCCGTGGCCGTGCACCAACGGGGGAGCCAGCGGCAGCGGCGGAAATGACTAAGTGGTTCAACACCAACTATCACTATATGGTGCCGGAGTTCGTGAAAGGTCAGCAGTTCAGGCTGACCTGGACGCAGCTGCTGGATGAAGTGGACGAAGCGCTGGCGCTGGGTCATCAGGTGAAGCCCGTATTGCTGGGGCCAGTCACCTACCTGTGGCTGGGTAAAGTAAAAGGCGAACAGTTTGACCGCCTCAGCCTGCTGAACGATATTCTGCCGGTCTACAAACAGGTGCTGATTGAGCTGGGCAAGCGCGGCATTCAGTGGGTGCAAATCGACGAACCCGCGCTGGTGCTCGAGCTGCCGCAGGCGTGGCTTGATGCCTTCAAACCGGCGTATGACGCGCTCACCGGGCAGGTGAAGCTGCTGCTCACTACCTATTTCGAAGGCGTGACGCCAAACCTGAAAACCATTACCGCGCTGCCGGTTCAGGGCCTGCACGTTGACCTCGTTCACGGTAAAGACGATGTCGCGGAGCTGCACAAGCGCCTGCCAGCGGACTGGCTGCTTTCTGCCGGGCTGGTTAACGGTCGCAACGTCTGGCGTGCCGATCTGACCGAGAAATATGCACAAATCAAAGACATTGTCGGCAAACGTGAGCTGTGGGTGGCATCCTCTTGCTCGCTGCTGCACAGCCCAATCGATCTCAGCGTGGAGACCCGTCTCGACCCTGAAGTGAAAAGCTGGTTTGCCTTTGCCCTGCAAAAATGCGAAGAGCTGACGCTGCTGCGCGACGCGCTGAACAGCGGTGAGACGGCGGCGATTACCGAATGGAGCGCACCGATCCAGGCACGTCGTCACTCAGCCCGTGTGCACAACCCGGCGGTGGAAAAACGCCTGGCGGCCATCACCGCGCAGGACAGCCAGCGCCAGAGCCCCTATGAAATACGCGCCGAAGCGCAGCGCACCCGATTCAACCTGCCCGCGTGGCCGACCACCACAATTGGTTCTTTCCCGCAAACCACTGAAATCCGCGGCCTGCGTCTGGACTTCAAGAAGGGCAACCTGGATGCGAACAACTACCGCACCGGTATCGCTGAGCACATTAAGCAGGCAATTATCGAGCAGGAGCGTTTAGGTCTGGACGTGCTGGTGCACGGGGAGGCCGAGCGTAACGACATGGTCGAATACTTCGGTGAGCACCTGGACGGCTTCGTCTTTACCCAGAACGGCTGGGTGCAGAGCTATGGCTCCCGCTGCGTGAAGCCGCCAGTGGTCATCGGCGACGTCAGCCGCCCGGAAGCGATCACCGTGGAGTGGGCGAAGTATGCCCAGTCCCTGACCGATAAGCCGGTGAAAGGGATGCTCACCGGTCCGGTAACCATTCTCTGCTGGTCCTTCCCGCGCGAAGACGTGACCCGTGAGACCATCGCGAAGCAAATCGCGCTGGCGCTGCGTGATGAAGTGGCAGATCTGGAAGCTGCAGGCATTGGCATCATCCAGATTGACGAACCGGCGCTGCGTGAAGGTCTGCCGCTGCGTCGCAGCGACTGGGATGCTTACCTGCAGTGGGGCGTGGAAGCGTTCCGCATCAACGCCGCGGTGGCGAAGGACGACACCCAGATCCACACCCACATGTGCTACTGCGAATTTAACGACATCATGGATTCGATTGCCGCGCTGGACGCCGACGTGATCACCATCGAGACCTCGCGTTCAGACATGGAGCTGCTGGAGTCGTTTGAAGAGTTCGACTACCCGAACGAAATCGGGCCGGGCGTGTACGACATTCACTCCCCGAACGTGCCGAGCGTGGAGTGGATTGAAGCCCTGCTGAAAAAAGCCGCCCAGCGGATCCCGGCGGAACGTCTGTGGGTGAACCCGGACTGCGGACTGAAAACCCGCGGCTGGCCGGAGACGCGCGCGGCGCTGGCGAACATGGTGAAGGCGGCGCAGAACTTGCGTCAGGCTTGATGCAGCGTAGGCCCGGTAAGGCGTTGCCGCCACCGGGCTTTTTTGCTTTTATGCTTTTTTCCCGCCGTACTGGCTAAACCACGCCAGCATCCGCTGCCAGCCATCTTTGGCTGATTCTGCGTGATAGCTCGGGCGATAATCGGCATTAAACGCGTGTCCGGCATCCGGGTATACCACAATCTCCGCCTTCGCGTTCGCCGCGCGTAGCGCATGACGCATGGTCTCGACGGTATCAAGCGGAATGCCTGTATCCTGACCACCATAAAGCCCTAGCACCGGTGCATTCAAATCCGTTGCGATATCAACAGGCTGCTTCGGTGAGTTCAGCGTTTTTTCGCCCACCAGTTTGCCGTACCAGGCGACGGCCGCTTTCAACTGCGGGTTATGCGCGGCATACAACCAGCTAATGCGTCCGCCCCAGCAGAAGCCGGTCACCAGCAGACGATGTGCATCGCCCCCGTTGCGCGCGGCCCAGCTGGCAACGTGATCAAGGTCAGCCAGCACCTGGGCATCCGGAACTTTGCTCACCAGATTGTTGAACAATGTAGGGATATCGCTGTAATCGTTCGGATCGCCCTGACGGAAATAGAGCTCTGGCGCAATGGCCAGGTACCCTTCCAGCGCCAGGCGGCGGCAGAGGTCGCGAATATGCTCGTGAACGCCAAAAATTTCCTGAACCACAATCACGATCGGCAGCGGGCCGTCTGCCGATTTTGGCCGCGCGTGATAAGCAGGCATATTCTCCCCCTGCGAGGGGATGGAGGTCTCGCCCGCAGTAATGGCTTCTTCTGAGGTTGAGACGATGGTTGAAGCATGCGGAGCCGCAGCAGGTGCAAAACCGGTTTTTTCAGTCATGGCATTCTCCGTACCAATGAGTTAGCGCAAAGGTAAATATAGTCACCAGGTTAACAACCCACAGTGCCTTATACGGTCTATCTTTTGTGCAGCACCTGTCGATATAACTTGTTAATGTGATGTAAGTCACTATTTAATGGAAATTAACTGCAACCATTTTCATTCATGGTGAGGTGTGTCACGAAAATATGCTTACTGCTTCTGTAAAGTACCGTTTTACTTCTTCTGACTAACCGACCCACAGAGGAGTCACCCTATGTCTAAGTCTGATGTTTTTCATCTCGGCCTCACCAAAAACGATTTACAAGGGGCTACGCTCGCTATCGTCCCTGGCGATCCTGAGCGTGTGGAAAAGATCGCCGCGCTGATGGATAAGCCGGTTAAGCTGGCAGCCCATCGTGAATTCACCACCTGGCGCGCAGAGCTGGATGGCAAAGCGGTGATCGTGTGCTCTACCGGTATCGGTGGCCCGTCTACGTCTATTGCGGTGGAAGAGCTGGCGCAGCTGGGCATTCGTACTTTCCTGCGTATCGGCACCACTGGCGCTATTCAGCCGCACATCAACGTGGGCGACGTGCTGGTTACGACCGCATCTGTACGTCTGGACGGCGCAAGCCTGCACTTTGCACCAATGGAATTCCCGGCAGTAGCCGATTTCGAATGCACCACCGCGCTGGTTGAGGCCGCGAAATCCGTGGGCGCGACCACCCACGTGGGCGTCACCGCCTCTTCCGATACCTTCTACCCGGGCCAGGAGCGTTACGACACCTTCTCAGGCCGCGTGGTGAGCCGTTTCAAAGGCTCTATGGAAGAGTGGCAGTCCATGGGCGTGATGAACTACGAAATGGAGTCTGCAACGCTGCTGACCATGTGCGCAAGCCAGGGTCTGCGTGCCGGTATGGTGGCGGGCGTGATCGTCAACCGTACCCAGCAGGAGATCCCGAACGCCGAAACCATGAAGCAGACCGAAAGTCATGCAGTGAAAATCGTGGTGGAAGCGGCTCGTCGCCTCATCTAATCCTCCCTTCAGAGACACAAGGCCGACATGTTCGGCCTTTATTTTTTGCGTAGCGCCTCGCAGGAAAACCCTTTCAAACTGGACGTTTATACAGCACAATTCTATTTTGTGCGGGTAATACGTTGATGCAGGGGGCATTGTGGATATCTCAATCCTGATTTATGCGGTGGTTGCGCTGGTGAGCGTGGCGGTAGGCTGGCTGATTTCCAGCTACCAGCATGCGCAGCAGAAAGCCGAGCAGCTGGCAGAGCGCGAGGAGATCGTCGCCGATCTCAGCGCGGCAAAACAACTGCTTGCTCTGAGTGACCACTGGCGCGACGAGTGCGAGCTGCTCAATAATGAACTGCGTAACCTGCGCGACATCAACACTTCGCTGGAGGCCGATCTCCGCGAAGTGACCACCCGTCTTGAATCCACCCAACTGCATGCGGAAGACAAAATCCGCCAGATGATCAACAGCGAGCAGCGCCTCAGCGAACAGTTTGAGAACCTCGCCAACCGAATTTTTGAGCACAGCAACCGCCGCGTCGACGAACAGAACCGACAGAGCCTGAATAGCCTGCTGACACCACTGCGTGAACAGCTGGACGGGTTTCGCCGTCAGGTGCAGGACAGCTTTGGTCAGGAGGCGCGCGAGCGGCACACCCTGGCGCATGAAATCCGTAATCTCCAGCAGCTGAATGCCCAGATGGCGCAGGAGGCGGTGAACCTGACGCGCGCGCTCAAAGGCGATAACAAAACGCAGGGAAACTGGGGGGAAGTGGTGCTGACGCGCGTGCTTGAAGCGTCTGGCCTGCGCGAAGGGTATGAATACGAAACCCAGGTCAGCATTGAGAACGATGCCCGCTCGCGTATGCAGCCGGATGTCATCGTACGTCTGCCGCAGGGTAAAGATGTGGTGATTGACGCCAAAATGACGCTGGTGGCCTACGAGCGCTATTTCAACGCGGAAGATGACTACACCCGCGAGTCGGCGCTGCAGGAACACATCGCCTCCGTGCGTAACCATATTCGTCTGCTGGGCAGAAAGGATTATCAGCAGCTGCCGGGCCTGCGCTCGCTGGACTACGTGCTGATGTTTATCCCGGTAGAACCCGCCTTCCTGCTGGCGCTCGACAGACAGCCCGAACTGATCACTGAAGCGCTGAAAAATAACATTATGCTGGTCAGCCCTACCACGCTGCTGGTGGCCTTGCGGACCATTGCTAATTTGTGGCGTTACGAGCATCAAAGCCGTAACGCGCAACACATTGCCGATCGCGCCAGCAAACTTTACGACAAAATGCGCCTGTTTGTGGACGATATGTCCTCGGTCGGGCAAAGCCTGGATCGTGCGCAGGATAACTACCGGCAGGCGATGAAAAAGCTCTCCTCCGGGCGTGGCAACCTGCTGGCGCAAGCCGAAGCGTTTCGCAGCCTGGGGGTGGAGGTGAAACGCGAGATTAATCCGGAATTGGTTGAACAGGCGACGTCGCAGGACGAAGAGTTCCGCCTGCGTGAAGGCGCGGATGAACAAAATACACACAGTGAAGACAACGATTTAGCGGCGAATTTATCGCCAGAAGAGCAGCCGACGCGTTTCTTTCGCGGTGGTTGAATCGTAGGGCAAACGCGCCCAATCTGTTACACTTCACGAACATTTTACTGATAAGCAGGCTCTGAGATGGTTGACGATTCACAAGACACGACGCACTTTGGCTTTCAGACTGTTGCCAAAGCGCAGAAAGCTGACATGGTGGCCCACGTATTTCATTCCGTGGCGGCGAAGTACGATGTGATGAATGACTTGATGTCCTTCGGCATTCATCGCTTGTGGAAGCGCTTTACTATTGACTGCAGCGGTGTGCGTCGTGGACAAACAGTTCTCGATCTGGCTGGCGGAACGGGCGATCTGACGGCGAAGTTCTCCCGTCTGGTGGGTGAAACCGGTCGCGTCGTGCTGGCAGATATCAACGACTCAATGCTGAAAATGGGACGCGAGAAGCTGCGTAACATCGGCGTTGTGGGTAACGTGGAATATGTGCAGGCAAACGCCGAAGCGCTGCCGTTCCCGGATAACACCTTTGACTGCATCACCATCTCTTTTGGTCTGCGTAACGTCACCGACAAAGACAAAGCGCTGCGCTCCATGTACCGCGTGCTGAAGCCGGGTGGACGTCTGCTGGTGCTTGAATTCTCCAAGCCCATTATTGAGCCGCTGAGCAAAGCCTACGACGCCTACTCCTTCCACGTTCTGCCGCGTATTGGTGAGCTGGTAGCGAACGATGCAGAGAGCTATCGCTACCTGGCCGAATCCATTCGTATGCACCCGGATCAGGATACCCTGAAAGCGATGATGCAGGACGCGGGCTTTGAAAACGTTGAGTATTTCAACATGACGGCGGGTGTCGTCGCGCTGCACCGCGGTTACAAGTTCTGAGTGGAGGTGTCCCGTGCCCTTTAAACCCTTAGTCACCGCAGGTATTGAGAATGTACTGAATGCCTTTCTGTATCGCGCTCCGGCGCTGAAGGCTGCACGTCAGCGGCTGAACGGAAAGGTACTGCGTATCGTTTTAAAAGAGTTCTCGACGCCGCTTGTGCTGGTCTTCAGCGAGCGCCAGCTTGACGTTCTGGGTGAATGGGAGGGCGAGGCGGATTGCTCGGTTATCACTCATATGAGCGTGCTGCCAAAACTGCGTGACCGTCAGCAACTCACGGCGCTTATCCGCAGCGGTGAACTCGAAGTTGAAGGCGACATTCAGGTCGTGCAGAACTTCGTGGCGCTCAGCGATCTGGCTGAGTTTGACCCGGCAGAACTGCTTGCGCCTTTTATTGGCGACATCGCCGCCGAAGGGATCGGAAAAGCGATTCATGGCGGTACGGCGTTCCTGCGCAAAAATCTGCAACGGCAGCAGCGCTATGCCGCAGAGGTCATCACCGAAGAGTGGCGCATGGCCCCCGGGCCGCTGGAAGTGGCATGGTTTGCAGAAGAGACCGCTGCTGTTGAACGCGCGGTTGATGCGTTAACCAAACGCCTGGAAAAACTGGAGGGCAAATGACGCCTGGTGAAATTCGGCGCCTCTATTTTATCGTTCGCACCTTTTTGAGCTACGGGCTCGACGAGCTTATCCCCAGAATGCGTATCACGCTGCCGCTTCGTATCTGGCGGCGCACGCTGTTCTGGATGCCAAATCGCCACAAAGACCAGGTTTTAGGCGAACGCTTGCGTCTTGCGCTGCAGGAGCTGGGCCCGGTATGGATCAAGTTTGGGCAGATGCTTTCTACCCGCCGCGATCTCTTCCCGCCGCAAATTGCCGATGAACTGGCGATGCTGCAGGATCGCGTTGCCCCGTTCGACGGGGTGAGAGCGAAGAAGCAGATCGAAGAAGCGATGGGCAACATTCCTGTTGAAACCTGGTTTGATGATTTCGACATTCAGCCGCTCGCATCGGCCTCCATTGCCCAGGTACATACGGCTCGCCTGAAAGAAAACGGCAAAGAAGTGGTTATCAAGGTTATTCGTCCGGATATCCTGCCGATCATCAAAGCCGATATGAAGCTGATCTACAGGTTGGCCCGTTGGGTACCGCGTTTGTTACCGGATGGCCGCCGACTGCGCCCGATGGAAGTGGTGCGGGAGTATGAAAAAACGCTGATTGACGAGCTTAACCTGCTGCGTGAATCGGCGAACGCCATTCAGCTGCGTCGTAACTTTGAAGACAGCCCAATGCTGTATGTTCCTGAAGTCTATTCTGACTATTGCAGCCAGAACATGATGGTCATGGAGCGTATTTACGGTATTCCGGTCTCGGATGTTGTTGCGCTGGAAAAGCAGGGCACCAACATGAAGCTGCTGGCAGAGCGTGGTGTGCAGGTCTTCTTTACCCAGGTCTTTCGCGACAGCTTTTTCCATGCGGACATGCACCCGGGCAACATCTTCGTGAGCTACGAACACCCAGAGGATCCGAAGTACATCGGGATCGACTGTGGCATTGTTGGCTCGCTGAACAAAGAAGATAAGCGCTATCTTGCAGAGAACTTCATCGCGTTCTTCAACCGCGACTACCGCAAGGTGGCCGAGCTGCACGTGGATTCTGGCTGGGTTCCACCAGACACCAATGTCGAAGAGTTTGAGTTTGCGATCCGCACGGTATGCGAACCGATTTTCGAAAAACCGCTGTCGGAGATCTCCTTCGGTCACGTTTTGCTGAACCTGTTCAATACCGCGCGTCGCTTCAATATGGAAGTACAGCCACAATTAGTTTTACTTCAGAAAACATTACTTTACGTTGAGGGCGTAGGTCGCCAGCTCTATCCTCAGTTAGACTTATGGAAAACGGCGAAACCTTTCCTTGAATCCTGGATCAAAGATCAGGTTGGCATTCCAGCGCTGGTACGCTCCCTTAAGGAGAAAGGCCCGTTCTGGATTGAAAAAATGCCTGAAATTCCTGAACTGGTTTACGACAGTTTGCGTCAGAGCAAGAACCTTCAGCACAGCATGGATAAAATCGCGCACGAGCTTCAGTCCAGCCGCGTGCGCCAGGGACAGTCACGCTACCTCTTTGGCATTGGCGCGACGTTGCTGCTGAGCGGTACGCTGCTGCTCATCAATCGCCCTGACTGGGAGATGATGCCCGCCTGGCTCATGGCTGGCGGCGTTGTTGTCTGGCTCGCTGGCTGGAGAAAAACGCGCTGATTTTGCGTCGCTATCACCAGGTTGCATACGTATAATGCAACCTGACTCATTAAGCATCTATCACTGAGGATTACGTATGGGTGGTATCAGTATCTGGCAATTGTTAATCATTGCCGTCATCGTCGTACTGCTGTTTGGTACGAAGAAACTCGGTTCTATCGGTTCCGACCTTGGTGCATCTATCAAAGGCTTTAAGAAGGCCATGGGTGATGATGAAAGTAAGCAGGATAAAACCAGCCAGGACGCTGACTTTACTGCTAAATCCATCGCTGATAAGCAAGATGAAGCCAAAAAGGAAGACGCTAAACGCCACGATAAAGAGCAGGTGTAATTCGTGTTCGACATTGGTTTTAGTGAGCTGCTGCTGGTCTTTGTGATTGGTTTGATTGTGCTGGGGCCGCAGCGTCTCCCTGTTGCGGTCAAAACCGTGGTGGGTTGGGTGCGTGCGCTTCGCTCGCTGGCAACCACCGTGCAAAACGAGCTGGCGCAGGAGCTTAAGCTCCAGGAATTTCAGGACAGCCTGAAAAAAGTTGAGAAGGCGAGCATGGAAAACCTGACGCCCGAGCTGAAAGCATCAATGGATGAGTTGCGCGAAGCGGCTGAATCTATGAAGCGTTCATACAGCATCAACGATCCTGAAAAGGCGAGTGATGAAGCTAACACCATCCATAACCCGGTGGTGAAGGGCAGCGAAGAGCAGCGTGAGGGCGTAACGCCGTCCAGCGCAGAGCATCAGGCTGCCGCACCAGAACAGACGCCGCAGGAACCTGAAGTGAAAAAACAGGCGCAGTCGGTCGAGCCAGTGTTAAAAGCGGCTGAAGCAAAGCCTGCTGCGTCCGTTTCCGAATCATCCCCTTCCTCGAGTGATAAAGCGTAAACATGGCAGTAGATGATACTCAACCGCTCATTACGCACCTCATTGAGCTGCGCAAGCGCCTGTTAAACTGCATTATTGCGGTTCTCCTTATATTCCTGTGCCTGGTCTATTTTGCCAACGATATCTATCAGGTGGTCTCTGCACCGCTGATTAAACAGATGCCGCTGGGCGCGACGATGATCGCCACGGACGTGGCTTCACCGTTTTTCACCCCGATCAAGCTGACCTTCTGGGTATCCTTGATTGCGTCTGCGCCGGTTATTTTGTACCAGGTCTGGGCCTTCGTCGCGCCGGCGCTGTACAAGCACGAGCGTAAACTGGTGATCCCTCTGCTGGTCTCCAGCTCGCTGCTGTTCTATATCGGCATGGCGTTCGCCTATTTCGTTGTCTTCCCTCTGGCCTTTGGCTTCCTGACGCATACCGCGCCGGAAGGGGTTCAGGTGTCGACAGACATCGCCAGCTATCTCAGCTTCGTCATGGCGCTGTTTATGGCGTTTGGTGTGGCGTTCGAAGTACCGGTGGCGATTGTCCTGCTGTGCTGGATGGGCGTGACAACGCCTGACGATCTCCGCAAGAAGCGTCCGTATATCCTCGTAGGCGCATTTGTGGTGGGCATGCTGCTGACGCCACCGGATGTCTTCTCGCAAACCTTACTGGCGATACCGATGTATTGTTTGTTTGAGGTCGGCGTGTTCTTCTCGCGCTTCTATGTGGGCAAACGACGTCCGCAGGAAGATGAAGAAGACGGGTCTGAAAAGACCACTGAAGAATAACACCAGCCGCCCGTCAGGGCGGTTGTCATATGGAGAGGGGCATGTTTGATATTGGGCTTAACCTGACCAGCTCGCAGTTCGCGAAAGACCGGGATGAGGTCGTCGCCCGTGCTTTTGCCGCCGGGGTGAAAGGGCTGTTGCTGACGGGAACCAACCTTCATGAAAGTGAGCAGGCGCAGTTGCTGGCGCAACGCTACGAACGCTGCTGGTCAACCGCAGGCGTCCACCCTCATGACAGTAGCCAGTGGACGCAACACAGCGCTGAAACGCTCCACGCGCTGGCGAAAATGCCACAGGTGGTCGCCATCGGCGAGTGCGGTCTTGATTTCAATCGCAATTTTTCCACGCCGGAAGACCAGGAAAAAGCATTCACCGCCCAATTGGCGCTGGCCGCTGAGCTTGAAATGCCGGTGTTCATGCATTGCCGCGATGCGCATGAGCGTTTTCTGACCCTTCTGGAACCGTGGCTGGATAAACTGCCTGGTGCTGTGTTGCACTGCTTTACCGGATCGCGTCAGGACGCGCTGGATTGCCTGAATCGAGGACTTTATCTGGGCATTACCGGTTGGGTTTGCGATGAGCGTCGCGGGCTGGAACTGCGTGAATTGTTGCCAGCGATCCCGGCCGAACGCCTGCTGCTGGAAACCGATGCCCCTTATTTGCTGCCGCGTGACATGAAGCCCAAACCGGCATCGCGGCGTAACGAACCGGCGTATCTGGGGCACATCGTTGAGAGTGTGGCGCACTGGCGCGGAGAAGATCCGCACTGGCTGGCCGCGCAGACGGATGACAACGTGCGCCGCCTGTTTCGAATTGCGTTTTAAAGCTTACGGAAGTCGGTGTTTTTCACGCTCTGTAGCACCTGTTTATTCAACAGGTTAAGCAGCAACATAGAGCGCGCTTCGCCATCAGGTTCAGAGAATATGGCCTGCAGGCCTTCAAAGGCACCTTCTGTAATCACCACGCTATCGCCCGCATAAGGGGTTTCCGGGTCGGTAATCCCTTCGGGTTGTTGATAAATCGAAAGCTGATGAATGACGGTTGAGGGAACCGTCGCGGGGCTGGTGCCAAAACGGACAAAGTGACTGACACCGCGCGTGGCGCTGATTGTCGTGGTGTGGATCACTTCCGGGTCGAATTCGACGAACAGATAGTTCGGGAAGAGAGGCTCGCTGACCATCGTGCGTTTCCCGCGCTGCATTTTTTCAAGCGTGATCACGGGCGTCAGGCAATTCACCGACTGACGTTCAAGATGTTCCTGCGCGCGCTGAAGTTGCCCGCGTTTGCAATACAGTAAATACCAGGCCTGCATAATCACTCTTTCCCTTAGTTCGGGGCGCAAGCATATCAAAACCCTGGCCGGATCGCTAAGTTGATTATAATGGGCGAAAGTGGAGTAAGTCGCGGAAGTTCACGCTAATTTAACAAAATTACAGCATCACGTAGGCTTACGCCGTATAATGAAGCGCTTACAGAGAGGCCATGACTAACTGCATGAAATACCACGATCTACGCGACTTCCTGACGCTGCTGGAAAAGCAGGGCGAACTTAAACGGATTACGCTTCCTGTTGATCCTTATCTGGAAATGACAGAAATTGCTGACCGCACCCTGCGTGCCGGTGGGCCTGCGTTGCTGTTTGAAAATCCGAAAGGCTACGACATGCCGGTGCTGTGCAATCTGTTCGGCACGCCGCGCCGTGTGGCGCTGGGCATGGGGCAAGAGGATGTCACGGCGTTGCGTGAAGTGGGTAAACTGCTGGCGTTTTTGAAAGAGCCGGAGCCGCCGAAAGGTTTCCGCGATCTGTTCGACAAGCTGCCGCAGTTTAAGCAGGTACTGAACATGCCAACCAAACGCCTGCGCGGTGCGCCGTGCCAGCAAAAAGTGCTGGAAGGCGATGCGGTTGATCTGACAAAAATCCCGATTATGCAGTGCTGGCCTGAAGATGCTGCGCCGCTGATTACCTGGGGTCTGACCGTCACCCGTGGGCCGCACAAAGAGCGCCAAAACCTCGGTATCTACCGCCAGCAGCTGATTGGTAAAAATAAACTTATCATGCGCTGGCTGTCACATCGTGGCGGCGCGCTTGATTTCCAGGAGTGGTGCGCGGAACATCCCGGTGAACGATTCCCGGTTTCTGTTGCCCTGGGGGCCGATCCGGCAACGATTCTGGGCGCGGTTACGCCTGTTCCGGATACGCTGTCCGAGTATGCCTTTGCAGGGCTGCTGCGCGGCACTAAAACGGAAGTCGTAAAGTGTGTCTCCAATGACCTGGAAGTGCCAGCCAGTGCGGAAATCGTGCTGGAAGGCTACATCGAACAGGGTGAGCTTGCACCGGAAGGGCCTTACGGCGACCATACGGGTTATTACAATGAAATTGATAACTTCCCGGTGTTTACCGTCACGCACATTACCCAGCGTGAAGATGCGATTTACCACTCGACCTATACCGGCCGTCCACCGGATGAGCCTGCGGTGCTGGGCGTGGCGCTGAACGAAGTCTTTGTGCCGATTCTGCAAAAACAGTTCCCGGAAATTGTTGATTTTTATCTGCCGCCGGAAGGGTGCTCGTATCGCCTGGCGGTAGTGACGATGAAGAAGCAGTATGCCGGTCACGCTAAACGCGTGATGATGGGCGTATGGTCTTTCCTGCGCCAGTTTATGTATACCAAGTTTGTTATCGTCTGCGATGATGACGTCAACGCCCGCGACTGGAACGACGTTATTTGGGCGATTACTACACGCATGGACCCCGCGCGTGATACGGTGTTAGTCGAAAACACGCCGATAGATTATCTGGACTTTGCCTCGCCGGTTTCCGGTCTTGGCTCAAAAATGGGACTGGATGCCACGAATAAATGGCCTGGCGAAACCGACCGTGAATGGGGTCGCCCGATCAAAAAAGATCCTGCCGTGACCGCGCGAATAGACGCGATCTGGGACGAACTGGCCATAATGAATAACGGTAAATCTTAAGCTGACCGTTAAGCCCTATAGACTTCCCGACAGAGAGAGCGAATGACAACCTTAAGCTGTAAAGTGACCTCGGTAGATGCCATTACCGACACCGTATATCGCGTCCGTTTAGTGCCAGAATCGGCATTCTCTTTCCGCGCTGGTCAGTACCTGATGGTCGTGATGGATGAGCGCGATAAACGTCCTTTCTCTATGGCGTCTACGCCAGCGGAGCAGGAATTTATTGAGCTTCATATTGGTGCGTCTGAGCTTAACCTTTACGCCATGGCTGTCATGGACCGCATCCTGAAAGAGCGTGAAATCGTGGTAGACATTCCGCACGGTGAAGCCTGGCTGCGCGAAGAAGATGAAGACCGCCCGCTTATCCTGATTGCTGGCGGTACGGGGTTCTCGTATGTTCGCTCTATTCTGTTGACCGCGCTGGCACGTAACCCGAACCGCGACATCACCATCTACTGGGGCGGCCGCGAAGAGAAACATCTGTACGACCTGTCCGAACTGGAAGCGCTGAGCGTGAATCACCCGAACCTGCGCGTTGAGCCGGTTGTTGAGCAGCCGGAAGAGGGCTGGCGCGGTCGTAGTGGTACGGTGCTAACGGCGGTCCTGCAGGATCATGGCACGCTCGCCGGGCACGATATCTACATTGCTGGCCGTTTTGAAATGGCGAAAATTGCCCGCGACCTGTTCTGTAATGAGCGCGACGCGCGGGAAGATCGCCTGTTTGGCGATGCGTTCGCGTTTATCTAAGTGTCTAACCCGCTTCGGCGGGTTTTTTGTCTCGGTGAGAATTGGCGATAATTTAACCTTGAAAAGGTTAGTGCATTGCCGCTATCCTTAGCGCTGTTATTGTCCTCCCTCAGGAGCGCCCCCCAAAAATGAACAAACACGACTGATGAATTTCTGTCCTTGCTAAACGCTACAGCGTCGGCAGGGGAAGTTTTTGATTTCATTCAGGAGTGCTTATGGCTCATTTTGCGCAGTCCCCTTCTTTTATTTTGCATCAGGTCACCTGTCAGTTTGCGACGGGCGATACCCTTTTCGGTCCGCTAAATCTTACACTCGTTGCGTCGCCGTGCGCGCTGGTTGGCCGCAACGGCAGCGGTAAAACACGCCTGCTGCGTCTACTGGCAGGCATTGATGAACCTGAAAACGGCCATATTGAGCGTTTCGGTACCCATGTCTATGTGGCGCAGCAGCATGATATTTCCTCGCAGACCACGCTTGCGGAACTGCTCGAATATGACGCGATTTTCGCCGCCCGTAAGCGCATCGACAGCGGTGACTATCAGCCAGAGGATCTGGAAAAGCTCGACGGTAACTGGGATTTGGCGGAACGCCTGAGTGAAGCGTTTATGAACGCGCACCTCCCGCCGTTTGATCCCGATAAACCGGCCAGGGAACTCAGCGGCGGTGAGCGTATTCGCGCCCTGCTCTGCGGGGCATTGAGTGCGGATGCGGATTACCTGCTACTGGATGAACCCACGAACCATCTGGACAGACAAGGGCGTGAATGGTTTTACGACCAGCTTTTCCACCATCAGGGCGGCGTGCTGGTGGCTTCTCACGATCGTGAATTGCTGGCACAGGTGCCGCGCATTCTCGAGCTGAGCCCTTTTGGCCTGCGCAGCTTCGGTGGAAACTATGCTGATTATCAAACTCAGCGCGATACGGAACAGCAGGCTGCCCGCGCCGCGCTGGAGCACGCGGCCACCGAGCGCAAACGAATCCGCGCGCGGATGCATAAAGAGCACGACGACAGCCAGCGACGTTCGGCAAAAACGTTGCGTACGGTTGATAGCCTCAATATCGCCTCCTTTGAGCGGGTGAAATACAAAATGGCGGCAAAAGAGCGCATTGGCTCGTGGAAAAAACAGCACAGCGAACAGAATGACGCGTTAAATACCGCAGTAAGCAACGCGCGCGAGCGGGTAGAAGACGATAACCCGGTCATCTTCACCCTGCCGGGCAGTCGCGTCGCGGAGGGGAAACAGGTACTGGTGCTGGAGGCGCTGGCGCTGCCGCATGTGGATATTCCGCCGATAAGCTGGCGTATGGACGGGCCAATGCGTGTCGCACTCCGTGGGCCGAATGGCTGTGGTAAATCGACGCTCTTGAAAGTGGTGTCCGGAGAGGAAGCACCTCTTTCAGGATCCTGCACGGTATCGGTCACCTGCGCCTATCTCGATCAACACCTGTCGCAGTTCGATCTTTCACTGTCGGTAATGACGCATCTCAACCTCAGCAACTCGCCGCTTGAAGAAGGCACGTTGCGTACTCGCCTGGCACAGCTTCAGCTTGGCGCAGATAAGGTCTCGCTCCCCCTGGCGGAACTGAGCGGCGGTGAACGCCTCAAAGCCGCGCTGGCCATTGTCTTATGGCGTGAAGAGGCCACGCAGCTTTTGCTCCTGGATGAGCCCACTAACCATTTGGATCTGGCCTCCGTTCAGGCCATTGAGGCTGCACTGGCGGAGTTCCCTGGCGCGCTGCTGGTGGTGTCGCATGATGAAACGTTTTTGAAGGGATTAACGCTGACGCATAACCTGGTGTGGAATGAGGCGGGATGGAATTGTGTAAGCCTGTAAAACACAAGCCCCCGCAAGGGCGGGGGCGGTCAAACTATATTACGCAATCTGTTTACTGAGTGCAGGGTTCGCCTGTATCAGGCGCATCAGCTTTAACTCGGTTGGCGTGGGCTTTTCACGTTTTGATTCCCACTCCAGCACCATCGCCACGCTGACACCCATCGCTCTGGCGAATTCATCTGTTTGCAGCCCTGTCCCTTTGCGCAATTGCTCAAATTCTGTAAAGGGATTGGACTTTTGTTGCAGGGTAACCGTCTGCGGTACATCTTTAAAAATAATCTGTTCCAGGCTGCTCAGCAGCTCAAACTCAGGATCTTTATATTCCATTGAGAACTCCTCTTAAATCACACATCGGGATCAAGAACATCAGAGAGCCAATTAAGAATAGTCCCTAATACAAACGAAGGATCGTTGCGGATGTGATTAATCGTGCGGTAACGATAGCTTTATCCGTTTCAGCTATATGGATAGTTATGCTAATTACCTGATTAGACATATATCGGCTTCGACAGGTATTTTTTTGTAAATGGTAAGAAATAAAACGGCAATAGCCGTTTTGCATGAAAAGAGTATCTTGCGGGGCTGACCTGGACTATCCTTGTCAGCGTTGGGCACGCGTGTGCCGGTGTGCGCTTTTTTGGGTGAAAGGAGTAATAAAATGGCGACAGGAAAGTCCTGCTCTCGCTGGTTTGCGCCTCTTGCGGCGTTGTTGATGGTAGTTAGCCTGAGTGGGTGTTTCGATAAAGAAGGCGATCAGCGCAAAGCGTTTATCGATTTTCTTCAGAATACAGTGATGCGTAGCGGCGAGCGTTTACCAACGTTGACTGCGGATCAGAAAAAACAGTTTGGTCCTTTCGTGTCCGATTACGCCATCCTTTATGGTTATTCGCAGCAGGTGAGCCAGGCGATGGACTCTGGACTTCGTCCGGTGCTGGATAGCGTTAATGCGATCCGTGTACCGCAGGATTATATGACCCAACGTGAACCGCTGCGCCAGTCCAACGGTGCGCTTGGCGTGCTGAGCCAGCAGTTACAGAATGCGAAAATGCAGGCTGATGCGTCACGTTCTGCGCTGAAACAGGGCGAGGATCTCAAGCCTGTCTTTGACAAAGTGTATGAGAAAGTGGTGACGAAGCCGTCTGACGCTTTGCAGCCGTTGATTCCGGCCGCGCAGGTCTTCACGCAGCAGCTGGTTCAGGTGGGGGATTTTATCTCCCAACAGGGGACGCAGGTGAGCTTTGTCTCTAACGGTATCCAGTTCCCAACCTCACAGCAGGCAAGTCAATATAATACGCTGATTGGGCCGCTGGCTTCCCAGCACCAGGCCTTTAGCCAGGCGTGGAGTGCGGCAGTCGCTGCCACCGAGTAAGATAAAAATCCCCGCTTCGTGCGGGGTTTTTTTTAGGGGTATTGAAAATAACGCTTGTCATTCCTCTACCACATCGGTATAACTATCCCCGTCGGTTTGTTACACAGACCTAAAGCAGTTTAGTAAAGCAGTCCAGATTGTTATCCATAGATACCCTTCGTTGTGACCCTTCCTTCATCGCTTAAAAATCTGTAACGCAATCCATCAAGCCGGAAGGCACAATATATTTGTTAATAAGGTAATTTCTATGTCTGCTAAAATGACTGGTCTGGTAAAATGGTTCAACGCTGATAAAGGTTTCGGCTTCATCACTCCTGACGATGGCTCAAAAGACGTGTTCGTACACTTCTCTGCTATCCAGAACGATGGCTACAAATCTCTGGATGAAGGTCAGAAAGTTTCCTTCACCATCGAAAGCGGCGCTAAAGGCCCAGCAGCTGGTAACGTTGTAAGCCTGTAAGCTTCCAACCCAGTAGCACAAAATTCAAAAACCCGCCTTCTGGCGGGTTTTTTCGTTTCTACTGTTGGATCTGCGGGTTAACGCAGTTCTTATCCACTTTTCCGCCGAGCGCGGCAATTAGATTGTCTACCGCAGTCGCCGCCATGTTGTAGCGCGTCTCGTGAGTGGCTGAGCCGATGTGGGGCAGGGCGACGACGTTTGGCAGTTTGAGCAGCGGGGAATCGACTGACAGCGGCTCTTGTTCAAACACGTCCAGGCCTGCTGCATGGATCTCGCCGTTTTGCAGCGCCTCAATCAGCGCCTTCTCATCCACCACCGGGCCGCGACCCGCATTGATGAAAATGGCCGACGTCTTCATCTTTTCAAACTCGGCTTTGCCAATCAGATGACGCGTTTCGTCCGTCAGCGGCAGAACCAGGCAGACAAAATCGGCTTCCTGCAGCAGGCTATCAAGCTCGCAGTAACGCGCGTTGAAACGTTCTTCAGCTTCACCGTGGCGACGGCGTGCGTTGTACAGAATCGGCATGTTAAAACCGAAATGCGCGCGCTGTGCCAGCGCCAGCCCGATACGCCCCATACCCACGATGCCCAGCGTTTTGCCGTGGACGTCTACGCCGAACCAGTCCGGACCAATGCTTTTGGTCCATTCGCCCGCTTTGACGCGCTCAGCCACTTCCACCACGCGACGGGCCGTGCTGAGCACCAGCGCCATCAGCGTGTCGGCCACGGTTTCCGTCAGGGCATGTGGCGTATGCATCAGTAGGATCTTGCGGGCGTTAAGGGCATCCACGTCGAAGTTGTCGTAACCCACAGAAACGGTAGACGTCGCACGAAGCTTCGGCATTTTCTCCAGCAGGGCGACATCCACTTTCTCGCTTGAACCCAGCAGACCTTCAGCGCTGGCGAACGCCCCGGCGTGCTGTGCCACGGTTTCTGGGCTCAGGTTCTTCACCTGCGTGACGGTGAAGTGTTCTTCAAGGCGTTTTTGCAGATCATCAGGCAGTGCTTTGTACAAAATGACGGACGGCTTCATGCTAATCTCCGTTGATTTTAAAAGGTTTCAGGCGTGTCGTGCGCCGACGGGAAGCTGTTGATTATTAGCAGGCTTAACGATCAGAGTAAGCCATACCGAGGCGAAAAGCGCCACCCCCATAAAGATGTACGACGCTGACGGGCTGCCGGTTGCACCGTTCAGATAGCCCACAAACCAGGAACCACAGAACGACCCCAGCGCGCCCATGCTGTTAATCAGCGCCATCGCGCCGCCTGCCACATTACGCGGCAGCATTTCCGGAATGATGGCAAAGAACGGACCATACGGGGCGTACATCGCTGCACCCGCAATCACCAGCAGCGTATAAGAGACCCAGAAATGGTTCGCACCAACGGCCCAGGAGCCAATGAAGGCAAAGGCAGCGATGAGCAGCAGGGGCCAGACGAACAGCTTACGATTTTGCAGTTTGTCCGATGCCCAGGAAGCGATAATCATCGCGATGGTGGCAGCCAGATAAGGCACGGATGACAGCCAGCCCACTTCGACCATGCCAAGATTGTCGCCACCGCTGCGGATAATTGACGGCAGCCACAGTACGAAGCCATATACGCCAATGCTCCAGGTAAAATATTGCGCGCACAGCAGGATCACGTTGCGAGAGCGGAAGGCTTCACCGTAGTTGCGAACCGCCTTCAGACCCTGCTGCTCTTTGTCCAACTGAGCCTGCAGCGCGGCTTTTTCATCTTCGGAAAGCCATTTCGCCTGGGCAGGTTTATCCTTCACCAGCACCCACCAGCAGAATGCCCAGATCACTGCTGGCACCCCTTCGATGATAAACATTTCGCGCCAGCCGAAGGACTGGATCAGGTAGCCAGACACCACCGACATCCACAGTACCGTTACCGGGTTGCCGAGGATCAGGAAGGTATTCGCGCGCGAGCGTTCAGATTTGGTAAACCAGTTACTGATGTAAATCAGCATCGCCGGCATGACCGCCGCTTCAACGACGCCGAGAATAAAGCGAATGGCGGCCAGAGCAGGAATGTTGTTTACCATGCCGGTCAGTGACGCGCAGGCGCCCCACAGGATCAGGCAGACGAAGATCAGCTTGCGCACGCTGCGGCGTTCCGCGTAAATCGCGCCGGGGATCTGGAAGAAGAAGTAGCCGAGGAAGAAAAGGGCGCCGAGCAGGGAGGATACACCTTTGGTGATACCGAGGTCTTCGGTGATCCCCGCAGCGGATGCGAAACTGAAGTTAGCACGATCGAGGTACGCCAGGCTGTACGTGATAAACACGATTGGCATGATGTACCACCAGCGTTTTACTGCATTGGTCGAACTGTTCATAGGCTTGCCTCTGTTGTTGAGGTTGTTACCGCCGTTGTCTGTAGGGTACACGGTGGCTTAATTATTTGGTGCGGCCTGTTGCCCTCACCCTGGCCCTCTCCCACGGGGAGAGGGAATTTAAACGCCGAGCTCTGCTCGCGTTGGTAATCCTTCGCTGTCGCCCTGCACCTGAATCGCCAGCGAGCCAATCTTGTTGCCACGCGCAACGGCCTGCTGCAGCGGTTTGCCTTCCAGCAGGGCGCTAATGACGCCCACGGCAAAGCCATCGCCCGCGCCGACGGTGTCGACCACGTTCTCAACCTTCACCGCCGCGACCGCGCCCTGTTCCCCGTTGGCCGTTTTAAACCATGCGCCATCGGCACCGGTCTTCAGCACCACCGCTTTTACCCCGTTATTCAGGTAGAAATCGGCAATGCCTTCCGGCGTCTTTTCACCCGTCAGGATCATCCCTTCTTTCAGGCCCGGCAGAACCCAGTCAGCCTGGAACGCCAGACGGTTCAGCTTTTCGACCATTTCCGCTTCGCTTTTCCACAGCACCGGGCGCAAATTAGGATCGAAAGAGATCGTTTTACCCTGAGACTTCATGGCTGTTGCCGCATGGTCCAGCAACGCATACGAGCTGGCAGACAGCGCTGCCGCCACGCCGCTGAGGTGCAGATGGCGCGCGGAGGCAAAATAGTGGGCGTGGTAATCCTCCACGGAGAGATGGCTTGCGGCCGATCCTTTACGGAAATACTCTACGATGGGATCGGTTCCATTTTCGACTTTAGATTTCAGCTGAAAGCCCGTTGCGAAACGTCCGTCGAGCGTGACGCCTGCGGCATCAATTCCCTCTTTTTTCAGTGAATCGAGAACGAAATGGCCAAAACTGTCGTCCCCTACGCGACTCACCCAGCCGACGTTCAGGCCCAGGCGCGCCAGGCCCGTGGCGACGTTCAGCTCTGCACCCGCCACGCGTTTCATAAAGTGTTCTACCGCGCTCAGGTCGCCCGTTTCGGTGGCCACAAACATCGCCATGGCTTCGCCGATAGTGATTACATCCAGCGTCTTTTGCATGGTTTACTCCTCGCGCAGCAGGTTAACGTAGTGGCGGGTAACGGCAGTTAAATCTGCCCCCTCCAGGGGGAATTCGATACCGCGCGGGGCATCGGCAGGAAGCTGATTAAGCAGGTCCAGCCAGCGTGATTCCGCGCGGTCCGGCGCAATGGCGCGGAACTGCTCCTTATGCGGAACGGCGGCCTTAACGTGGATATAGCTCACGGCCGGAGCCAGATGACGCGCGGCTTCTTCGGGGGAATCGCCCACCCACAGCCAGTTGCCCATATCGAACGTCAGGGTGACGGGCAATGCCATCACCCGGCAGGCGGCTTTGAAGCGCTGCATGGGCGCGAGCTGGCCGCAGTCGGTCTGGTCATTTTCCACCACCAGCGTCATACCGCTTTCATTCAGCATCGCGCGTAAAGCTTCAAGCGGCTGTTTATCGTTGAAATGACCCAGCGAGACTTTCAACCACAGCGCGTTGAGCGCGGTGGCTTCGGCCAGATAGCGGGGGAGGTCAGGGTTGAGCGTTCCGTTGGGCATAAACAGGGCGGCGGGTGCGGAATAGCATGCCAGCAGACCCAGTAGTTCGATGGACTCACCCAGCGCAGGCAGCGCCAGCAGCTCTTCGCTGTTGAACAGCTCGCGGCGGATTTCTACACCGTCCGCGCCTGCGCCCGCAATGACGGGAAGCATTGCGCGTTGACCACCGGCCTGCCGCACCTGGTCCGCGCCATAAGCGGCGGTGACCACCATTATTTTCCTGCTCATACCAGACTCCATCGCGTAATCGATAGTATTACGCTAGATGGAACCGGTTCCAAAGAAAAGATCGGGATGTTGAATTTATGATCGCTGTCACGAAGGGAGTTAGCGGGCGGTAGAGCCGCGAACGATCAGTTCGCCAGAGAAGACCTGTTCACGCACGGCGTCGCTGGCACCTTCAATACGGCGAACCACCTGTTCAACAGCGGCATAGCCGATTTGCCACGTGGGTTGCTTGAGCGTGGTGATGCCGACGCCAGCCAGCTCTGCCCACTCAAGCTCATCGAAACCCAGCAGGCCGATATCACTTCCCCAGTGCAGGCCAATGCGCTTGAGGGAGCGGGCAACCTGGAGCGTTAGCGCCCCGTTTGCGGAGATGACGGCTTTACGCATTCCACGGTGGCGCGTGTGGAACTGGCGAAGGGTATTGTCAATCTGGTCAGCTTCATGCAGCGGCGTTTCGGCATTTTCGGCGATCACGCCGGGATAGCGGTCCAGCGTGGCGCGAAAGGCGCTTAAGCGCTCGCGACGCGTGTTGACCATTCCCAACGGTTCACTCAGGAAAAGGACCGCTTCAAAACCCTGTTCGATGAGGTGCTCGGTGGCTGTAGTGGCCGCCTGCGTGTTATCCAGCCCGACGACATCGCAGGCAAATTCCGGGATTTTGCGGTCGATAAGCACCATTGGCAGCGAAGACTGCTGCAGCCGGTTGAGCCCTTCTTCACGCATGCCCACGGCATTCACCACAATACCTTCCACCTGGTAGCTGCGTAGCAAATCCAGATAGTGCAGCTCCTGATCGACCTCATTGTTGGTGTTACAGACCAGCGGCGTAAAGCCTTTTTCGCGACAGGCGGCTTCGATGCCGCTGAGCACGTTGACGGAGTAGGGGTTGGTGATATCGGCGATGATCAGACCAATCAGGCGAGTTCTGCCGCGTTTCAGGCCGCGCGCCATAAGGCTTGGGCGATAGTCGAGTTCGGCAATGGCCTGTTCAATGCGGGCGAGCAGCGCGTCGGACAGCAGGTGTTTCTCACCGTTGAGATAGCGCGAAATGCTGGTTTTACCGGTTTTGGCGGCTTTCGCAACGTCGCTGATGGTGGCCCGGGTTGGTTTGCTCATCGCTGATTTCCCTGAATTTAGTGAGAATACCTTAGCGGGAAAATCTGGCGAATCAAGTAATTTGCCCGGTGTCGCTGCGCTTACCGGAGGTTGCGGTCTGGTGCCCTCACCCCAACTCTCTCCCACGGGAGAGGGCGCAAACACTAAAAACGGCAACGGGGTTGCCGTTTTGCTTTTACCTACTGAATTGGGCTTAACGTAATCTCTACGCGACGGTTCTGTGCTTTGCCTTCCGCCGTGCTGTTGCTGGCAATCGGATTTGCCGGACCCATGCCGCTGGTGCGGATACGGTTCGCTTCAACACCCTGGGCGATCAGCGAGCTGGCCACGGAATCGGCGCGCTGCTGAGACAGACGCATGTTCAGATCCTGGCTGCCGGTACTGTCGGTATAGCCAATCACGTTAACGGCGGTTTTATTGTACTCTTTCAGCACCATCGCCACGCCGGTCAGGGTGTTTGCGCCTGCTGGTTTCAGCGTTGCGCTGCTGCTGTCAAAGGTCACGTTGTTTGGCATGTTCAGGATGATGTTGTCGCCGCTGCGCGTGACGCTCACGCCTGTGCCTTTCATTTTGTCGCGCAGTTTCGCTTCCTGCACATCCATGTAATAACCGACGCCGCCGCCCAGTGCTGCACCTGCTGCTGCGCCAATCAGTGCGCCTTTACCGCGATCTTTCTTGGAGGAAGAGAGTGCCCCAACGCCTGCCCCAACCAGCGAGCCGATGCCCGCGCCGATGCCGGATTTACCCGCTTCGCGTTCACCGGTGTAAGGGTTAGTTGTGCAGCCAGAAACAGCCAGTGCACCGCTCACCAGAGCGGCAATAACGAGTACGCGTTTTTTCATCTTATTTCCTTAATCCTTTTTATTCTTTGCCACGGCGAGCGTGGCAGTTGATTATGACGTCCAGATACGGAGAAAATTCAGTGTATAACTCTGAAATTTGTGACAAACCATAAATCGCCTCAATTAAGAAGGCCGTAAACCTGCACGCAACCAGGAGCGCACGCTTTGAGCACCTCAACCAAAACCATTCTGACCGCCGCCCACTGGGGACCCATGCTGGTCGAAACCGACGGGGAAACTGTCCTGTCGTCCCGCGGGGCACTGCCAACACAGCATCCCAACTCGTTACAGACTGTCGTTCGCGATCAGGTGCATAGCAAAACGCGCGTGCGCTGGCCGATGGTGCGTAAAGGTTATCTGGCTTCGCCAGACAAACCGCAAGGTATTCGGGGACAGGATGAGTTTGTCCGCGTGAGCTGGGATGAGGCGCTGGCATTGATTCACACCCAGCATAAACGTATCCGTGATAGCTATGGTCCGTCGTCCATTTTTGCTGGCTCTTACGGCTGGCGTTCGAACGGCGTGCTGCATAAGGCCTCGACGCTGCTGCAGCGCTATATGAGTCTGGCCGGGGGCTATACCGGGCATTTGGGAGATTACTCCACCGGTGCGGCGCAGGCGATTATGCCGTATGTCGTGGGCGGGAATGAGGTCTACCAACAGCAGACCAGCTGGCCGCTGGTGCTGGAACATACTGATGTGGTTGTGCTGTGGAGCGCTAACCCCCTCAACACTCTGAAAATTGCCTGGAATGCGTCCGATGAGCAGGGCGTGTCATATTTCGACGCGCTGCGCAAAAGCGGCAAGCGCATCCTCTGTATTGACCCAATGCGTTCGGAAACCATGGATTTCTTCGGCGACAGCGCCGAGTGGATTGCCCCGCATATGGGCACCGACGTGGCGATGATGCTGGGTATCGCCCATACGCTGGTAGAAAACGGTTGGCACGATGCGGAATTCCTGGCGCGTTGTACCACCGGTTTCGATAAATTTGCCGACTACCTGACGGGTGAATCCGATGGGGTGGCTAAAACAGCGGAATGGGCAGCAGAGATTTGTGGCGTTCCTGCGGGTAAACTCCGCGAACTGGCGGCGTTGTTCCATAAAAATACCACCATGTTAATGTCCGGCTGGGGAATGCAGCGCCAGCAGTTTGGCGAGCAGAAGCACTGGATGCTGGTGACCCTTGCCGCAATGCTTGGGCAGATTGGCACGCCGGGCGGTGGTTTTGGTCTCTCCTATCACTTTGCGAACGGCGGTAACCCAACGCGTAAAGCGGCGGTGCTGGCGTCTCTGCAGGGCTCGGTGCAGGGCGGCGTGGATGCCGTGGATAAAATCCCGGTGGCGCGCATTGTTGAAGCTCTGGAAAACCCGGGCGGTTTTTATCAGCACAACGGTCTGGACCGCCACTTCCCGGATATTAAATTTGTCTGGTGGGCGGGCGGGTCGAACTTCACACACCATCAGGACACCAACCGCCTGATCCGCGCCTGGCAGAAGCCGGAGCTGGTGGTCATTTCCGAGTGCTTCTGGACCGGCTCGGCTAAGCATGCCGATATTGTGCTGCCTGCGACCACGTCGTTTGAGCGTAACGATCTCACCATGACCGGCGACTACAGCAACCAGCACATGGTGCCAATGAAGCGTGTTGTCGCACCGCGCGATGAAGCGCGTGATGATTTTGACGTCTTTGCGGAACTGAGCGAGCGCTGGGAAGCGGGCGGGCGCGAGCGTTTTACCGAAGGCAAAACGGATCTGGAATGGCTGGAAACCTTCTACCAGATTGCGGCCCAGCGTGGCGCAGCCCAAGGGGTGACGCTGCCGCCGTTTGCTGAGTTCTGGGAAGCGAACGGCATCTTCGAAATGCCGGAGAGCGAGCAAAATGCGCAGTTTGTCCGTTTCGCTGATTTCCGCCGCGACCCGGAGAACCATCCGCTAAAAACCGAAAGCGGGAAAATCGTTCTCTTCAGCGAGCGCATTGCAGGCTTTGGCTATGCTGATTGCCCACCGCACCCCATGTGGCTGGAGCCAGACGAATGGCACGGCAACGCGCAGCCGGGGCAGCTTCAGATCTTATCTGCCCATCCGGCGCACCGCCTGCACAGCCAGCTGAACTATACGTCACTGCGCGAGCAGTATGCGGTTGCTGGGCGCGAGCCCATTACCCTGCATTCCGAAGATGCGAAAGCACGTGGAATCGCAGATGGCGATGTGGTGCGCGTCTGGAACGGGCGCGGACAGGTGCTGGCGGGAGCGGTGGTGAGCGACGGGATTAAGCCGGGCGTTATCTGCATTCACCAGGGGGCATGGCCGGATCTGGACCTGAGCGAAGGCGGTATCTGTAAAAACGGGGCGGTTAACGTGCTGACCAAAGATCTCCCCAGCTCGAAGCTGGGGAATGGCTGCGCGGGGAATACGGCGCTGGCATGGGTCGAGAAATACCAGGGGCCAGCGCTTACGTTAACGGCGTTTGATCCGCCTGCCAGCTCATGATCCACGTCGGGTGTTGGGTATCATCCTGCCAGGCGCTATCTTCAATGCGAAAACCCTGCGCATGGTAGAAATTCACTGCCCGGACATTTTTCTGGTACACCTCCAGGCTTAAATGCGGAAAGCGCTGTTGAACATGGTTCAGCAGCGCCCGCCCGATGCCTTTCCCGATGTACGACGGTGCGACAAACAGCGCGCCGACAAACTGCGACTGCATCACGCTGATAAATCCGCACGGCTTTCCGTCCTGTTCCCAGACCCAGGTTTCCGCCGACGGCAGGTAAACCTCCCGCACCATGGCTTCGTTCTCTTTCCAGTAGTTTGCATCGATAAACGGATGCGCCTCCGTGGTGCTTGCTAGCCACAGACTCAGGAGCGGATCGGTATTTTCACTTTGCCATTTGCGGATCATGGTGGCCTCCCGGATGACAGAAGCAGCCCGTAATATGATCGTTGACCAGCCCACAGGCTTGCATAAAGGCGTAACAGATGGTGCTGCCCACAAATTTAAAACCGCGTTTTTTCAGCGCCTTAGAGAGTGCATCTGAAGCGGGTGTGGAGGCGGGGATCTCCCCGAGCGTAGCGGCCTGCGTGACGTGTGGCGTGTCATTCACAAAAGACCAGACAAATTCTGAAAATGACTCGCCGTTTTGCTCCATCGCCAGGTAAGCGCGTGCATTGCCGATGATGGCCTGGATTTTCCCGCGATGACGAATGATACCAGCGTCCAGTACCAGTCGTTCGACATCCTCTTCGGTCATGGCGGCGACGGCGACAGGATCGAACTGGTGGAAGGCGTTGCGGTAATTTTCCCGTTTTTTCAGTACGGTAATCCATGACAAACCCGCCTGCTGGCCTTCAAGGCAGATCATTTCAAACAGTTTTTTGCCATCCGTTTCCGGTATGCCCCATTCACGATCGTGATAGTCGATATAGAGCTGATCCTGGCTTACCCAGCCGCAACGTTGCATAGGTTATCTCCCTTATTCACACGGTTATCGCAAAAAATTTCATTTCGTCAGGCTTGACGTGTCTACTTTAAAGACAATAGTTAATACAGGGCTATATGCCCGTTAACCTCTTCCTGAACAACGATAAATATCGCCGAAATTGGCTCTTTCTGGAGTCGCTTTGATGATGATAAAAAAAATCAGTGGTCGCCATGCTGTTTCTGGCCTGGTGGGGATTTCAGCGTGGTTGTTTTTTTGTCACACAGTATCTGCCTGGCAACAGGAATATATCGTTTCAGACGCACAAAGTAATACGGCGGAACGCTATACATGGGATGCGGATCACCAACCGCGTTATGAAGACATTCTGGCTGAACGTATTAAGACTTCGCAAACTGGACCTGGGCTTGCCCTGAATTCGCCTTCTGGCCCGACAGCGGAAGGCAGTATGAGCGTGGGCTGGAATTTTCCGCTGGCGGGAAATATAACAACCGGCCCGGTGATGGCGTGGCGTTACGATGGCACGGCACCCATGATGATTAATGAATTCGGCGATAGCGTGACGACGCAGGGGCTGACCGATCCGCTCTGGCATGCCAGCGTGAGCAGCCTGGGCTGGCGCGTGGATACGCAATATGGCGATCTTCGGCCCTGGGCGCAGGTCAGTTTCAATCAGCAGGTTGGCGAGAACCAGTGGAAGTCTCAGTTCGGCATGTCGCAGACGCCTGCTATTGCACAAAACAGCAGCTGGATGGACGTGACCGTCGGAACGGATATGCCGTTTACAACCCATATGGCGGCCTATGCGTCATTGGCTCAGGGGGAAAACACCACGACGGGCGAGGAGTTCATGTACACCCTGGGTGTGAGTGCAAACTTTTAAAGTTGTCACTTTTTCCAACGTTGCGATAACATCTTAAATACAATAACGGCGCGCCTTGTCGCGATAGCGAGCACTAACAATTGTGCATGTCGTTCCCCGGCAAGGTCATTCATTCCCGATTCCAGGCATTTCATTCCGTTCCTCCTGCATTTCATGCCGTTTTACCCCAGCGGTAATAAGGTTTTGTTTATTGTTGTCCTCAGCGAACTTCCTTAATTTCTCTTGCAGGACAACTGCCATGAACACTTCAACTTATAACCGTACGCGCTGGCTCACGCTTTTCGGCACTATCGTCACCCAGTTCGCGCTGGGCTCGGTCTACACCTGGAGCCTGTTCAACAGTGCGCTTTCCGATAAGCTCGGTGCACCGGTGAGCCAGGTGGCGTTCTCTTTCGGCCTGCTGAGCCTGGGGCTGGCGCTTTCCTCTTCCGTCGCGGGCAAACTGCAGGAGCGCTTTGGCGTTAAGCGCGTCACCATGGCGTCCGGGATCCTGCTGGGCGTGGGCTTTTTCCTGACGGCGCATTCCAACAACCTGATGATGCTCTGGCTGAGCGCCGGGGTGCTGGTGGGTCTGGCAGACGGTGCTGGTTATCTGCTGACGCTGTCGAACTGCGTGAAGTGGTTCCCGGAGCGTAAAGGTTTGATCTCTGCGTTTGCCATCGGTTCATATGGTTTGGGCAGCCTCGGGTTCAAATTTATCGATTCCCATTTGCTGGCCTCCGTTGGCCTCGAAAAAACCTTTATGATCTGGGGCGTTATCGTTCTGGTGATGATTCTGTTCGGTGCAACGCTGATGGCCGATGCGCCGCAGCAGGAAGTGAAATCCGTTAACGGTGTGGTGGAAAACGACTTCACCCTGGCTCAGTCCATGCGCAAACCACAGTACTGGATGCTGGCGGTGATGTTCCTGACGGCCTGCATGAGCGGTCTGTATGTCATTGGCGTGGCGAAAGATATCGCGCAGGGCATGGTGAAACTGGATGCGGCCACGGCGGCGAATGCGGTCACCGTGATTTCTATTGCCAACCTCTCGGGCCGTCTGGTGCTCGGTATTCTGTCTGATAAAATTGCCCGTATCCGGGTCATTACGATAGGGCAGGTGGTTTCGCTGGTGGGCATGGCGGCGCTGCTGTTTGCACCGCTGAATGAGGCCACTTTCTTTGCCGCGATTGCCTGCGTGGCCTTTAACTTTGGCGGCACCATTACCGTCTTCCCGTCTCTGGTGAGCGAGTTCTTTGGCCTGAACAATCTGGCAAAAAACTACGGCGTCATCTATCTGGGCTTCGGGATCGGCAGTATCTGCGGTTCGTTAATTGCTTCATTGTTCGGCGGGTTCTATGTGACCTTCTGCGTGATATTTGCCTTGCTGATTATTTCCCTGGCGCTGTCGACGACGATTCGTCAGCCGCAGCGAGAAGTATTTAGCGAAGCGCATGCGTAACGAATAAGAAGAGGCCGTAATGGCCTCTTTTTTTGCGCTGAGGGATACGCTTCCTGACTTGCTTTTTTGTAAAAATTTGCACGGATCACATTCTCTGCTGCCACTTTTCTCTCCCGCTGTGGTCTACTTACCGCGCTTGTAGACGTTTCTGATAACGCTTTCCTACGCACATACTTACTCTGTCTGTTTTCTCGATGAGAGTCGGCGGGTCTCTATACCCCTTCCCCCAGGGTTGTTTGCATGAAATACATTAGGTCTCTTACCCAGCAAAGATTGTGTCTGATGCTGGCTGTCTATATCGGTTTGTTTCTGAATGGCGCGGTGCTGTTCAGACGAGTGGAAGGTTATTTCGAGCACCTCACCGTAAGAAATGGAATTTTTGCTGCAATTGAAGTGTTCGGTTCCATCCTCGCTACCTTCTTCCTGTTACGTCTGCTTTCCCTTTTTGGCCGACGCCCGTGGCAAATTCTGGCTTCACTGGTTGTCATTATCTCTGCCGCCGCCAGTTATTACATGACCTTTATGAATGTGGTCATTGGCTATGGGATTGTGGCGTCAGTCATGACCACCGATATCGATCTCTCGAAAGAGGTCGTAGGTAAGGGCTTTATCGTCTGGACGGTTTTAACCTGTCTGATACCGCTCTTCTTTATCTGGAGTAATACCTGCCGCTATACGTTGTTACGCCAGCTGCGCACGCGCGGGCAGCGGATCCGGAATATCGCCGTTGTCCTGCTGGCCGGATTACTGGTCTGGGCACCGATTCGCTTGATGGAAAAACAGCAAAAACGTATCGAAAAAGCGACGGGCGTCGACATGCCAAGCTACGGCGGTGTGGTCGCTAACTCTTATTTGCCCTCCAACTGGCTCTCGGCCTTAGGCCTGTATGCCTGGGCACAGGCGGATGAATCGAGTGATGTAAAATCCTTGATGAATCCGACGAAAAAATTCAATTACGTGGCACCGGCTGACGGGCTGGATGATACCTACGTCGTCTTTGTTATCGGTGAAACCACGCGCTGGGATCATATGGGTATTCTCGGCTATGACCGCGATACCACGCCAAAACTGGCCCAGGAAAAGAACCTCGTGGCTTACCGCGGTTACTCCTGCGATACCGCGACGAAGCTCTCTCTGCGCTGTATGTTTGTGCGTGAGGGCGGTGCCAGCGATAACCCGCAGCGTACCCTCAAAGAGCAGAACGTGTTTGCTGTTCTGAAGCAGCTTGGATTTAGCTCCGACCTGTTCGCTATGCAAAGTGAGATGTGGTTCTACACCAACACCATGGCGGATAACATCGCCTATCGTGAGCAGATTGGTGCCGAGCCGCGCAACCGTGGGAAGAATGTCGATGACATGCTGCTGCTCTCCGAGATGGAACAGTCGCTGAAAAACCATCCGCAGGGTAAGCACCTTATCGTGCTGCATACCAAAGGCTCGCACTACAGCTATTACCAGCGTTATACGCGCGATTTCGCGAAATGGACGCCTGAGTGTGTCGGCATTAACAAAAACTGCAGCAAGCAGGAGCTGATCAATGCCTACGACAACTCGATTCTGTATGTGGACACGTTCCTGAGCAGGGTGATCGACGAGCTTCGCGATAAGAAAGCGATTGTGATCTACGCGGCTGACCACGGCGAGTCCATCAACGAAAAAGAACACCTGCACGGTACGCCACGCAAGCTTGCGCCGCCGGAGCAGTTCCGCGTGCCGATGATCATGTGGATGTCGGATAAGTACCTTGAGAACCCTGACAAAGCCAAAATGTTTGCGCATTTGAAGCAGCAGGCAGAGATCAAGGTCCCGCGCCGTCACGTCGAGCTGTACGATACCATTATGGGTTGTCTCGGCTATACCTCACCGAACGGTGGAATTAACGAAAACAACAACTGGTGTAAACTCCCTGATAACACCGCAAAAGCCGCGCAGTAGCTGCTCTGGCGAGAATATCGCCAGTTGAATGGCTTTTTGAAAATAAGGGATTGACGGGGGCGCACCTCAGCAGTAAGATGCGCTCCGCATTCGGCGAGTAGCGCAGCTTGGTAGCGCAACTGGTTTGGGACCAGTGGGTCGGAGGTTCGAATCCTCTCTCGCCGACCACATTTAAAAAAGGGCTAACCGCAAGGTTAGCCCTTTTTGCATTATGGCGTTAGCCAGCCAGACTCATTAAAACGCCCCTTAGCCTTGCTTCACCCTGCCTGTTAACGATTTTGTGACATTATCCATTGTATTTTTTTATATATGGATTGATCTTTTTTCGCGTTGCTTATGGATAACCTCAGCATTTTTCGCTGTGCGTTTTAACGTTCGCGGAATTTAGTGCTCAGATAATCACCATTCCGCAAGAAAATTTACCCAATCTGAATAAAAGTTAATCACTACATGTTGCGAAATATGAAGATATTTGTGCTGCCACATGGCGAGTAGCATAAATTTCCCTGCTGAAAACTGGCGCTGGAGGTTTTTTTAATCTTTGTTTGCGGTTTCTCACACTCCGCGTAAATCCCCGTCACCTGTATTGACGTTTTCACATTCTGTTGACAGATTGTAGGGCATGAGGGGCATTTCAGGGACGATCTGCGCTGCAACTCAAACGCTCTTCTGAAAGGATTCTCCATCCCTTTAAAGCCTTCGGGCATCACCGACCAGACCGGGTAAAAAATAAATAAAGGTCAGGCGGCGTAACACAACAAAGCAAAACATCACATTGGAGCAGAATAATGAGTATTTCCTTGAAGAAGTCAGGGATGCTAAAGCTTGGTCTGAGCCTGGTGGCTATGACCGTAGCAGCAAGCGTACAGGCAAAAACCCTGGTTTACTGTTCTGAAGGCTCGCCGGAAGGCTTTAACCCACAGCTCTTTACCTCTGGTACGACGTACGACGCAAGCTCTGTACCGATCTATAACCGTCTGGTTGAATTTAAAACCGGCACCACGGAAGTGATTCCGGGTCTGGCTGAGAAGTGGGAAGTCAGCGAAGACGGTAAAACCTATACCTTCCACCTGCGTCAGGGCGTGAAGTGGCAGGACAGCAAAGAATTCAAACCAACGCGCGACTTTAACGCCGACGACGTTGTGTTCTCTTTCGACCGTCAGAAAAATGCCCAGAACCCGTACCATAAAGTGTCTGGCGGCAGCTATGAGTACTTCGAAGGAATGGGTCTGCCGGACCTGATCGCCGAAGTGAAAAAAGTGGACGATAAAACCGTTCAGTTCGTGCTGACGCGTCCGGAAGCGCCATTCCTGGCTGACCTGGCCATGGACTTCGCTTCTATCCTCTCTAAAGAGTACGCGGACAACATGCTGAAAGCCGGTACGCCGGAGAAAGTCGACCTGAATCCAATCGGTACCGGTCCATTCCAGCTGCTGCAGTACCAGAAAGACTCCCGCATTCTGTACAAAGCCTTCGAAGGCTTCTGGGGCACCAAACCGAAGATTGACCGCCTGGTCTTCTCCATCACGCCTGACGCTTCCGTGCGTTACGCAAAACTGCAGAAAAACGAATGTCAGGTTATGCCGTACCCGAACCCGGCTGACATCGCTCGTATGAAGCAGGACAAGAACATCAACCTGCTGGAGCAGGCTGGCCTGAACGTGGGCTATCTCTCCTTCAACACCGAGAAGAAACCGTTTGATGACGTGAAAGTGCGTCAGGCGCTGACCTACGCGGTGAACAAAGAAGCGATCATCAAAGCCGTTTACCAGGGCGCTGGCGTTGCTGCCAAGAACCTGATCCCACCAACCATGTGGGGCTATAACGACGACATTAAAGACTACACCTACGATCCTGAGAAAGCGAAAGCGCTGCTGAAAGAAGCAGGCCAGGATAAAGGCTTTACCGTTGAACTGTGGGCAATGCCTGTTCAGCGTCCATATAACCCGAACGCGCGCCGTATGGCGGAAATGGTTCAGGCTGACTGGGCGAAGATCGGCGTTCAGGCCAAGATTGTGACCTACGAGTGGGGCGAGTACCTGAAGCGCGCCAAAGCGGGTGAACACCAGGCGGTGATGATGGGCTGGACCGGCGACAATGGGGATCCGGACAACTTCTTCGCCACCCTGTTCAGCTGCGCGGCAGCGAAAGACGGTTCCAACTACTCTCGCTGGTGCTACAAGCCGTTTGAAGATCTGATCCAGCCGGCGCGTGCGACCGACGATCACAACAAACGTATTGAACTGTACAAGCAAGCGCAGGTTGTTATGCACGATCAGGCCCCGGCGCTGATTGTTGCTCACTCCACCGTGTACGAGCCAGTGCGTAAAGAAGTGAAGGGCTACGTGGTTGATCCACTGGGCAAACACCACTTCGAAAACGTATCTGTTGAATAATAAGTAGGGTGTTCTCCCTCTCCCTTTGGGAGAGGGCAGGGGTGAGGGTCGTGCATGCATCCCCTCACCCTAACCCTCTCCCACAGGGAGAGGGAATTTACATTTGTGAGCAATACAGACGTCACGCCACTGGTCGTGCGTCATCAGAGAGAATCCGGGTTATGTTGCAGTTCATCCTCCGACGTCTGGGACTCGTTATCCCGACGTTTATCGGTATCACCCTTCTCACTTTTGCCTTCGTCCATATGATCCCCGGCGACCCGGTAATGATTATGGCGGGCGAGCGTGGTATCTCCCCTGAGCGTCATGCGCAGCTGCTGGCTGAACTTGGCCTTGATAAGCCAATGTGGCAGCAGTACCTCCACTATATCTGGGGCGTGTTGCACGGTGATTTAGGGATTTCACTCAAAAGCCGTCTTCCGGTGTGGGACGAGTTCGTGCCGCGTTTCAAAGCGACGCTGGAACTGGGCATCTGCGCCATGATTTTCGCCACTGCGGTGGGTATTCCTGTTGGGGTACTGGCTGCCGTTAAGCGTGGCTCTATTTTTGACCATACCGCCGTGGGTCTGGCGCTGACCGGTTACTCCATGCCTATCTTCTGGTGGGGCATGATGCTGATCATGCTGGTCTCCGTGCAATGGAACCTAACCCCGGTCTCCGGGCGCGTCAGCGATATGGTCTTCCTTGATGATACCAACCCGCTCACCGGCTTTATGCTGATCGACACGGCTATCTGGGGCGAAGAGGGCAACTTCATTGATGCCGTCGCGCACATGATCCTGCCTGCGATGGTGCTGGGCACCATTCCTCTGGCGGTGATCGTGCGTATGACCCGTTCCTCCATGCTGGAAGTGCTGGGCGAAGATTACATCCGTACCGCGCGTGCCAAAGGGTTAACCCGCATGCGCGTGATCATCGTTCATGCCCTGCGTAACGCCATGCTGCCGGTCGTTACCGTTATCGGTCTGCAGGTGGGGACGCTGCTGGCAGGGGCGATCCTGACGGAAACCATCTTCTCCTGGCCGGGCCTCGGTCGCTGGCTGATTGACGCGCTGCAACGCCGTGACTATCCGGTTGTGCAGGGCGGTGTACTGCTGGTTGCGACGATGATTATCCTCGTCAACCTGCTGGTCGATTTGCTGTACGGCGTGGTGAACCCGCGTATTCGTCATAAGAAGTAAGGGGCCGTCATGTCAGAAGTCACTCAAAATAACGTGGTCGCTGCACCGGTTCCTATGACGCCGCTGCAGGAGTTCTGGCACTACTTCAAGCGCAACAAAGGCGCGGTGGTAGGGCTGGTGTATGTTGTTATCATGATCCTGATTGCGGTGTTTGCGAACTTCCTCGCACCGTATAACCCGGCGGACCAGTTCCGCGATGCGCTACTCGCGCCACCTGCCTGGCAGGACGGCGGTAGCCTGACGCACCTGCTCGGTACCGATGATGTGGGTCGTGACGTGCTGTCGCGTCTGATGTACGGCGCGCGTCTGTCGCTGCTGGTGGGCTGCCTCGTTGTTGTACTGTCGCTGATCATGGGCGTTGTGCTCGGCCTGGTGGCTGGCTACTTCGGCGGTATCGTCGATAACGTCATCATGCGTATCGTCGACATCATGCTGGCGTTGCCAAGCCTGCTGCTGGCGCTAGTGCTGGTGGCGGTCTTTGGACCTTCGATAGGTAATGCTGCCCTGGCGTTGACGTTCGTTGCGCTGCCGCACTATGTCCGATTAACCCGTGCGGCTGTCCTGGTTGAGGTGAATCGAGACTACGTCACCGCTTCTCGCGTGGCGGGTGCGGGTGCGATGCGCCAGATGTTCGTCAATATTCTGCCTAACTGCCTTGCGCCGCTGATTGTTCAGGCGTCGCTCGGTTTCTCTAACGCCATTCTCGATATGGCCGCTCTTGGCTTCCTTGGCATGGGTGCGCAGCCGCCAACACCGGAGTGGGGCACTATGCTCTCCGACGTGTTGCAGTTCGCGCAAAGCGCCTGGTGGGTCGTCACCTTCCCGGGTCTGGCGATTCTGCTGACGGTGCTGGCATTTAACCTGATGGGTGATGGTCTGCGTGATGCACTTGATCCCAAACTGAAGCAGTAAGAGGCACGAGATGGCGTTATTAAATGTAGATAAATTATCGGTACACTTCGGCGACGAAGGCACACCGTTTCGCGCCGTGGACCGCATCAGCTACAGCGTAAATCAGGGTGAAGTGGTTGGTATCGTAGGGGAGTCTGGTTCCGGCAAGTCAGTCAGCTCGCTGGCAATTATGGGGCTGATTGATTATCCCGGCCGCGTAATGGCGGAAAGCCTGGAATTTAATGGTCAGGACCTGCAGCGCATTTCCGAGAAGCAGCGCCGCCAGCTGGTGGGCGCGGAAGTGGCGATGATCTTCCAGGACCCAATGACCAGCCTGAACCCGTGTTACACCGTGGGGTTCCAGATTATGGAAGCCATCAAGGTGCATCAGGGGGGGAACAAGCAAACCCGTCGTCAGCGCGCTATCGATCTGCTGACGCAGGTAGGTATTCCCGATCCGGCATCGCGTCTGGATGTGTATCCGCACCAGTTATCCGGCGGGATGAGCCAGCGCGTGATGATCGCCATGGCAATTGCCTGTCGGCCAAAACTGCTGATCGCCGATGAACCGACAACCGCGCTGGATGTAACCATCCAGGCGCAAATCATCGAGCTGCTGCTGGAGCTGCAGCAGAAAGAGAATATGGCGCTGGTGCTGATTACGCACGATCTGGCGCTGGTGGCTGAAGCGGCACACAAAATCATCGTGATGTATGCAGGCCAGGTGGTGGAGACCGGAAGTTCGCACGATATCTTCCGTGCCCCGCGTCATCCGTATACGCAGGCTCTGCTGCGTGCGCTGCCGGAATTTGCGCAGGATAAAGCGCGTCTGGCCTCGCTTCCTGGGGTTGTGCCCGGTAAATATGACCGTCCGCAGGGCTGTCTGCTTAACCCGCGCTGCCCGTATGCGACGGATAAATGCCGCGTCGACGAGCCAGAGCTCAATCTGCTGGCTGACGGTCGCCAGTCCAAATGCCACTATCCACTCGATGATGCCGGGAGGCCAACACTATGAGTACGCAACAACTGCTGTTGCAGGCCATCGACCTGAAAAAACACTACCCGGTGAAGAAGGGCTTATTTGCTCCTGAGCGCCTGGTCAAAGCGCTGGACGGTGTCTCCTTTACCCTTGAGCGCGGTAAAACGCTTGCGGTGGTGGGGGAGTCCGGCTGTGGCAAATCGACGCTGGGCCGTCTGCTGACGATGATTGAAGTGCCAACCGGCGGCGAACTGTACTATCAGGGGCAGGATCTGCTCAAGCACGACCCACAGGCGCAGAAGCTGCGTCGCCAGAAAATCCAGATTGTGTTCCAGAACCCGTACGGTTCACTGAACCCGCGCAAAAAAGTGGGTCAGATTCTGGAAGAGCCTTTGCTTATCAACAGCAACCTGAGCAAAGAGCAGCGTCGTGAGAAAGCGCTGGCGATGATGGCGAAAGTGGGTTTGAAAACTGAGCATTACGATCGCTACCCGCATATGTTCTCGGGCGGCCAGCGTCAGCGTATCGCCATCGCCCGCGGTCTGATGCTTGACCCGGACGTGGTGATTGCCGATGAGCCTGTTTCTGCGCTCGACGTATCCGTACGTGCGCAGGTGCTGAACCTGATGATGGATCTGCAGCAGGATCTGGGGCTGTCGTATGTGTTCATTTCACATGATTTGTCTGTCGTGGAGCACATTGCCGATGAAGTGATGGTGATGTACTTAGGGCGCTGCGTGGAGAAAGGGACGAAAGAGCAGATCTTCAATAATCCTCGTCACCCGTATACCCAGGCACTGCTGTCTGCGACGCCGCGTCTGAATCCGGACGATCGTCGTGAGCGCATTAAGCTGACCGGCGAGTTGCCAAGCCCGCTGAATCCACCTCCGGGATGTGCGTTCAATGCCCGCTGTAGCCGACGCTTCGGGCCCTGCACGCAGTTGCAGCCACAGTTGAAGGATTATCGTGGACAACTGGTGGCCTGCTTCGCGGTCGATCAGGATGAAAATGGCGAAAAGCCGCATGCGTAAAGAAAAAAACCGGCGTGAAGCCGGTTTTTTTATATCTGCGTTATGACTTCCGTAGACGGATCTGGTCGACAGCGTGTTTCTCACTCTTGGTGAGGATCAGGCTGGCGCGCTCACGTGTTGGCAGGATGTTCTCTTTCAGGTTCACGTAGTTGATCTCATTCCACAGTCCCGTTGCGACGTTGATCGCCTCTTCTTTAGAGAGCTGGGCGTAATTATGGAAGTAGGAATCAGGATCGGTGAACGCCCCTTCGCGGAACTTCAGGAAGCGGTTGATATACCAGCTTTTCAGCAGATCTTCCGGCGCATCGACATAGATAGAGAAGTCAACAAAGTCGGAAACAAAGACGTGATGCGGGTCGTGAGGATAATCCATCCCGCTTTGCAGCACGTTTAACCCTTCCAGAATCAGGATGTCTGGCTGCACAACCGTTTTGTCGCCATCCGGGATACGGTCGTAAATCAGATGCGAGTAAACCGGCGCGGTGACGTTAGGCGCGCCCGATTTCAGATCAGAGACGAATTTCACCAGACGGTGCATATCATAAGAGAGCGGGAAGCCCTTCTTCTTCATCAACCCGCGTTCTTTCAATACTTCATTGGGATGCAGGAAGCCGTCGGTGGTAATCAGTTCCACGCTGCGGTGTTCTGGCCAGCGGCTCAGTAACGCCTGTAACACGCGCGCGGTGGTGCTTTTACCCACTGCCACGCTGCCCGCGATACTGATGATATAAGGAATACGCTGACCGTTAGTACCGAGGAACTGTTCCAGTACCGCCTGGCGGCGGAGGTTCGAGCTTATATAGAAGTTAAGCAAGCGAGAGAGGGGAAGATAAATTTCTGCCACCTCTTCCAGGGACAGATCTTCGTTTATCCCTTTTAACCGTGCGATTTCACCTTCCGTCAGCGTCATGGGAACGGAATCACGCAGGGCAGCCCACTGGCTGCGGTTAAAGTGAAGATAAGGTGTCATTAACGTTTGCTCTTTTTTGCTCATAAGCATGCTTCTGTGAGCCAGCACAAAACTGCCGGGTCATGGCTCTTCACATAGTTAATTTTGGACAATGGGCAGGAGGTTAACACCAGATGACAGGAATAATAAGAAAAAATATGGGAAAGCGATGCTTTACGCGGGAGGTATCACGGTACGGTATAGAAGGGGTAAATCAGGGGTTCATGTTGAATATTTGACCGCGAGCGGATGAATTTAAAGCGGTTAGCACTGGTTTCGCATAAAATGTGAGCGAAAGAACGTTTTATGCAATTTTTTAGTTGCATGACTGCGCATGTCTCCATAGAATGCGCGCTACTTGATGCCGACTTAGCTCAGTAGGTAGAGCAACTGACTTGTAATCAGTAGGTCACCAGTTCGATTCCGGTAGTCGGCACCATCAAGTCCGGTGGGGTTCCCGAGCGGCCAAAGGGAGCAGACTGTAAATCTGCCGTCACAGACTTCGAAGGTTCGAATCCTTCCCCCACCACCACTTTCTGGCAGCGTAAATGCCGCCGGAGCTGGTTGGAAAAATTAGCCAGCTCGAACATGAAAAGAGAGAAATCTCTTTTTTTGTTACAGAAAGAACTGGGTAGCCGAGTTTCAGGATGCGGGCATCGTATAATGGCTATTACCTCAGCCTTCCAAGCTGATGATGCGGGTTCGATTCCCGCTGCCCGCTCCAATACGTGCTGATATGGCTCAGTTGGTAGAGCGCACCCTTGGTAAGGGTGAGGTCCCCAGTTCGACTCTGGGTATCAGCACCACTTCACTTCTCCTCCCGTTTCTCTCTGTTTCAATTTAAATGTATTCAACAGTTCAGGCATTTCGCCTGGTTGATGTGGTGATATCACCGATTTATCCGTGTCTTAGAGGGACAATCGATGTCTAAAGAAAAGTTTGAACGTACAAAACCGCACGTTAACGTCGGTACTATCGGCCACGTTGACCATGGTAAAACAACGCTGACCGCTGCAATCACTACCGTTCTGGCAAAAACCTACGGTGGTTCTGCTCGCGCATTCGACCAGATCGATAACGCACCAGAAGAAAAAGCTCGTGGTATCACCATCAACACCTCCCACGTTGAGTACGACACCCCGACTCGCCACTACGCACACGTAGACTGCCCAGGCCACGCCGACTATGTTAAAAACATGATCACCGGTGCTGCGCAGATGGACGGCGCGATCCTGGTTGTTGCTGCGACTGACGGCCCAATGCCTCAGACTCGTGAGCACATCCTGCTGGGTCGTCAGGTAGGCGTTCCTTTCATCATCGTGTTCCTGAACAAATGCGACATGGTTGATGACGAAGAGCTGCTGGAACTGGTAGAGATGGAAGTTCGTGAACTGCTGTCTCAGTACGATTTCCCAGGCGACGATACCCCAATCGTTCGTGGTTCCGCGCTGAAAGCGCTGGAAGGCGACGCAGAGTGGGAAGCGAAAATCATCGAACTGGCTGGCTTCCTGGATTCTTACATCCCAGAACCAGAGCGTGCGATTGACAAGCCATTCCTGCTGCCAATCGAAGACGTATTCTCCATCTCCGGTCGTGGTACCGTTGTTACCGGTCGTGTAGAGCGCGGTATCATCAAAGTTGGTGAAGAAGTTGAAATCGTTGGTATCAAAGAGACTGCTAAGTCTACCTGTACTGGCGTTGAAATGTTCCGCAAACTGCTGGACGAAGGCCGTGCTGGTGAGAACGTGGGTGTTCTGCTGCGTGGTATCAAACGTGAAGAAATCGAACGTGGTCAGGTTCTGGCGAAGCCAGGCTCAATCAAGCCACACACCAAGTTCGAATCTGAAGTGTACATCCTGTCCAAAGACGAAGGCGGCCGTCATACTCCGTTCTTCAAAGGCTACCGTCCACAGTTCTACTTCCGTACAACTGACGTGACCGGTACCATCGAACTGCCAGAAGGCGTTGAGATGGTAATGCCAGGCGACAACATCAAGATGGTTGTGACTCTGATCCACCCAATCGCGATGGACGATGGTCTGCGTTTCGCAATCCGTGAAGGCGGCCGTACCGTTGGCGCGGGCGTTGTTGCTAAAGTTCTCGGCTAATCGCTGATAACATTTGACGCAATGCGCAATAAAAGGGCATCATTTGATGCCCTTTTTGCACGCTTTCACATCAGAACCTGGCTCATCAGTGATTATTTTTGTCATAATCATTGCTGAGACAGGCTCTGCAGAGAGCGTATAATCCGAAAAGCGAATAAGCATTTCGATTTGGTTTGCCTCGCAATCGCGGGGTGAAAATGTTTGTAGAATACTTCTGACAGGTTGGTTTATGAGTGCGAATACCGAAGCTCAAGGGAGCGGGCGCGGCCTGGAAGCGATGAAATGGGTAGTTGTAGCCGTGCTGCTGATCGTGGCAATTGTTGGCAACTATCTTTATCGTGACATGATGCTGCCGCTACGCGCGCTTGCAGTGGTAATTCTGATTGCTGCAGCGGGTGGTGTCGCGCTGTTGACGACAAAAGGCAAAGCGACTGTCGCTTTCGCTCGCGAAGCACGTACCGAAGTCCGCAAGGTCATTTGGCCGACTCGCCAGGAAACATTGCACACCACGCTGATCGTAGCGGCGGTTACCGCTGTAATGTCACTGATCCTGTGGGGACTGGATGGTATTCTGGTTCGCCTGGTTTCCTTTATCACTGGCCTGAGGTTCTAAGATGTCTGAAGCCCCTAAAAAGCGTTGGTACGTCGTTCAGGCGTTTTCCGGTTTTGAAGGCCGCGTAGCTACGTCGCTGCGTGAGCATATCAAATTACACAACATGGAAGAGTTATTTGGCGAAGTGATGGTTCCGACCGAAGAAGTGGTCGAGATCCGTGGCGGCCAACGTCGCAAAAGCGAGCGTAAATTCTTCCCGGGTTACGTGCTGGTTCAGATGGTGATGAACGACGCGAGCTGGCACCTGGTGCGCAGCGTACCGCGCGTGATGGGCTTTATCGGCGGCACGTCTGACCGTCCGGCGCCAATCAGCGATAAAGAAGTTGATGCGATTATGAACCGCCTGCAGCAGGTGGGTGATAAGCCGCGTCCGAAAACGCTGTTTGAACCGGGTGAGATGGTTCGTGTTAATGACGGTCCGTTTGCTGACTTTAACGGCGTCGTTGAAGAAGTGGACTACGAGAAGTCCCGCCTGAAAGTGTCTGTTTCTATCTTCGGTCGTGCGACCCCGGTAGAGCTGGACTTTGCACAGGTCGAAAAAGCCTAAGCAGCGATCAAAAAAGCGGCGATTAAATCGTTGCACAAGGCGCGAGATTGGAATACAATTTCGCGCCTTTTGTTTTTATGGGTTACGGCCCGTAAAACGAATTTTATTCACGGGGAGCCTCTCTGAGGCGCTATCACCCAATCAGAGGATTTTAGAATGGCTAAGAAAGTACAAGCCTACGTCAAGCTGCAGGTTGCAGCTGGTATGGCGAACCCAAGTCCACCAGTTGGTCCAGCTCTGGGTCAGCAGGGTGTGAACATCATGGAATTCTGTAAAGCGTTCAACGCAAAAACTGAATCCCTGGAAAAAGGTCTGCCAATCCCAGTCGTAATCACTGTTTACGCTGACCGTTCTTTCACTTTCGTTACCAAAACCCCTCCAGCAGCAGTTCTGCTGAAGAAAGCGGCTGGTATCAAGTCTGGTTCCGGTAAACCGAACAAAGACAAAGTGGGTAAAATTTCCCGCGCTCAGCTGCAGGAAATCGCGCAGACCAAAGCTGCCGACATGACTGGTGCCGACATTGAAGCGATGACTCGCTCAATCGAAGGTACTGCACGTTCCATGGGCCTGGTAGTGGAGGACTAAGAAATGGCTAAACTGACCAAGCGCATGTCCGTGATCCGTGACAAAGTTGATGCGACCAAACAGTACGACATCAACGAAGCTATCGCTCTGCTGAAAGAACTGGCAACTGCTAAGTTCGTTGAAAGCGTTGACGTTGCCGTTAACCTCGGCATCGACGCTCGTAAATCCGATCAGAACGTTCGTGGCGCAACTGTACTGCCACACGGTACTGGCCGTTCCGTTCGCGTAGCTGTATTTGCTCAGGGTGCAAACGCTGAAGCTGCTAAAGCTGCCGGCGCTGAACTGGTAGGTATGGAAGATCTGGCTGATCAGATCAAGAAAGGCGAAATGAACTTTGACGTTGTTATTGCTTCTCCAGATGCAATGCGCGTTGTTGGCCAGCTGGGCCAGGTTCTGGGTCCACGTGGCCTGATGCCAAACCCGAAAGTGGGTACTGTAACCCCTAACGTTGCTGAAGCGGTTAAGAACGCTAAAGCAGGTCAGGTTCGTTATCGTAACGACAAAAACGGCATCATCCACACCACCATCGGTAAAGTGGACTTTGACGCTGACAAACTGAAAGAAAACCTGGAATCTCTGCTGGTTGCGCTGAAAAAAGCAAAACCAACTCAGGCGAAAGGCGTGTACATCAAGAAAGTTAGCATCTCCACCACCATGGGTGCAGGTGTTGCAGTTGACCAGGCTGGCCTGAGCGCTGCTGCAAACTAATGCCTTTACGTGGGCGGTGATTTTGTCTACAATCTTACCCCCATGTTTGCTAACGAAAGTTAGCGGCTAACAGAATTGTTCGTTGGAGCCTGGCCTAATCCAGGCCTCCGTCGAAGACCGCAGGTGTTTCGCAAGAGACTTAATCCCCTGCGTAGACGGTGACAGAACGCTAAGATTATTTTTGAATACTCTGGCTTGTTTCTGCTCACCGTATTAAGACGCTCTCCTCGTTGGGGAGAGTGAAGTGAGTTCCGGGACATGAGTTCCGGCAAACATCCAGGAGCAAAGCTAATGGCTTTAAATCTTCAAGACAAACAAGCGATTGTTGCTGAAGTCAGCGAAGTAGCCAAAGGCGCGCTGTCTGCAGTAGTTGCGGATTCCCGTGGCGTTACTGTAGACAAAATGACTGAACTGCGTAAAGCAGGTCGTGAAGCTGGCGTATACATGCGTGTTGTTCGTAACACCCTGCTGCGTCGCGTAGTTGAAGGTACTCAGTTCGAGTGCCTGAAAGACACGTTTGTTGGTCCGACCCTTATTGCATACTCTATGGAACACCCGGGCGCTGCTGCTCGTCTGTTCAAAGAGTTCGCGAAAGCGAATGCAAAATTTGAGGTCAAAGCTGCAGCCTTTGAAGGTGAGTTGATCCCGGCATCGCAAATCGATCGCCTGGCAACCCTGCCGACCTACGAAGAAGCAATTGCACGCCTGATGGCAACCATGAAAGAAGCTTCGGCTGGCAAACTGGTTCGCACTCTGGCTGCTGTTCGCGATGCGAAAGAAGCTGCTTAATCGCAGTTATCTTTATAAAGCATTCGCTTACGTATAAACTTATTCTGATTTTCAGGAACAATTTAAATGTCTATCACTAAAGATCAAATCATTGAAGCAGTTGCAGCTATGTCCGTAATGGACGTTGTAGAACTGATTTCTGCAATGGAAGAAAAATTCGGTGTTTCTGCTGCTGCTGCTGTAGCTGTAGCTGCGGGCCCGGCTGAAGCTGCTGAAGAAAAAACTGAATTCGACGTAATTCTGAAAGCTGCTGGCGCTAACAAAGTTGCTGTTATCAAAGCAGTACGTGGCGCAACTGGCCTGGGTCTGAAAGAAGCTAAAGACCTGGTAGAATCTGCTCCAGCTGCGCTGAAAGAAGGCGTGAGCAAAGACGACGCAGAAGCACTGAAAAAATCTCTGGAAGAAGCTGGCGCTGAAGTTGAAGTTAAATAAGCCAACTTTTCTGGTTGCAGCCTAAGTCATTAGGCTGATGGCTGGTGACTTTTTAGTCACCAGCCTTTTTGCGCTGTAAGGCATCAGTAGCATTTCACACTGTTTGACTGCTGGTTGTCCTGACAATGCATGTTTCTATCGACGACTTAATATATTGCGACAGGGTGCTCGCTCTGTGTAAATCGCGACGAAATGATTTAAGCGTGATAGCAACAGGTATTGCGGAAAGTATTCAATTTTCCGGTCCACAAAATGGTGTTGCACAAACTGTCCCTTCGTCGGACAGATGGGTCGACTTGTCAGCGAGCTGAGGAACCCTATGGTTTACTCCTATACCGAGAAAAAACGTATTCGTAAGGATTTTGGTAAACGTCCACAAGTTCTGGACATTCCATATCTCCTTTCTATCCAGCTTGACTCGTTCCAGAAGTTTATCGAGCAAGATCCTGAAGGGCAGTACGGTCTGGAAGCAGCCTTCCGCTCCGTGTTCCCGATTCAGAGCTACAGCGGTAACTCCGAGCTGCAGTACGTCAGCTACCGCCTTGGCGAACCGGTGTTTGACGTTCAGGAATGTCAGATCCGTGGCGTGACCTATTCCGCACCGCTGCGCGTAAAACTGCGTCTGGTGATCTACGAGCGCGAAGCGCCGGAAGGCACCGTTAAAGACATTAAAGAACAAGAAGTCTACATGGGTGAAATTCCACTCATGACAGACAACGGTACTTTCGTAATCAACGGTACTGAGCGTGTTATCGTTTCCCAGCTGCATCGTAGCCCGGGCGTCTTCTTCGACAGCGATAAAGGTAAAACACACTCTTCCGGTAAAGTACTGTATAACGCACGTATCATTCCTTACCGTGGTTCATGGCTGGACTTCGAGTTCGATCCGAAAGACAACCTGTTTGTCCGTATCGACCGTCGTCGTAAGCTGCCTGCAACCATCATTCTGCGTGCGCTGCAATACACCACTGAACAGATCCTGGACCTGTTCTTTGAGAAAGTGATCTTTGAAATCCGCGACAACAAGCTGCAGATGGAGCTGGTGCCGGAACGTCTGCGTGGTGAGACCGCGTCGTTCGACATCGAAGCCGACGGCAAAGTGTATGTGGAAAAAGGTCGCCGTATCACCGCGCGCCATATCCGCCAGCTGGAAAAAGATGATATCAAACTCATCGAAGTTCCGGTTGAGTACATTGCAGGAAAAGTAGCCGCGAAAGATTACGTTGATGAATCAACGGGTGAGCTGATCTGCCCAGCGAACATGGAGCTGAGCCTGGATCTGCTGGCTAAGCTGAGCCAGTCTGGCCACAAACGTATCGAAACGCTGTTCACCAACGATCTGGACCACGGCGCGTATATCTCTGAGACTATCCGTGTCGACCCAACCACCGATCGTCTGAGCGCGCTGGTAGAAATCTACCGCATGATGCGTCCTGGTGAGCCACCAACTCGCGAAGCGGCGGAAAGCCTGTTCGAGAACCTGTTCTTCTCCGAAGACCGCTACGATCTGTCCGCGGTTGGTCGTATGAAGTTCAACCGTTCTCTGCTGCGTGATGAGATCGAAGGTTCCGGTATCCTGAGCAAAGACGACATCATCGAAGTGATGAAGAAGCTCATCGATATCCGTAACGGTAAAGGCGAAGTGGATGATATCGACCACCTCGGCAACCGTCGTATCCGTTCCGTAGGCGAAATGGCGGAAAACCAGTTCCGCGTTGGCCTGGTGCGTGTTGAGCGTGCGGTGAAAGAGCGTCTGTCTTTGGGCGATCTGGATACCCTGATGCCTCAGGATATGATCAACGCCAAGCCGATTTCTGCAGCAGTGAAAGAGTTCTTCGGTTCAAGCCAGCTGTCTCAGTTCATGGACCAGAACAACCCGCTGTCTGAGATTACGCACAAACGTCGTATCTCTGCACTCGGCCCAGGCGGTCTGACCCGTGAACGCGCAGGCTTTGAAGTTCGAGACGTACACCCGACCCACTACGGTCGCGTATGTCCAATCGAAACGCCTGAAGGTCCAAACATCGGTCTGATCAACTCCCTGTCCGTGTACGCACAGACTAACGAATACGGTTTCCTCGAGACTCCGTATCGTAAAGTGACCGACGGTGTTGTTACCGACGAAATTCATTACCTGTCTGCTATCGAAGAAGGCAACTACGTTATCGCTCAGGCGAACTCCAACCTGGATGACGAAGGCCACTTTGTAGAAGATCTGGTTACCTGCCGTAGCAAAGGCGAATCCAGCTTGTTCAGCCGCGACCAGGTTGACTACATGGACGTATCCACCCAGCAGGTGGTATCCGTCGGTGCGTCCCTGATCCCGTTCCTGGAACACGATGACGCCAACCGTGCATTGATGGGTGCGAACATGCAACGTCAGGCCGTTCCAACTCTGCGTGCTGATAAGCCGCTGGTTGGTACCGGTATGGAACGTGCTGTTGCCGTTGACTCCGGTGTTACTGCAGTTGCTAAGCGTGGCGGTACCGTTCAGTACGTCGACGCATCCCGTATCGTTATCAAAGTTAACGAAGACGAGATGTATCCGGGCGAAGCGGGTATCGACATTTATAACCTGACCAAATACACCCGTTCTAACCAGAACACCTGTATCAACCAGATGCCTTGCGTATCTCTGGGTGAGCCAGTTGAACGTGGCGACGTGCTGGCAGACGGTCCGTCCACCGACCTCGGTGAACTGGCGCTCGGTCAGAACATGCGCGTAGCGTTCATGCCGTGGAACGGTTACAACTTCGAAGACTCCATCCTCGTCTCCGAGCGTGTGGTTCAGGAAGATCGTTTCACCACCATCCACATTCAGGAACTGGCATGTGTGTCCCGTGACACCAAGCTGGGGCCAGAAGAGATCACCGCTGACATCCCGAACGTGGGTGAAGCTGCGCTCTCTAAACTGGATGAATCCGGTATCGTTTACATCGGTGCTGAAGTGACCGGCGGCGACATTCTGGTTGGTAAGGTTACGCCTAAAGGTGAAACCCAGCTGACGCCAGAAGAGAAACTGCTGCGTGCAATCTTCGGTGAGAAAGCGTCTGACGTTAAAGACTCTTCTCTGCGCGTACCAAACGGTGTTTCCGGTACGGTTATCGATGTTCAGGTCTTCACCCGTGACGGCGTTGAGAAAGATAAGCGTGCGCTGGAAATCGAAGAGATGCAGCTCAAACAGGCTAAGAAAGACCTGTCTGAAGAACTGCAGATCCTCGAAGCGGGTCTGTTCAGCCGTATCTATGCGGTGCTGGTTGCCGGTGGCGTTGAAGCTGAGAAGCTCGACAAACTGCCACGCGATCGCTGGCTGGAACTGGGCCTGACCGATGAAGAGAAACAAAATCAGCTGGAACAGCTGGCTGAGCAGTATGACGAACTGAAACACGAGTTCGAGAAAAAACTCGAAGCGAAACGCCGCAAAATCACTCAGGGCGACGATCTGGCACCAGGCGTGCTGAAGATTGTTAAGGTTTATCTGGCCGTTAAACGTCAGATCCAGCCTGGTGATAAGATGGCAGGTCGTCACGGTAACAAGGGTGTTATCTCTAAGATCAACCCGATCGAAGATATGCCGCACGATGCTAACGGTACGCCGGTAGATATCGTACTGAACCCACTGGGTGTACCGTCTCGTATGAACATCGGTCAGATCCTGGAAACCCACCTGGGTATGGCTGCGAAAGGTATCGGCGACAAGATTAACGCCATGCTGAAGCAGCAGGAAGAAGTCGCGAAACTGCGCGAATTCATCCAGCGTGCCTACGATCTGGGTACCGACGTGCGTCAGAAAGTCGACCTGAACACCTTCAGCGATGATGAAGTTCTGCGTCTGGCGGAAAACCTGCGTAAGGGTATGCCAATTGCAACGCCGGTATTCGACGGTGCAAAAGAAGCTGAAATTAAAGAGCTGCTGCAACTGGGTGGTCTGCCAACGTCTGGTCAGATTACGCTGTTTGACGGCCGTACCGGTGAACAGTTCGAGCGTCCGGTAACCGTAGGTTACATGTACATGCTGAAACTGAACCACCTGGTCGACGACAAGATGCACGCTCGTTCTACCGGTTCTTACAGCCTGGTTACTCAGCAGCCGCTGGGTGGTAAGGCTCAGTTCGGTGGTCAGCGCTTCGGGGAGATGGAAGTGTGGGCGCTGGAAGCATACGGCGCAGCATACACCCTGCAGGAAATGCTCACCGTTAAGTCTGATGACGTGAACGGTCGTACCAAGATGTATAAGAACATCGTGGACGGCAACCATCAGATGGAGCCGGGCATGCCAGAATCCTTCAACGTACTGTTGAAAGAGATTCGTTCGCTGGGTATCAACATCGAACTGGAAGACGAGTAATTCTCGCTCAAACAGGTCACTGGTGTCGGGTTCACCCCCGACACCAGATTGTGCTAACTCCGACGGGAGCAAATCCGTGAAAGATTTATTAAAGTTTCTGAAAGCGCAGACTAAAACCGAAGAGTTTGATGCGATCAAAATTGCTCTGGCTTCGCCAGACATGATCCGTTCATGGTCTTTTGGTGAAGTTAAAAAGCCGGAAACCATCAACTACCGTACGTTCAAACCTGAGCGTGACGGCCTTTTCTGTGCGCGTATTTTCGGGCCAGTAAAAGACTACGAGTGCCTGTGCGGTAAGTACAAGCGCCTGAAACACCGTGGTGTGATCTGTGAGAAGTGCGGCGTTGAAGTGACCCAGACCAAAGTACGCCGTGAGCGTATGGGCCACATCGAGCTGGCGTCTCCGACTGCTCACATCTGGTTCCTGAAATCTCTGCCGTCCCGTATCGGCCTGCTGCTGGATATGCCGCTGCGCGATATCGAACGTGTTCTGTACTTCGAATCTTATGTTGTGATCGAAGGCGGTATGACGAACCTGGAACGTAACCAGATTCTGACCGAAGAACAGTATCTGGACGCGCTGGAAGAGTTCGGTGACGAATTCGACGCGAAGATGGGTGCGGAAGCTATCCAGGCCCTGCTGAAGAGCATGGATCTGGAGCAAGAGTGCGAGCAGCTGCGTGAAGAGCTGAACGAAACTAACTCCGAAACCAAGCGTAAAAAGCTGACCAAGCGTATCAAACTGCTGGAAGCGTTCGTTCAGTCTGGCAACAAGCCAGAGTGGATGATCCTGACCGTTCTGCCGGTTCTGCCGCCAGATCTGCGTCCACTGGTACCGCTGGATGGTGGTCGTTTCGCAACGTCCGATCTGAACGATCTGTATCGTCGCGTTATCAACCGTAACAACCGTCTGAAGCGTCTGCTGGATCTGGCTGCGCCGGACATCATCGTACGCAACGAAAAACGTATGCTGCAGGAAGCGGTAGATGCCCTGCTGGATAACGGTCGTCGCGGTCGTGCGATCACCGGTTCGAACAAACGTCCTCTGAAATCTTTGGCCGACATGATCAAAGGTAAACAGGGTCGTTTCCGTCAGAACCTGCTCGGTAAGCGTGTTGACTACTCCGGTCGTTCTGTAATCACCGTAGGTCCATACCTGCGTCTGCATCAGTGCGGTCTGCCGAAGAAAATGGCACTGGAGCTGTTCAAACCGTTCATTTACGGCAAGCTGGAACTGCGTGGCCTGGCCACCACCATCAAAGCCGCGAAGAAAATGGTTGAGCGTGAAGAAGCTGTCGTTTGGGATATCCTGGACGAAGTGATCCGCGAACACCCGGTACTGCTGAACCGTGCACCAACACTGCACCGTCTGGGTATCCAGGCATTTGAGCCAGTCCTGATCGAAGGTAAAGCTATCCAGCTTCACCCGCTGGTTTGTGCGGCTTATAACGCCGACTTCGATGGTGACCAGATGGCTGTTCACGTACCGCTGACGCTGGAAGCCCAGCTCGAAGCGCGTGCGCTGATGATGTCTACCAACAACATCCTGTCTCCAGCGAACGGTGAACCAATTATCGTTCCTTCTCAGGACGTTGTATTGGGTCTGTACTACATGACCCGTGACTGTGTTAACGCCAAAGGCGAAGGCATGGTGCTGACTGGCCCGAAAGAAGCTGAGCGTATTTATCGCGCTGGCCTGGCCTCTCTGCATGCGCGCGTTAAAGTGCGTATCACCGAATACGAAAAAGATGAAAACGGCGAATTCGTGGCGAAAACCAGCCTGAAAGACACGACCGTTGGCCGTGCCATTCTGTGGATGATCGTACCGAAAGGTCTGCCTTTCTCCATCGTCAACCAGGCGCTGGGCAAGAAAGCGATCTCCAAAATGCTGAACACCTGTTACCGCATTCTGGGTCTGAAGCCGACCGTAATCTTCGCTGACCAGACAATGTACACCGGCTTTGCTTATGCAGCGCGTTCAGGTGCATCTGTTGGTATCGATGACATGGTCATCCCAGAGAAGAAACACGAGATCATCTCTGAAGCGGAAGCCGAAGTTGCTGAGATCCAGGAGCAGTTCCAGTCTGGTCTGGTAACCGCAGGCGAACGCTATAACAAAGTTATCGATATCTGGGCAGCGGCGAACGATCGTGTATCCAAAGCGATGATGGATAACCTGCAGACCGAAACCGTGATTAACCGTGACGGCGTAGAAGAGCAGCAGGTTTCCTTCAACAGCATCTACATGATGGCCGACTCCGGTGCGCGTGGTTCCGCAGCACAGATTCGTCAGCTGGCAGGTATGCGTGGTCTGATGGCGAAGCCAGATGGCTCCATCATCGAAACGCCAATCACCGCGAACTTCCGTGAAGGTCTGAACGTACTCCAGTACTTCATCTCCACGCACGGTGCTCGTAAAGGTCTGGCGGATACCGCACTGAAAACAGCAAACTCCGGTTATCTGACGCGTCGTCTGGTTGACGTTGCGCAGGATCTGGTTGTGACCGAAGACGATTGTGGCACCCTCGAAGGTATCACCATGACCCCGGTTATCGAGGGTGGTGATGTTAAAGAGCCACTGCGCGATCGCGTTCTGGGTCGTGTGACCGCGGAAGACATTCTGAAGCCGGGCACTGCAGACATTCTGGTTCCACGCAACACGCTGCTGCACGAGCACTGGTGTGACCTGCTGGAAGCGAACTCTGTTGACTCAGTGAAAGTGCGTTCCGTTGTATCTTGTGACACCGACTTTGGTGTATGTGCGCACTGCTACGGTCGTGACCTGGCGCGTGGCCACATCATCAACAAAGGTGAAGCAATCGGCGTTATCGCGGCACAGTCCATCGGTGAGCCGGGTACACAGCTGACGATGCGTACGTTCCACATCGGTGGTGCGGCATCTCGTGCGGCTGCTGAATCCAGCATCCAGGTGAAAAACAAAGGTAGCATCAAGCTCAGCAATGCGAAGTCTGTTGTTAACTCCGCAGGCAAGCTGGTTGTGACCTCTCGTAACACCGAGCTGAAGCTGATCGACGAATTCGGTCGTACCAAAGAGAGCTATAAAGTGCCTTACGGTGCGGTTATGGCGAAAGGTGATGGCGAGCAGGTTGCCGGCGGTGAAACCGTTGCAAACTGGGATCCACACACCATGCCGGTTATCACCGAAGTAAGTGGTTTCATCCGCTTCACTGACATGATCGACGGCCAGACCATTACTCGTCAGACCGACGAGCTGACCGGTCTGTCTTCTCTGGTGGTTCTGGATTCTGCTGAACGTACTGCCGGTGGTAAAGATCTGCGTCCTGCACTGAAAATCGTTGATGGTCAGGGTAACGACGTTCTGATCCCTGGTACCGACATGCCTGCGCAGTACTTCCTGCCGGGTAAAGCGATCGTACAGCTGGAAGATGGTATTCAGATCGGTGCGGGTGATGCTCTGGCGCGTATTCCTCAGGAATCCAGCGGTACCAAGGACATCACCGGTGGTCTGCCACGCGTTGCGGACCTGTTTGAAGCACGTCGTCCGAAAGAGCCTGCAATCCTGGCTGAAATCAGCGGTATCATTTCCTTCGGTAAAGAGACCAAAGGTAAACGCCGTCTGGTTATCACCCCAGTAGATGGCAGCGAGCCGTACGAAGAGATGATTCCTAAGTGGCGTCAGCTCAACGTGTTCGAAGGTGAACGTGTAGAACGTGGTGACGTGGTTTCCGATGGTCCAGAAGCTCCGCACGACATTCTGCGTCTTCGTGGCGTACACGCGGTAACGCGTTACATCACCAACGAAGTACAGGACGTTTACCGTCTGCAGGGCGTTAAGATTAACGATAAGCACATCGAAGTTATCGTTCGTCAGATGCTGCGTAAAGCAACCATCGAAAACGCAGGCAGCTCCGAGTTCCTGGAAGGCGAACAGGTTGAATACTCTCGCGTTAAGATTGCTAACCGCGATCTGGAAGCGAACGGCAAAATCGGTGCGACCTTCGCGCGCGATCTGCTGGGTATCACCAAAGCGTCTCTGGCAACCGAGTCCTTCATCTCTGCAGCATCGTTCCAGGAGACCACGCGTGTCCTGACCGAAGCGGCTGTTGCTGGTAAGCGTGATGAATTGCGCGGTCTGAAAGAGAACGTCATCGTGGGTCGTCTGATCCCGGCAGGTACCGGTTATGCGTACCACCAGGATCGTATGCGTCGTCGTGCTGCGGGCGAACTGCCAGCTGCACCGCAGGTCACTGCAGAAGATGCATCCGCGAGCCTGGCAGAACTGCTGAACGCAGGTCTGGGCGGTTCCGACAACGAGTAATCGTTGATGCCCGGTAATAAACATTACCGGGCATATGCCTCGTAGGTCGGGTAAGCGTAGCGCCACCCGACAACAAAAAACCCGCCTCGGCGGGTTTTTTTACATCTGTATGTTATCAGTTTACCAACGGGATCCGTCGATAAAGTTCAATCATATCGCCCGCCAGATCCTGAATGACCATCGCGTTCATCAGGTGATCCTGAGAGTGAACGGTGATCAGGTTAACCGGAAGCTTCCCGGTGCCTTCGTCAAGACCGATAAGCTGCGTCTGGATCGTATGCGCGTGCTTCACATATTCGCGCGACTCTTCCATCGCCTTCTCGGCTTCGTCAAAGTCGCCTTTACGTGCCATCTGCAGTGCGGTCAGAGCAGCACTTCTCGCCGCGCCCGCGTTCACCAGCAGTTCCATGATTGTGGTTTCTAAGTCTTCCATTATGACTCCAGCAGCTTGAGCGCTTTTTCCAGTACGGCATCACCTTTCATCATGCCGTAATCCATCATGTCGATCACCGCGACTTTTTTGCCCAGCGGGTCGGCCTGCGCCTGAAGTTTCGCCTGCTCGTATTTTACCTGTGGCCCCAGCAATACGATGTCGGCCGTCGCGATATTGTCTTTAAACTCCGCGACCGGAACGGCTTTAATGGTGACTTCAACCCCTTTTTTCTGCGCGGCATCTTTCATACGTTGAACCAGCATGCTGGTTGACATTCCCGCTGCACAGCATAAAACGATGTTCTTCATAATCAGCCTCGATCTACATGTGTTTATTGATAATTATCCCGTGCAGACCGCTTCAACAACCGCTTTACCGTGATTGTGTGTCAGGCATCACAAAGAAATCGGCATTTTTCTGAAACCGGTTACAATTTTGTGGTCACTCGCTGTCAGATGTACGAACGATACGATTTTTTCCCTGCTGTTTTGCCGTGTAAAGCGCGCCATCGACGCTACCTACAAAGTGTTCCAGCGGCTCGAAGTGCCATTCCCCCAGGCCCGCACTGAACGTCACGTGCAGGTTTTCCTCACGCCAGACGCGCCGTTCCACGGCGGTGCGCCACGCTTCCAGCAGCGCGTGAGCGGTAGCGATCGGCTCCGTATGGAAGATCACCGCGAACTCTTCGCCGCCGTAGCGGTAAACAGAGATGTGATGGGGCTGCATGATCTGGATCCCCTCGCGGGCAACGTTACGCAAAACGATATCGCCGCTCAGGTGTCCCCAGGTGTCATTAATGGATTTGAAGTTATCGATATCGATCAGGCCCAGCGCGAAAGGTTGATGGGCGTTCAGCAGTTCATCCACATCGTTGTCGAAAGCGCGGCGGTTTTTACAGCCCGTTAATGCATCATGGGTTGCCTGACGCACATAGGCCTGTTCACGCTCTTTGTTTGACTGAATGGTATGGCTGAGCATTGCCTCAAGGCGCGGGGCCTGGCTGACATCCCCGGTTTTGATGGCGTTGATAATATTCATCAGCACAGTACGGGAAGCATGGCGCAGGTACAAACCAAACAGAATGATGATAATGGCTGCGAGTGCAAATCCCCAACTGACAACAACGGTTTCGTGGCGGGTAATGGCGGTAAGCGTGGCGTCGGATACTCGATAAATAACAAACCAGTCCGGGTTGGTGAAGGAGTAGTAGTAGTACCAGGATTTGCTTTTTGGATCGAATAAATGGCCTTCGCCGCTGGTCATTTTGTCCATCAGCGCTTCGCTGACGTACGGTTTAAAGAGCGCCCCCGTGTCCGGGTGAAGTACCACGGTACCATCGCGTTCGACGACGAAAAATTCACCCTGTACGGGGGCCACCATTTGGCGGAGGGTATAACCCATAGAGGTTAAATCGAGATGAAAAGCGAGCGTTCCCTTCAGCCTGCCTTCGGGTGAAATCACCGGCTTGTAGAGAGTGACGGTTGGGTGGTCGGTAAAGTAGTCCATATAGGGGCTGGTATAGTGGCTAAAGATACTGGCCTCTGCCTGGCCTATAAACCACGGGCGGGTTCGCGCGTCGAATGTCTTGCTCTTTTCCGTTGGAAGCACTTCCGGCGCGCGCAGGTAATGCCCCTGCGTGTCTGTCAAAGAGATGGACGACACGGTCGGCATCAGGTTTTGCAAATGCATTAACATCTGCAGCCCTTGTGCCGGATCGACGTTGATTGTCTGATTCAGCCGGTCATTGCGCGCAAAATACATCGCTGCACGCCCCAAAATATAGTCGTTTTCACGCAGGATGGATTCGGTATAGTTCACCGCCAGGTTATGGGTGAAATTACCATTAATCTTATGATAATCCTCCAGAAAATCCTTTCTCTGAGAAAGCGTAATCAACACGGCGATCAGCGCGAAGCTGCAGAGGATCCCCGCAAAGCTGACCATAATCGGCCGGGTGAAAGAGAGCTTTTTACTGTGAAGTGCCATGAGCTGTAGATTAATCCAGATGATGAATACGTTACGCCTGCTGATATTCTCTCAGCTTAGTCGCTGTCCTGAGGTTAGTAGCGAATTATACGGAACAGGATTTCAGGCGAGATGATTTATCTTAAGAATCATTAAGAAACTACTCATTATTTTTATTTTCTCAACTTTTGTTATGTTTGGGCGGAGGCAGGGCGAAACGAGGAAGAAGCTTTTCGCCCTGGACAGCATCCGTTGCTGACGAAAGCAGAATAGAAAAACCGGGCACCTGTTCACAACTGCCCGGTGTTTATCTCAGAAGACGCCTCGTCATTTTTTTACGTAGTTGCAGCACATTTCAACGTAATTGCGAGGCGCGTCCCAGCCAGCTGTCCCAGTCTTTCCAGACAGGCTGAAGCCCCTGGGCGATCAGCGCTTCAGCGACGGCTTCCGGACGTCGAGCATCGTGTGGCGCAAACTGCTCCAGCTCCGAACGATCGTCGGCGTAACCGCCCGGCTGCGTTTTGGAAAACGCGCTGACGTTGTTAATCGCAAGCGGGATAACGCGATCGCGAAACGCCGGCGACTCACGCGTTGAGAGCGATAATTCAACGTCCGGGGCGAGCAGGCGAAACGCGCAGATAGTTTGTACCAGCTGGCGCTCATCCATCACCGAGGCCGGTTCGACGCCGCCTGTACACGGACGCAATCTGGGGAAAGAGATGGAGTAGCGACTCTGCCAGTAATGCTGCTGGAGCCACAGCAGATGTTCCGCCACCAGATAGTTATCCACTCGCCAGTTGTCTGAAAGCCCCGTCAGTGCGCCGAGGCCGATTTTGTCGATCCCGGCGCGCCCCAGCCTGTCCGGCGTTTCCAGCCGGAAGAAAAAGTCCTGCTTTTTCCCCTTCAGGTGATGCCGGGCGTACGTCGCCTCGTGATAGGTTTCCTGGTAGACCATGACCCCGTCCAGCCCAAGCGTTTTCAGTTCTGCGTACTCGTCCTGCGACAGGGGCTGCACTTCCATCTGCAACGATGCAAACTCACGGCGAATAGCCGGAAGATGCTGACGGAAATAGTCCATTCCCACCTTCCCCTGATGTTCGCCCGTGACCAGCAGAAGATGCTCAAAGCCCATTTCACGAATGGCCGCACACTCGCGCGCAATCTCACCTTCATCGAGCGTTTTACGCTTAATGCGGTTGCTCATGGAGAAGCCGCAGTAGGTGCAGTCGTTGGCGCACAGGTTTGAGAGGTAAAGCGGCACGTAGAAGCTCACCGTGTTGCCAAAGCGCTGGCGGGTGAGCCGCTGCGCGCGCTGCGCCATCGGCTCAAGGTAGGCGCTAGCCGCCGGTGAAAGCAGGGCCATCATGTCTTCGCGGGTCGGATGACGCGCGTTTAACGCACGCTCGACATCCGCAGCCGTTTTGCTGTTGATGCGCAGGGCAATATCGTCCCAGTGGATCTGCCGCCAGCGATCGGTAAACGTGGTCATCAGAGCGCCTCCAGGAAACCGGTCAGCGGGCTGGTGGCCTGCGCCTGAACACTGCGGGAGCCGGGGCCAGACTGCCGTGCCAGCAAACCTGACTCCACCGCCAGGCGAAACGCACGCGCCATCATGACCGGATCGTCAGCCACCGCAATAGCCGTGTTCACCAGAACCGCGTCGGCACCCATCTCCAGCGCCTGCGCGGCATGGCTTGGTACGCCAATGCCCGCATCCACGACCACGGGCACGGTGGCCTGTTCGATGATGATCTCCAGCATCGCCCGGGTTTCCAGCCCCTGGTTGGAGCCGATGGGTGCTCCCAGCGGCATGACGGCGGCGCAGCCGACCTCTTCCAGCCGTTTACACAGGACCGGGTCGGCGCCGCAGTAAGGCAGGACGGTAAACCCTTGCTGCACCAGCTTTTCAGCTGCTTTCAGCGTTTCAATCGGGTCGGGCAGCAGCCAGCGCGCATCCGGGTGAATTTCCAGCTTCAGCCAGCGGGTGCCGAGCGCTTCACGCGCCAGCTGTGCGGCGAAAATCGCCTCCTCGGCCGTTTTCGCGCCGGAGGTATTCGGTAAAAGCGTAACGCCTGCCTCCAGTAAAGGCGCAAGAATGGCATCGTTATGCTGGCGAAGGTCCACGCGCTTCATCGCCAGCGTCACCAGCTGGCTGCCGCTTTCACGGATGGCATCCACCATCAGCTGCGGCGAGGCGAATTTTCCGGTACCTGTAAACAGATGCGAATCAAAAACTTTATCGGCAATACGTAACATTTCAGCCCCCTGCGATGACCTGAAACAGCAGGATCTGGTCGCCTTCATTGACCTGCTGATGTTCCCACTGCTCGCGCGGCAGGATCTGTTGATTGAGCGCCAGCGCCGTTCCCGGCTTGAGCTGGCGTAGCCTTTCGAGCAGCACGGCAACGGTAAGTCCGTCATCGCACTTCATTGGCTCATCGTTAAACAGAATGCGCATCGCTGCCTCCGCATACCGGGCAGCCGCTGGCGCGGTGCAAGGCCAGGTGACGCCAGCCGCTTGAGCGCGCATCAAACAGCCGCAGCGTATTACGTTCCGTCTCTATGCCGCTGAGCAGCTTGATGGCCTCCAGTGCCTGCAGCGTGCCCATCACACCAACGACTGGACCGAGAATGCCTGCGGTGCGGCAGTTACGCTCTGGCTCGGCATCGTCCGGCCACAGGCAGCGATAGCAGCCCTGCGCCCACGGCGGCGTCAGGACCATCATCTGTCCCCCGAAACCGACCGCGCTGGCGGTGATAAGCGGCGTGTTATGTGCCACACAGACGGCGTTAATCGCCTGACGCGTCGCCATATTGTCCGTGCAGTCCAGCACCACGTCGGCAAGGGCAACTTCACGCTGCAGGCGTTCACCACCGAGCCGCTCCTGCAGGGCAATCAGCTCGATGTCCGGGTTAAGCTGGTTCAGCCGCTGCCGGGTGATCTGCGCTTTAGGCTGGTCGATATCCTCCATGGTGAAAAGAATTTGCCGCTGCAGGTTGCTGAGATGTACCTCGTCGTCGTCGGCAAGCACCAGCGTGCCGACGCCCGCACCCGCCAGATAAAGCGCGGCGGGCGCGCCTAAGCCGCCCAGACCGACAATCAGCACCCGGCTGGCGAGCAGTTTTTGCTGCCCGTCGATGGCGATATCCTCCAGCAGGATCTGACGGCTGTAGCGCATAAAATCACGATCATTCATCGCCTGCTCCTGCCAGCTTTAACAGCTGTGCGGTCGCGGCCTGCCAGTCAGCGGCCTGGGTGATGGCGCTGACGACGGCGATACTGCCGACGCCGGTATCCAGCACCGACGGGGCACGTTCAAGGCTGATCCCGCCGATGGCGACGGTGGGGTAATCCGCCAGACGCTTAACATGACTCGCCAGCTGCGTCAGCCCCTGCGGTGCGGAGGGCATCTGCTTGGTTTGCGTCGGGAAGACGTGACCCAGCGCGATGTAAGAGGGACGGGCCGCCAGCGCCACGTCGATCTCCATGTCATCATGCGTTGAAACGCCAAGACGCAACCCGGCTTGACGGATAGCGCTCAGATCCGTTGTTTCCATGTCCTCCTGGCCCAGATGCACGCCGTACGCCCGGTGCTTAACGGCCAGCCGCCAGTAGTCGTTGATAAACAGGCGGGCGTTATGTCGACGCCCAAGCGCGACGGCGGCAACCACATCGGCTTCCACCTCGTCATCGCGTTTATCTTTGATGCGCAGCTGGAGGGTGCGAACGCCAGCCTTCAGCAGGCGCTCTATCCACTCCACGCTGTCCACCACCGGATAAAGCCCTAAGCGGAAGGGCACCGGGGGAAAATCGGGCTGGTACATTACGCCTCCTCTTTTTTGAGGTAGATTTCGCCGCCTTTGGCGCGGAAGGTTTCTGACATGTCCGCCATACCCACTTCAATGGTTTGCGCGGCGGCGTAGTCGCGCACCTCCTGGCTGATTTTCATCGAGCAGAACTTCGGCCCACACATAGAGCAGAAGTGCGCGACTTTGCCCGATTCCTGCGGCAGGGTCTCGTCGTGATAGGCGCGGGCGGTGAACGGGTCCAGCGCCAGGTTGAACTGGTCTTCCCAGCGAAATTCAAAGCGTGCCTTCGACATGGCGTTATCGCGGATTTGCGCGCCCGGGTGGCCTTTCGCCAAATCCGCCGCGTGGGCGGCAATCTTGTAGGTAATCAGCCCCTGCTTCACGTCTTCTTTGTTAGGCAGGCCGAGGTGCTCTTTCGGCGTCACGTAGCAGAGCATGGCGCAGCCGAACCAGCCGATCATCGCCGCCCCAATGCCTGACGTGAAGTGGTCATAGCCCGGCGCGATGTCGGTGGTCAACGGCCCCAGGGTATAGAACGGCGCTTCGTGGCAGTGCTCCAGCTCCTCGGTCATATTGCGGCGGATCATCTGCATCGGCACATGGCCTGGGCCTTCAATCATCACCTGCACGTCGTATTCCCAGGCGATTTTGGTCAGCTCGCCCAGCGTGTGCAGTTCGGCAAACTGCGCTTCGTCATTCGCGTCGCGAATAGAGCCCGGACGCAAGCCGTCGCCCAGTGACAGAGAGACATCATACGCGGCGCAGATTTCGCAGATCTCGCGGAAGTGTTCGTAGAGGAAGTTTTCCTGATGATGTGACAGGCACCACTTCGCCATGATGGAGCCGCCGCGCGAGACGATGCCGGTCAGACGTTTCGCCGTCATCGGCACGTAGCGCAGCAGCACGCCCGCGTGAATGGTGAAGTAGTCCACGCCCTGTTCCGCCTGCTCCAGCAGCGTGTCGCGGAACGCTTCCCAGGTGAGGTCTTCGGCAATGCCGTTGACCTTCTCCAGCGCCTGATAAATCGGGACGGTGCCAATCGGTACCGGGCTGTTACGCAGGATCCACTCGCGGGTTTCGTGAATATAGCGGCCGGTGGAGAGGTCCATTACCGTGTCCGCACCCCAGCGCGTGGACCAGACCAGCTTTTCCACCTCTTCTTCGATGGAGGAGGTGACGGCAGAGTTACCGATGTTCGCGTTGACCTTCACCAGGAAGTTGCGGCCGATAATCATCGGCTCGGATTCCGGGTGGTTGATGTTGGCGGGGATAATGGCGCGACCGGCAGCCACTTCGTCACGCACAAACTCCGGCGTGATGTTCTCCGGCAGACGAGCGCCAAAGCCTTCGCCCGGATGCTGATAGCGCAGTATTTCGCTACGGATGCGCTCGCGACCCATGTTTTCGCGGATGGCGATGAACTCCATCTCCGGCGTGACGATGCCCTGGCGCGCGTAGTGCAGCTGGGTCACGCATTTACCCGCTTTAGCGCGTTTTGGCGTCAGCAGGCCGGTAAAGCGCAACTCGTCCAAACCGTCGTCGGCCAGGCGTTCTTTGGTGTAAGCAGAGCTTTGCTCGTTTAGCGCTTCGCTGTCATTACGCGCGTCAATCCACGGCTGGCGCAGCTTTGCCAGACCCTGCTGGACGTTAATTGCCACATTGGGATCGCCATACGGGCCGGAGGTGTCGTATACCGGCACGGCTTCGTTGTCTTCGAACTGCGGATCCTCTTTGCTGCCGCCGATAAGCGTCGGGCTGAGCTGGATCTCACGCATCGGGACGCGAATATCGGCCTGCGAGCCGGAAATGTAGATACGTTTAGAGTTCGGGAAAGCAGTGCCTTCCAGGGTATCGATGAAGTGTTGGGCCTGTGCGCGCTGTTCGCGGCGGGTCAGTTTTGCAGTAGACATAGCTCATTCCAAAGTGAAGGACATGGCTTGTCAGACGACGGATGAAGCAAGAGAGGATCGCCCTCAGGCGATACAACAGCTGTGTGACTCTTGTTCCCTTCGCAGGTATTAGCCTGATCAGGTTCCGCGGATCCCGAATTAACGGTCTCAGCCCGTGCTTTCACACTGGGCACTCCGACAAGAAAAATCCCCCTCGTGAGAGGGGCGAATGGTTGTAAATTACTCGTTAACGATTAAGAACTCAAGCAGGGCGCGCGACGTTCTCTTCATTGCTGGTATTCACGTCATTGTCCAGCACGAGGGCGATCAGCTTATCTTCAAGCGTGAATCTCTCCTCCAGCGCTTCACCGAGATCGGACAGCGCCTGCTGAAACTCAAGATAGTTATCGTGATCGATGGCGTTTTCGAGCGTGGAATCGTAGTAATCCATGATCTGCTGGGTGTTGGCTTCCAGCAGCGGATAGAGTTTGCTGGCCGCTAAATACGGTGTTGTCCCTTCCATTTCGCGGATAATGCGTTCATAAATATTGAAATGGCCGTCGGACAGGTAGTCGACCAGGCTCTGGCAAAAATCATCCAGCGCTTTTTCATTCAGCCGCATAAACGATTCTTTGCCAGGCTTAATACCGACCAGATTGTAATAAGCCACGAGTAGATGCTTGCGCACGTGTAGCCAGCGATCCACCAGTTTGTTACTTCCTCTAACGCGCTCAGTCAGGCTCTCTAGCTGGTTTAACATGGTCGACTCCGCAAGGTATAGGATTGAATCTGCTTATCCAAAATGTAACCACAATGCTAACAACATGTCAGTGAAGCGAAGGTAGTGCAATAGATATGGATCGTATTATTGAAAAATCAGATCTGGGTTGGTGGATCGTCAGTCACGAACAAAAATTATGGCTGCCCGCCGGGGAAATCCCCCATGGCACGGCGGAAATGTTCGATCTTGTCGGACAAACCGCGATGTGGATCGGCGAGTGGCAGGGCGAGCCGGTGTGGTTGATCCAACAAGCGCGTCGCCAGGATATGGGGTCTGTGCGGCAGGTGCTGGATCAGGATGTCGGGCTGTTCCAGCTGGCGGGGCGCGGCGTGCAGCTGGCGGAGTTTTACCGCTCGCATAAATACTGCGGCTACTGCGGTCATACCATGCACCCGAGCAAAACCGAGTGGGCGATGCTCTGCAGCCACTGCCGCGAGCGCTACTATCCTCAGATTGCACCCTGCATTATCGTCGCTATCCGTCGGGAGGATTCCATCCTGCTGGCGCAGCATACTCGTCATCGCAACGGCATTCACACCGTGCTGGCCGGGTTCGTCGAAGTAGGCGAAACGCTGGAACAGGCGGTGGCGCGCGAGGTGATGGAAGAGAGCAGTATTAAGGTGAAGAACCTGCGCTACGTCACCTCCCAGCCCTGGCCGTTCCCGATGTCGCTGATGACCGCGTTTATGGCGGAATACGATAGCGGCGAGATCGTTATCGATCAGAAAGAGCTGCTGGAAGCGAACTGGTATCGCTATGACGATTTACCGCTGTTGCCTCCGCCTGGCACCGTGGCGCGTCGGCTGATAGAAGATACCGTGGCGATGTGTCGGGCCGAGTATGAGTAGTGTTACACTGAGGCCATGACGCTTAAGGAACTGCAAAAATGACCGAACTGAAGAACGATCGTTATCTGCGTGCGCTGCTGCGCCAGCCCGTTGATGTCACCCCGGTGTGGATGATGCGCCAGGCGGGACGCTATCTGCCAGAGTACAAAGCCACGCGCGCGCAGGCGGGCGATTTTATGTCGCTGTGCAAAAACGCCGAGCTGGCCTGCGAAGTCACGCTCCAGCCGCTGCGCCGCTTCCCGCTGGATGCTGCGATCCTCTTCTCGGATATTCTGACCATTCCGGATGCGATGGGCCTTGGCCTGTACTTCGAAACCGGTGAAGGTCCGCGTTTCACCTCCCCAATCAAAAGCAAAGCCGACGTGGATAAGCTGCCGATCCCCGATCCGGAAGGCGAGCTGGGCTACGTGATGAACGCCGTACGCACCATCCGCCGCGAGCTGAAAGGCGAAGTGCCGCTGATTGGCTTCTCCGGCAGCCCGTGGACGCTGGCGACCTATATGGTGGAAGGGGGCAGCAGCAAAGCCTTCACCATGATTAAAAAGATGATGTACGCCGAGCCGCTGGCGCTGCATGCGCTGCTCGACAAGCTGGCGAAGAGCGTCACGCTCTATCTGAACGCGCAGATTAAAGCCGGTGCGCAGTCGGTGATGATTTTCGATACCTGGGGCGGCGTGCTGACCGGACGCGATTATCAGCAGTTCTCCCTGTATTACATGCACAAAATCGTCGACGGCCTGCTGCGGGAAAATGAAGGCCGCCGCGTGCCTGTGACGCTGTTCACCAAAGGTGGCGGTCAGTGGCTGGAAGCGATGGCGGCGACCGGCTGTGACGCGCTGGGCCTCGACTGGACCACCGATATCGCCGATGCGCGCCGTCGCGTGGGCGACAAAGTGGCGCTGCAGGGTAATATGGATCCGTCCATGCTCTATGCTCAGCCCGCCCGCATTGAAGAAGAAGTGTCGACTATACTGTCTGGTTTCGGCCAGGGTGAAGGCCACGTCTTTAACCTCGGCCACGGCATTCATCAGGATGTGCCGCCAGAACACGCTGGCGTATTTGTGGAGGCGGTGCATCGGCTTTCTGCCCAGTATCACAAGTAAGGAGTGGTTATGGATCTCGCGTCGCTACGCGCTCAACAAATCGAACTGGCCTCATCGGTGATCAGCGAGGATCGTCTGGATAAGGATCCCCCGCAGTACATTGGCGGAGCGGACGTCGGGTTCGAGCAGGGTGGGGAAGTGACGCGAGCGGCGATGGTGGTGCTGAAATACCCTTCGCTTGAGCTGGTGGAGTACAAGGTGGCGCGTATCGCGACCACCATGCCGTACATTCCGGGCTTTCTCTCCTTTCGCGAATATCCCGCGCTGCTGGCAGCGTGGGAGCAACTCTCGCAAAAACCTGACCTGCTGTTTGTTGATGGACACGGTATTTCACACCCGCGCCGTTTAGGCGTTGCCAGCCACTTTGGGCTGCTGGTGGATGTGCCGACCATCGGCGTCGCCAAGAAACGCCTGTGCGGCGCGTTTGAACCTCTCTCCGCCGAGCCGGGCGCGCTGGCACCGCTTATCCATAAAGGCGAGCAGTTAGCGTGGGTCTGGCGCAGCAAGGCGCGCTGTAACCCGCTCTTTATCGCCACCGGTCACCGGGTGAGCATGGACAGCGCCCTGGCGTGGGTACAGCGCTGCATGAAGGGCTACCGCTTACCGGAGCCGACGCGCTGGGCAGATGCTGTCGCCTCCTCGCGTCCGGCATTCATTCGTTGGCAGGAAATTCAGCCGTGATTCAGGTAAACTGCGGCTAATTTTCGATTCGAGACATCATCATGTTACAAAACCCGATTCATCTGCGCCTTGAGAAGCTGGAAAGCTGGCAGCACGTGACCTTTATGGCTTGCCTGTGCGAGCGCATGTATCCCAACTATGCCGCGTTCTGCAAGCAGACGGCGTTTGGCGAAGGCCAGATTTATCGTCGTATCCTGGATTTAATCTGGGAAACGCTGACGGTGAAAGACGCGAAGGTGAATTTTGACTCCCAGCTGGAAAAGCTGGAAGAGGCGATCCCCGCTGCGGATGATTTTGACCTGTACGGTGTCTACCCGGCGATTGATGCCTGCGTGGCGTTAAGTGAGCTGATCCACTCCCGCCTGAGTGGTGAAACGCTGGAGCACGCCATCGAAGTCAGTAAAGCGTCCATTACGACCGTCGCGATGCTCGAAATGACCCAGGAAGGTCGCGAAATGACCGACGAAGAGCTGCGTGCTAACCCGGCCGTTGAGCAAGAATGGGATATTCAGTGGGAGATTTTCCGCCTGCTGGCAGAGTGTGAAGAACGCGATATTGACCTGATAAAAGGGCTGCGCGCGGACTTACGTGAGGCCGGTGAGAGCAATATTGGTATAATTTTTAACCAATGAGACAACAAAACGTGATTTAACGCCTGTTTTGTCGCACCTCGACTCTTCCCTTCTGCCCCCCGTCTGGTCTACATTTGGGGGGCGAAAAAAAGTGGCTATCGGTGCGTGTATGCAGGAGAGTGCTTTTTTGGCATTTTCGTCGCACTCGATGCTTAGCAAGCGATAAACACATTGAAAGGATAACTTATGAACAAGACTCAACTGATTGATGTAATTGCGGACAAGGCTGATCTGTCTAAAGTGCAGGCTAAAGCTGCTCTGGAATCTACCCTGGCTGCTATTACTGAGTCTCTGAAAGAAGGCGATGCTGTACAACTGGTTGGTTTCGGTACCTTCAAAGTGAACCACCGCGCTGAGCGTACTGGCCGCAACCCGCAGACCGGTAAAGAAATCAAAATCGCCGCAGCTAACGTGCCGGCATTTGTTTCTGGTAAAGCACTGAAAGACGCAGTTAAGTAAGACGCGTGGCAGTGAACAGTTTTAACGAAGGGGCGGCAACGCCCCTTTTGTCATTCTGGCGTGGAACGCTCGCGCTGGCAGGCGTGCTGTTACTGTCAGCCTGTAGCCACGACTCCTCCCTCCCTCCGTTTACCGCCAGCGGTTACGCGGACAACCAGGGCGCGGTCAGGATCTGGCGCAAAGATTCCGGCGGCGAAGTGCATCTGCTTTCTGCCTTCAGCCCGTGGCATAACGGCAATACATCGACGGCGGAATATCGCTGGCAGGGAGATGACCTGTCGCTGATTGAACTGAACGTCTACAGCAAGACCCCCGAACACGTGAAAGTGCGTTTTGACGACCATGGTGAGCTGAGCTTTATGCAGCGTGAAGTCAGCGGTCAAAAACAGCAGCTTTCCAGCGATCAAATCGCCCTCTACCGTTATCGTGCTGAACAAATCCGCCAGACCAGCGATGCGCTTCGTCTAGGACGCGTTGTGCTGCGCCAGGGGCGCTGGCATGCCGATGGGACGGTGACAACCTGTGAAGGGCAGACGGTCAAGCCTGAGCTCGAATCCTGGGCAACCGAGCACATACAACGTCGTCAGCGTCATTCATCAATGGAAGTGAGTGTGGCGTGGCTGGAAGCGCCGGAAGGTTCTCAGCTGCTGCTGGTGGCGAACGAAGACTTCTGCACCTGGCAGCCGACAGAGAAGAGTTTTTGACGTAAATCCCCTCTCCCTGTGGGAGAGGGTTAGGGTGAGGGTGTGAAATTACTCGCCCTGCTCACGCGCAATCGCGCGATAGCCGATATCCTGACGGCTAAAGCTACCGTTCCAGTGAATATCCGCCATCAGCGCATAGGCGCGTTTCTGCGCTTCTGCAACGGTATGGCCCAGCGCGGTCGCACATAGCACGCGTCCACCGTTGGTGAGGACGCGGTCATCATCAGCCAGCTTCGTTCCGGCGTGGAATACCTTCGCGCCTTCAATCTCTTCCAGCGGTAAGCCGTGGATCTCATCCCCGGTGTTGTAGTTGCCAGGGTAACCACCCGCAGCAATCACCACGCCCAGGGACGCGCGCTCGTCCCACTCTGAGGTTTTCTCGTCGAGCTTGCCTTCGCAGGCCGCCAGGCACAGATCCACCAGGTCAGATTTCATGCGCAGCATGATGGGCTGCGTTTCCGGATCGCCAAAGCGGCAGTTGAATTCGATAACCTTAGGGTTACCCTGCTTGTCGATCATCAGACCCGCATAGAGGAAACCGGTGTAGGTGTTGCCTTCCGCCGCCATCCCTTTCACGGTAGGCCAGATGACGCGATCCATGGTGCGCTGATGTACTTCGTCAGTCACTACTGGAGCAGGGGAGTAAGCCCCCATCCCGCCGGTATTCGGGCCGGTATCGCCATTACCCACGCGCTTGTGGTCCTGGCTGGTGGCCATCGGCAGAACATGCTCGCCGTCGACCATCACGATAAAGCTGGCCTCTTCACCGTCGAGGAACTCTTCGATCACGATGCGGTGGCCTGCATCGCCAAAGGCGTTGCCCGCCAGCATATCCTGAACCGCGGCTTCTGCTTCTTCGAGGGTCATCGCCACGATCACGCCTTTACCGGCGGCCAGACCGTCGGCCTTGATAACAATCGGCGCACCTTTTTCACGCAGGTAGGCCAAGGCTGGCTCCACTTCGGTGAAGTTCTGGTATTCCGCCGTCGGGATATTGTGACGCGCGAGGAAATCTTTGGTGAAGGCTTTGGAGCCTTCCAGCTGTGCAGCACCTTCCGTTGGGCCGAAGATTGTCAGACCTGCCGCGCGGAACGCATCAACGACGCCAATCACCAGAGGGGCTTCCGGGCCCACAATCGTCAGATCGATTTTCTCGTTCTGGGCAAAGCTCAGCAGCGCCGGAATGTCGGTCACGCCGATAGCCACATTCTGCAGCGCGGGTTCCAGTGCGGTACCGGCGTTGCCCGGTGCCACGAAGACCGTTTTCACCTGCGGAGACTGTGCCGCCTTCCAGGCCAGCGCGTGCTCGCGCCCGCCGTTACCAATGACTAATACTTTCATTTTCAGCTCCGGGAATTAATGACGGAAGTGGCGCATATCGGTGAAGATCATCGCGATGCCGTGTTCGTCGGCGGCGGCAATCACTTCGTCGTCGCGGATTGAGCCGCCAGGCTGGATCACGCAGGTGATGCCCACTGCAGCAGCCGCGTCGATACCGTCACGGAACGGGAAGAAGGCGTCAGAAGCCATGGCGGAGCCTTTTACTTCCAGACCTTCATCGCCTGCTTTAATGCCCGCAATTTTCGCGGAGTAGACGCGGCTCATCTGGCCTGCACCTATTCCGATGGTCATGTTCTCTTTCGCGTAGACGATGGCATTGGATTTGACGAACTTCGCGACCTTCCAGCAGAACAGCGCGTCACGCAGTTCCTGTTCGGTAGGCTGGCGTTTGGTCACCACGCGCAGGTCGGCTTCTGTCACCATACCCAGATCGCGGTCCTGAACCAGCAGACCGCCGTTCACGCGCTTGAAGTCCAGGCCCGGCACGCGTTCTGCCCACTGGCCGCAAACCAGTACGCGTACGTTCTGTTTTGCCGCGGTGATTTTCAGCGCTTCTTCGGATGCAGATGGCGCGATGATCACTTCAACGAACTGACGGGAGATGATGGCCTGTGCGGTTTCAGCATCCAGCTCGCGGTTGAAGGCGATAATGCCGCCGAATGCGGAGGTCGGGTCGGTTTTGTAGGCGCGATCGTAGGCATCCAGAATAGAGGTGCTTACCGCGACGCCGCATGGGTTGGCGTGCTTAACGATAACGCAGGCTGGCTCGCTGAACTCTTTCACACATTCCAGCGCGGCGTCGGTGTCGGCAATGTTGTTATAGGAGAGCGCTTTGCCCTGAACCTGCTGGGCAGTCGCAACAGAGGCTTCTTTTACCTCTTCTTCTATATAGAAGGCAGCCTGCTGGTGGCTGTTCTCGCCGTAGCGCATATCCTGCTTCTTAATGAAGTTCAGATTCAGGGTGCGCGGGAAGCGGCCAGAAGGATCTTTGCTTTCACCGTGGTAGGCAGGTACCAGGCTACCGAAGTAGTTGGCGATCATGCTGTCGTACGCGGCGGTGTGTTCGAAGGCTTTGATGGCGAGGTCGAAACGCGTTTCTAGCGTCAGTGACCCTTCGTTGGTATCCATCTCATTAATAATGGTTTCGTAATCGCTGCTCTTTACGACGATGGCCACATCTTTATGGTTCTTGGCCGCGGAGCGCACCATGGTTGGGCCGCCGATATCAATATTCTCTACGGCATCTTCCAGAGAACAGCCTTCGCGGGCAACGGTCTGGGCAAATGGGTAGAGGTTAACAACCACCATGTCGATTGGCGCGATGTCATGCTGTTCCATAATGGCGTCGTCCTGACCGCGACGGCCAAGAATACCGCCGTGCACTTTCGGGTGCAGAGTTTTGACGCGTCCATCCATCATTTCCGGGAAACCGGTGTAATCGGACACTTCGGTTACCGGCAGACCTTTATCTGCTAACAGGCGAGCGGTACCGCCTGTAGAAAGCAGCTCCACACCGCGTGCAGAAAGTGCCTGAGCGAATTCGACGATACCGGCTTTATCAGAAACACTGAGCAGAGCGCGGCGGACTGGACGACGTTGTTGCATGGTAAATCCCCTGGATTTCACGATTACAGAGAGCGTTAGATGAATTTTCCTGCGAAAAACTCATCTAACACACCTGACGGGGCATCCTTGTTAAGCGCGAGCATTTTAACGAAAACGTTTGCGCAACGCTCGCACATTTTCACTTTTTCGTATCATTGTGGATAAGTCTGTGTGTAAAAAGGTATAAGGCGGGGTTTTGCTGTGTAATGCAGCAGTCAGTCATTTTTCTGTCATTTAGCGGTTGCGGCCTGCGGAGAACTCCCTATAATGCGCCTCCATCGACACGGAACATGTGAATCACTTCACAAACAACCGGGTCGGTTGAAGAGAAAAAATCCTGAAATAACGGGTTGACTCTGAAAGAGGAAAGCGTAATATACGCCACCTCGCAACGGTGAGCGAAAGCCGCGTTGCACTGCTCTTTAACAATTTATCAGACAATCTGTGTGGGCACTCAAAGTGACATGGATTCTTAATGTCTTCGGACAATAAATGAATACCAAGTCTCTGAGTGAACATACGTAATTCATTACGAAGTTTAATTCACGAGCATCAAACTTAAATTGAAGAGTTTGATCATGGCTCAGATTGAACGCTGGCGGCAGGCCTAACACATGCAAGTCGAGCGGTAACACAGAGAGCTTGCTCTCGGGTGACGAGCGGCGGACGGGTGAGTAATGTCTGGGAAACTGCCTGATGGAGGGGGATAACTACTGGAAACGGTAGCTAATACCGCATAACGTCGCAAGACCAAAGAGGGGGACCTTCGGGCCTCTTGCCATCAGATGTGCCCAGATGGGATTAGCTAGTAGGTGGGGTAACGGCTCACCTAGGCGACGATCCCTAGCTGGTCTGAGAGGATGACCAGCCACACTGGAACTGAGACACGGTCCAGACTCCTACGGGAGGCAGCAGTGGGGAATATTGCACAATGGGCGCAAGCCTGATGCAGCCATGCCGCGTGTATGAAGAAGGCCTTCGGGTTGTAAAGTACTTTCAGCGGGGAGGAAGGTGTTGAGGTTAATAACCTCAGCAATTGACGTTACCCGCAGAAGAAGCACCGGCTAACTCCGTGCCAGCAGCCGCGGTAATACGGAGGGTGCAAGCGTTAATCGGAATTACTGGGCGTAAAGCGCACGCAGGCGGTCTGTCAAGTCGGATGTGAAATCCCCGGGCTCAACCTGGGAACTGCATTCGAAACTGGCAGGCTAGAGTCTTGTAGAGGGGGGTAGAATTCCAGGTGTAGCGGTGAAATGCGTAGAGATCTGGAGGAATACCGGTGGCGAAGGCGGCCCCCTGGACAAAGACTGACGCTCAGGTGCGAAAGCGTGGGGAGCAAACAGGATTAGATACCCTGGTAGTCCACGCCGTAAACGATGTCGACTTGGAGGTTGTGCCCTTGAGGCGTGGCTTCCGGAGCTAACGCGTTAAGTCGACCGCCTGGGGAGTACGGCCGCAAGGTTAAAACTCAAATGAATTGACGGGGGCCCGCACAAGCGGTGGAGCATGTGGTTTAATTCGATGCAACGCGAAGAACCTTACCTACTCTTGACATCCAGAGAACTTTCCAGAGATGGATTGGTGCCTTCGGGAACTCTGAGACAGGTGCTGCATGGCTGTCGTCAGCTCGTGTTGTGAAATGTTGGGTTAAGTCCCGCAACGAGCGCAACCCTTATCCTTTGTTGCCAGCGGTTCGGCCGGGAACTCAAAGGAGACTGCCAGTGATAAACTGGAGGAAGGTGGGGATGACGTCAAGTCATCATGGCCCTTACGAGTAGGGCTACACACGTGCTACAATGGCGCATACAAAGAGAAGCGACCTCGCGAGAGCAAGCGGACCTCATAAAGTGCGTCGTAGTCCGGATTGGAGTCTGCAACTCGACTCCATGAAGTCGGAATCGCTAGTAATCGTAGATCAGAATGCTACGGTGAATACGTTCCCGGGCCTTGTACACACCGCCCGTCACACCATGGGAGTGGGTTGCAAAAGAAGTAGGTAGCTTAACCTTCGGGAGGGCGCTTACCACTTTGTGATTCATGACTGGGGTGAAGTCGTAACAAGGTAACCGTAGGGGAACCTGCGGTTGGATCACCTCCTTACCTTAAAGAACCTGCCTTTGTAGTGTCCACACAGATTGTCTGATGAAAAGTAAATAGCAAGGCGTCTTGCGATTGAGACTTACACGTCCCCTTCGTCTAGAGGCCCAGGACACCGCCCTTTCACGGCGGTAACAGGGGTTCGAATCCCCTAGGGGACGCCACTTGCTGGTTCGTGAGTGAAAGTCACCTGCCTCAGTATCTCAAAACTCATCTTCGGGTGACGTTTGAGATATTTGCTCTTTAAAAATCTGGATCAAGCTGAAAATTGAAACGACACACATGTTATGTGTGTTCGAGTCTCTCAAATTTTCGCAATTTGATGATGAATCGAAAGAAACATCTTCGGGTTGTGAGGTTAAGCGACTAAGCGTACACGGTGGATGCCCTGGCAGTCAGAGGCGATGAAGGACGTGCTAATCTGCGAAAAGCGCCGGCGAGGTGATATGAACCTTTGACCCGGCGATGTCCGAATGGGGAAACCCAGTGTGTTCCGACACACTATCGTTAACTGAATACATAGGTTAACGAGGCGAACCGGGGGAACTGAAACATCTAAGTACCCCGAGGAAAAGAAATCAACCGAGATTCCCCCAGTAGCGGCGAGCGAACGGGGAGCAGCCCAGAGTCTGAATCAGCTTGTGTGTTAGTGGAAGCGTCTGGAAAGTCGCACGGTACAGGGTGATAGTCCCGTACACGAAAGCACACTTGCTGTGAACTCGAAGAGTAGGGCGGGACACGTGGTATCCTGTCTGAATATGGGGGGACCATCCTCCAAGGCTAAATACTCCTGACTGACCGATAGTGAACCAGTACCGTGAGGGAAAGGCGAAAAGAACCCCGGCGAGGGGAGTGAAAAAGAACCTGAAACCGTGTACGTACAAGCAGTGGGAGCCTACTTGTTAGGTGACTGCGTACCTTTTGTATAATGGGTCAGCGACTTATATTCTGTAGCAAGGTTAACCGTATAGGGGAGCCGAAGGGAAACCGAGTCTTAACTGGGCGTTAAGTTGCAGGGTATAGACCCGAAACCCGGTGATCTAGCCATGGGCAGGTTGAAGGTTGGGTAACACTAACTGGAGGACCGAACCGACTAATGTTGAAAAATTAGCGGATGACTTGTGGCTGGGGGTGAAAGGCCAATCAAACCGGGAGATAGCTGGTTCTCCCCGAAAGCTATTTAGGTAGCGCCTCGTGAACTCATCTTCGGGGGTAGAGCACTGTTTCGGCTAGGGGGCCATCCCGGCTTACCAACCCGATGCAAACTACGAATACCGAAGAATGTTATCACGGGAGACACACGGCGGGTGCTAACGTCCGTCGTGAAGAGGGAAACAACCCAGACCGCCAGCTAAGGTCCCAAAGTCATGGTTAAGTGGGAAACGATGTGGGAAGGCACAGACAGCCAGGATGTTGGCTTAGAAGCAGCCATCATTTAAAGAAAGCGTAATAGCTCACTGGTCGAGTCGGCCTGCGCGGAAGATGTAACGGGGCTAAACCATGCACCGAAGCTGCGGCAGCGACGCTTATGCGTTGTTGGGTAGGGGAGCGTTCTGTAAGCCGTTGAAGGTGGCCTGTGAGGGTTGCTGGAGGTATCAGAAGTGCGAATGCTGACATAAGTAACGATAATGCGGGTGAAAAGCCCGCACGCCGGAAGACCAAGGGTTCCTGTCCAACGTTAATCGGGGCAGGGTGAGTCGACCCCTAAGGCGAGGCCGAAAGGCGTAGTCGATGGGAAACAGGTTAATATTCCTGTACTTGGTGTTACTGCGAAGGGGGGACGGAGAAGGCTATGTTAGCCGGGCGACGGTTGTCCCGGTTTAAGCATGTAGGCGGGAGTTTTAGGTAAATCCGGAACTCTTTTAACGCTGAGGTGTGATGACGAGGCACTACGGTGCTGAAGTAACAAATGCCCTGCTTCCAGGAAAAGCCTCTAAGCATCAGGTAACATCAAATCGTACCCCAAACCGACACAGGTGGTCAGGTAGAGAATACCAAGGCGCTTGAGAGAACTCGGGTGAAGGAACTAGGCAAAATGGTGCCGTAACTTCGGGAGAAGGCACGCTGATGTGTAGGTGAAGCCCCTGCGGGTGGAGCTGAAATCAGTCGAAGATACCAGCTGGCTGCAACTGTTTATTAAAAACACAGCACTGTGCAAACACGAAAGTGGACGTATACGGTGTGACGCCTGCCCGGTGCCGGAAGGTTAATTGATGGGGTTAGCGGCAACGCGAAGCTCTTGATCGAAGCCCCGGTAAACGGCGGCCGTAACTATAACGGTCCTAAGGTAGCGAAATTCCTTGTCGGGTAAGTTCCGACCTGCACGAATGGCGTAATGATGGCCAGGCTGTCTCCACCCGAGACTCAGTGAAATTGAACTCGCTGTGAAGATGCAGTGTACCCGCGGCAAGACGGAAAGACCCCGTGAACCTTTACTATAGCTTGACACTGAACACTGGTCCTTGATGTGTAGGATAGGTGGGAGGCTTTGAAGCGTGGACGCCAGTCTGCGTGGAGCCGCCCTTGAAATACCACCCTTTAATGGCTGGTGTTCTAACGTAGACCCGTAATCCGGGTTGCGGACAGTGTCTGGTGGGTAGTTTGACTGGGGCGGTCTCCTCCCAAAGAGTAACGGAGGAGCACGAAGGTTAGCTAATCCTGGTCGGACATCAGGAGGTTAGTGCAATGGCATAAGCTAGCTTGACTGCGAGAGTGACGGCTCGAGCAGGTGCGAAAGCAGGTCATAGTGATCCGGTGGTTCTGAATGGAAGGGCCATCGCTCAACGGATAAAAGGTACTCCGGGGATAACAGGCTGATACCGCCCAAGAGTTCATATCGACGGCGGTGTTTGGCACCTCGATGTCGGCTCATCACATCCTGGGGCTGAAGTAGGTCCCAAGGGTATGGCTGTTCGCCATTTAAAGTGGTACGCGAGCTGGGTTTAGAACGTCGTGAGACAGTTCGGTCCCTATCTGCCGTGGGCGCTGGAGAATTGAGGGGGGCTGCTCCTAGTACGAGAGGACCGGAGTGGACGCATCACTGGTGTTCGGGTTGTCATGCCAATGGCATTGCCCGGTAGCTAAATGCGGAAGAGATAAGTGCTGAAAGCATCTAAGCACGAAACTTGCCCCGAGATGAGTTCTCCCTGACCCTTTAAGGGTCCTGAAGGAACGTTGAAGACTACGACGTTGATAGGTCGGGTGTGTAAGCGCAGCGATGCGTTGAGCTAACCGATACTAATGAACCGTGAGGCTTAACCTTACAACGCCGAAGCTGTTTCGGCGAAGAGACAGACACGATATTTTCAGCCTGATACAGATTTAACAGAATTTGCCTGGCGGCTTTAGCGCGGTGGTCCCACCTGACCCCATGCCGAACTCAGAAGTGAAACGCCGTAGCGCCGATGGTAGTGTGGGGTCTCCCCATGTGAGAGTAGGGAACTGCCAGGCATCAATTAGAAGAACCCCGTACCGTAAGGTGCGGGGTTTTTTGCTTTGTGCGTCAGAAATCATGCCGAGTGGCTTTGTAGGCCCGGTAAGCGCAGCGCCACCGGGCAAATCAAACCGCACCATCCTCTCCTTCCTCTCCTTGAAACTTTCTCACCTTCCTCTTGCAGACTCGACATTCAAACCATTTCTGGGTATCGTTAGCTATCTGGATGTCTAAACGTTTATACGTATGCTGTGAGGATATAAAGTTATGCCGATTCGGGTGCAGGACGAGCTGCCAGCCGTCAATTTCTTGCGTGAAGAAAACGTCTTCGTCATGACGGCTTCGCGTGCGACAGGTCAGGAAATTCGCCCGCTGAAGGTGCTTATTCTCAATCTGATGCCGAAAAAGATCGAAACAGAAAACCAGTTCCTGCGTCTTCTGTCGAACTCCCCGCTGCAGGTCGATATTCAGCTGCTGCGAATCGATGCCCGCGAGTCGCGTAACACGCCTTCTGAGCATCTGAACAACTTCTACTGTAACTTCGATGACATTCAGGGTGAAAACTTTGACGGACTGATTGTGACCGGCGCGCCGCTCGGTCTGGTTGAATTTAATGATGTCGCCTACTGGCCACAGATCAAACAGGTCCTGGAGTGGGCAAAAGATCACGTCACGTCCACATTGTTTGTCTGTTGGGCGGTACAAGCCGCACTGAATATTCTTTATGGCATCCCCAAGCAAACCCGCACTGAAAAACTCTCCGGCGTATACGAACACCACATTCTTCATCCCCATGCGTTGCTGACGCGTGGTTTCGATGACTCTTTCCTGGCCCCGCATTCTCGCTACGCCGATTTCCCGGCCCAGCTGATTCGTGATTACACCGATCTGGAGATCCTGGCCGAAACGGAAGATGGGGATGCTTACCTGTTTGCCAGCAAGGATAAACGCATTGCATTTGTGACCGGGCATCCTGAGTACGATCCGCATACTCTCGCGTCAGAGTATTTCCGTGATGTCGAAGCGGGTCTTAATCCGGAAGTACCGTACAACTATTTCCCAAAAGACGATCCGCAAAACAAACCGAGAGCAACCTGGCGCAGCCACGGGAATTTGCTTTTCACTAACTGGCTCAACTATTACGTCTACCAGATAACGCCATACGATCTGCGTCACATGAATCCGACGCTGGAGTAATCTTCTGCATTAAACGATCCTAAAGCGTTTCAGCTATTCAAATCAGGCACCTTCAGGTGCCTTTTTTATTTCCGAAATGCCACTCACCATTCGATCAAACTTTAACCTCAATAAAATCAATAAATTAATTACAGTTAACAATTAAAATGGAAATTGTTTTTGATTTTGGAAAAAATATAGATAGTCTTAATTCTGCTGAGCGAAAACTACCCAACGATCTTTCGTTCGCATCGGGGCGTGATTTTGGATCTTTGATGAGGAGCAGAGTAATGACTCAACAGGCAACGACGGTCGATGAACTGGCCTTTACCCAGCTGTATGGCGAGCAAGAACAGCAAGTTTTGACGGCGGAAGCGGTAGAATTTCTGACTGAACTGGTGACTCGCTTTACGCCACAGCGCAATAAGCTGCTGGCGGCACGTATTCATCAGCAGCAGGAAATTGACGATGGCAAGTTGCCTGGCTTCATTTCGGAAACCGCTTCCATTCGCCGTGGTGAATGGAAAATCCGCGGCATCCCTGAAGATTTACAGGATCGTCGCGTTGAGATCACCGGTCCGGTAGAGCGCAAAATGGTGATCAACGCCATGAATGCCAACGTTAAAGTCTTTATGGCGGATTTTGAAGATTCACTGGCGCCAGACTGGAACAAAGTTATCGACGGGCAGATCAACCTGCGCGACGCCGTGAACGGCACCATCAGCTACACCAACGACGCCGGTAAAATTTACCAGCTCAAGCCGAACCCGGCGGTGCTGATCTGTCGCGTACGCGGCCTGCACCTGCCTGAAAAACATGTCACTTGGCGTGGGGAAGCTATTCCGGGCAGCCTGTTTGATTTCGCACTCTATTTCTTCCACAACTACAAGAACCTGCTGGCAAAAGGCAGCGGTCCCTATTTCTACCTGCCAAAAACGCAGTCCTGGCAGGAGGCGGCCTGGTGGAGCGAAGTGTTTAGCTACGCGGAAGACCGTTTTGACCTGCCGCGCGGCACCATCAAGGCCACGCTGCTGATTGAAACGCTGCCTGCGGTATTCCAGATGCATGAAATCCTGCATGCGCTGCGCGATCATATTGTCGGCCTGAACTGCGGACGCTGGGACTACATCTTCAGCTACATCAAAACCCTGAAAAATCACGGCGATCGCGTGCTGCCGGATCGCCAGGTGGTCACTATGGATAAACCATTCCTCAGTGCCTACTCACGTCTGCTGATCAAAACCTGCCACAAGCGCGGTGCCTTTGCGATGGGCGGCATGGCGGCATTCATTCCGAGCAAAGACGCAGAGCGCAATAACCAGGTGCTCAACAAGGTGAAAGCCGATAAAGAACTTGAAGCACGTAACGGCCACGACGGCACGTGGATTGCCCATCCAGGTCTGGCCGATACGGCGATGGAGGTCTTTAACCGCGTGCTTGGTGACAATAAAAACCAGCTGTTTGTCACGCGTGAAGACGATGCACCCATCGCAGAAGAACAGCTGCTGGCACCGTGTACGGGTGAGCGTACGGAGGAGGGCATGCGTGCCAATATCCGCGTCGCGGTCCAGTACATCGAAGCGTGGATCTCCGGTAACGGCTGCGTGCCGATCTACGGCCTGATGGAGGATGCCGCGACGGCGGAGATCTCTCGCACCTCCATCTGGCAGTGGATCCACCATCAAAAAACGCTCAGCAACGGCAAGCCGGTGACGAAATCCCTGTTCCGCCAGATGCTGGCTGAAGAGATGCGGGTGATCCAGGACGAGCTGGGCGAACACCGCTTCAGCAGCGGACGCTTTGACGACGCTGCGCGCCTGATGGAGCAAATCACCACATCAGATGACTTAATCGACTTCCTGACCCTGCCGGGCTACCGCTTCCTGGCGTAACTCACCACATAACAATATGGAGCATCTGCACATGAAAACCCGTACCCAACAAATCGAAGAGTTAAAGAAAGAGTGGACTCAACCGCGCTGGGAAGGCATCCGCCGTCCGTACAGCGCAGATGAAGTGGTGAAATTACGCGGCTCGGTCAACCCGGAGTGCACGCTGGCACAGAACGGTGCGGCGAAAATGTGGAAGCTGCTGCACGGTGGCTCCAAAAAGGGCTACATCAACAGCCTCGGCGCGCTGACCGGCGGTCAGGCGCTGCAGCAGGCGAAGGCCGGGATCGAGGCGATTTACCTCTCCGGATGGCAGGTCGCAGCGGACGCCAACCTGGCCTCCAGCATGTACCCGGATCAGTCGCTCTACCCGGCTAACTCCGTGCCGTCGGTGGTGGATCGGATCAACAACACCTTCCGCCGTGCGGATCAGATCCAGTGGGCCGCCGGTATCGAACCAAACGATCCGCGCTTTACGGATTACTTCCTGCCGATCGTCGCGGATGCAGAAGCGGGCTTCGGCGGCGTGCTGAACGCCTTCGAGCTGATGAAATCGATGATTGAGGCCGGTGCAGCGGCCGTACACTTCGAAGACCAGCTGGCGTCAGTGAAAAAATGCGGACACATGGGCGGTAAGGTGCTCGTTCCGACTCAGGAAGCGATTCAGAAGCTGGTTGCCGCGCGTCTGGCTGCTGACGTGCTCGGCGTGCCGACGCTGGTGATTGCCCGTACCGATGCGGACGCGGCGGACCTGATCACCTCTGACTGCGACCCGTACGACAGCGAGTTCATCACCGGCGAGCGTACCAGTGAAGGCTTCTACCGTACCCATGCCGGCATTGAACAGGCGATCAGCCGTGGCCTGGCGTACGCGCCTTATGCGGACCTGGTCTGGTGTGAAACTTCCACGCCGGATCTGGCGCTGGCAAAACGCTTTGCCGACGCCATCCACGCGAAATACCCGGGCAAGCTGCTGGCCTACAACTGCTCGCCGTCCTTCAACTGGCAGAAAAAGCTGGATGACAAAACCATCGCCAGCTTCCAGCAGCAGCTGTCCGACATGGGCTACAAATACCAGTTCATTACCCTGGCAGGCATCCACAGCATGTGGTTCAACATGTTCGACCTGGCGCACGCCTACGCGCAGGGTGAGGGCATGAAGCACTACGTTGAGAAGGTGCAGCAGCCGGAGTTTGCCGCAGGTAAAGACGGCTACACCTTCGTGTCTCACCAGCAGGAGGTGGGAACCGGTTACTTTGATAATGTGACCACGATTATTCAGGGCGGCACCTCCTCCGTCACCGCCTTAACGGGCTCAACCGAAGAAGCACAGTTCTAATCTTTTCCCCCTCTCCCCCCTCGGGGAGAGGGTTGGGGGTGAGGGGGAGTATATGTCGCGTGGTCTGGAATTATTGATTGCCCAAACTATTTTGCAGGGCTTTGATGCCCAGTATGGTCGTTTTCTAGAAGTGACATCCGGCGCGCAGCAGCGCTTCGAACATGCAGACTGGCATGCGGTTCAGCAGGCCATGAAGCAGCGTATCCATCTCTATGACCACCACGTGGGTCTGGTGGTGGAGCAGCTTCGCTGTATTACCGACGGTAAAAGCCCGGACGCGGATTTTTTACTGCGCGTGAAGGAGCATTACACCCACCTGTTACCCGACTACCCTCGCTTCGAGATTGCGGAGAGCTTTTTCAACTCCGTCTATTGCCGGTTATTTGACCACCGCTCATTATCTCCTGAGCGGTTATTTATCTTCAGCTCCCAGCCGGAGCGACGCTTTCGTTCCATTCCGCGTCCGCTGGCGAAAGACTTCTTTCCCGATCGCGGATGGGAAAAGCTCCTGCACCGCGTGCTAACGGATCTGCCGCTGCGCTTGCCCTGGGAAAATAAAACCCGGGATATCGGTTATATCCACGCGCATCTCAACGAAACCTTCGGTGCTGAGGTGCTCAGCCGCAGCCATTTGCAGGTTGCCAACGAGCTTTTCTACCGCAATAAAGCCGCCTGGCTGGTGGGCAAACTGGTTACGCCGACCGCCATTGTGCCGTTTCTGCTGCCGATTCACCGTACCGACGACGGGGAACTGTTTGTCGATACCTGCCTGACTACCAGCGCCGAGGCCAGCATCGTATTTGGCTTCGCCCGCTCCTATTTCATGGTGTACGCCCCGCTGCCTGCCGCTCTGGTGGAGTGGCTGCGCGAGATCCTGCCGGGCAAAACCACCGCCGAGCTGTATATGGCGATTGGCTGCCAGAAGCACGCCAAAACGGAAAGCTACCGGGAGTACCTGCGCTACGTCACTGCGGCCGACGAGCAGTTTATCGAAGCGCCAGGCATTCGCGGTATGGTGATGCTGGTCTTTACGCTGCCGGGTTTCGACCGGGTCTTTAAGGTGATTAAAGACAGATTCGCGCCGCAGAAGGAGATGAGCGCTGCGCACGTCCGCGCCTGCTATCAGCTGGTTAAAGAGCACGATCGCGTCGGGCGGATGGCGGATACCCAGGAATTCGAAAACTTTGTGCTGGATAAACAGCAGATCGACCCGGCGCTCATGGCGCTGTTAATGCAGGAAGCGCCCGCGAAAATCACCGATCTTGGTGACAAAATCGTGATCAGCCATCTCTACATCGAACGCCGCATGGTACCGCTGAATATCTGGCTTGAGCAGTCTGACGGTCAGGCCTTACGTGACGCCATTGAAGAATACGGCAACGCGATTCGCCAGCTTGCCGCCGCCAATATTTTTCCCGGCGACATGCTGTTTAAAAACTTTGGCGTCACCCGTCACGGGCGGGTGGTGTTCTACGATTACGACGAAATTTGCTACATGACCGAGGTGAATTTCCGCGATATCCCACAGCCCCGCTACCCGGAAGATGAGCTGTCCGGTGAGCCGTGGTATAGCGTCTCGCCGGGGGACGTGTTTCCGGAGGAGTTTCGCCACTGGCTGTGCGCCGACCCGCGCATCGGGCCGCTATTCGAAGAGATGCATGAGGATCTTTTCCGCGCCAGCTACTGGCGCGGACTGCAAACGCGGATCAAAAATGGGCACGTGGAAGATGTATACGCTTACCGCCGCAAGCAGCGGTTTTGCATCCGGTTTTCTCCCTCTCCCGCAGGGTAAGGGCATCATGTTTTCTCCCTCTCCCCGTGGGAGAGGGCCGGGGTGAGGGCATCAGGCCGCACTCAATCTTAACGGATCCCACCATACGCCAGCGTCACCTCTTTCGCCGCCTTAATCACCAGCGCACCTAACTCGGTCACGCGATCGTCGGTCATGCGTGAAATGGGGCCGGAGATGGAGATGGCGGCAAACGGCTCGCGGTGCTCGTCAAAAATACAGGATGCCAGGCAGCGCAGGCCCAGCGCATGCTCCTCATCATCAAACGAGTAGCCGCGCTTGCGGGTCAGGGCCAGATCTTCTTTCAGATGCACGGGCGACACCAGCGTGGCGTGGGTATAGGCGTGCAGACCTTTACGGTGCAGCAGCCCCGTCACCTGCTCCTCGCTCAGCTGCGAAAGAAACGCTTTCCCCGCCCCGGACGCATGCATGGGCAGCTTGCCGCCAATCGGTGCGGACATGCGCATCAGCTGCGTGCACTGCACCTGGTCGATGATAATCGCCTGGTGGTCGCTCTGGTCCAGCACCGCCAGGTTGACCGTCTCGCCGGAGTCTTCCATCAGCTTGCGTAGAATCGGATGCACAATCGCCAGCAGGTTGCGGCTCTGCAGGAAGCTGCTGCCAACGATAAACGCATGTGCGCCCACCGCCCAGTGCCCCAACTCGCCGACCTGGCGGACAAAGCCCAGCTGCTGCATGGTGGTCAGCAGGCGGTGCGTCGTGGAGTTCGGCAGACCAGCCTGCTGGGCCAACTCGGTCAGGGCCACGCTGCCGTGCGACTCGGCTATCCACTCCAGCAGCTTCAGACCGCGCGTGAGCGATTGAACCTGTCCGCCGGGTTGTGCAGCGGTGGTGGCAGCAGGCTTTCTGCCGCGTTTGGCGGGAACGGTCGTGACCATGACGATCTCCTTTTTCTGTATCGTGGAAATCATTTTCGTTTTATTTGGTGATTTTGCAACCGCTTTCATGACTGATCGGAGGAGTGATGGTGAACATGTCTCATGTTACCGCTGTGTGACTTTTCCACCCTGCGAGATTGTGCCAGTATGGAACCCAGCCTTTTGGCCTTGTTGAGCGTTGTCGGGAGCAAGTGTGAGCAGCAAAGTAGAGCAACTGCGTGCGCAGTTAAATGAACGAATTCTGGTGCTGGACGGCGGCATGGGCACCATGATCCAGGGCTATCGTCTGAGTGAAGACGATTTCCGCGGCGAGCGCTTCGCAGACTGGCCCTGCGACCTGAAGGGGAACAACGACCTGCTGGTGCTCAGCAAGCCGTCGGTTATTAAAGATATCCACAACGCCTACTTTGAAGCGGGTGCGGATATCGTTGAGACCAATACCTTCAACTCGACAACCATCGCCATGGCGGATTACCAGATGGAATCCCTGTCGGCGGAGATCAACTTTGAAGCCGCAAAGCTTGCACGCGCCTGCGCCGACGAGTGGACGGCCCGCACGCCGGACAAACCGCGCTATGTTGCCGGGGTGCTTGGCCCGACGAACCGCACCGCGTCGATTTCACCGGACGTCAACGACCCGGCGTTTCGTAATATCACCTTTGACCAGCTTGTTGCCGCCTACCGTGAATCGACCAGAGCGCTGGTGGAAGGCGGTTCCGACCTGATCCTGATTGAAACCGTATTCGACACCCTCAACGCCAAAGCTGCGATTTACGCGGTGAAAGAGGAGTTCGAGGCGCTGGGCGTTAACCTGCCGATCATGATTTCCGGCACCATCACCGACGCCTCCGGCCGCACCCTGTCCGGCCAGACAACCGAAGCGTTTTATAACTCCCTGCGCCACGCCGAAGCGCTCTCCTTTGGCCTCAACTGTGCGCTGGGGCCGGATGAACTGCGCCAGTACGTGCAGGAGCTTTCCCGTATCGCGGAATGCTACGTCACCGCCCACCCGAACGCCGGTCTGCCGAACGCGTTCGGTGAATACGATCTCGATGCCGACACCATGGCGGCGCAAATCCGCGAGTGGGCCGAGTCTGGCTTCCTGAACATCGTCGGCGGCTGCTGCGGCACCACGCCGGAGCACATCGCGGCCATGAGCAACGCCGTGGCCGGGCTGCCGCCGCGCAAGCTGCCCGAGCTTCCGGTTGCCTGTCGCCTTTCCGGCCTTGAGCCGTTGACCATCGGCGACGACAGCCTGTTTGTGAACGTGGGTGAGCGTACTAACGTCACCGGTTCTGCAAAGTTCAAGCGCCTGATTAAAGAAGAGAAATACAGTGAAGCGCTGGACGTTGCCCGCCAGCAGGTGGAAAGCGGCGCGCAGATTATTGATATCAACATGGATGAGGGGATGCTCGACGCCGAAGCGGCGATGGTGCGTTTCCTCAACCTGATTGCCGGTGAGCCGGACATCGCCCGCGTGCCGATCATGATTGACTCTTCCAAATGGGAAGTCATTGAAAAAGGGCTGAAGTGCATCCAGGGCAAAGGCATCGTTAACTCCATCTCGATGAAGGAGGGTGTTGATATCTTTATCCACCACGCGAAGATGGTGCGCCGCTACGGTGCCGCCGTGGTGGTGATGGCCTTCGACGAAGTGGGCCAGGCGGATACCCGCGAGCGCAAAATCGAGATATGCCGCCGCGCGTACAAGATTTTGACCGAAGAGGTGGGCTTCCCGCCGGAAGATATCATCTTTGACCCGAATATCTTCGCCGTCGCGACCGGGATTGAAGAGCACAACAACTACGCCCAGGACTTTATCGGGGCGTGTGAAGACATCAAGCGCGAACTGCCGCATGCGCTGATCTCCGGCGGCGTGTCGAACGTGTCGTTCTCGTTCCGCGGCAACGACCCGGTGCGTGAAGCGATCCACGCCGTGTTCCTCTACTACGCCATCCGCAACGGCATGGACATGGGGATCGTTAACGCCGGCCAGCTGGCGATTTATGACGACCTCCCTGCCGAGCTGCGCGATGCCGTCGAGGACGTGATCCTTAACCGCCGTGACGACGCCACCGAGCGCATGTTGGACCTGGCGGAGAAATACCGCGGCAGCAAATCGGATGAGGCGGCAAACGTTCAGCAGGCCGAGTGGCGTTCCTGGGACGTGAAAAAGCGTCTGGAGTATTCGCTGGTCAAAGGCATTACCGAATTTATTGAACTCGACACTGAAGAAGCACGTCAGCAGGCCGCCCGTCCAATCGAAGTGATCGAAGGCCCGCTGATGGACGGCATGAACGTGGTCGGCGATCTGTTCGGCGAAGGCAAAATGTTCCTGCCGCAGGTGGTGAAATCCGCCCGCGTGATGAAGCAGGCGGTGGCGTATCTCGAGCCCTACATCGAAGCCAGCAAAGAGAAAGGCTCCAGCAACGGCAAGATGGTGATTGCCACCGTGAAGGGCGACGTGCACGACATCGGCAAGAATATCGTCGGCGTAGTGCTGCAGTGTAATAACTACGAAATTATCGACCTCGGCGTGATGGTCCCGGCGGACAAAATCCTCAAGACCGCGCGCGAAGTGAATGCCGACCTGATTGGCCTTTCCGGGCTGATTACCCCGTCCCTGGACGAGATGGTCAACGTGGCGAAAGAGATGGAGCGTCAGGGCTTTACCATCCCGCTGCTGATTGGCGGAGCGACCACCTCGAAAGCGCACACGGCGGTGAAAATCGAGCAGAACTACAGCGGCCCGACGGTTTACGTGCAAAACGCCTCGCGCACCGTGGGCGTGGTCTCCGCGCTGCTCTCCGACACCCAGCGCGACGATTTTGTGGCGCGCACCCGCAAAGAGTACGAAACCGTTCGCATCCAGCACGGCCGTAAGAAGCCGCGCACCCCACCTGTTTCACTTCAGGCGGCGCGCGACAACGATCTGGCGTTTGACTGGTCCAGCTATACGCCGCCGGTCGCACACCGTCTGGGCGTGCAGGACGTAACGGCAAGCATCGAGACGCTGCGCAACTACATTGACTGGACGCCGTTCTTTATGACCTGGTCGCTGGCGGGCAAATATCCTCGTATCCTGGAGGATGAGGTGGTAGGAGAGGAGGCGAAGCGCCTGTTTAAAGATGCCAACGACATGCTCGACACGCTGAGCGCAGAGAAAACCCTCAACCCGCGCGGCGTGGTGGGCCTGTTCCCGGCGAACCGCGTGGGCGACGACGTGGAAATTTACCGCGATGAAACCCGCACCCACGTGCTGGCGGTCAGCCGCCATCTGCGCCAGCAAACGGAGAAAGTGGGCTTTGCCAACTACTGCCTGGCCGATTTCGTCGCGCCGAAGCTGAGTGGCAAAGCCGATTATATCGGTGCCTTTGCGGTAACCGGCGGTCTGGAAGAAGACGCGCTGGCGGACGCGTTCGAAGCGCAGCACGATGATTACAATAAAATCATGGTGAAAGCGATTGCCGACCGCCTGGCGGAAGCCTTCGCCGAGTACCTCCACGAGCGTGTGCGTAAGGTGCACTGGGGCTACGCGGCGAACGAAAACCTCAGCAACGAGGAACTGATCCGCGAAAATTACCAGGGCATTCGTCCGGCGCCGGGCTACCCGGCCTGCCCGGAGCACACCGAAAAAGGCACCATCTGGAAACTGCTGGACGTGGAAACCCATACCGGCATGAAGCTCACCGAGTCGTTCGCCATGTGGCCAGGTGCGTCAGTCTCAGGCTGGTACTTCAGCCATCCGGACAGCAAGTACTTCGCCGTGGCGCAGCTGCAGCGGGATCAGATCGAAGATTATGCCCTGCGTAAAGGGATGAGCGTGTCTGAAGTGGAACGCTGGCTGGCACCGAATCTGGGCTACGACGCCGACTAAAATCACTTTTCCTTACAACAAACAGGGCGCTCATGGGGCGCCCTGTCTCTTTCTTACGTTTAAACCCTTATACTCAAATAAGGTTCTAACCTTATTGCCCGGTGGCGCTGCGCTTATCGGGCCAACGCGTAGCCGCTATTCAGCAAGGCAACGCGCAGCGAACCTCAGGAAAATAGATAACGATAAGGAGGAACACCTTCCGTGTTGACGTTGTTACACCTGCTCTCTGCAGTCGCACTGCTCGTATGGGGTACCCATATCGTCCGTACCGGCGTGATGCGCGTGTTCGGCGCGCGATTACGTACCGTCCTCAGCGGCAGCGTTGAGAAGAAGCCGCTCGCGTTCTGCGCGGGCATCGGCGTTACGGCGCTGGTGCAAAGCAGCAACGCCACCACCATGCTCGTCACCTCGTTTGTGGCGCAGGATCTGGTCGCACTCGCCCCGGCGCTGGTGATCGTTCTGGGAGCCGACGTTGGTACCGCGCTGATGGCGCGTGTTCTGACCTTCGATCTTTCCTGGCTGTCGCCGCTGCTGATTTTCCTCGGCGTGATCTTCTTCCTTGGCCGTAAGCAGACGCGTGCCGGACAGCTTGGCCGCGTGGGGATTGGCCTCGGGTTGATCCTGCTGGCGCTGGAGCTGATTGTTCAGGCGGTTACCCCTATCACCGAAGCCAACGGCGTGCAGGTCATCTTCGCCTCGCTGACCGGGGATATCATGCTGGATGCGCTGATCGGTGCGGTGTTTGCTATCGTCAGCTACTCCAGCCTGGCGGCAGTTCTGCTGACGGCCACGCTCACCGCTGCAGGCGCGATCTCCTTCCCGGTGGCGCTGTGTCTGGTGATCGGGGCCAACCTAGGCTCCGGCCTGCTGGCGATGCTCAATAACAGCGCCGCCAATGCCGCCGCCCGCCGCGTGGCGCTGGGCAGCCTGCTGTTTAAGCTGGTGGGCAGCCTGATTATTCTGCCGTTCGTTCACCCGCTGGCGAACCTGATGGACAACCTTCCGCTGCCGAAGGCGGAGCTGGTGATCTACTTCCACGTCTTCTACAACCTGGTGCGCTGTCTGGCGATGGTGCCGTTCGCTGCGCCGATGGCCCGCTTCTGCGAGCGCCTCATCCGCGATGAACCAGAGCTGGATGCGCGCCTCAAACCGAAGCATCTGGACACCTCGGTGCTGGATACCCCGGCGCTGGCTATCGCCAATGCCGCCCGTGAAACGCTGCGCATGGGCGATGCGATGGAAACCATGCTCGAAGGGCTGCAGAAGGTGATGCACGGCGAGCCGCGCGAAGAGAAAGAGCTGCGCAGGCTGGCAGACGACATCAACGTGCTGTACACCGCCATCAAGCTCTATCTGGCGCGCCTCCCGCAGGACGAGCTGGCGGAAGAGGAGTCCCGACGCTGGGCGGAAATTATCGAGATGTCGCTCAACCTTGAGCAGGCGTCGGATATCGTTGAACGTATGGGCAGCGAGATCGCCGACAAATCCCTGGCCGCGCGTCGAGCGTTCTCGGGCGAAGGGCTGAAGGAGCTGGAAGCGCTGCACGAACAGCTGGTCAGCAACCTGAAGCTGGCGATGTCGGTCTTCTTCTCAAGCGACGTACCGAGCGCGCGCCGCCTGCGCCGCAACAAGCACCGTTTCCGCATCCTCAACCGCCGCTACTCGCACGCCCACGTCGAGCGTCTGCACCAGCAGAACGTGCAGAGTATCGAAACCAGCTCGCTCCACCTGGGGCTGCTGGGCGATATGAAACGTCTGAACTCATTGTTCTGCGCGGTGGCGTACAGCGTGATGGAACAGCCGGATGAAGACGACGAGCGGGATGAGTATTAATCGCTGAAAGCGCCTCGCAAAACGGTTTTGTGAGGCGTGACTCCCCATAAGGAGCAATTTATTCTTCAACCCTTACATTTTTAAGGGAATAGAAAATGCTCGTTTATTACGCTACACTTCGCCAATTCATGCGCATTCCGATGGGGGTTCTCATGCGCACTATTTCTGGCATTAAAAAATCAGTCAATGTGTCGTTAGCACCAGACATTCTTGAAGAGGCGCGACGGCTTAAACTTAATCTTTCCGCTGTACTCACGGCTGCTCTGCAGGAACAGTTTCGTGCGCATCAGCGCGCAGAGTGGTTAGCAGAAAATAAAGCGTCTATCGAGGCCATCAACCAGTGGGTTGATGAAAACGGCTCCTTTAGTGACTTTCAGAGGTCTTTCTGATGGAGCAATATTTTGCTTATGAGAACGAAGGTAATGGGAGAAAAACTTATCCCTGGCTAATCAATATGCAGCATCCCGTGGCTAATGTGATGAAGCATGTCCTGGTCGCCCCCGCAGTTGAGCTTAGCCACCTGGGAGGCATTCAGCCGCCTGCGAAAGTGTGCCCTGTCGTTGAGATAGCGGGTAAGCCCTGCGTGGTCATGATGTACATGATGGCTGGCATATCGCCAAAAGAGTTAGGCGAGCGTGTTGCCGATCTTACGCAAAACCGGGCTTCACTGCGGGATGCACTCGATTTTTTGATCAACGGTTACTAACACTTTTTTGTCAGCCTCAAGGTAAGGTATATTTCGCCCTTCACAGGAGAAACTATGCTGCCAACTCAATCAACCCGATTAAACAAATACATTAGCGAGAGCGGGATCTGCTCACGTCGCGAGGCTGACCGTTACATTGAACAAGGTAACGTGTTTCTTAACGGCAAGCGCGCCACCATCGGCGACCAGGTGGTGCCTGGCGATGTGGTTAAAGTGAATGGTCAGGTCATCGAACCGCGTGATGCCGAAGACCTGGTGTTTATCGCGTTGAACAAACCGGTTGGGATTGTCAGTACCACGGAAGATGGCGAGCGGGACAACATTGTTGATTTCGTGAACCACAGCAGCCGCATTTTCCCGATTGGCCGTCTGGATAAAGACTCTCAGGGGCTGATTTTCCTTACCAACCATGGTGACCTGGTCAACAAAATTCTGCGTGCCGGTAACGACCACGAGAAAGAGTACATTGTCACGGTGAACAAGCCGGTGACGGACGAATTTATTCGTGGCATGGGCGCGGGCGTGCCGATCCTCGGTACCGTCACGAAAAAGTGTAAGGTCAAGAAAGAAGCACCGTTCGCGTTCCGCATTACGCTGGTACAGGGCTTAAACCGTCAGATCCGCCGCATGTGCGAGCACTTCGGCTACGAGGTGACGAAGCTGGAACGCACGCGCATTATGAACGTCAGCCTGTCGGGCATTCCGCTCGGTGAGTGGCGTGATTTAACCGGAGACGAGCTGATTGAGCTGTTCAAGCTTATCGAGAACTCATCCTCCGAAGCGAAGCCGAAAGCTAAAGCGAAACCGAAAACGCAGGCCATTAAGCGCCCGGTGGTGAAGGCGCCGCAGGCGGAAGAGAAAGGTCGAGGCAAACCGGCCAACGGAAAACGCTTTGCCCAGCCTGGCCGCAAAAAGAAAGGGCGCTAATTAGCGCCGTCCACGGGTAGAGGTATTGGCCGACCAGGAAAAGGTCGTCTCGGTATCCGGCTTATAAGCCTGCTGCTTTTTCAGTTTGCGGGCTTTTTTCGCCTCGGCGTCACGTTGCGCCATCAGTTTATCGATGTACTCTTTCTTAACCTGATTGGTTTCGGCGTTCGTCAGCGTGCGGCCATGGGCGATGCGGGCGCGGTCGAGAAGCGTTTTCAGTTCGCGCTGCTCGGCTTCCGTCATGTCTTTCTGGGTCAATCGTGGTGTAGCCATTGCTGAAGCCTCCTGAGAGAGAGGCTTCAGTGTAAAGCAAGCGTGGCAAATTAACCCTGTTTCACCGCATCTTTTTTCGCTTGTTCATCAATCGGTTTGCCGGACCAGTAGCCCGCCAGCAGCGAGCCGGAGAGGTTGTGCCAGACGGAGAACAGCGCACCCGGGAGGGCCGCCAGCGGCGAGAAGTAGATTTTACCGAGCGCCGCCGCCAGGCCGGAGTTCTGCATGCCCACTTCGATTGCCAGCGTACGGCAGGTCGATTCGTCAAAGCCAAACAGCTTCCCGCCCCAGTAGCCGCCCAGCAGGCCGATAGTGTTATGCAGCACCACCGCGACGATCACCACAAAGCCTACGGAAGCAATGTGTGAGGCGGAGCCCGCCACCACGGCGCTGATGATGGCCAGAATACAGACCATCGAAAACGCAGGCAGATACGGCTCAACCGCTTTCACCACGCGTGGGAAAAGATGGTGAATCACCAGGCCCAGCGCAATCGGGATCACCACGATTTGCAGAATGCTTAGCAGCATGCCCATCACATCCACCTGAATATGCGCATCAACGTACAGGCGGGTTAACAGCGGTGTAGCAATTACGCCAACCAGCGTTGAGACGGAAGAGATCGTGACGGAGAGCGCCACATCGCCTTTTGCCAGGTAGATCATCACGTTGGATGCCGTGCCGCTGGCGACGCTGCCCACCAGCACCATCCCGGCAGAGAGATCGGGCGGCATCTTAAAGGCCATCGCCAGCAGCCACGCCGCAAGCGGCATCACCAGGTAGTGCAGGAAGATCCCCGCTGCGACGGGCGCAGGGCGAGACAGTACGCGTTTGAAGTCGTCGATTTTTAGATGCACGCCCATACCGAACATGATCAGCATCAGCAGCGTGGTAACCCACGGCCCAATGCCGGTGAAGGTGGCCGGGGTGTAATACGCGAGTACAGAGAGCAGCAGCGCCCATAGCGGGAACAGCCGGGTGATGGCGGATAACATAGGTATTCCTTGCGATTGTGTTGTGTTGTTTAGTTATGAAAAAGCCGGGTCTGTGCCCGGCTTATAGGTATTGTTTATCGTGCTAACGAATTTTATTCAAACAAATTCTGATGAAGTTTCTGCACCACCTGCTCGGCCTGATCGGCAGGCACCAGGAAGCAGAGGTTATAGCTGGATGCGCCGTAGCAAATCATGCGGATGCTGAACGGGTCGAGCACGCCGAACACTTCTTTGCCCACGCCGCAGGCGCGCGACAGCTTGTTGCCAATGATGGCAACAAGCGCCAGGTCTTCTTCTACTTCCACGCGGCACAGCTCGGACAGCTCAATCAGCAGCGACTGGGTCAGCAGGGTATCACCCTTGGACGTTGAGCCGGTCGTATCCAGCGTCAGCGCAATGCTCACTTCTGACGTGGTGATCAGATCGACGGAGATGTTGTGGCGCGCCAGGATGCCAAATACTTCTGCCAGGAAGCCGCGGGAGTGCAGCATGTTATGGCTGTGCAGTGTGACCAGCGTCTGCTTGCGACGCAGGGCCAGCGCGCGGAACAGCGGCGGGCTTTCGGTTCTCTTACACACCATCGTGCCGCCTGCTTTCGGCTCTTTACTGGAGCCGACGAAGACCGGAATATCGCTGCGCACGGCAGGCAGCAGGGTTGCCGGATGCAGCACCTTCGCGCCAAAGGTGGCCATCTCCGCCGCTTCTTCAAACGCAATCACGTCAATACGTTTTGCCGTAGAGACTACGCGAGGGTCAGTGGTGTAAATGCCCGGCACGTCCGTCCAGATATCCACGCGCGTGGCATGCAGCGCTTCGCCCAGCAGGGCTGCGGTGTAATCACTGCCGCCTCGGCCAAGCGTCGTGGTGCGGCCTTTGGCTTCGCTGCCGATAAAGCCCTGGGTGATCACAATACTCTCTTCCAGGCGTGGTGCCAGCTGCTGGCTGGTCAACTCGGCCAGCGCCTCAACGTCCGGTTCGGCACGGCCAAAACGGTCGCTGGTGCGCATCACTTTACGCACGTCAAACCACTGCGCCTGAATATTACGCTCGCGCATAATCTCAACAAACAGCAGGGTAGACATCAGCTCGCCGTGGCTGACCAGTTCATCCGTCAGGGCCGAGGAGTTTGCCAGAGACGCCGCTTCTGCCAGGGTGGTGATATTTTCCAGCAGGCGTTCGATTTCCTCGCGGATCACATTCGGATTCTGAAGACACTCAAGGATGTCGAATTGAATTTTGCGCAGCGCGTCCAGCTTCACGAAACGTTCTGTCGCTTCAAGTCCTTCAGACAGAGAAACCAGCAGGTTCGTCACGCCAGCGGATGCAGAAAGCACCACCAGGCGGGTATTCGGATCGGCCAGCACCACATCGGCGCTGCGGTTCATGGCAGCGTAATCTGCCACACTGGTGCCGCCAAACTTGGCGACCACAAAACTCGTCATAACAACCTCGTGTCAGGGAATGAATAAGCGACCATGGCACAAGAATGAAATGAAAACAGGTGCAGGCGCAAAATACGGCCCTATAAATAAAATGCGGGGGAGGTCCTGTCAATGCTGGGATTATGCGGATTTTTCATGGGGGGGTACCCCTGAGAAACAGGACTTATAACAGGGCCATATTTTATGCTCCGTTTTACCCTGTTTTGGGCGACATTTCGCCGCCGCAGGAGGCCACTTCAGCAGCTATACTTTTCGGGTCTTTTCACCTGCGTTTGATGCAGGCCAGGGCAATGGCATAAAAACCATCACAATTTTTATTTGCAGGCGCTACAATCGACCGCAGTCACAATTCTCAAATCAGAAGAGTATTGCTAATGAAAAACATCAACCCAACGCAGACCGCTGCCTGGCAGGCACTCCAGAAACATTTTGATGAAATGAAAGACGTTACCATCGCGGATCTGTTCGCGAAAGATGCCGATCGTTTCTCTAAGTTCTCCGCGACCTTCGACGACCTTATGCTGGTGGATTTCTCCAAAAACCGCATTACCGAAGAGACGCTGGCAAAACTGCAGGATCTGGCGAAAGAGACTGAGCTGGCCGACGCCATCAAATCCATGTTCTCCGGTGAGAAGATCAACCGCACCGAAGACCGCGCCGTGCTGCACGTGGCCCTGCGTAACCGTAGCAATACGCCAATCATCGTTGACGGCAAAGACGTCATGCCGGAAGTGAACGCGGTGCTGGAAAAGATGAAAGCCTTCTCTGAAGCGATCATCTCCGGTAGCTGGAAAGGCTACACCGGCAAGGCTATCACCGACGTGGTGAACATCGGTATCGGCGGTTCTGACCTCGGCCCATTCATGGTGACCGAAGCGCTGCGTCCGTACAAAAACCACCTCAACATGCATTTCGTGTCTAACGTTGATGGTACCCATATCGCCGAAGTGCTGAAGAAAGTGAACCCGGAAACCACCCTGTTCCTGGTCGCGTCCAAAACCTTCACCACCCAGGAAACCATGACCAACGCCCACAGCGCGCGCGACTGGTTCCTGAAAACGGCTGGCGACAACAAACACGTGGCGAAACACTTCGCGGCGCTGTCTACCAACGGTAAAGCGGTGGGCGAGTTCGGTATTGATACCGCGAACATGTTCGAGTTCTGGGACTGGGTTGGCGGCCGCTACTCTCTGTGGTCTGCAATCGGTCTGTCCATCATCCTGTCCGTGGGCTTCGACAACTTCGTTGAGCTGCTCTCCGGCGCGCACGCGATGGATAAACACTTCTCCACCACCGCGCCTGAGAAAAACCTGCCGGTGCTGCTGGCGCTGATCGGTATCTGGTACAACAACTTCTTCGGCGCTGAAACCGAAGCGATCCTGCCGTACGACCAGTACATGCACCGCTTTGCGGCCTACTTCCAGCAGGGCAACATGGAATCCAACGGTAAATACGTTGACCGTAACGGCAATGCGGTGGATTACCAGACTGGCCCAATCATCTGGGGCGAGCCAGGCACCAACGGCCAGCATGCGTTCTACCAGCTGATTCACCAGGGTACCAAAATGGTACCGTGCGACTTCATCGCGCCGGCTATCACGCACAACGCATTGTCTGACCACCATCCGAAGCTGCTGTCCAACTTCTTCGCGCAGACTGAGGCGCTGGCGTTCGGTAAATCTCGCGAGGTGGTTGAGCAGGAATACCGTGACCAGGGTAAAGATCCGGCAACCCTGGACCACGTTGTGCCGTTCAAGGTATTCGAAGGCAACCGTCCAACCAACTCCATCCTGCTGCGCGAAATCACCCCGTTCAGCCTGGGCGCGCTGATTGCCCTGTACGAGCACAAGATCTTCACTCAGGGCGCTATCCTGAACATCTTCACCTTTGACCAGTGGGGCGTTGAGCTGGGCAAACAGCTGGCAAACCGCATTCTGCCAGAGCTGGGTGACGAAAAAGCAATCGACAGCCACGACAGCTCTACAAACGGCCTGATTAACCGTTATAAAGCATGGCGTGCGTAATAAATATGTCATGAAAAATGCCGGCGATATGCCGGCATTTTTTTATCGGATAATTCCTGATGTCTGTTAGTTAACTCAAATTATGGTTCTGAGTTTTATCTGAAAAAGCCCGTTAACCCGTTAATCACTGCGGTTTATTTTAGGAAAATCCGGATAATTAAATTATTAGTGATTAATTATATCTTATTGATTTTTAATCAAAATATATTTTAGTTATTCGTCTTATGTTTCGTTTTTATCCATTAGTCTGAAAACTCCCTCCCTATTTATCCGTACGGCAATCCCGCTGCTTTAGTTGTGTATACTCGAATCCGCCTGAATTTCTTTTCGGGCAAATCTCCATTCATTCATTGAAGGGAAATTGTTATGAAAAAAGTACTGTATGGCATTTTTGCCATATCTGCGCTTGCGGCGACATCTGTTTATGCAGCTCCGGTTCAGGTCGGGGAAGCTGCAGGGTCGGCTGCGACGTCTGCGTCTGCGGGAAGTTCTACCGCAGCCAGCGCCAGCACCGTAAGTTCAGCCGTGGGTGTCGCGCTGGCGGCAACCGGTGGCGGTGATGGCTCCAATACCGGAACCACGACCACCACGACGACCAGCACCCAGTAATAGCGGGTGTTTTAATCATAACCACACTTCGGTGTGGTTATTTCGCCCCTTCGGAGAAGAGTCGTGAAGCGACCTGCAATCATTATGATTTGCCTGCTGTTGCAGGCGTGCTCAGCCACTACCAAAGGGCTGGGAAATTCCCTGTGGGACAGCCTGTTCGGTACGCCGGGCGTGCATCTGACCGATGACGAACTGCAGAACATGCCGTATGCCAGCCAGTACATGCAGCTAAACGATGGCCCGCAACTGTTTGTGGTGCTCGCTTTCGATGAAAACGGGCAGCAGAAATGGGTGACGCAGGATCAGGCCACCATCGTGACGCAGCATGGTCGTATCGTGAAAACGCTGCTTGGTGGCGACAATCTGCTTGAGGTAAACAACCTCGCCGACGATCCGCTGATCAAACCTAACCAGATTACCGACGGCGCAAGCTGGACGCGCACAATGGGTTGGACCGAACACCGGCAGGTGCGCTACGCCACGGCGCGTTCTACCTTCCGCTGGGACGGCACCGACAGTGTCAACGTCGGTAGCGACGAAACGCAGACTCGCGTGCTGGATGAAGAGGTCACAACCGACCAGGCGACCTGGCATAACCGTTACTGGATAGATGAAGAAGGGCAAATTCGCCAGTCCTTGCAGTATCTCGGTGCCGGTTTCTTCCCGGTGAAAACAACCCTGATCAAGGCGGCGAAATCATGAAAACGCTCATCCACGTTGCGCTTCTCGCCAGTCTTGCCACGCCGCTGGCATGGTCTGCGGGAACAGTGAAAGTCTATACGCCGGACAACGCGCAACCCAAAACCTTAACTAACGCAGAGCATCTGCTCGATCTCGTTGGACAGCCAAGGCTGGCTAACAGCTGGTGGCCGGGGGCGGTTATCAGCGAGCGTCAGGCAACGGTAGTGGCGGAACAACAACACCATGCCCTGCTGGCTCGCCTGACGGGTTTAGCGGAGCAGGAAGACGGCGACGATGCCGCCGCTATCAACAACGTTCGCCAGCAGCTCCAGGCGCTGAAGGTAACAGGCCGCCAGAAGGTGAATCTTGATCCAGATGAAGTGCGCGTCGCGGAAAAGGGTAACCCCACGCTTGAAGGGGAGTACACGCTCTGGCTGCCAGTGAAGCCGACGACGGTGACCGTGATGGGGCTAATCAGCAGCCCGGGCAAAAAGCCCTTTACCCCCGGTCGCGATGTGGCGAGCTATCTCGATGAACAAAGCCTGCTGAGCGGCGCGGATAACAGCTACGCCTGGATTGTTTACCCCGACGGGCATACGCAAAAAGCACCCGTAGCATACTGGAATAAGCGACATCTCGAACCCATGCCCGGCAGCGTGATTTTTGTCGGCTTTGCCGACCATTTCTGGACGAAGGCGTATGACGGGCTTAATGCCGATATCCTTCATTCCCTGACGCAGCGGATACCGGATTAATGAAAAGAACCTATCTCTACAGCATGCTGGCGCTGTGCGTAAGCGCTGCCTGCCATGCGGAAACGTATCCGGCGCCCATTGGGCCGTCGCAATCAGACTTCGGCGGTGTCGGTTTACTGCAAACCCCTACCGCGCGTATGGCGCGCGAGGGGGAGATCAGCCTCAACTACCGCGACAACGACCAGTATCGCTACTACTCCGCCTCCGTACAGTTGTTCCCGTGGCTCGAAACCACGCTGCGCTATACAGACGTGCGAACGAAACAATACAGCAGCGTCGACGCGTTCTCCGGCGATCAGACCTATAAGGACAAGGCCTTCGACGTCAAGCTGCGACTCTGGGAAGAGAGCTACTGGATGCCGCAGGTTTCCGTAGGCGCGAAAGATATCGGCGGGACCGGCCTGTTTGATGCGGAATACGTCGTGGCCAGCAAAGCCTGGGGGCCGTTTGACTTCTCACTAGGGCTTGGCTGGGGCTATCTGGGTACCAGCGGTAACGTCAAAAACCCGTTCTGTACCTACAGCGATAAATACTGCTACCGCGATAACAGCTACCAGAAAGCGGGCTCCATCAACGGGGATCAGATGTTTCATGGTCCAGCCTCGCTGTTTGGCGGCGTGGAGTATCAAACGCCCTGGCAGCCATTACGCCTGAAGCTGGAGTATGAAGGGAATGATTACTCGCAGGACTTCGCCGGGAAAATTGAGCAGAAGAGCAAGTTTAACGTCGGCGCCATTTACCGCGTCACCGATTGGGCCGACGTTAACCTCAGCTACGAGCGTGGCAATACTCTGATGTTTGGCTTCACGCTGCGCACCAACTTTAACGATATGCGTCCGCACTATAACGACAATGCGCGGCCTGCGTATCAGCCTGAGCCGCAGGATGCGATCCTCCAGCACTCCGTGGTCGCCAATCAGCTGACGTTACTGAAATACAACGCCGGTCTGGCCGATCCGAAAATTCAGACCAAGGGCGACACGCTGTACGTCACCGGCGAGCAGGTGAAATACCGCGACTCGCGCGAAGGGATCGAGCGCGCCAACCGGATCGTGATGAACGATCTGCCGGAGGGGATCCGCACGATCCGCGTGACGGAAAACCGCCTCAACATGCCGCAGGTGACGACCGAAACGGACGTCGCCAGCCTCAAGCGCCATCTGGAAGGTGAACCGCTCGGGCATGAAACCGAGCTGGTGCAAAAACGCATCGAGCCCGTGGTGCCAGACACCACCGAGCAGGGCTGGTATATCGATAAATCCCGCTTTGATTTCCATATCGACCCGGTGCTGAACCAGTCCGTCGGCGGGCCTGAAAACTTCTATATGTACCAGCTGGGCGTGATGGCGACGGCGGATCTGTGGGTCACCGACCACCTGCTGACCACCGGCAGCCTGTTTGGCAACGTCGCTAACAACTACGACAAGTTTAACTACACCAACCCACCAAACGACTCCAAGCTGCCGCGCGTGCGTACCCGCGTGCGTGAGTATGTGCAGAACAACGCTTACGTGAACAACCTGCAGGCCAACTACTTCCAGTACTTCGGCAACGGCTTCTACGGCCAGGTGTACGGCGGGTATCTGGAAACCATGTTCGGCGGTGCGGGGGCGGAAGTGCTTTATCGTCCGGTTGACAGCAACTGGGCGTTCGGGGTTGATGCCAACTACGTCAAGCAGCGTGACTGGCGCAGCGCGCAGGACATGATGAAGTTCACCGACTACAGCGTCAAAACGGGTCACCTGACCGCCTACTGGACGCCGTCGTTCGCGCAGGACGTGCTGGTGAAAGCCAGCGTCGGCCAGTATCTGGCGGGCGATAAGGGCGGTACGCTGGATATCTCCAAACACTTCGACAGCGGCGTCGTGGTGGGCGGCTATGCCACCATCACCAACGTCTCGCCGGACGAATACGGGGAAGGGGACTTCACCAAAGGGGTCTATGTGTCGATTCCGCTGGATCTCTTCTCGTCAGGCCCAACCCGCAGCCGTGCGGCGATTGGCTGGACGCCGCTGACACGCGACGGCGGCCAGCAGCTTGGACGTAAGTTCCAGCTGTATGACATGACCAGCGATAAGAACGTTAACTTCCGCTAATGCTTCACGCCGGGCGGCACTACGTTTGCCCGGCCTACGGTTTTTGTAGGCCCGGTAAGCGCAGCGCCACCGGGCGAATGCGCCAAACATAAACAAAAAATATAGATCCCCGTCACATTTTTGCGTTATACAGGAACCTCGCCCTGGAGAATGAGGTGCTGTATGACATCCCTGACTCGTCCGCGCGTTGAGTTTATCTCAACGATCCTCCAGACCGTGCTGAACCTCGGTCTGCTGAGCCTTGGCCTGATACTGGTCGTCTTTCTCGGCAAAGAGACGGTGCATCTGGCGGATGTACTGTTCGCCCCTGAACAAACCAGCAAATATGCGCTGGTGGAAGGACTGGTGGTCTACTTTCTCTACTTCGAATTTATCGCCCTGATTGTGAAATACTTTCAGTCCGGCTTTCACTTCCCGCTACGTTATTTTGTCTACATTGGGATCACTGCGATAGTGCGGCTGATCATCGTCGATCATAAATCCCCGCTCGACGTGCTGATCTACTCGGCGGCGATCCTGCTGCTGGTGATCACCCTCTGGCTGTGCAACTCGAAGCGGCTGAAACGCGAATAAAAAAATGGCGGCCCGGAGGCCGCCTAACAACAGTCACAAGTTGGGTCAATACAATACGTCTAAAGTTGAGGGTTGCAGTGGCATAACAAATGAAACTTAACCTTTCACACCGCCCGCCGTCAGGCCATTCACCAGCCAGCGCTGGGCCAGCAGGAACACCACGGTAATCGGGATGGCAGAAAGTACGGCCGCCGCGGCAAAGTCGCCCCACAGGTAGTTTTGCGGGTTGAGGTATTGCTGCATACCGACGGCCAGGGTGTAGCTGTTCACATCACGCAGTAACAGTGAGGCAACCGGTACTTCGGTGATCGCAGCGATAAACGACAGAATAAACACCACCGCCAGAATCGGCACCGACAGCGGCAACAGCACCAGACGGAACGCCTGCCACGGGGTTGCGCCATCCAGCGCGGCCGCTTCTTCCAGCGAGCCGTCGATGGTTTCGAAATAGCCTTTGATGGTCCACACATGCAGTGCGATACCGCCAAGGTAGGCGAAGATCACGCCGCCGTGGGTGTTCAGACCGATAAACGGCACGTACTGGCCCAGACGGTCAAACAAGGCATATAACGCCACCAGCGACAGTACGGCTGGGAACATCTGGAAAATCAGCATCCCTTTCAGCAGCGTCGCTTTGCCCGGGAAGCGCATGCGGGCGAAGGCGTAAGCGCAGGTCGTGGAGAGCGTCACGATGCCGATCGCGGTGATGGTCGCAACCTTCACCGAGTTCCACAGCCAGAGCAGCACCGGGAACGGCGGCGGCGTGACGCGGCCATCCGCGTGTTCAACGCTGAAGCCCAGTGCGAGCTTCCAGTGTTCCCAGGAGATTTCATCCGGGATCAGGCTCCCGGTCGCGAAGTTACCCGAACGCAGGGAGATGGCGATAACCATCAGCAGCGGGAACATGATCGCCGCGATGAAAATCAGCAGGCCTAAGTGCGTCGCGAGGAGGCGCAGCTTCTGTGATTTGGGTTGGACCATAGACATAATCAGTGCCCTCCTTAGTCGAATTTCATACGTGTGGCTTTCAGGTTCACAATCGCCAGTGCGCCTACCAGCAGGAAGATCAGGGTGGCAATCGCTGCCGCCAGGCCGAAGTCCTGACCGCCGCCGCCTTCGAAGGCGATGCGGTAGGTGTAGCTCACGAGCAGGTCGGTATAGCCTGCTGGCGTAGTCGTACCGAGACGGTCCGGACCACCGTTGGTCAACAGCTGAATCAGCACGAAGTTGTTAAAGTTAAAGGCGAAGCTGGCAATCATCAGCGGCGTCAGCGGCTTAATGAGCAGCGGCAGCGTAATCTTGAAGAAGTTCTGGAACGGGCCCGCGCCGTCCATCGCCGAGGCTTCGTACAGATCGTCCGGGATAGCCTTCAGCAGCCCCATGCACAGGATCATCATGTACGGATAACCGAGCCAGGTGTTCACGATGATAATCATCGAGCGGGCGGTGGTTGGGTCGCTGAACCAGGCCGGTTTGATACCGAACAGCGCGCTCAGCATCATGTTGATTTCACCGAAGCTCTGGTTAAACAGCCCTTTGAAAATCAGAATTGAGATAAACGACGGTACGGCGTACGGCAGAATCAACAGCACGCGGTAAATCGCTTTGCCCTTCAGGGACTCCCACTGGACGAGACAGGCCAGTATCATGCCGACGGCGACGGTCAGGATCACGGTCAGGACCGAGAAAACGACCGTCCAGACGAAGATGGCGAAGAACGGTTTCTGGATGCCTTCGTCGGTAAACACGCGGGTAAAGTTGTCCCAGCCGATGGTGACGGTATAGCCCGGGCTGAGCTTGTCATCACCCCATTTGCCGTCGGCAGTAATGGACTGATAGAAACCAATGTCGTTATTCGGACGATATTTCACGCCGCTCTGGTTGTTGGTCAGGGTGCCGTCATCCGCAAGTGTATACAGCGGCTGCGTGCCGGAGAACTGGCGCAGCGAGCTCATGGTCACTTTGCTTTCGTCTGGCAGCACGGCGGTGATCTGGGTCAGCGCCTGACGGTTTTGCGTAATCACGCGCAGATTGGCACGTTCACCTTCCGGCAGGGCCGCAGCCTCTTTTAAGGCCAGCTTTTGCTCGCCACCAAATTTGAAGGCGTCGGAGATATAGTTTTTGCCGCTCTCTCCGTCAGTAAGTGCTAACTTCCACTCGTCACCCGCAGGATACAGGCCGAAGTTGAAGGTTTTACCCGCCTGATAAGAGCGATCCAGAAGCACCTGCGTTGCGCGTTCTTGCGCGAGCTGGTTAGTGCTGCTGTAGTTGGTGAACGCAATGGCGATGGTACAGATCAGCGGGAAGAGAACAAACAGCCCCATTCCGGCCACGCCAGGGTAGACATAGCGCCAGGCGTAGGCTTTACGGTTGGCGAAAATATACAGGCCAGCAGAGCTTAAAATCAGCGTCATGATGGCAAACAGATATTCCCCTTGTACGTACATTAAAACAACAAGGTAACCCACCAGCAGACACAGCAGACCTATCACTGACCACTTCAGCGCGTCGCTTTGCCACCAGTGTTTCTTTTTAATGACATCCATGGGGTTCTTCCTCTACAACGGTGGAAACTTATCGTCAGGTGGCGCTGCGCTTACCTGACCTACGGATCGTGCCGTAGTCGTAGGGCGGGTAAGCGCACGCGCCACCCGCCGTTTTTCAGACTTACTTAGTAATACGACCCTGAGCATCTTTCAGCGCGGCATCAACGGTCTGGCGACCGCTTGCAGCGTTGATCACTGCAGTACGGGTGGCGTACCAGAACGCGGCCATCTGTGGGATGTTCGGCATGATTTCGCCTTTCTGGGCGTTATCCATGGTGGCCGCGATGCGTGGATCTTTCGCCAGCTGATCCTGGAAGGATTTCAGCGCAACGGCACCGAGCGGTTTGTCCTTGTTCACTTCATCCAGACCCTGATCGGTCAGCAGGTAGTTTTCCAGGAACTCTTTCGCCAGCTCTTTGTTCGGGCTGGCGGCGTTGATGCCTGCGCTCAGCACGCCGACGAACGGTTTAGACGGCTTGCCGTTGAAGGTTGGCAGCAGCGTCACGCCGTAGTTGATTTTGCTCTTGTCGATGTTGGTCCAGGCCCACGGACCGTTGATGGTCATCGCGGTTTCGCCTTTGTTGAACGCCGCTTCCGCGATGGAGTAGTCGGTATCCGCGTTCATGTGTTTGTTCTTGATGAGGTCAACCAGGAAGGTCAGACCCGCTTTCGCGCCTGCGTTGTCCACGCCCACGTCTTTCACGTCATATTTGCCGTTTTCAAACTTGAACGCATAACCACCGTCGGCAGCAATCAACGGCCAGGTGAAGTACGGCTCTTGCAGGTTGAACATCAGGGCGGATTTACCTTTCGCCTTCAGCTCTTTATCCAGGGCAGGGATCTCTTCCCAGGTCTTCGGCGGGTTTGGAACCAGGTCTTTGTTGTAAATCAGAGACAGCGCTTCAACCGCGATTGGGTAAGCGATCAGCTTGCCGTTATAGCGAACGGCGTCCCAGGTGAACGGGAACAGCTTGTCCTGGAAGGCTTTATCTGGGGTCACTTCAGCCAGCAGACCAGACTGTGCGTAACCACCGAAACGGTCATGCGCCCAGAAGATGATGTCCGGGCCATCGCCGGTCGCCGCAACCTGCGGGAATTTCTCTTCCAGTTTGTCCGGGTGTTCGATGGTGACTTTGATGCCCGTATCTTTTTCGAATTTCTTACCCACTTCGGCCAGGCCGTTATAGCCTTTATCGCCGTTAATCCAGATAACCAGCTTACCTTCTTCAATTTTGGCGAGAGCCGGTGCGGAAATCATCATTGCTGCCAGGGCGGACAATGCGAAAACGCGTGCGCCAGTCTTGATCTTCATATCTGCCATCCTTTTTTGGTGATGTGCTCGTGGATACACTGAGGTGGTTCAACGTGACTCAGTCTCCTTATTTGACATCCTCTTTCCATCCTCCCAGCCCCTACGCCCCACCCCCCATTTGTGTGATCCCGGTTGCATAAATTTAAGTTATGAGTGCTGGCGCACATAAAAACCCACCGAATTTTGCAGGTGGCTTCACGAATTTTGCCTCAGCCCCCCAGCCGCGGTCGCAGAGCCTGCTCTCTCATCCTCCCGCCTCCTCCCCCATAAAAAAGGCAGGGGGTGGAGGATTCGGGAAAGTAATGGATACCCCATAGTGAACTTATCTTGAATGTTTCTGTCGGTGACAGGTTGTAACGAAGGGAGAAGGGCATGGCGAGCGTACAGCTGCGTAATGTAACGAAAGCCTGGGGCGACGTAGTGGTGTCTAAAGACATCAATCTGGACATCACTGAAGGCGAGTTCGTGGTGTTTGTTGGCCCATCCGGCTGTGGTAAATCTACTCTGCTGCGTATGATTGCCGGTCTTGAAACCATCACCAGCGGCGATCTGCTGATCGGTGATACCCGCATGAACGACATCCCGCCTGCTGAACGTGGCGTCGGCATGGTGTTCCAGTCTTATGCACTTTATCCCCACCTTTCCGTTGCGGAAAACATGTCCTTTGGCCTGAAGCTGGCTGGCGCGAAAAAAGAGGTCATTAACCAGCGCGTGACGCAGGTAGCGGAAGTGCTGCAGCTGGCTCATCTGCTGGAGCGTAAGCCGAAAGCGCTTTCCGGCGGTCAGCGTCAGCGTGTGGCAATCGGCCGTACGCTGGTGGCAGAGCCGCGCGTGTTCCTGCTCGATGAACCACTCTCAAACCTGGATGCCGCCCTGCGCGTCCAGATGCGTATCGAAATCTCCCGTCTGCACAAGCGTCTTGGCCGCACGATGATTTACGTCACCCACGATCAGGTCGAAGCGATGACCCTGGCGGACAAAATCGTGGTGCTGGATGCTGGCCGCGTGGCGCAGGTGGGTAAACCGCTGGAGCTGTACCACTACCCGGCAGACCGCTTTGTTGCGGGCTTCATTGGCTCGCCAAAGATGAATTTCCTGCCCGTCAAAGTGACCGCGACAGCCATTGAACAGGTACAGGTGGAGCTGCCAAACCGTCAGCAGGTCTGGCTGCCGGTCGACAGCGCCAACGTACAGGTCGGGGCAAACATGTCCCTGGGTATCCGCCCTGAGCATTTACTGCCGAGCCACATCGCCGATGTGACGCTGGAAGGTGACGTTCAGGTCGTCGAACAGCTTGGTCACGAAACACAGATTCATATCCAGATCCCCGCCATCCGTCAGAACCTGGTCTACCGCCAGAATGACGTGGTGTTGGTAGAAGAGGGTGCCAAATTCGCTATCGGCTTGCCGCCAGAGCGTTGTCATCTGTTCCGTGAGGATGGCACTGCATGTCGTCGGTTGCATAAAGAGCCAGGCGTTTAAGCATTCCCAAAAGAAGACACGAAACCGACAGGTGAAGTGTTCAAAGAAAAGCAATGATCTCAGGAGATAGAATGATGATTACTCTGCGCAAACAAGTCCCTCTGGCAATCGCCGTTGCGGCAGGCATCCTGTCTGCCCAGGCAGGCGCCGTGGACTTTAAAGGTTATGCTCGTTCCGGCATTGGCTGGACCGGGAGTGGCGGTGAACAACAATGTTTCCAGGCAACAGGTGCACAAAGTAAATACCGTCTCGGTAACGAATGTGAAACCTACGCCGAGCTGAAACTTGGCCAGGAAGTGTGGAAAGAAGGCGATAAGAGCTTCTATTTCGACACTAACGTAGCGTATTCCGTTTCTCAGCAGAACGACTGGGAATCCACCAGCCCGGCCTTCCGCGAAGCTAACGTGCAGGGTAAAAACCTGATTGAATGGCTGCCAGGCTCCACCATCTGGGCCGGTAAGCGTTTCTATCAACGTCATGACGTCCACATGATCGACTTCTACTACTGGGATATTTCTGGTCCTGGTGCGGGTATCGAAAACATCGATCTGGGCTTCGGTAAACTGTCTCTGGCTGCAACCCGTTCTTCTGAGTCCGGCGGTTCTGCGACCTTCGCCGATCGTGATGCGAACGGCGACCGTATTTACGACAACGTCGTGCCAAACGATGTCTTCGATGTCCGTTTAGCGGGTCTGGAAACCAACCCGGGCGGTACGCTGGAGCTGGGTGTTGATTACGGTCACACCAACATTCCTGACGACTACTACCTGCAACCTGGCGCCTCTAAAGATGGCTGGCTGTTCACCGCTGAACACACCCAGAGCATGATGAAGGGCTTCAACAAGTTCGTTCTGCAGTACGGTACGGACTCCATGACCTCTAACGGTAAAGGTATCCCACAAGGCGGTAGCGTTGATAACGACGGCTCCATGTGGCGTGTGCTGGACCACGGTGCAATCACCCTGGCAGATCGTTGGGACCTGATGTACGTCGGTATGTACCAGAACATCGATCGTGACAACAACAACGGCACCGAGTGGTGGACCGTGGGCGTTCGTCCAATGTTCAAATGGACGCCGATCATGAGCACCCTGCTGGAAGTGGGCTACGACAACGTCAAATCTCAGAAAACTGACGACAAAAACAGCCAATACAAAATCACCCTGGCACAGCAATGGCAGGCAGGCGACAGCATCTGGTCTCGTCCGGCTATCCGTGTCTTCGCAACTTACGCGAAGTGGGATGAGAAATGGGGCTACGCGAACAATGGCGATACCGGCTACACCTCTGGCGTAGCGTATAGCGACACCTCCGCGAAAACCTTCAGCCGTGGCGACAACGATGAGTGGACCTTCGGTGCCCAGATGGAAATCTGGTGGTAATTCGTTAGACCTGACGTAATGACCTAAAAAGAGGGGCGTAAGCCCCTCTCTCCTTAGGGTGCTGCGCGCTATTGCCTGGCCACCGCAGTGCTCACGCTATCAGAGGTAATAACAATGAAAATGAAGAAAAGTCTCGTCGCGCTGTGCCTCTCTGCGGGGCTGCTGGCCTGTGTTCCGGCTGTCACCTTTGCAGACGTCAATTTCGTTCCTCAAAATACCAGTGCTGCGCCAGCGATTCCGGCGGCGGCACTCCAGCAGCTGGTGTGGACGCCAGTTGATCAATCAAAAGTTCAAACCACTCAGCTTTCTGCCGGTGGTCAATCCCTGAACGTGCCTGGTATCAGCGGCCCGGTTGCGGCTTTTAGCGTGCCCGCCAATATTGGCGAACTGACCCTGACGCTGACCAGCGAAGTGAACAAGCAAACCAGCGTATTCGCGCCTAACGTTCTGATCCTCGATCAAAACATGACGCCATCAGCCTACTTCCCGAGCGACTATTTTAGCTATCAGGAACCGGGCGTAATGAGCGCTGACCGACTGGAAGGCGTAATGCGCCTGACGCCAGCACTGGGACAGCAGAAGATTTACGTCCTGGTATTCACAACAGAAAAAGATTTGCAGAAGACGACAAAGCTGGTTGACCCGGCGAAAGCCTATGCGAAAGGCACCGGAAACTCTGTCCCGGATATTCCGGACCCGCTTGCTCGTCATACCGCTGATGGTCTGGTCAAACTGAAAGTCTCTACCAACAGTGCGTCAAGCGTACTCGTCGGCCCACTGTTCGGCTCATCCGGCCCGGGCCCTGTGACGGTAGGAAACACCGCAGCACCAGTCTATGCCGCGCCTGTGGCTGCATCGGCCCCTGCTCCAGCACCAACGAAGCCATCTGAGCCGGTACTGAACGACACCGAAGCGTACTTCAACAATGCCATTAAGCAGGCAGTGAAGCGCGGCGATGTCGACAAAGCGCTGAAGCTGCTTGATGAAGCCGAACGTTTAGGTTCAACCACTGCCCGTTCCACCTTTATCAGCAGTGTAAAAGGCAAGGGGTAACCGTCTCCCCGCAGTGCTGATTTGTTAGTAGTTTAGTGCGCCTGAGTGGGCGCACTTTTTTTGGTTCTCTTCGCGCTGTTGCGCCATTGTTGCGATAGTGATCGCTAAATAACGTTTGACCGCCCTCAATCCGCGTTTCTGCGATACAATGCCATTACGTTATGTATCGGAGAGTCTGGCATGTCACACCCCGCGCTAACGCAACTGCGTGCGCTGCGCTATTTCGACCAAATACCCGCGCTTGACCCGGAGCAACTGGACTGGTTGCTGCTGGAAGATTCCATGACGAAACGTTTTGAGCAACAGGGCAAAACGGTCACGGTGACGATGATTCAGGAAGGATTTGTCTCTGCCGATGACATCGCCAGCGAGCTGCCGCTGCTACCAAAAGAAGATCGCTACTGGCTGCGTGAAATTTTACTCTGTGCTGACGGCGAGCCGTGGCTTGCCGGGCGAACAGTGGTGCCTGAGTCTACCCTTTCCGGGCCAGAACTTGCCCTGCAACGATTGGGGAAAACGCCGCTGGGGAGGTATCTTTTCACCTCGTCTGAACTTACCCGAGATTTTATTGAGATTGGTCGTGATGCCGACCTGTGGGGGCGTCGTTCCCGCCTTCGTCTGAGTGGTAAACCGTTAATACTGACAGAGCTTTTTTTACCGGCATCGCCGTTGTACTGAGAGGAAGACAAAATGGAGTGGAGCCTGACGCAAAACAAGCTGCTGGCCTATCACCGCTTAATGCGAACGGATAAACCGATTGGCGCATTGCTGCTGCTGTGGCCAACGTTATGGGCGCTGTGGGTGGCGACGCCGGGCGTGCCGCCGCTGTGGATCCTGGCGGTGTTTGTTGCCGGTGTCTGGCTGATGCGTGCTGCAGGCTGTGTAGTAAATGACTACGCAGACCGGAAATTTGACGGACATGTAAAGCGAACGGCTAATCGTCCGTTGCCCAGCGGCCAGGTGACGGAAAAAGAGGCGCGCACGCTGTTTGTGGTGCTGGTGCTGCTCTCCTTCCTGCTGGTGCTAACGCTTAACACCATGACGATCCTGCTGTCTGTCGCCGCGCTGGCGCTGGCCTGGGTCTACCCGTTTATGAAGCGCTACACCCATCTGCCGCAGGTGGTGCTGGGCGCGGCATTTGGCTGGTCGATTCCAATGGCGTTTGCCGCGGTTAGCGAATCTGTCCCGCTCAGCTGCTGGCTGATGTTCCTGGCGAATATTCTTTGGGCAGTGGCGTACGATACGCAGTACGCGATGGTCGACCGCGATGACGATCTCAAAATTGGCGTCAAGTCGACGGCGATCCTGTTTGGCCGTCAGGACAAACTGATTATCGGCATATTGCAGGTGGCGGTGCTGGCGCTGATGGTGGCGATTGGTCGCCTGAACGGGCTGAACTGGGAATTTTACTGGTCCGTGCTGGTGGCGGGACTGCTGTTCGCGTATCAGCAGAAGCTGATTGCGAAGCGCGAGCGTGAAGCCTGCTTCAAAGCATTTTTAAATAATAACTACGTCGGTTTGGTGCTGTTTTTAGGGCTGGCGATGAGTTACTTTGGCTAAAAAGAAGCCCGGTGGCGCTAGCGCTTACCGGGCCTACATGTCATGCAGGATCGTAGGCCGGGTAAGCGCTAGCGCCACCCGGCTTTTTTACATCACTCGTCCTGCGTCGCGCTCTCAATCGTCAAACGCACGTCCGAGGTAATCAGCTCGGCCAGCATCTGGTAAATCTTGAGCGTCTCTTCCGGTTCAGCATCGCCCGTATCGCTGATAAACCCTTCATCACGCAGCGTCAGCACCAGTGAGCTGAATACCGCTTTGTCGAAGAACTCCGGTGCGTTAATGCCGTGTAGAACAGACAGGCGCTGTGCCAGCGTCCGGCTCTCTTTTTCCAGCGTACCACGGTTGATCGACGGGTTCGCGCTGAGCAGCCAGAAGGTGATGGCGTAGCGCTGCAGCGTTTCACGCGCACCGGCGGCCAGCAGCTGCAGGGTGCGGGAACGCGACGGGTTGATATGCAGCTCGTCATTAGTCAGGGTAATCAGCCCCTGACGACGCATCTCTTCCGTCATTTTATCCAGCTCTACCGCCAGCTCATCTTTACTCCAGCGCAGGAACAGCTCCGCTTTCAGCATCGGGTAGATGGCTTCAAGATGGCGCAACAGTTCCTGACGCGAAATGCGGCGATGCTGGGTAATAATGGCCGCCATCAGCGACGGCAACATCAGCATATGCGTGATGTTGTTGCGGTAGTACGTCATCAGCACGGCCTGCTCGCGCGGCAGGATGATGATGTCACCGATGGTGTCTTTCTCGACTTCGAACTTGTTCATCTGCAGCGCGTGGTCGATAAGCTCGCTCGCGGTAGCAGATGGCACGGTCGAATCAACCGAGTACGGCACGTTGCGCATAATGTTTAGGTAGCAATCAAGCTGCTCGGTCAACTGTTCACGGGTCAGTGAACGCTGGCGAGAGGCCAGAAGCGCGGTACAACACAGGTTCATGGCGTTCGCCGCACCTGCGTTGTTAATGCGCACCATCAGCTCTGCAGCAATACCGTTCACCGTAGGCGTCAGCCACGCCGGACGTACCGCTTCGATAGGGTCGATAGACTCGCGCCACTCCGGAACATGGTTGTTCAGATACGTCATCAGCGGCATCGGTTCGCCAAAGTTCACATAGCCTTGGCCAAGATTGCGCAGCTTGCTCAGGCCGCGCAGCATCTGCGGCAGGCTCTCTTTCTCTTTGGTCGCACCGCGCAGCTCTTTGGCGTAAGTGCCCACTTCCATGACGTGTTCATAGCCAATGTAGATCGGCACCAGCGTGATGGGACGGGTTCCTCCGCGCAGCATCGCCTGAATGGTCATCGACAGCGTGCCGGTCTTCGGATCGAGCAGACGTCCGGTACGGGAACGACCGCCTTCCACGAAGTATTCGACGGAATAGCCGCGGCTGAACAGCTCGCCCAGATACTCGCGGAATACGGTGGAATAGAGCTTGTTACCCTTAAAGGTACGGCGAATAAAGAACGCACCCAGACGGCGGAAGATCGGGCCTGCTGGCCAGAAGTTCAGGTTGATACCCGCCGCAATGTGCGGTGGCACCAGCCCCTGGTGATACAACACATAGGAGAGAAGCAGGTAGTCCATGTGGCTGCGGTGGCAGGGCACATAAACAATTTCATGACCGTCGTGGGCCAGCTGGCGTACGCGCTCGGCGTTGTGGACGTTAATGCCCTGATAGAGACGGTTCCAGGTGAAACTCAGGATACGGTCGGAGAGACGAATCATCTCGTAGGAGAAGTTCGCCGCGATCTCTTCCATCAGTGCAATGGCGTTTTGCTGTGCTTTCTCGTGGGAAATCTTCTTGCTGCGCGCTTCGTCTTCAACTGCACGGGCAATCGCTTTGGAGGCCAGCAGCTTGTTGAACAGATCCTGACGCGCCGGGAGACGAGGCCCAACGGCAGCCAGACGCTGTCGTGCGAAGTGCATACGCGCCACGCGCGCCAGTTTTTGCGCGATGATCTTATCTGTGCCGTGCTCGTCCGCCATGCGGCGCAGCGAAACGGAAGGGGAGAAGCGCACAAAGCTGTCGCGTCCCAGCCAGGAGACCGCGAAGAACTTCTGGATGCCGTTGAGCATGCGCAGCGGCGGATTCTCTTCGCCTTTTTCGCGCCCCGGACGGCGACCAAACATCACTGAGACCGGCACCATCTGCACATCCAGATCGGGATTGCTGCGGTGCAGGTCGAGATAGTCATGGAACAGCTTGATGGACTCTTCTTTCGGCGTGTAATAGGTAAACACGCGCGGCCCGCCGTGAATAAACACGTAGCGCGGCAGCAGAGTGCCATCAACTTCAAGCGGTTCAAGTGGGTCAGGTAAATCATGCGCCAGGCATTGGGCGCGAAGCGTCAGCAGGTCTGCCTTCGAGTTATAAGGCAAAACGTACATAATAGGGCGCGACGTATCGAGCCCTAATTCCAGCGCAGGTTCTGCTGGGATAGACTTACTTTTTACCAGGACGCTTAATGGTAAATTAAGTAATTTGTAGTAAATTCGTGGCCAGCCGGACATAAACGATGTAAAGCCTCTGGTTAATAATGCAATTGCGGCGCAAGGATAACAGAAAGCGCGCAAAATTTCTGTTGTTACCCGTCATACTTCAGGCTACAGCGAAACGCGCTGCTGCCAGAGTTACTGACGCTATTTCCAATAAAAGGTTCTATTAATGGCCAATAATACCACTGGGTTAACTCGAATCATCAAAGCTGCCGGCTATTCATGGAAAGGTTTCCGTGCCGCATGGGTCAATGAAGCCGCGTTTCGCCAGGAGGGCGTTGCCGCTATCGTCGCGGTTATCATCGCCTGTTTCCTTGATGTTGATGCTATTACCCGCGTGCTTCTCATCGGCTCTGTTCTTTTGGTGATGATAGTGGAAATTCTCAATAGCGCTATTGAGGCGGTTGTGGACCGTATCGGTTCAGATTTCCACGAACTTTCTGGCCGCGCGAAAGACATGGGGTCTGCCGCTGTGCTGTTGGCGATTATCACGGCAGCGATTACCTGGGTCACGTTGCTTTGGTCACATTTCCGATGAGCCTCGAGGAATAATTAAGTCCCTGGTTTTTTGTGCAGTTTTTGGTTCCAAAATCGCCTTTGACTGTATATACTCACAGCATAACTGTATATACACCCAGGGGGCGGAATGAAAGCGTTAACGACCAGGCAGCAAGAGGTGTTTGATCTCATCCGGGATCATATCGGCCAGACGGGTATGCCACCCACGCGTGCGGAAATCGCTCAGCGTCTGGGCTTCCGTTCTCCAAATGCGGCCGAGGAACACCTGAAAGCGCTGGCGCGCAAAGGTGTGATTGAAATTGTGTCTGGCGCGTCTCGCGGCATTCGTCTGCTGGTGGAAGAAGAGACAGGTATTCCGCTGATTGGTCGTGTCGCCGCAGGTGAACCTCTGTTGGCCCAGCAGCATATTGAAGGTCACTATCAGGTCGATCCTGGTATGTTCAAGCCGAGTGCGGATTTCCTGCTGCGCGTCAGCGGGATGTCCATGAAAGATATCGGCATTCTTGACGGCGATCTGCTGGCCGTTCACAAAACGCAGGATGTACGTAACGGTCAGGTTGTGGTCGCGCGTATTGATGATGAAGTGACCGTCAAACGACTGAAAAAACAGGGCAACACCGTACAGCTGCTGCCCGAAAATAACGAATTCTCCCCGATTGTGGTGGATCTGCGCGAACAGAACTTTTCCATTGAAGGTCTGGCCGTTGGTGTTATCCGCAACGGTGAATGGCTGTAACGTCTTCCTGACAGGCTACGGGTCTCCGTAGCCTGGATCATCTTCCATTCCCGGTATTTTTCATGTCACTGCTGACAGCTTCTGATAAGGCATTGTGGCGTCTTGCACTGCCGATGATTTTTTCCAATATCACCGTTCCCCTGCTTGGCCTGGTGGACACCGCGGTGATTGGTCATCTGGATTCTCCCGTTTATCTGGGCGGCGTGGCGATTGGCGCAACGGCGACCAGTTTTCTCTTTATGCTCCTGCTCTTCTTACGCATGAGTACCACGGGGCTGACGGCACAAGCCTATGGCGCGAAAGATCCGCTGCGACTGGCGCGGGCGCTGGTTCAGCCACTCATTCTGGCGCTTGGGGCAGGCGCGTTAATCGTTCTGTTTCGCACGCCGCTGATTGATCTGGCGCTGCACATTGTGGGCGGCAGCGAGGCGGTGCTGGAGCAGGCGCGTCGCTTCCTTGAAATCCGCTGGCTCAGCGCGCCCGCATCGCTGGCAAACCTGGTTCTGCTGGGCTGGCTGCTGGGCGTGCAGTACGCTCGTGCGCCGGTCATCCTGCTGGTGGTGGGAAACCTTTTGAACATCGTGCTCGACCTCTGGCTGGTGATGGGCCTGCACATGAACGTACGGGGCGCGGCACTGGCAACCGCAGTCGCAGAATACGGCACGTTTATCATCGGCCTGTGGATGGTCTGGCGCGTACTGGCCATGCGTGGAATCTCCCTCGTCATGCTGAAAACCGCGTGGCGCGGCAACCTCCGCAAGCTGCTGGCGCTGAACCGGGACATCATGCTGCGCTCGCTCCTGCTGCAACTCTGTTTTGGTGCGTTAACGGTTTTTGGTGCCCGTCTTGGGCCTGAGATCGTTGCGGTAAATGCGGTGCTGATGACATTGCTGACGTTTACCGCGTATGCGCTGGACGGCTTTGCTTACGCCGTGGAGGCGCACTCCGGGCAGGCATACGGTGCGCGTGAAAGTGGCCAGCTCCGCGAGGTGTGGCGGGCGGCTTGCCGTCAGTCAGGTCTGGTCGCGCTGGCATTCGCACTGATGTATGCCTGTTTCGGCAGCGACATTATCGCGTTACTCACGTCGCTACCGGCATTACGCGAACTGGCGGGCCACTATCTCATCTGGCAAGTGATCTTACCGGTGGTGGGTGTCTGGTGTTATCTGCTGGATGGCATGTTTATTGGCGCAACGCGCGGCGCGGAGATGCGTAACAGCATGGCGGTCGCGGCTGCAGGTTTTGGCCTCACGCTGCTGATCTTACCGTATTTGGGCAATCACGGTTTATGGCTGGCACTGGCGGTTTTCCTGTCGCTGCGCGGGTTGTCGCTGGCGTTCATCTGGCACCGCCACTGGCGCAACAACACCTGGCTTCCTTCCCGCTCCGATATATCGTGACGGTTAAAGATTCCGAATATGAAATCAACCGCCGAATCCTTAACTACAATTATTATCACGTCCAGCAGAAAAGAACGTAACGGACGTTACGACCCAACGCTTAACTAAGAGGACACGATGATGAATAAAGACGAAATCGGCGGCAACTGGAAGCAGTTTAAAGGTAAAGCGAAAGAACAGTGGGGTAAGCTGACGGATGACGATATGACCGTCATTGAAGGTAAACGCGATCAGCTTGTCGGTAAAATCCAGGAGCGTTACGGCTACGCGAAAGACCAGGCGGAAAAAGAAGTGGGCGACTGGGAAAAACGCAACGACTACCGCTGGTAACCGGGCTATACCCGAAAGTACAAGGAAGTACGCCCTGAGGGCGGCTCTAAGCCGCCTTTTCTTTTGCCGTTAACGCGGCTTTTTCTTCACGAGAATAGAGTGGTCGTGCTGACATGCGTCCTGATGACGGCAGGCTTCCACTTCCACGCAGGCAGAGCACAGCCCGTGCGCTTCAATCACGTTATGACGCAGGGCGAAGCCCATTTTAGCCGCCAGCGTATGCATAATATCTTCAACGCCTTCCGCACACTCTTCCTTCACCGCGCCGCAGCGGTCGCAGATAAACATGGCTGAGGTATGGGTTGGCTGATCGAACAGATGGCACAGTACATAGCTGTTGGTCGATTCAACTTTGTGCACAAACCCTTGTTCCAGCAGGAAATCCAGCGCACGATAAACCGTAGGCGGTTTTGCCTGCGGCTCGCTTGCACGCAGCAAATCCAGCAGGTCATATGCGCTGATGGCACCCTGTTGCAGGCTCATCAGGCGCAATACCTCGAGGCGCTGCGGAGTCAGGCGCACATTGCGTTGCGCACACAGCTTTTCGGCCTGCGCTAACAGCTCTTTTGTGGACTTATCCATTTAGCACCTCGGATGTATAGGATGGAAAACCCTCACTTTATCATGTTCTGGTAAAAACACCGAGATCCACCAGGCTGTGCTATACCTGACGCATCGCAATTCGGGGAATTAACCATGAAAAGACCTGACTGTATTAAGCACTGGCAAGATGTGGAAGGTGCTGACGATTCGACCTATCCCGACAGTAACGAACTTTTTTCCATCGGCGCGCCCCTTGCTCGCAGGCTGGGCTTAGGCCGCATCGGTATTCATCATGAGCGTTTGCCGCCAGGGCGTCGTACGTCTTATCCGCATGCGGAAAGCGACGAAGAAGAGTTTATTTATGTGCTTGAAGGGCATCCGGAGGCCTGGATAAACGGCTACCTGTGGAAGCTTGAGCCAGGAGACAGCGTTGGGTTCCCCGCCGGGACGGGCGTTTGCCATACCTTTATTAACAATACCGACGAAGAGGTGCGGTTGCTGGTTGTTGGCGAGGCCAACAAAAAGCAAAACCGTATCTACTATCCGCTGAACCCGGTTTATGCCGCGACGCGTGAGGACCGCTGGGTAGATCATCCTCCTCAATTTTTTGGGCCGCACAATGGAAAACCCGAGCGGAAATAATTTTCCTCTTCTATAAATATTGAGGGCCGTCACAAATTACAACAGGCCGTAAGGGAATTTTACTTAGGGAAAGAAATAGCGGGTCTTTTACTTCTTATTCACAGCAATAGTTCGTTCCTGTTTGGGTGATAACAGACAGGGGTTATTTCATAACAGACTATAACGGGCATACTGTGAAAAAATATTTTAAATTTTCGGTGGTTAGCATTGCTGTCTCCTTTTTTATGGCAAATCAGGCGGGAGCAGCCAATACCTGGACAGAAGCGCGCAGTGACGCGATGGGGGGAACGGGCGTTGCGGCAGGGACCTACGGCAGCGGCACATTAATCAACCCGGCATTACTGGCGAAAGCGAAACCTGACGATGGCATCACGGTGATCCTGCCATCCATCGGCGCGCAGATTTCAGACAAAGATAACCTGCGGGATAAAATCGATGACATCAGCGACGATGTAAGCCGCTATCGCAGCACGCTGGACAACATCAACCTCATCGATCTCTTAAATCCGCTTAGCCCTGCCTCTCAGCAGGTCTCTTCCGCTGCGGGCGATCTTGCCGATCAGCTGGATTCCCTGAAAGGGAAAACCGCCAGCGGTAAAGCGGGTGGGGGGATCGCCGTCAGTATTCCTAATGACGTGTTATCCGTAGCATTCGTCGCAAAAGCGAATGCGCGTGCACGCGTGAGTTCTTATATTGATCAGGGTGATATTGAAAAGTTACGCCTGGTTGAAGATGTTCCTGCTGCAGCGCTTCGCATTAATCCGAATGATTTGAAGTCAAAAGGCTTTGGCCGCGCGGCAATCGTTTCGGACTATGGCGTGACGGTCGCGCGTCAGTTTGATATCAGCGGTGTGCCGGTTTCATTGGGTATCACGCCGAAGCTGCAAAAGACCTGGCTCTATAACTACACCGTCTCGATTTACAACTTCGACAGTGGCGACATCAACAGCAGCCGTTACCGTAATGATGATACTGGTTTTAACGTCGATGCTGGTCTTGCGGCGGACTTCGGGGAAAACTGGACGGTCGGCCTGACCGGACAAAATCTTTTCTCGCGTGATATCGACACTAAAGAGGTGGACGGGGTGCGTGATACCTATCAAATTAGCCCTGTTGTCACCGCGGGTGCGGCATGGCATACCGATCTTCTGACCCTGACGGCTGATGGCGATCTGACCGAAACCAAGGGCTTTAAAAGCGAAGATACCTCGCAATATGTTGGCGTCGGTGCCGAGGTGACGCCGCTCAGTTGGCTCGCCGTGCGTGCCGGTTATCGGGCAGATATGAAAGGCAACGACAGCAATGTCTTTACCGGCGGTGTTGGCTTTGCGCCATTTAACACCGTCCACGTTGACCTGATGGGCCTGTACGGCGAGGACGAAACCTGGGGCGCAGGAGCACAGCTGAGCATGACGTTTTAACGTGAACCGGAGGCGCTGCGCCTCCGGCTTTTCTTTGTGCTATAGTAGCGCCCCTTTTCCACCAGATGCTTAAAACTTCGCCATGTCGTCAGAATTACAGACTGCTTTCCCCGCACACCGTTTCTCCATTGCGCCGATGCTCGACTGGACGGACAGACACTGCCGTTACTTCCTGCGTCAGCTCTCCCGCCATACGCTGCTGTATACCGAAATGGTGACCACCGGGGCAATTATTCACGGCAAGGGCGACTATCTGGCCTATAGCGAAGAAGAGCATCCGGTTGCGCTGCAGCTGGGCGGCAGCGATCCGGCCGCACTGGCGCAGTGCGCGAAGCTGGCCGAAGCGCGCGGCTATGACGAAATAAACCTGAACGTGGGTTGCCCGTCCGATCGCGTGCAGAACGGCATGTTCGGCGCGTGCCTGATGGGCAACGCGCAGTTGGTGGCGGACTGCATCAAAGCCATGCGTGACGTCGTCTCTATCCCGGTGACGGTCAAAACCCGTATCGGCATTGATGACCAGGACAGCTACGAATTTCTGTGCGATTTCATCAATACCGTTGCCGGAAAGGGCGAGTGCGAGATGTTCATCATCCACGCGCGTAAAGCCTGGCTTTCCGGCCTCAGTCCGAAAGAGAATCGCGAAATCCCGCCGCTGGACTACCCGCGCGTATACCAGCTGAAGCGCGATTTCCCGCACCTGACGATGTCGATTAACGGCGGCATCAAGTCTCTGGAAGAGGCGAAAACGCATCTGGCGCATATGGATGGCGTGATGGTCGGGCGTGAGGCGTATCAGAACCCCGGTATCCTGGCGACGGTCGATCGTGAGATCTTTGGTGTTAAAGATGCAGATACCGATCCGGTTGCGGTCGTGCGTGCCATGTATCCGTATATTGAGCGTGAGCTGAGCAACGGCACCTACCTTGGCCATATCACCCGCCATATGCTTGGCCTGTTCCAGGGGATTCCGGGCGCGCGCCAGTGGCGTCGTTACCTGAGCGAGAACGCGCACAAAGCCGGAGCCGATATTGAAGTGCTTGAGCATGCGCTGCGCCTGGTGGCAGATAAGCGATAAATTTCACTAAAAGATCGTCAAATTCACCACGCCCCGCCCAACGTTGCGGGGCGTTTTGCTTTCAGAACAACACGTTACGTTTGGCATGATTCTTGTAATGCTTTCTGCATCATTCGGGGCTCGTGGGAGAACACCATGCTGGAACTACTTTTTGTGATTGGCTTTTTTGTGATGCTGATGGTGACGGGCATTTCGCTGCTCGGCATTCTCGCGGCGATCGTTGTGGCGACGGTGGTGATGTTTATCGGCGGGTTATTTGCGTTGACGCTCAAACTGTTACCGTGGTTGCTGCTGGCTGTCGCGGTGGTATGGGTGATACGGGCGATTAAATCGCCAAAAGTGCCCAGTTATCAGCGCAATAACCGCTTTCGTTACTAAGGTATTGAGGGGTTCGTCACATACTTGTAACTTTTCCGGCAGCATGCCTTAGAACAGAATAGGATTTACTTATCGAATCTGTCACTATGACTGCCGCTAAAGAATTCATCGAGCTGTACCCTACATACAGCCGAACTAAAAAAAGAAAGGGCTTCCCACGGGAAGCCCAATTTCTTTTTAGGGCCTAGGGGATCAGCAGGCTTGAGCCCTGCGTCGCCCGGCTTTCCAGCACCTCATGCGCGCGCTGCGCATCGGTCAGGGCGTATTTCTGCGCATCCGCCACGTCCACCTTGATCACACCGCTGGCGATCAGCGAGAACAGTTCGTTGCTGGCTTCCTCCAGTTCTTCCCGGTTGGTGATGTATCCTTGCAGGGAAGGGCGAGTCACATACAGAGAACCCTTCTGGTTCAGAATGCCCAGGTTAACGCCGGTTACCGCGCCTGACGCATTCCCGAAGCTCACCATCAGACCACGGCGCTGCAGGCAGTCCAGCGAGGCTTCCCAGGTATCTTTCCCCACCGAGTCATACACGACCCGCACTTTTTGACCGTGCGTGATCTCTTTGAGCCGTTCAGCAATGCTCTCTTCACGGTAGTTGATGACCTGCCATGCACCGGCCTGCAGCGCACGCTGTGCTTTCTGCGCGCTGCCGACGGTGCCGATAAGCTTCGCACCCAGCGCCTTCGCCCACTGGCAGGCGATCAGCCCTACGCCACCCGCAGCGGCATGGAACAGGAACTGCTCGTCGGGTTTGATTTCATAGGTTTTGCGCAGCAGGTAAAAGACGGTTAGTCCTTTCAGGAATGAGGCGGCAGCCTGTTGAAAAGAGATGGCATTAGGCAGAAGGGCGGCTTTGTCCGCAGGGACGTTATGAACGGAGCTGTAAGCACCCAGGGTAGACTGCGCATACACCACGCGGTCGCCCTCTTTGATATGTTTAACGGCGCTGCCAACTTTGATGACCACGCCAGCCGCCTCCGTTCCCAGCCCGCTTGGCATCGACGGAGGTGGGTAGAGACCGCCGCGAATGTAGGTATCGATGTAGTTAATGCCAATCGCTTTGTTTTCAACCTGGATTTCATTTTCGCCAGGTGCGGCGGGGGTAAACTCCACCGCTTTAAGCACCTCTGGTCCACCGTGTTTCTGGAATTCAATGCGCGTTGCCATGCTCCCTCCGTAAGAAAAATATGGTAATCTTTCGACCCACTCTTTATCTCGGTAACTCCATTCACTATGGCAGGAAACAAACCCTTCAACAAACAGACTGAACCCCGCGAACGTGATTTCCAGGTCGCTGGGTTAAAAGTCCCGCCGCACTCGATTGAAGCGGAACAGTCGGTGTTGGGCGGTTTAATGCTGGATAACGAACGCTGGGACGACGTCGCCGAGCGCGTCGTGGCGGAAGATTTCTACACCCGTCCGCATCGCCATATTTTTACCGAAATGGCGCGCCTGCAGGAGTCAGGTAGCCCGATCGACCTGATCACGCTCGCGGAATCGCTTGAGCGACTGGGGCAGCTTGATAGCTGTGGCGGGTTCGCTTATCTGGCAGAACTGTCAAAAAATACGCCAAGTGCCGCGAACATTAGTGCTTACGCCGACATCGTGCGTGAACGTGCCGTTGTGCGCGAAATGATCTCGGTAGCGAACGAAATCGCCGAAGCCGGTTTTGACCCGCAGGGCCGCTCCAGCGAAGATCTGCTCGACCTTGCCGAATCCCGCGTCTTTAAAATTGCCGAAAGCCGTGCAAATAAAGACGAAGGCCCAAAAAACATTGCCGATGTGCTCGACGCTACCGTTGCGCGTATCGAACAGCTGTTCCAGCAACCGCACGATGGTGTAACCGGCGTAAACACCGGCTATGACGACCTCAATAAGAAAACCGCCGGTCTGCAGCCGTCGGATTTGATTATCGTCGCCGCGCGTCCGTCGATGGGTAAAACCACTTTTGCAATGAACCTCGTTGAAAACGCGGCGATGTTGCAGGATAAGCCGGTGCTGATCTTCAGTCTTGAAATGCCCTCCGAACAGATCATGATGCGTTCCCTGGCGTCGCTGTCGCGCGTGGATCAGACCCGCATTCGTACCGGTCAGCTCGACGATGAGGACTGGGCGCGGATTTCCGGCACCATGGGCATTCTGCTGGAAAAACGGAACATCTATATCGATGATTCCTCTGGCCTGACGCCGACGGAAGTGCGCTCCCGCGCCCGTCGTATCGCCCGCGAACACGGCGGCATCGGCCTTATCATGATCGACTACCTTCAGCTGATGCGCGTCCCGTCGCTCTCCGACAACCGTACGCTGGAAATTGCAGAGATTTCCCGCTCGCTCAAGGCGTTAGCCAAAGAGCTGCACGTGCCGGTGGTGGCGCTGTCGCAGCTTAACCGCTCGCTGGAACAACGTGCCGACAAGCGCCCGGTCAACTCCGACCTGCGTGAATCCGGCTCCATCGAGCAGGATGCCGACTTAATCATGTTCATCTACCGTGATGAGGTTTATCACGAGAACAGTGACCTGAAAGGGATTGCTGAAATTATCATTGGTAAGCAACGTAACGGCCCCATCGGTACGGTACGTCTGACCTTTAACGGACAATGGTCGCGCTTTGATAACTATGCGGGACCGCAGTACGACGACGAATAAGGATTTTACATGCAAGCGGCAACTGTAGTGATTAACCGCCGCGCTCTGCGACACAACCTGCAACGTCTGCGCGAACTGGCACCCGCCAGCAAGCTCGTTGCAGTCGTGAAAGCGAACGCTTACGGACACGGTCTTCTCGAGACCGCGCGAACGCTTCCCGATGCCGACGCCTTTGGCGTCGCCCGTCTTGAAGAAGCTCTCCGCCTGCGCGCGGGCGGCATTACCCAACCGATTCTGCTCCTCGAAGGCTTTTTTGAAGCATCGGACCTGCCAACCATTGCCGACCAGCATCTGCACACGGCGGTACACAATGAAGAACAGCTTGCGGCACTCGAAACCGCCGAGCTGAGCGAGCCGGTGACCGTGTGGATGAAGCTCGACACGGGCATGCACCGTCTGGGCGTGCGCCCGGAAAACGCAGAAGCGTTTTATCATCGCCTGTGTCAGTGCAAAAACGTGCGCCAGCCGGTGAATATCGTCAGCCATTTTGCTCGCGCCGATGAACCGGAGTGTGGTGCGACAGAGAAGCAACTCGATATCTTCAACACCTTCTGCGAAGGCAAACCGGGGATGCGTTCCATTGCGGCATCCGGCGGCATTCTGCTGTGGCCGCAGTCGCATTTCGACTGGGCTCGCCCGGGCATTATCCTTTACGGTGTGTCGCCGCTGGAGGGCAAACCCTGGGGGCCAGATTTCGGTTTCCAGCCGGTGATGTCCCTTGTCTCTAACCTGATCGCCGTGCGCGAGCATAAAGCCGGTGAGCCGGTGGGTTACGGTGGCACATGGACCAGTGAACGCGATACGCGCCTGGGCGTAGTGGCGATGGGGTATGGTGACGGTTATCCGCGTGCCGCCCCGACGGGTACGCCGGTTCTGGTCAATGGTCGTGAAGTGAAAATTGTTGGTCGCGTCGCGATGGACATGATCTGTGTTGACCTCGGGCCGGAAGCGCAGGACAAAGCAGGCGATGCAGTGGTGATGTGGGGGGACGGTTTGCCCGTTGAACGCATTGCTGAATTAACGAAAGTGAGTGCTTACGAACTTATCACGCGCCTGACGTCAAGGGTAGCGATGAAGTACATTGATTGAACCGCTAGTGGAGTGAGGGATTTAACCTCACTCCAACTTTATTAACATCCTCTCGACCTTCTCCCACTTCCGGTTTATTGTTGAAATTCCTGCCTCATCGAATTCCGGAGAACCATCGCGTGTTTCAGACAGTTGACGCCTATGCCGGCGACCCTATTCTCTCCTTAATGGAGCGTTTCAAAGAAGATCCTCGCAGCGACAAAGTGAACCTCAGTATTGGTCTGTATTACAACGAGGATGGCATTATCCCTCAGTTGAAGGCCGTTGCTGAAGCGGAAGCGCGTCTGAACGCTGTTCCGCACGGTGCCTCTCTTTATCTGCCGATGGAAGGGCTAAATGCCTACCGCAATACCATCGCGCCGCTGCTGTTTGGTGCCGATCACGCGGTGCTCGCGCAAAAACGCGTGGCGACCATCCAGACGCTGGGCGGCTCGGGTGCGCTGAAGGTGGGGGCCGACTTCCTGAAAAAATATTTCCCGGATTCAGGCGTATGGGTCAGTGACCCGACGTGGGAAAACCACGTCGCGATCTTCGAGGGCGCAGGCTTCAAAGTGGCGACCTATCCATGGTTCGACAGCGAAACCAACGGCGTGCGCGTTGAAGCGCTGCTGGAAAAACTGAACACGCTGCCTGAGCGCAGTATTGTGCTGTTGCATCCGTGCTGCCATAACCCGACCGGGGCGGATCTCACCCATGCCCAGTGGGATGCGGTCATTGAGGTACTGAAAGCCCGCAACCTGATTCCGTTCCTCGACATTGCCTATCAGGGCTTTGGTGCGGGCATGGAAGACGATGCTTACGCCATCCGCGCCGTGGCCAGCGCCGGGCTGCCAGCGCTGGTCAGCAACTCCTTCTCCAAAATCTTCTCGCTTTACGGCGAGCGCGTGGGCGGTCTGTCCGTGGTGTGTGAAGACGCCGAAGCGGCGGGTCGCGTGCTGGGTCAGCTTAAAGCAACGGTGCGCCGCATCTACTCCAGCCCGCCAAACTTTGGTGCGCAGGTGGTGGCGACGGTTCTCGGTGACGAAAAGCTGAAAGCGTCGTGGCTTGCTGAAGTGGAAGCAATGCGTAAGCGCATTCTGTCGATGCGTCAGGAGCTGGTTAACGTCCTGAAAGAGGCCGTGCCGGGGCATAACTTCGACTATCTGCTCAAGCAGCGCGGAATGTTCAGCTACACCGGACTGAGCGCGGCGCAGGTCGATCGCCTGCGCGAAGAGTTCGGCGTCTACCTGATTGCCAGCGGTCGTATGTGCGTGGCAGGACTGAATGCCAGTAACGTTCAGCGCGTAGCGCAGGCGTTTGCTGCTGTGATGTGAGTATTCACTTACTTTAATGCTATATGTAGGCCGGGTAAGGCGCAGCCGCCACCCGGCTTTTTTGTTTGCGCCGGTGCCAATCATTGCCCGGTGGCGCTTCGCTTACCGGGCCTACACGCCACTTCCGCGCTTTGTGATCGTCTTCTTTTTATTCAGCCTCATAAGCAAAAACTCCTTCCCTTCACTTCCCGCTGGGGTTATGGTCGGATAGTTTTTTGACCATCCGCTCAAATTAAAACGATAACAAACTGAATATTCAGGGGAAAATATGCGCAAGATCACACTGGCGCTCAGCGCCGCCTGCTTATTGTTCTCGCTTAATAGCGCCGTCGTCGCGCGTGCTTCTGCACCGACGCCACTTTACACCGGTACCACCGCCGCCATTCTTGCCGAGCAGGCACCCATTCACTGGGTCTCTGTGGCACAAATCGAAAACAGTCTGGTAGGCCGTCCGCCGATGGCCGTTGGCTTCGACATTGACGATACCGTCCTCTTCTCGAGTCCGGGCTTCTGGCGAGGCAAAAAAACCTGGTCGCCAGACAGCGAAGCGTATCTGAAGAACCCGGAGTTCTGGGAAAAAATGAACAACGGCTGGGACGAATTCAGCATCCCGAAAGAGGTGGCACGCGCGCTGATCGCCATGCACGTGAAGCGCGGCGACAGCATTTACTTTGTCACCGGACGGAGCCAGACCAAAACGGAAACTGTTTCAAAGACGCTGCAGGATGATTTCCTGATCCCGGCTGCTAGCATGAACCCGGTTATTTTTGCGGGTGATAAAGAAGGGCAAAACACCAAAACCCAGTGGCTGGAACAGAAAAATATCAAAGTGTTCTACGGCGATTCAGATAACGACATCACCGCCGCGCACGACGCAGGAGCCAGAGGGATCAGGGTATTACGCGCCTCTAACTCGACCTATCGACCGCTGCCGATGGCCGGGAAATTTGGCGAAGAGGTGATTGTTAATTCCGAATACTGAGTTATGCTGGTTTTTTGAACAAATCAGGCCTGCCGGGTTTACCTTTTGTCGTCTTGCTACACACTTAAAGAGGCAGATACTCAATTCGCGTTTAACCCATTCACAGGGGAGCAAAGATGACAATTTCGGAGATACTTCAGTACTGCATGAGCAAGCCGGGCGCGGAGCAAAGCGTCCACAGCGACTGGAAAGCCACGCAGATTAAGGTGGGTGATGTGCTGTTTGCGATGGTGAAAGAGGTGGAAGGCCGTCCGGCGGCGTCGCTGAAAACCAGCCCGGAGCTGGCCGATTTATTGCGTCAGCAGCACGATGATGTCAGACCAAGCAAGCATCTGAATAAAGCGCACTGGAGCACGGTGTATCTCGACGGTTCCATTCCCGGGTCGCAAATTTACTACCTGGTGGACGCGTCCTATCAGCAGGCGGTTGAGCTGCTGCCGGAAACGACCCGACAGCAGCTCTCCGTGTGACGATTACAGCAACGGTTTAAGGAAGCGTGCGGTGTGCGAGGCTTCGCACTCTGCAACGGTCTCTGGCGTGCCGGAGACGAGAATTTCACCGCCGCCGCTGCCGCCTTCCGGGCCGAGATCGACAATCCAGTCCGCGGTTTTAATCACGTCCAGGTTGTGCTCAATCACCACGATAGTGTTGCCCTGATCGCGCAACTGATGCAGCACCTCGAGCAGCTGCTGGATGTCGGCAAAGTGCAGACCGGTAGTCGGCTCATCAAGAATGTACAGCGTCTGACCGGTGCCGCGTTTTGACAGCTCACGCGCCAACTTCACGCGCTGCGCTTCACCACCGGAAAGCGTTGTCGCCGACTGTCCCAGACGAATGTAGGTCAGGCCTACGTCCATCAGCGTTTGCAGCTTACGCGCCAGCGCAGGGACGGCGTCAAAGAACTCGCGCGCCTCTTCGATGGTCATGTCCAGCACTTCGTGAATGGTCTTGCCTTTGTACTTAATCTCCAGCGTTTCGCGGTTATAGCGTTTGCCTTTGCACTGGTCGCACGGCACGTAGATATCCGGCAGGAAGTGCATCTCAACCTTGATCACGCCATCGCCCTGGCACGCTTCACAGCGACCGCCGCGCACGTTAAAGCTGAAACGTCCTGGCGTATACCCGCGCGAACGTGATTCCGGTACGCCCGCGAAGAGTTCACGTACGGGCGTAAAGACGCCGGTATAGGTCGCCGGGTTAGAGCGCGGGGTACGGCCAATCGGGCTCTGGTCGATGTCGATAACCTTATCGAAATGCTCCAGCCCCTGAATGTCGCGGTACGGCGCAGGCTCGGCCAGCGTCGCGCCGTTCAGCGCCGTCTGCGCAATCGGGAACAGCGTATCGTTGATCAGCGTCGATTTACCGGAACCGGACACGCCGGTGATACAGGTAAACAGGCCAACCGGTAGCGTCAGGGTGACGTCTTTCAGGTTGTTACCGCGCGCGCCGGTCAGCTTCAGCACTTTTTCCGGATCTGCCGCTACGCGCTGTTTCGGCACTTCAATTTTGCGCTTGCCGCTCATGAACTGGCCAGTCAGCGACTCGGGCACCGCCATAATGTCTTTCAGCGTCCCTTCAGCAACGACCTGGCCGCCGTGCACGCCAGCGCCTGGGCCGATGTCGATGACGTGATCAGCCGCGCGGATCGCATCTTCGTCGTGCTCGACCACGATGACCGTGTTGCCGAGGTTGCGCAGGTGAACCAGCGTGCCGAGCAGACGCTCGTTGTCGCGCTGGTGAAGGCCGATGGACGGCTCATCCAGCACGTACATCACGCCTACCAGACCGGCGCCAATCTGGCTAGCCAGACGGATACGCTGGGCTTCCCCGCCGGAGAGCGTTTCTGCCGAGCGGGAAAGCGTCAGGTAGTTCAGGCCGACGTTCACGAGGAACTTCAGGCGATCGCCAATCTCTTTCAGCACTTTTTCGGCAATTTTCGCACGCTGGCCGGAGAGCTTCAGGTTGTTGAAGAAGTCCATCGCGTGGCCGATGCTCATGTCTGAGATGGTCGGCAGCGCCGTGTTTTCAACAAACACGTGGCGTGCTTCGCGACGCAGACGTGTGCCCTCACAGGTGGCGCAGGAGCGGTTGCTGATGAACTTCGCCAGCTCTTCACGTACCGCGCTGGATTCGGTCTCTTTGTAGCGGCGCTCCATATTGTGCAGCACCCCTTCGAACGGATGGCGACGCACGGAGGTATCGCCGCGATCGTTCATGTACTTGAACTCGATGTTCTCTTTACCGGAACCGAAAAGGATCACTTTGTGCACGTTCGGGCTCAGGCTCGCCCACGGCGCTTCAACGTCGAACTTGTAGTGCTCTGCCAGCGATTTCAGCATCTGGAAGTAGTAGAAGTTACGCTTGTCCCAGCCGCGAATGGCACCGCCCGCCAGCGACAGCTCCGGGTTTTGGATCACGCGGTCCGGGTCGAAATACTGCTGTACGCCCAGGCCGTCACACGTCGGGCAGGCACCGGCCGGGTTGTTGAAGGAGAACAGACGCGGTTCCAGCTCGCGCATGCTGTAGCCGCAAATCGGGCAGGCAAAGTTGGCGGAGAAGAGCAGCTCTTCCGCTTTCGGGTCGTCCATGTCGGAGACCACGGCCGTGCCGCCAGAGAGTTCCAGCGCCGTTTCAAAGGACTCCGCGAGACGCGTAGCGAGATCGTCACGCACCTTAAAGCGATCAATGACCACTTCGATGGTGTGCTTCTTCTGCAGTTCCAGCTTTGGCGGATCGGACAGGTCACACACTTCGCCGTCGATACGGGCGCGGATATAGCCCTGGCTTGCCAGGTTTTCCAGCGTTTTGGTGTGCTCGCCCTTACGCTCTTTAATGATCGGTGCCAGCAGCATCAGGCGTTTGCCTTCCGGCTGCGACAGCACGTTATCCACCATCTGGCTCACGGTCTGGGCCGCCAGCGGGACGTCGTGGTCCGGGCAGCGCGGCTCGCCTACGCGGGCATACAGCAGACGCAGGTAGTCGTGAATTTCGGTAATGGTACCGACCGTAGAACGCGGGTTGTGCGAGGTGGACTTCTGCTCAATAGAGATAGCAGGGGACAACCCTTCAATATGGTCGACATCCGGTTTTTCCATCAGCGACAGGAACTGACGCGCGTACGCGGAGAGTGATTCAACGTAACGACGCTGTCCTTCGGCATACAAAGTGTCGAAAGCCAGTGAGGATTTGCCAGACCCCGAAAGCCCGGTCACGACGATGAGTTTGTCGCGAGGGATTATGAGGTTGATATTCTTGAGATTGTGGGTGCGGGCGCCCCGAACTTCGATCTTATCCATTCACCTTTCCCGGTTGGAACACGGATTGCCTGATTTGTTTGAAGGACAAACGGCTGTCAGAAACGGCTAATTATGACACAATTTAACCTGTTTGAATATACAGTATTGGAATGCATTTTCTGATTGGCTGTGTAACAATGTCGAGTTCGCGAGAGATTTCTGAACCAACTACGCAACTATGCAAATTGCCGCGTGGAAATGGTACACTCGCGCGTTTACACTATTAAGAAACGTATTCAGGAGACACGAACATGGCCAGCAGAGGCGTAAACAAGGTGATTCTCGTCGGTAATCTGGGCCAGGACCCGGAAGTACGCTACATGCCGAGTGGTGGCGCAGTTGCCAACATTACGCTGGCTACTTCCGAATCCTGGCGTGATAAAGCGACCGGTGAGATGAAAGAGCAGACCGAATGGCACCGCGTTGTGCTGTTTGGCAAACTGGCCGAAGTGGCCGGTGAGTATCTGCGTAAAGGTTCTCAGGTCTATATCGAAGGCCAGCTGCGTACCCGCAAATGGACCGATCAGTCCGGCGCTGAGAAGTACACCACGGAAGTCGTGGTGAACGTGGGCGGCACCATGCAGATGCTGGGTGGCCGTCAGGGCGGTGGCGCACCGGCAGGTGGCGGACAGAGCCAGCAGCAGGGCGGTTGGGGTCAGCCTCAGCAGCCGCAGGGCGGCAACCAGTTCAGCGGCGGCGCGCAGTCTCGTCCGCAGCAGCAGTCTGCTCCGGCCCCGTCTAACGAACCGCCAATGGATTTCGACGACGACATTCCATTCTGATCAACGGATGCGAAAACAAAAAACCCAGACATCGTCTGGGTTTTTTTATTGTTGAAGGGATCAGGTAATCACCATCGGCCAGTCTGGTGGCGTGTGGCTCATGGCTTCCACCATCACCACTTTTATATTTTCCCAAACGGCAGCGATATCCACCAGGGTAATGCCAAGCAGGCCCGTTGCAAACCAGCAGGCTGCACCCAGCCCCAGCAGGGTGCTGATCACCGCAAGGCCAGCGTAGTCAGATTTACGAAACTGAATGTTCAGCGTGCTGGCTAAAAACATCAAAACCGCACTTAACAATGGCCAGCGAAGGAGAACCATGCTGGTGGTAATGGTCGCCATAAACCCATCCTCGACAAAACAGACGAACTGAAATGAAACAATGTTTCTCGTTACACAGGATGTGTGAACTATATCACATTTGCTGTTTTATTCGCCAGTCTCACGGCGTGGAAAAATGGGCGATTTATCACCATGGAGAATATATCTCTGTCAGCGAGGCTGACGCCTCAACGCAACGGCTGCCTGGGCAAGTGCGGCGAGAGCGTGGCTCGGGCAAGAGACATGTCTGGTCAGCCATTTTACTGGCGAAGTGAAGCGTTATTTTTACGCCCGTCATAAAAATATGCTGGTTGCGTTTGATTATTAATAAATCAAACGACAAAGCAGAGGGGAACAATTATCACGAAATTTCATGTTCATCTTGTTCTTTTTTCGTGCGGCCAGAATTTTGGTTTAATCAGCTATCCGCTGTTGTGCTATCTAAAACTACCCGTCTGTAGTGGATAATTATTTTCCTTAATTGAAACGGAACGAATACTTTCAGTTTAGCTTACGGGAAAATATTATCGTCATAAGCAATTTTAAGATTTTTAATACTAAAAGTCGGTTGCTAACTTCGCATGATTCATGCAACGTAATCATCTGTTTATCAAAGCATCCGGCCTTCATTACTACAGGCGTACAACATGCAGGGATATAGGGCGGGAAATGAATCGTAGCGCGCGGCGCAAGATGCTCAGGGTGGTAGGGATCATCATGGTAGTTATGCTACCGGTGATGCTTGCGCTATGGTTTGCCCAGCTCAGAGCCGTGTCGGAAACAAGCGCCCAACTACGCACATTTGCTGGACTTGCGTTAGACAAAACAGAACTTGTCATTCAACAGGTTGATTTAGCACGCGATGGCGCTGAACAATATCAGGGTAAACTGTGTACACCTGAGCACCGGCAATATATGTTGAATGTGGTTCGTGGTCGTCTTTTCGTCGCCGATTTAATTTATGCACAAGGCCAACGTTTTCTTTGTTCAACCGTTTTTACCCCCGACCAGCCCTATCTGATTTCTGTCGCCAATTACAAACGTAAACCCGACATTGCCATCTATTATTATCGCGATACGCCATTTTTTACTGGCTATAAAATGACATATATGCAGCGCGGAAATTATGTTGTGGTGGTCAATCCGCTTTCTTACAGTGAAGTGATGTCAGCCGATCATTCTCTGTCGTGGGGGGTATACGACACGGTAACTAATGCATTCTTTTCCGTCAGCCAGCAGGCCAATATTACATTATTGAATGCGCTAATCCGGGATAAGGAATCGACATTTCAAAAAGATGACCGTTTTTATACCATCGTTAAATCCGATAAACGTCCTATCGCAGCCATCGTTTCCACATCGAATACACGCTTTTATGAAACGCTTTATCATCAGGCCACACTGACGCTGCCGCTGGGGATGATCTGCAGCATTATTATTCTGCTGGTGTGGTCACGCACCCACCGTGAACTCAACTCCCCAGGCCGTTTGCTGCATCGTGCGCTGAATAAGCGCCAGCTTTGCGTCCATTATCAGCCAATTATTGATATTAAAAATAATCGGTGCGTGGGGGCAGAAGCGTTACTGCGCTGGCCTGGCTTTAACGGACAGGTGATGAGTCCGGTGGAATTTATCCCGCTGGCGGAAAAAGAGGGCATGAGCGAACGTATTACGGATTACGTCGTCGAAGAGGTGTTCAGCGATCTGGGGCATTTCCTGGCGACGCATCCCGATCTCTATATTTCCATTAACCTGTCGGCGACTGATTTCCACTCTTCGCGCCTGATTGCGATGATCTCAGACAAGGCCAGACACTATGCCGTGCGCGCGCAGCAGATAAAGATTGAAGTGACGGAACGCGGGTTTATCGATGTTCCTAAAACCACACCCGTTATTCAGGCTTTCCGTCAGGCGGGCTATGAAGTGGCCATCGATGATTTCGGGACCGGTTACTCCAACCTGCATAACCTTTATTCGCTGAACGTCGATATCCTGAAAATCGATAAATCCTTTATCGATACCTTAACCACCAACAGCACCAGCCACCTGATTGCTGAGCACATCATTGAGATGGCGCAAAGTTTGCGTCTTAAAACGATTGCGGAAGGTGTGGAAACGGCAGAGCAGGTCAGCTGGCTGTTGAAGCGTGGCGTGCAGTATTGTCAGGGATGGCACTTCGCGAAAGCGATGCCGCCCCAGGAATTTATGGCCTGGCAGCAGCAACCTTTGCACTGATACACATTAATTCAACTGGTGGCGGTAATCGCTCGGCGTGCGGTCAAATTCACGGCGAAACACGCGGGAAAAGGTTTGTTGCGAGACATAACCCAGATCCATCGCGATATCAAAAATAGGCCGCTGCGTCGAACGTAGCGCCTGCGCTGCCAGCAGCAGTCTGCGCTGGCGAATGTACTCACCCAGCGTCTGATGCATGACGGTGCGGAACATTCTCTGTAAATACCATTTCGAATAGCCCGATTTTTTAGCGACCACATCAATGTTCAACGGTTGGTCGATATGTTCATCAATCCATTCAATAAGCGTCTGAATAATTTGCTGATGCGACATAAGGTTGCCCCTCTGTAGATACATCTATCCTGGTGGATTCGTCGTTTTCTCTGCGGGGGAGTATAATTCCTCAAGTTAACTTGAGGTAAAGAGGTTTTATGGAAAAGAGATTGCCGCGAATTAAAGCGCTCTTAACCCCCGGTGAAGTGGCAAAGCGCAGCGGCGTTGCGGTGTCGGCGCTCCACTTCTATGAAAGCAAAGGGTTAATTAAGAGTATCCGTAATGCCGGAAACCAGCGGCGTTACACCCGCGACGTGCTCCGCTATGTGGCGATTATCAAAATTGCGCAACGAATCGGAATCCCCCTGGCCACCATCGGCGATGCGTTCGGCGTGCTGCCGGAAGGACACACGCTTAGCCCGAAAGAGTGGAAAGAGCTGTCGTCCCAGTGGCGTGAAGAGCTGGACCGACGCATTCACACACTGGTCGTGCTGCGTGACGAACTGGATGGCTGTATTGGCTGTGGGTGTTTATCTCGCAGCGACTGCCCGTTGCGTAACCCCGGCGACAGGCTGGGCGAGCAGGGAACGGGCGCGCGGTTGCTGGAGGAGGATTGAGTATGTGCGGCCGGTTTGCCGGGTGGCGGCTGCGCCTTACCCGGCCTACAAAACCGAGAACGTAGGCCGGGTAAGCGAAGCGTCACCCGGCAAAAAGCATAATAAAGAACTAAAGCGCCACAAAGGGCGCTTTAGTTTTTCCCGGTCTTTGTCTTTCTCTCTATCCCGCTGGTTCACGGGAGGGTTTCCCCCGACATCAGCACCCCTCATGTCGAGCAAGTTGGGGAGGTTCCGGTTTGTGCTGACACTTTAATTCTATGCAAGACCCCGATTTTCGCCAGCGTGGAGGGTTTCTTTTTAGCCAAAATTTTTTCGCGATGTTGTTCGATTTTCTATAGTTAGAAAGTATGAATTACAGGAGACAATCATGCTCACGGTACATCACCTTAACCAGTCACGCTCGCACCGCGTGATCTGGGCGCTGGAAGAACTTGCCCTGCCTTATGAGATTGTTCATTACCAGCGTGAAAAAACCATGCTGGCGCCTGAGTCTCTCAAAAAAGTGCATCCGCTGGGCAAATCACCGGTCATTGAAGACAACGGGCTGATCCTTGCCGAGTCCGGTGCCATTCTGGAATATCTCCAGGAAACCTACGACGCAGAATCGCACCTTAAACCGCGGGATCCTGCTCACAAGGTGCAATATCGTTTCTGGCTGCACTACGCAGAAGGTTCGCTTATGCCATTGCTGTTAATGAAGCTGGTTTTTAACAGCCTGGGCAAACCCCCCGTGCCGTTTGGGATGCGCACGCTGGGGAAAGCGCTGGGGCAGGGAGTACAAAAAGCTTACCTCAACCGCCAGCTGGAAACCCATGCGCGTTATATCGAATCGCACCTTTCAGAGAACAGTTGGTTTGCCGGTGACACGCTCAGCATGGCCGATATTCAGATGAGTTTCCCGATCTTTGCCCTGCTGGCGCGCGGTGGCGTCGACAACCTCCCGCATACCCATGCCTGGAAGAAAAAGGTCGAAAATCGTCCCGGCTGGCAAAAAACACTGGAACAGGGCGGGCCGCTCACTATCCCTGGCGAAGGGTGAAATGTAACTAAATTGCGCATAGACGATAACGTTTGCGCATCGTCTGTTTATTTCTTCATCGTCATAAGGGAATTTTAGCGAAAAACGAGAAAGTTCAGTTGAAAAGGGCGGGGATTAGGCTAGATAATCGTTTGCCTTAATTTGACCACCCGTTTCGTAAGCGCGGAGCTAAACGTTTGCTTTTTTTGTGACGCCCCTTTTGTCGCAAACGCAAGATATGGATTTGACGTTATAGCTGGCAGTGGCGTCTCCACCACGCTTATGGACGTTCTATAAAAACTCTCAGGGGATGTTTTCTATGTCTACGCCATCTGCGCGTACCGGCGGTTCGCTTGACGCCATCTTTAAAATTTCTGCTCGCGGCAGCACCGTGCGCCAGGAAGTCGTTGCGGGTCTGACGACGTTTCTGGCGATGGTGTACTCCGTCATCGTTGTACCGGGCATGTTGGGCAAAGCGGGCTTCCCGCCTGCGGCTGTCTTTGTTGCCACCTGTCTCGTGGCCGGTGTTGGCTCTATCGTGATGGGCCTGTGGGCGAACCTGCCGCTGGCAATCGGCTGTGCCATCTCTCTGACCGCGTTTACCGCGTTCAGCCTCGTGCTGGGTCAGCACATCAGCGTGCCCGTTGCGCTCGGTGCCGTGTTCCTGATGGGCGTGCTGTTTACCGTGATTTCCGCAACCGGCATCCGTAGCTGGATTTTGCGCAACCTGCCGCAGGGCGTGGCGCACGGTACGGGTATCGGTATCGGCCTGTTCCTGCTGCTGATCGCCGCGAACGGCGTGGGCCTGGTGATCAAGAACCCGCTGGACGGCCTGCCGGTGGCGCTGGGTCACTTCGCCAGCTTCCCGGTGATCATGTCCCTGATTGGTCTGGCGGTAATTATTGGTCTGGAAAAACTGAAAGTGCCGGGTGGCATTCTGCTGACCATTATCGGCGTTTCTATTGTTGGCCTGATCTTCGACCCGACCGTGCACTTCTCCGGTATCTTCGCCATGCCGTCCCTGAGCGATGACAAAGGCAACTCCCTGATTGGCAGCCTGGATATTGTCGGCGCGCTGAACCCGGTGATCCTGCCAAGCGTGCTGGCGCTGGTGATGACCGCCGTGTTTGACGCGACCGGTACCATCCGCGCGGTGGCCGGTCAGGCAAACCTGCTGGATAAAGACGGTCAGATTATCGACGGTGGCAAAGCGCTGACGACCGACTCCCTGAGCAGCGTTTTCTCTGGTCTGGTGGGCGCGGCGCCTGCGGCGGTGTACATCGAGTCCGCAGCGGGTACGGCAGCAGGCGGTAAAACCGGTCTGACGGCAATCACCGTCGGCGTGCTGTTCCTGCTGATCCTGTTCCTCTCTCCGCTCTCTTATCTGGTCCCGGCTTATGCGACCGCACCTGCGCTGATGTACGTCGGCCTGCTGATGCTGAGCAACGTGGCGAAAATCGATTTTGCGGACTTCGTGGACGCGATGTCCGGCCTGATCACCGCGGTCTTTATCGTGCTGACCTGCAACATCGTGACCGGCATTATGATCGGTTTCGCTTCGCTGGTGATTGGTCGTCTGGTCTCGGGTGAATGGCGCAAGCTGAACATCGGCACCGTCGTTATCGCTATCGCACTGGTGGCGTTCTACGCGGGCGGCTGGGCAATCTAAGTTATCCATTGATGCGAAAACGGGTGGCTCAGGCCGCCCGTTTTTATTTTCAGGACTCATCCCGTTGCCTTTTGCGTTACTCTGGAGAAGATAGAATAAAAGGCACGACGCCTTAGGTTTGGCTTATAAGCAACACAGCAAACAGGGAACGCATGGAAATCTTCTTCACAATACTCATCATGACCCTTGTGGTCTCGCTATCCGGGGTGGTTACACGCGTACTACCCTTTCAAATTCCCCTGCCATTAATGCAAATTGCCATCGGTGCGCTGCTGGCGTGGCCGACGTTTGGCCTGCACGTTGAGTTCGATCCGGAACTGTTCCTCGTGCTGTTTATCCCGCCGCTGCTGTTCGCCGATGGCTGGAAAACCCCCACGCGCGAATTCCTCGAACACGGGCGAGAGATCTTCGGTCTGGCGCTGGCGCTGGTGGTCGTTACCGTGGTCGGGATTGGTTTCCTGATCTACTGGATGGTGCCGGGCATTCCGTTAATCCCTGCCTTTGCGCTGGCCGCCGTGCTGTCGCCAACCGATGCCGTGGCGCTTTCCGGCATTGTGGGCGAAGGCCGTATTCCGAAGAAAATCATGGGCATTTTGCAGGGCGAGGCGCTGATGAACGACGCCTCCGGCCTGGTGGCCCTGAAGTTTGCCGTGGCGGTAGCCATGGGCACCATGGTCTTTACCGTTGGCGGTGCGACCCTGGAGTTCTTTAAGGTGGCGATTGGCGGTATTCTGGCTGGTTTCGTGGTGAGCTGGCTGTACGGTCGCTCGTTGCGCTTCCTCAGCCGCTGGGGCGGTGATGAACCTGCAACGCAAATCGTTCTGCTGTTCCTGCTGCCGTTTGCTTCCTACCTGATTGCTGAACACATCGGCGTGTCGGGCATTCTGGCGGCAGTGGCGGCAGGGATGACCATCACCCGCTCCGGCGTGATGCGCCGCGCGCCGCTGGCGATGCGCCTGCGCGCCAACAGCACCTGGGCGATGCTCGAATTCGTATTTAACGGCATGGTATTTCTGCTGTTGGGTCTGCAGTTGCCCGGCATTCTGGAGACCTCGCTGGTGGCGGCTGAGGCCGATCCTAACGTTGAAACCTGGCTGCTGTTCACCGATATCGTGCTGATCTACATGGCGCTGATGCTGGTGCGTTTTGGCTGGCTGTGGACGATGAAGAAGTTCAGCGTGCGCTTCCTGACCAAAAAGCCGATGGAGTTCGGTTCATGGTCAACGCGTGAGCTGCTGATTGCCTCGTTTGCGGGCGTGCGCGGGGCGATCACCCTTGCTGGTGTGCTCTCTATTCCACTGCTGTTACCGACGGGAGATGTCTTCCCGGCACGCTACGAGCTGGTATTCCTGGCAGCAGGCGTCATTCTGTTCTCACTGTTTGTCGGCGTGATTATGCTGCCGATTTTACTCCAGCATATTGATGTCGGCGATTCGACCCAGCAGCATAAAGAAGAACGTATTGCGCGGGCGGCTACCGCTGAAGTGGCAATTGTCGCCATCCAGAAAATGGAAGAACGCCTGGCCGCGGATGCGGAAGAGAACATCGATAATCAGCTGCTGACGGAAGTGAGTTCCCGCGTGATTGGTAACCTGCGTCGTCGGGCCGACGGGCGTAACGACGTGGAAAGCTCGCTGCAGGAGGAGAACCTGGAGCGCCGGTTCCGCCTGGCGGCGCTGCGCTCAGAGCGTGCCGAGCTTTATCACCTGCGCGCCACGCGGCAGATCAGCAACGAAACGCTGCAAAAGCTGCTGCACGATCTGGACCTGCTGGAAGCGCTGTTGATAGAGAATCAGTAGCACGCTGTTGCCCCTCACCCTAACCCTCTCCCTGTGGGAGAGGGAACCGATCGAGCCCCTCGCCCCTATGGGGAGAGGGGTTGGGGTGAGGGGGAAACCCAAAACCCCTCACAACACTGCAACCACGCCTGCGCGCTGTGCGACAGATACACCCCTTCTCGCCAGATCATCCCTAGCTGCCAGTGCAGGTCGCTCTCCAGCGGGATCCAGCGTAGCGTGTTTTTATCCAGCCGCTCGCAGATAGGCTGCGGCAGAATGGCAATCCCCACGCCTGCCTGTACCATCGCCGCCAGGAAATCCCACTGGCCGCTGCGCACCGCAATGCGGGGCTTGACGTTGTGTTGATTAAACAGCGCCATCAGCTGGCGGCTGAGGGCGAAATCTTCGTTGTAAATCAGCAGAGGGTGCTCGCCGAGCAGTTCGGGCTTCACCGAGTCTATCTTCAGCCATTCACCGGAGCGGGGCACCAGCACGCACAGCGGATGGCTAAAGAGCGGCAGCGTCGCCAGTCCGCTCTCCTCCTCAACGGGAAGGGCGGTCATCGCCACGTCCAGATCGCCGTTGGTGACCGCCTGCTGAACGGTTAAGCCGCCAAATTCTGAAATTTTCAGCTCAACGCCGGGATAACGCTGGCGAAACAGGCTAATCGGCCCGGCCATCATCATCCCCACCATCGGTGGAATGCCGAGGCGCAGCACCCCTTTCGTCAGGTGGTTGATGTCGCCCAGCTCCGCCTCCAGCTGGCGGAACTCGGCCAGAATCGCCAGCCCGCGCTCGAACACCACGCGTCCGGTGTCGGTCAGCAACAGCTTGCGCCCGTCGCGGATCAGCAGAGTACAGTTCAGCTCGTCTTCGAGGTTTTTCAGCATCTTGCTGATGGTAGGCTGGGTAACGAACAACTTCTCCGCTGCGCGGGTAAAACTTTGCTGGCGAACCACTTCGATAAAATAGCGCAGCGTTCTTATGTCCATGATTATTCCTCGAAACTATGCCTTCGATGATTTTAATTCATTTCAGTCCACACCGTGCGGTCTCTATACTGGCGCCTCGTCTCATTTTTGAGGAAACCCTCCATGGCCGTGGCGTTAAGCCGTGTTACGCCTGCCGTTGTGCAACGACTCCAGGTACCGGTTCAGGTACTGCTCTACGCGGGACTGTTTGTTTTCGCTGAATATCTCGTCGGCTGGCTGCATCTGCCGCTGCCTGCGAATCTTGTCGGTATGCTGCTGATGCTGACGCTTATTCTCTGTCGCGTGATCCCCCTTAACTGGGTACGCGCCGGGGCGCGCTGGCTGCTGGCGGAGATGTTGCTGTTCTTTGTCCCTGCCGTAGTAGCGGTAGTGAACTACGCGCAGCTGCTGATGGTCGACGGATGGCGCATCTTTGCGGTCATCGCGTTAAGCACGCTGATGGTGCTGGGGGCGACCGCCTGGGTGGTGGATAAAGTGTATCGCTTTGAAATCAGCAGGCAGAAGCATGACTAACTTTCAGATTAGCGTGCTGTGCCTGGTCGCCACGCTAATTATCTACTTTGCCAATAAGCGACTGTACCGCCGCTTTCACGCCCTGCCGCTGATGCCGCTGGTCTTCACGCCGATCCTGCTGGTACTGATGCTGGTCTTCGGCCATATCTCCTGGCAGAACTACATTGGTGAATCCCACTGGCTGTTGTGGCTGCTTGGCCCGGCGACCATCGCTTTTGCCGTCCCCGTTTACGACAACCTGGCGATTATCAAACGTCACTGGATGTCGCTCAGCGCAGGTGTGATCACCGCCACGGTGGTCGCAGTGTGCAGCTCCGTCTGGCTGGCGCGGCTGTTTACCTTGTCCGATGAAATTCAGCGCAGCCTCGCCGTGCGCTCGGTGACCACGCCGTTTGCGCTGGCGGCAGCCAAGCCGCTCGGCGGGCAGCCGGATCTGGTGGCGCTGTTTGTGGTGGTGACGGGCGTGTTCGGCATGGCGGTGGGCGATGTGCTGTTCCTGCGGCTTTCCATTCGCGAAGGTATGGCGAAAGGGGCAGGGTTTGGCGCGGCGTCGCACGGCGCGGGAACGGCGCGTTCGTATGAGCTGGGTCAGCAGGAGGGCGTGGTCGCGAGCCTGGTGATGATGCTTTCGGGCGTGGTAATGGTACTGATTGCGCCGCTGGTGGCGTGGGTGATGTTTTAATTTCCCCGGCCAGAATGACCGGGGAGAAAGGCTTAGTGCGCGCGGCCCTGCTCGACGCCGAGACCGGTTTGTGAGCGGATAAACTGGGCGCGGAATTTCTCGCGCTCCAGGTTACCCTCCGGCGAATTGTCGGTGGCCGAGAAGAACCAGATCCCGATAAACGCCACGGCAATGGAGAACAGCGCCGGGTATTCATACGGGAAGATGGCGCTTGCGTGACCGAGGATCTGCACCCAGATGGTTGGACCGAGAACCATCAGGATCACAGCCGTCAGCAGACCCAGCCAGCCGCCAATCATCGCCCCACGGGTGGTCAGTTTTGACCAATACATGGAGAGCAGGATGATCGGGAAGTTACAGCTTGCCGCAATCGAGAAGGCCAGCCCCACCATAAAGGCGATGTTCTGCTTCTCGAACAGGATACCCAGCAGGATCGCCACCACGCCCAGCACCAGCACGGTGATTTTCGAGACCTTCAGCTCATCGCGCTCGCTCGCGCCTTTGCGGATGACGTTGGCGTAGAGGTCATGCGACACCGCAGACGCGCCTGCCAGCGTCAGCCCTGCAACCACCGCGAGGATGGTGGCGAAGGCCACGGCGGAGATGAAGCCGAGGAACAGGTTACCGCCAACCGCGTCGGCCAGGTGCACCGCCGCCATGTTGTTACCGCCAATCAACGCGCCCGCCGCGTCTTTAAACGCCGGGTTCGCCCCCACCAGCATGATCGCGCCAAAGCCGATGATAAAGGTCAGAATGTAGAAGTAACCCATAAAGCCGGTGGCATAGAAGACGCTTTTACGTGCTTCACGCGCATCGCTCACGGTAAAGAAGCGCATCAGGATATGCGGTAAACCCGCGGTGCCGAACATCAGGCCGAGACCGAGAGAGAGCGCGGATATCGGATCTTTCACCAGCCCGCCCGGGCTCATGATCGCTTCCCCTTTCGGGTGGACCGCCATCGCTTCGGTAAACAGGTTATTGAAGCTGAAGCCGACGTGCTTCATCACCATAAAGGCCATAAAGCTGGCACCGAACAGCAGCAGGACGGCTTTGATGATCTGCACCCACGTCGTCGCCAGCATGCCGCCGAACAGGACGTACATCACCATCAGCACGCCGACCAGCACCACCGCGACGTGGTAGTTCAGGCCAAACAGCAGTTCGATAAGCTTGCCCGCGCCCACCATCTGGGCGATCAGATACAGCGCCACCACCACCAGCGAGCCGCAGGCGGAGAGGGTACGAATCGGCCCCTGCTTCAGGCGATAGGATGCCACGTCAGCGAAGGTGTAACGTCCCAGGTTGCGCAAGCGTTCGGCAATCAGGAACAGAATGATCGGCCAGCCGACGAGGAAGCCGAGGGAGTAGATCAGGCCGTCATAGCCGGAGGTGTACACCAGCGCGGAGATCCCGAGGAACGAGGCGGCGGACATAAAGTCACCCGCAATCGCCAGCCCGTTCTGGAAGCCGGTAATGTTGCCGCCCGCCGTGTAGTAATCGTTACGGGAACGCACGCGCTTCGACGCCCAGTAGGTGATATACAGCGTCAACAGGACGAAAATCAGGAACATCACAATCGCCTGCCAGTTGGTTGGCTGACGCTGGACCTCGCCGGTAATGGCATCTGCCGCATGGGCAGCAAAGGGAAGTGTGGCGGCAAGCGCCGTCAGGACTCGCTTCATGATGCTTTTACCTCATGCAGAACCGCTTTGTTAAGACGATCGAATTCACCGTTCGCACGCCAGACGTATACGCCGGTCAGCACAAACGAAATCACAATCACGCCGATGCCGATGGGAATACCGCGCGTGACGCTGGTACCCGCGTGCAGCGGGGTGCCCAGCCAGTGCGGGGCGAAGGCGATGAGCAGAATAAAGCCGACGTAAATAACCAGCATGATGATGGAAAGTAAGAAGGCAAACCGTTGCCGCTTATCGACGAGCTCCCTGTAGTGCGCACTATTTTCTATCTGCTGACAAATATGGTCATTCATCACAGAGTCTCCAGAGGTAAGGTTGGTTTGTTTTTATCCCCTCTCCCCTATGGGGAGAGGGTTAGGGTGAGGGGAGGAAGGTGCGGTCTGATGCCCTCACCCCGGCCCTCTCCCACGGGGAGAGGGAGAAAACACTAGGAAGGCATTGCGATGGCCTGCTTCTCTTCGAGCAGTTTGTCCACCACGCCAGGATCCGCGAGCGTTGAGGTATCGCCGAGGTTGCTGGTGTCTCCAGCCGCGATTTTGCGCAAAATACGGCGCATAATCTTGCCGGAGCGAGTTTTCGGCAGCGAGTCGGTCCAGTGCAGCACGTCCGGCGTCGCCAGCGGGCCAATCTCTTTACGCACCCAGTTGCGCACCTCGGTATACAGCTCTGGCGACGGCTCTTCGCCGTGGTTCAGGGTGACGTAGGCATAGATCGCCTGGCCTTTGATGTTGTGCGGAATACCAACAACGGCGGCTTCGGCAATTTTCGGATGCGACACCAGCGCCGACTCAATCTCCGCGGTGCCGAGACGGTGGCCGGAGACGTTCAGCACGTCGTCCACGCGTCCGGTTATCCAGTAATAGCCGTCTTCATCACGACGCGCGCCGTCGCCGCTGAAGTACATGTTTTTAAAGGTCGAGAAGTAGGTCTGCTCGAAGCGCTCGTGGTCGCCAAACAACGTGCGCGCCTGACCCGGCCAGGAGTCGACGATCACCAGGTTGCCTTCGGTGGCCCCTTCCTGCGGATTGCCTTCGTTATCCACCAGCGCGGGCTGCACGCCGAAGAACGGACGGGTTGCGGAACCCGCTTTCAGCTGGGTGGCGCCCGGCATCGGGGTGATCATAAAACCGCCGGTTTCGGTCTGCCACCAGGTGTCCATCACCGGGCATTTCTCGTTGCCGATTTTCTTCCAGTACCACTCCCAGGCTTCCGGGTTGATGGGCTCACCCACGGAACCGAGGATGCGCAATGATGAGCGGTCGGTGCCTTCGATGGCTTTGTCGCCTTCCGCCATTAACGCGCGGATCGCCGTTGGCGCGGTGTAGAGAATGTTGACCTGGTGTTTGTCGACCACCTGACACATACGCGCCGGGGTCGGCCAGTTTGGTACGCCCTCAAACATCAGCGTCGTTGCGCCGCAGGCCAGCGGGCCGTACAGCAGATAGCTGTGTCCGGTAACCCAGCCCACGTCGGCGGTGCACCAGTAGATGTCGCCCGGATGGTAGTCGAAGACGTATTTGAAGGTGGTGGCCGCATAGACCAGATAGCCGCCGGTGGTGTGCAGCACACCTTTCGGTTTGCCGGTTGAGCCGGAGGTATAAAGGATAAACAGCGGGTCTTCCGCATTCATCTCTTCCGGCTGATGCTGGTCGCTCGCTTTTTCAATCAGGTCGCTCCACCAGAGGTCGCGCCCTTCATTCCAGTCGATCTTGCCGCCGGTACGCTTGAGCACGATGACGTTGCTGATGGTTTTCACATTGGGGTTTTTCAGCGCTTCGTCGACGTTTTTCTTCAGGGGAATACCGCGACCGGCGCGCACGCCTTCGTCAGCGGTGATCACCAGCTTCGAGTTAGAGTCAACGATACGCCCGGCAACCGCCTCCGGTGAGAAGCCGCCGAAGATAACGGAGTGGATCGCACCGATGCGCGCGCAGGCCAGCATGGCAACCGCCGCTTCCGGTACCATCGGCATATAAATAGCAACAACGTCGCCTTTTTTAATACCCTGTTCCAGCAATACGTTGGCGAAGCGGCAGACATCGCGATGGAGTTCGTTATAGGTGATATGTTTACTCTGCGAGGCATCATCGCCTTCCCAGATAATGGCCGTTTCGTTGCCGCGCTCGGCGAGGTGGCGGTCAAGGCAGTTCGCCGCCAGATTCAGCGTGCCGTCTTCATACCATTTAATGGAGACGTTACCCGGTGCAAAGGAGGTGTTCTTCACCTTCTGATACGGTTTGATCCAGTCAAGGATATGGCCCTGCTCACCCCAGAAGAGGTCAGGGCTGGAGAGGGATTGCTGATACTTCTCGTGGTACTGCTCCGGGTTTATCAGGCAACGGTCCGCAATATTTGCGGGAATGTCGTGTTTATGGATTTGGCTCATGGCTTTTTTTCTCCGTGTAAGATGTTAATAATATGTCGCAAAAACGTTAATTGTAGGGGCTTTACAAGCTTTGTTTAGTATTTGGGCGGCAGATCACGCATTGTTTGAATAGGCTGAAAAATGAGCGAATGAAACTTTGAAGGGAAATAATTTACGCTAACGATTATTCACATTTATGTTTAAAAAAGCTTTTTTATAACAAAAGGTTATTTATCAGAATTAGGACAAACTCCCGTCATCCCCGCTTTTTCGAGTGAAATGCGTCGTTCTTTAAGGCTTGCGCAACAGGCCGCGCAAATGATACTCATACGCCGCGTTAAAAAATCCCATAAACCAACGCAACACAATTCATACCCTTTCAGTATGTCCCCATATTCATGCAGTTTGAGTGAATAAGGCGCTTCATTGAGGAAGTCAGTTTCTATGAAAAACGTTAAAGTCAGCCTTGCCTGGCAGATCTTAATCGCCCTTGTGCTGGGCATCTTGCTGGGCAGTTACCTGCATTATCATAGCGACAGCCGCGAATGGCTGATTGCGAACCTGCTTTCACCTGCAGGGGATATCTTTATTCATCTGATTAAGATGATTGTGGTACCGATTGTGATCTCAACGCTGGTGGTCGGTATTGCGGGTGTCGGTGATGCGAAGCAGTTAGGCCGCATCGGTGTGAAGACCATTCTTTATTTCGAAGTGATCACTACGGTTGCGATTATCCTCGGTATTACGCTGGCGAACGTGTTCCAGCCAGGTGCCGGGATCGATATGTCGCAGCTGGCGACGGTGGATATTTCGAAATATCAAAGCACGACCGCTGACGTCCAGAGCCACGCGCACGGCCTGATGGGGACTATTCTTTCGCTGGTGCCAACCAACATCGTGGCATCAATGGCGAAGGGCGAGATGCTGCCGATCATCTTCTTCTCAGTGCTGTTTGGTCTGGGGCTTTCTTCCCTGCCGGCGACGCACCGTGAGCCGCTGGTCACCGTGTTCCGTTCTATCTCTGAAACCATGTTTAAAGTGACCCACATGGTGATGCGTTACGCGCCGGTCGGGGTGTTCGCGCTTATTGCCGTCACCGTGGCGAACTTCGGTTTTGCCTCCCTGTGGCCGCTGGCGAAGCTGGTGATCCTGGTGCACTTCGCCATCCTGTTCTTCGCGCTGGTGGTGTTAGGCATTGTGGCGCGCCTGTGCGGGCTGAGCATCTGGATCCTGATCCGTATCCTGAAGGATGAATTGATACTGGCGTACTCCACGGCAAGCTCTGAGAGCGTGCTGCCGCGTATCATTGAGAAGATGGAAGCCTACGGCGCGCCTGCCTCTATTACCAGCTTCGTGGTACCGACCGGCTACTCCTTTAACCTGGACGGTTCAACGTTGTACCAGAGTATCGCCGCTATCTTTATTGCGCAGCTGTACGGCATTGACCTGTCGCTGTGGCAGGAGATCGTACTGGTGCTGACGCTGATGGTGACGTCCAAAGGTATTGCAGGCGTTCCGGGCGTCTCCTTCGTGGTGCTGCTGGCAACGCTTGGCAGCGTCGGTATTCCGCTGGAAGGTCTGGCGTTTATCGCCGGTGTTGACCGTATCCTCGACATGGCGCGTACCGCGCTGAACGTGGTGGGGAATGCCCTGGCGGTGCTGGTTATCGCCAAGTGGGAACACAAATTCGACCGCAAAAAAGCGCTGGCGTATGAACGCGAGGTGCTGGGTCGTTTTGATAAGACGGCTGATCAGTAATGTAAAAAGCCGGGTGGCGGCTTCGCCTTACCCGACCTACACAAGCCGTAGGCCCGGTAAGCGCAGCGCCACCGGGCAAGGGTTTATTCTCCGCTCAACGCATCAAACTCTTCACATCCCGTATCAAATCCTTCCGTACAGCTCAGGTTCAACCAGTAGAGCGCTTTCTGTTTATTTGGCGTGATAAAGCCTTTCTCGCCCTGCTGGAACAGCATCCCAGCCCAATATTCTGCGTAGCCCGTACGTGAAAGAGACGAACTGCGCTTAAACCACGCTGCTGCCTGAGCGTCATCCTGCACCACTTCCACGCCGTTGGCATAAATCAGCCCCAGCAGCAGTTGCGCATCAACCGCGGAGTCGTTGTCGATATCCTCGGTAGCCGTTTGCAGCAGTTTGATCGCCTGCGGATAGTCAGTTTTCCCCGCCTGGGTGTTCACCAGCACGCGCGCCAGCATGATTGCGCCACGCTTGCTGCCCGCGATGGTTGCCTGCTGCGCCAGTGCCTTAGCTTGCGCATAATTTCCCTGGGTAAAGAGGATTTGCGAGAGCAGCCCCATGGCGTCAACATCGCCACCTTTTGCGGCTTTCTCAGCCCACAGCGCCGCTTGCTTGCTGTCGCCGGAGCTAAAGTACGTATCGGCCAAATAATACTGGGCACGGGCGTCACCCGCTTCAGCCTGTTCCTTGTACTGGCTGCCAATCTCATCGGCACGGACAAGCGATGTAAAAAGTAACAACAACAGAAAAATATGTTTCATGGGTTCTTATCATCTGGGTACATGCCGCGCAGTATAATCGCGGCGACAGAAGAAAAAAATGGGTGCATTAAGACCTCAGCATCCTACAAGCCGGGCGGAACCGTCGTTCCGCCCGTAGAGGTTAGCCTGCGTTGCAGGCTAATTTCGCCGCCACCTCCTGATGTTCACTCTTTATTGAAAACTCGCAGAGCCTGCCGCGAGTAATAAAGGTAAAGATCACTATCGTCAGGCAAATAATAAAGACGATGCCTAACGCAGTTTTTAATGGCGTCATGCCTTTTACTCCTTGTGTAAAAAAGAATAAGAGGCTACTCTCAACTTGTTGGGAGTTGAGGAAGAGTAGCCTCGGGTGAATGCAAATTTCCCGGGGCTTTCCACTTTCTGTCCCTCAACAATGCTCAAGACAGAAAGTCTTAAGCACCCGCCGCACATCTTATCCCTCTGAATTAAAATGCAAAGATGTAATTTTTTTTCGCACGAATTACATTATTTCTGCGAGCCGCTTTCCAGAATAACAATTGATATTTTTAATGGGTTAAGCGGAAATAAAAAGGGAGTGAATATCTCACTCCCTTTATTCATCGTTTAATTAACGGCATCAACCCATTGCGCTTTCGCGCAGTCGGGCTTTCAGCTTGTTATATTCGTCGATCACATACTGTTCCGCAGCGTGCTGATCCGCAATCGGCTCCACGTTTACGGCGCAGTATTTATACTCCGGCGTTTTGGTTATCGGGCTTAAGTTCTCCGTCACCAGCTCGTTACAGGCACCAATCCACCACTGGTAGGTCATATAGACCGCCCCTTTGTTCGGACGATCGCTGACCTGCGCACGGGTGATGATGCGGCCCTTACGCGAGTTCACCCACACCAGCGCTTCATCCTCAATGCCGAGGCGCTCCGCGTCGGCGGTGTTGATTTGTGCGTATCCCGGTTCGTCCGCCAACGCCGCCAGCGCGGCGCAGTTTCCGGTCATCGAACGGCAGGAGTAGTGGCCCACTTCACGCACGGTGGAGAGCACCATCGGATACTCATCGGTGAGTTTATCGATAGGTGCGACCCAGTCGCAGGTGAAGAACTGCGCCAGCCCGTTCGGGGTGTCGAATTTCTCTTTGAAGAGGTACGACGTTCCCTGGTCAGCTTCGGACTCATCGCGACACGGCCACTGGATGTAGCCCAGCTCACCCATTTTTTCATAGGTTGCCCCATAAAAATCCGGACACAGACTGCGCAACTCGTCCCAGATCTCCTGAGTGTTGTTGTAGTGCATCGGGTAGCCCATGCGGGTGGCAATTTCACTGATAATCTGCCAGTCGGTTTTCAGATCCCACTTCGGTTCGACCGCCTTAAAGAAGCGCTGGAAGCCGCGGTCCGCCGCGGTGTAGACACCTTCATGCTCGCCCCAGGAGGTCGACGGTAAAATCACATCCGCCGCCGCTGCGGTTTTGGTCATAAAGATATCCTGGACAATCACCAGCTCCAGATCCTCAAACCCTTTGCGCACCGCAGACAGCTCGGCGTCCGTCTGGAGCGGATCTTCACCCATGATGTAGGCCGCACGCACTTCGCCGTGCGCCGCGCGGTGCGGCAGCTCGCTGATGCGATACCCGGTGTGCTCAGGCAGACTTTCCACGCCCCAGGCCTTCGCGAATTTCTCGCGATTTTCCGGGAACTTGACGTACTGATAGCCCGGATAGGTGTCCGGCAGCGCGCCCATATCGCAGGCACCCTGGACGTTATTCTGACCGCGCACCGGGTTCACGCCGACGTGCGCCTTGCCCAGATTGCCCGTCAGCATCGCGAGGCTGGTCAGGGAACGTACGGTTTCTACGCCCTGGTAGAACTGGGTGACGCCCATGCCCCACAGAATGGCCGCGGTTTTCGCTGCCGCGTACATGCGTGCCGCCTGGCGGATCTCCTGCGCGCTCACACCGGTTATCGTTTCAACCGACTCTGGCGTATAGCCTTCGACGATTTTCCGATACTCTTCAAAGCCTTCCGTACGGCTTGCGACAAACGCCTGGTCGTACAGGTTCTCCTCAATAATGACGTGCCCCATTGCGTTCAACAGCGCGATGTTCGAGCCGTTTTTTAACGCGATGTGCATATCCGCAATGCGCGCGGTTTCAATTTTGCGCGGATCGCAGACGATGATTTTCGCCCCATTCTGCTTAGCGCGAATAACGTGGTTCGCGACGATAGGGTGAGAATCCGCCGGGTTATAGCCGAAAATAAACACGAGATCGGTATTATCTATCTCGTTGATGGCATTACTCATTGCGCCGTTACCGACCGACTGGTGCAGACCTGCAACCGATGGGCCGTGTCAGACGCGAGCGCAGCAGTCGACGTTATTGGTACCAATAACGGCGCGTGCGAATTTTTGCATCACATAGTTGGTTTCATTCCCCGTCCCGCGTGAGGAGCCGGTGGTCTGAATCGCATCCGGGCCATACTTGGCCTTGATGGCGCTGAGGCGCGTGGCGACGTAATCGAGCGCCTCGCTCCAGGTGACGGCTTCCAGCTTGCCGCCGCGCTCGCGGCGGATCATAGGGGTTTTCAGGCGCGGGGTGAGGATTTGGGTATCGTTAATAAAATCCCAGCCGTAGTAACCTTTCAGGCACAGCGTGCCCTGGTTGGTTTTCCCCTGTGCGGCCTCTGCCCGGACGATTTTGCCGTTATCGACCACCAGGTGGATCTTGCAACCTGAGGCACAATAAGGGCAAACCGTGACGACTTTTTTCATCAGTCTGCTCCAGTTAATCGAATCTTTCGCACCCACTATGCAGCTTCTATGCCATGTTTTTAATGTGGGTATATTCAAACTGTACGGCTGATATGCGCGCAAAACCCTGACGAAAAACAGGCAATCGTCAAAATTGACGTGTCGAAAGGGTTACGGATGTGACATGGGTTGAAATTCCGTCACGTAAAAAACAATTTGGCTGGAGCCGACGGCAGAATGGTTCAGACTTAACATAATCCCCTGACGGAAGCATACGATGAAACCGGCGATTCTGGTGGTTGATGACGATACGGCAGTGTGTGAATTGCTGCAGGACGTGCTCAGCGAGCACGTCTTTACCGTGCTCGTCTGCCATAACGGACAGGACGCGCTGAACCGGGTACATCAGGAACCGGGTATCGCACTCGTGCTGCTGGACATGATGCTGCCGGATATCAACGGCCTGCAGGTCTTACTCCAGTTGCAAAAGCAGCGGCCAGAACTACCGGTGGTCATGTTGACGGGGCTGGGCAGTGAATCAGACGTGGTCGTGGGTCTGGAGATGGGCGCCGACGATTACATCGGCAAGCCGTTTAACCCGCGCGTGGTAGTTGCCCGCGTGAAAGCGGTACTGCGCCGGACGGGCGTGCTGGCAGCAGAAGCCCCCGCGCCGCGTGCGGCGGGCGTTGCTTTCAACGGCTGGACGCTGGATACCACCCGCTGCGAGCTGAGCGATCCGCAGCGTAACACCGTCCCTTTAACGCAGGGCGAGTACGGCCTGCTGCTGGCGCTCACGCAAAATGCCCGCCGGGTACTCAGCCGCGAGCAGCTGCTTGAACTCACCCACAGTGAAAGTACCGAGGTGTTCGACCGTACGATTGACGTGCTGATCATGCGCCTGCGCCGGAAGATCGAGGCTAACCCGCATCAGCCAGCGCTCATCAAAACCATCCGTGGGTTAGGTTACGTGTTTGCCACCGATGTATCCCATAGCGAGAAAGCGGCCTAGGTATTCTCTTTGATAAACAGCTGCAGCTCCTCCAGCGTTTTCGCGCCGTCAATTGCGTTGGCGGCCAGCAGGCTTGCCCGCGCGCAGGCGTGCGCCAGATAAATACTCTCGGTAAGCGACAGCGATTCATGGCAGCCGTATAAAAAGCCCGCGCAAAACGCATCACCCGCACCGACGCTGCCGATAATCTCCTCCTGCTCCAGCATCCACGACGGGATCCAGCGGCCTTGCTCACCGTGTGCTTCTCCCCATGCTCCTTCTGGGCAGTGGATCACCACCCGCTGACGAACGCCTGCCGCCAGTAGCTGCGCGGCGGCTTCAGCAATATGGGCTGTGTTCAGCGCGTCGCTGCCGTCACGCATCTCCAGCCCGCTAAACTCCCCGGCTTCCAGCTCGTTAATGACCAGATAATCAAGATGGCGCAGGGCAGGGAGCACCAGCGGCTGGTAGCGCGGGTCGCCCTTGCGGGACACCAGGTCGAGCGAGGTTTCATACCCCTGGTCGCGCATCTGCGCCAGCAGCCGCGCGCTGCGGGTGCCGAACTCGTCATCCGGCATATCCAGGCTGTCGAGCAGTAGCAGGTAGCCGAGATGGAAGATCTTCATCGATTCGTCTAAGCGATCGAAGGCGGGAAGATCCAGCAGGCGGTTGGCGCCCGGCGAGTGGAAGAAGGTGCGCTGTCCGCTGGGATCGGTCATGACCTGCGACATGGAGGTCGGGGCAAAGGTGGTGCGCTGCACGCGCTGGCGGTTGACGTGGTACTGGTCGAGCATCGCCAGAATGTAATCCCCGTCGCCGTCTTCGCCAATCAGCCCCACCGCCTGCAGCGGCAGGCCAACGTGCATTTTCGCCAGCGTCAGCAGCACGTTGAGCGGCGCGCCGCCGGTTGAGCGTTCGCTGTGGGTGATTTCCGCCAGCCAGCCGCGCTCCGGCCACTGCACGATCTGGTGCACGTGATCCACCAGCATATTGCCTGCGGCGATGATGCCTTTGCGTTCCATTATGCCTGCCCCGCGCTGCCGAAGATGCGCATCTGTTCGGCGACCGTATCCGTAATTGCCTCTTCTATCCCCAGCAGCAGCTCGGCAAATTCATCGTACAGCGGCTGGCGGTTTGCCATGCGCTGCTCAACGGCGGCAAGCGCGGCCTGCGACATGCCGGTATAAAAGTTGATTTTATGAATGCCCAGCTCGATGGCGCGGCGGAAGTCGGCATCGCTAATCCCTGAGCCGCCGTGTAAAACCAGCGGCAGCCCCGTCTGCTGGCGAATGGCGTCCAGACGCGGGAAATCGAGTTTCGGCTCGCCTTTGTATTTGCCGTGCGCGTTGCCGATAGCAACCGCCAGCGCGTCAATGCCGGTTGAATCGACAAATTCGCGCGCCAGCTGCGGGTCGGTAAAGAACGCTTCGTCCGCATGCCCGTAAAGCGCGCCGCCTTCATCACCACCGACCGCGCCCAGCTCCGCCTCCACCGACACGCCCACCGCATGGCACATCTTCACCACTTCCCGCGTCTGGCGAATGTTTTCCTCGTAGCTTAGCGTCGAGCCGTCGAACATCACCGAGCTGAACCCTAAGCGCAGGGCGCGTACGACGGCCTCAAAATGCAGCCCGTGGTCGAGGTTAAGCACCACGGGAATGTCGTGACGAGCGGCTTCGAACTTAACCGCCTCGACAAGCGACTCCAGAGACACGTACTTAAAATGCACTTCGGCGATGTTGATGATAAACGGCGAGCGTTCCTGCTTCGCGGCGGCGAACAGCGCGCGCAGGAAGTGGGAGTCGAGCACGTTAAACGCGCCCAGCGCATAGCGATGCGCCCTGGCGTGCTCAAGACCGTCGGCAAGAGAAATCAATGGCATCATTCACTCCTTATATCCGAAACAGGTTGTACTCGTTGCATAGCACCAGCACTGCCGGTTCGTCTTCTTCGATGTTGTTATAGCGGGCAACGGGCTGCAAAAAGTGGTTATCGTGCTCGTCGTCGTTTACCGATGACACTTCGCCGCCCAGCACGTCTCCGAAGCCACGTTCGCCCCAGAAACTGTGGTACAGACCGGGCGTCAGACAGATGCTTTCTCCGGGCAGCAGGCGCAGCTGGCTGCCGGGCGCGTGGGTCTGACGGCAGCCGTCGACGGTGACCGTCACGTCGGTGTTTTCCGTCTCTTCATGTGCACCGGCATTCCACAATTCTACAATCAGGTTCCCGCCGCCCCGGTTGATGATGTCTTCTCGCTTGCGCCAGTGAAAATGCATCGGCGTGACCTGGCCGTCCCGCACGTGCATGATTTTTTCGGCATAGCCTTTTTCATAAGGCACGCCGTTGGGCGAGCCGTTGCGCAGGGTAAACAGCGTCAGGCCCTCAGCGGCAAAGTTATTGCCGCCGAACGCCGTCACGTCCCAGCCGAGCTTGAGATCGAACACTTCCTGCCATGCGGCCTGGTCAAGCTGCTGCCATTTTGTGGGTGGAAAGCTGGCAAAAGGCGGGAGATGCACGTCGTGCATGGAAAAAAACTGTCGCGTGTGGCCGAGGATTTCGTTGATGTCGGAGCGTTTCATGGTGACTCCTTGAGTTTTATGCCACCCCCTCACCCCGGCCCTCTCCCTCAAGGGAGAGGGGGAGTAAGTTCCCTCTCCCTGTGGGAGAGGGTTAGGGTGAGGGCATCAGGCCGCACCGGGTTTACTTAACCGTCCACCCCTTATAGGTCCCGACGTTCTTTTTATCGATCATCGTCACCGGGATCAGCACAGGCGCTTTCGGCGCAGGTTTGCCCTGTAGAATGTCATAGCCGATCTCCACCGCTTTTGCCGCCATCACCTGCGGATCCTGCGCTGGGGTCGCCACAAACAGGGAGTTTTCGCGCTTCAGCGCTTCCTCACCGTCCGGGGAACCATCCACGCCGACGATAAAGAACTCGTTGCGCTGCGCCTGTTTCGCCGCCAGATCGGCACCGATCGCGGTCGGATCGTTAATCGCAAACACGCCGTCGATCTTCGGATTGGCCGCCAGCAGGGAGGTCATGACTTCCAGACCGCCTTCACGGCTGCCCTTGGCGTTCTGGTTATCCGAGAGCACCTTGATATCCGGATGTTTTTTGAATTCCGTCTGGCAACCTTCCACGCGGTTCTGCACCGCAGAGACCGGTGGCCCGTTGATGATCACCACATTGCCTTTGCCTTTCAGGCGGTCGGTAATGTACTTACAGGCCATTTCGCCCGCCTGGGTGTTATCGGAGGTGATGGTGGCATCAGCCCCTTCCGCCGCCACGTCAACCGCCACGACCACGATCCCGGCGTCCTTCGCGCGCTTCACCGCCGGGCCGATCCCTTTGGAATCTGCGGCGTTGAGGATGATCATGTCCACCTTAGCGGCGATGAAGTTATCGATCTGCGCCACCTGCTGGCCCAGATCGTAACCGCTGGAAACCAGCGTCACCTTGACGTTATCGCCCGCCAGCTTGCGCGCTTCCAGCTCGGCACCTTTGGTGATCTGCACGAAGAACGGGTTGGCCAGGTCGCCCACCGTCACGCCGATGGACTTCAGATCTTTCGCCTGCGCAAACGGCGTTGCGGCAAGCAGTGCGCCAGCACAGAGCGCGGTCACTAACGGTTTCAAACGCATATTGTTTTCCTCGAAGCTGTAGGGTTTTGTTGTTATGCACTTTGATGGTGTCGGGTACGGTATTTGTCGATCAGCACCGCTATGATGATCACCGCCCCTTTGATCACCAGCTGCCAGAAGTAGGAGACGCCCATTAGCGTCATGCCGTTATTGAGGGTGGCGATGATCAATGCACCCACCAGCGTGCCGGTGATCGTGCCGATCCCGCCGACGAAGCTGGTCCCGCCGAGGATCACTGCCGCAATCGCGTCAAGCTCATAACCCATACCGAGGTTGCCGTTGGCGCTGTAGAGGCGCGAGGCGCTCATCACCCCGCCAAGCCCGGAGAGTAGGCCGCTCATGCCGTAAACAAACAGCAGCACCAGCCAGACCTTGATGCCGGTCAGGCGCGCCGCCTGCATGTTGCCGCCCACCGCGTAGATGTGGACGCCCAGCGTAGTGCGGCGCAGGATGAACCAGCAGACAGCAATGACCGCCAGGGCGATCACCACCAGCCACGGAATCGGGCCGAGGTAGTTATTGCCGATCCACTCGAAGCTGATGTTGGAGTTAATCACCGTCGTGCCGTCCGCCAGCAGGTAGGCCGCGCCGCGCAGTGCCGTATAGGTGCCGAGCGTCACGATAAAGGGCGGCAGTCCGGCAAAGGCCACCAGCGCGCCGTTGAACAGGCCCAACACCATGCCGAGCATCAGCGCGGCCGGAATGGAGAGCATCGCAAATTCAGGGATAAGCGAGACCACCATCGCTGCAACCGCCGTAGTACCCAGAATCGAGCCCACGGAGAGGTCAATCCCGCCGGTTAAAATGATGAAGGTCATTCCCGCCGCCAGCACGATGTTGATCGACGCCTGGCGGGTAATATTAAGCAGGTTGCTCTCGGTGAAGAAGTTAGGGGCGATAAAGCCAAATACCGCCACAATCAGGATAAGAATCGGCAGGATACCGACCGTTTGCATCAGATCGCTCATCAGCATTTTTTTGGCGGAGGCGGATTTCGCCACCTGCTGCGGATGGGTAGGAGTTGTCATGATTGCACCGCCTGATGATGAGTGTCGTTCACGCCGGTTGCCAGCGTCATAATGTTTTCCTGAGAGATGTCGCGCCCGTGCAGTTCACCCGCGATGCTGCCTTCGCGCATCACGTACACCCGGTCGCTCATGCCCACCACTTCCGGCAGCTCGCTGGAGATCATTAAAATCGCCACCCCTTTGCGCGCCATCTGGTTCATGATGCGGTAGATCTCGCTTTTCGCGCCGACGTCCACGCCGCGCGTGGGTTCGTCCAGAATCAGAATGCGCGGGCCGATGGCCACCCAGCGGGAGATCAGCAGCTTTTGCTGATTACCGCCGGACAACCCGCCCGCGCGCACCTGAGAATGCGGCACGCGGATGTTGAGCAGGGCAATCGCGTCATCGGAAATGGACTGGGCTTTTTTGCGGTTTAGCATGCCGAAGGTGGCGTCGCGCTCCAGCGTCGCCATGGTGATGTTCTCCTGCGCCGCCAGCTCCAGAAACAGCCCCTGCTCCTTGCGGTTTTCGGTGAGAAAACCGATACCGTTATCGATGGCCGCGCGCGGGGAGTGGATCACCACCGGCTCGCCGTCTACCTCAATCATGCCGCCGGTGGCTTTACGCACGCCGAAGATCAGCTGCGCCAGCTCGGAGCGTCCGGCCCCGACCAGTCCCGCCAGCCCGACGATTTCGCCGGAACGTACCTGCAAACTGCACGGCTGTACTTTTTTGCCGTCGGTGAGGTGGTGGACGTTGAGACGCGGGCTGCCTAACGGGATGTCGCGCTCTTTGTTAAACAGATCGCTTAACGGGCGACCGACCATCATGCGCACCAGCTCAGAGGCATTCAGCTTGTCGCGCGTCAGGCTGCCGACGTACTGCCCGTCGCGCAGGACGCTGACGCGGTCAGAGAGTTCATACACTTCCGCCATGCGGTGGCTGATGTAGATAATCGCCATCCCTTCGTCGCGCAGGCGCAAAATCAGTTCGAACAGGCGGTGCGTTTCCCGCGAGGAGAGGGCGGCGGTGGGTTCGTCCATCACCAGAATGCGGCTGTTGCGGTGCAGCGCGCGGGCGATTTCCACCTGCTGCTGCTCGGCGATGGTCAGCTTCATCACCAGGTCGGTGGCGCTGAACTGCGCGCCGAGACGGTCAATCACCGCCTGCGCCTGGGCGGCCATCTCTTTGCGCTGCACCATCCCGCCGCGCGACAGCTCGCTGCCGAGAAAGATATTTTCGGCAACGGTCAGATTGGGCGCGAGCTGCATCTCCTGATAAATCAGCGTAATGCCTGCGGCCAGCGCATCTTTTGGGCCTTTGATATGAAACGGTTGGCCGTCGATCAGGATTTCGCCGCTGGTGGCGGTATAGGCTCCCGCGAGGATTTTCATCAGCGTGCTTTTTCCCGCGCCGTTTTCTCCCATCAGCGCGTGGATCTCACCGGGGAAAACCGTCAAATCTACACCCTTGAGCGCGTGGAAATTACCAAACGTCTTGGCAATATTGCGCATCTCTAAAACCGGGGTTCTGCTCATGGCGGATCTCCTGCGAATGTCGATATCTGCACTTCATCACAGGTGCGTAAATGCAAAATGTCAGAAGCTGTTCATATTTGTCATAGTTATGAATAGCGAATGTGGATCACAGTTACGGAGTCAACATGTCTTCACGCCCCCCGTTCTTCACCAGCGCCCGCGGTCGCCTGCTGATATTTAACCTGCTGGTGGTGGCGGTAACGCTGATGGTAAGCGGCGTGGCGGTGCTCGGCTTTCGTCACGCCAGCCAGATCCAGGAGCAGGTGCAGCAGCAAACGCTGGATGACATGACCGGCAGCATGAACCTGGCCCGTGATACCGCCAACGTGGCGACGGCGGCGGTGCGGCTCTCCCAGGTCGTCGGGGCGCTGGAGTACAAAGGCGAAGCCGAGCGGCTGAAGCAGACCCAGATGGCGCTGCGACACTCGCTGGAACAGCTTGCCGATGCGCCGCTGGCGCAGCAGGAGCCGGCGCTGGTGGCGCGCATTATTCGCAGGAGCAATGAATTACAGCAAAGCGTAACGGAGATGCTGGAGCGGGGGCAGCGACGCCATCTGGAGCGTAACGCGCTGCTCAGCTCGCTATATCAAAGCCAGAGCTATCTGCGTCATCTGCAGGACATCAACCGCCGCTACAGCAGCAACGTACCGGACGCGCAGCAGCTGATGGAAATGGACAGGCTGATCGCTGCCGCCATCGACACCCCTTCGCCGCGCGCGACCGTTCAGCAGCTTGACGCCGTGACGGCAACCCTTCCCCGGCGCGCCATCCAGCCTGTCGTGAACAGGGTTCTGCCTGATTTTAACGTCGAGCTGCATAAACTCGCCCCTCTGTCGAAGCAGCTGGAAGAGAGCGATCTGGCGATCAGCTGGTATATGTTCCACATCAAGGCGCTGGTGGCGATCCTCAACAGCGACATCAATCAGTACGTCGAGCAGGTGGCGAACGCCTCCACATTGCGTACTGCCCAGAGCCATCAGGAGCTGCGCTCGATCAGCGTGTTTATCAGCATTTTCGCCGTGCTGGCGCTGATCATCACCGGGTGCGCCTGCTGGTATATCTACCGCAATCTGGGCTCTAACCTGACGGCTATCTCCAGAGCGATGTCGCGCCTTGCGCACGGCGAGCAGGATGTTTCGGTGCCCGCGCTGCAGCGGCGCGATGAGCTGGGCGAGCTGGCGCGCGCGTTTAACGTTTTTGCCCGCAACACCGCCTCGCTTGAGCACACCACGCGCCTGCTGAAACAGAAAACCATGCAGATGGAGATTGACCGCATCGAGCGTCAGGGGCTGGAAGAGGCGCTGCTGCACAGCCAGAAGATGAAGGCGGTCGGGCAGCTGACCGGCGGGCTGGCGCATGATTTTAACAACCTGCTGGCGGTGATCATCGGCAGCCTTGAGCTCACCGACACCGAATCAAAAGACGCGCCGCGCATTACCCGGGCGCTGAAGGCGGCCGAACGCGGCGCGCTGCTGACCCAGCGCCTGCTGGCGTTTTCCCGCAAGCAATCCCTGACGCCGCATGGGGTAGAGATGCTGCCGCTGCTGGAGAACCTCCGGGAACTGATGCGTCACTCACTGCCTGCCACCCTGACCCTGGAGATTGAAGCACAAACCCCGGCGTGGCCCGCGTGGATAGACGTCAGCCAGCTTGAAAACGCCATTATCAACCTGGTGATGAACGCGCGTGATGCGATGGAAGGGCAAAGCGGGGTGATAAAAATTCGCACCTGGAACCAGCGCGTGACCCGCAGCGACGGACGCAGGCAGGACATGGTGGCGCTGGAGGTCATTGACCACGGCAGCGGCATGTCGCAGGAGGTGAAATCCCGGGTCTTTGAACCGTTCTTCACCACCAAGCAGACCGGAAGCGGGAGCGGGTTAGGCCTGTCGATGGTCTATGGATTTGTGCGTCAGTCCGGCGGTCGCGTGGAGATTGAAAGCGCGCCGGGACAGGGCACCACCGTGCGGCTTCACCTTCCGCGATCGACGCTTCCCGCCGCTTCCGAGGATGAAGCGCTCTCAACCACCGCTACCGTTGAGAACGAGCGGCTTGTACTGGTGCTGGAGGACGAAGCCGATGTCCGCCAGACCCTGTGCGAGCAGCTGCATCAGCTCGGCTATCTGACGCTCGAAGCGGACAACGGGGAGCAGGCGCTAAACATGCTGGCGGCGTCACCGGATATTGGCATGTTTATCAGCGACCTGATGTTGCCGGGAAGCCTGAGCGGCGCTGAGGTGATAAACCAGGTGCGCAGCCAGTATCCGCAGCTTCCGGTTCTGCTGATCAGCGGTCAGGATTTGCGACCCACGCATAATCCGCAGCTGCCCGACGTTCAGTTACTGCGTAAGCCGTTTACACGTGTGCAGCTGGCACAGGCGCTGCGGAAGGTCATGGTAATTTGAGATTCCTCCGCTACCCCGGCCCCCCACCGTTCATTATCGTAAGGCCAGTTCACCTGCGAGTCTGGCCTTATGAAACGTTACTCAACTGCTCTGTTATTTGGTCTGCTGTCACTCACCAGCCAGCTGGCTCATGCCGATATTGTTGATGATGCTATTGGCAACATTCAACAGGCGATCAACGATGCTTATAACCCCAGCAGCAGTCGCAGCAGCGATGACGACGACGATCGTTACGATCGCAGCCGCCAGACCGACAGCCGCCAGTACGACGATCGCCGTCGGCAGCTTGAGGACAGGCGTCGTCGGTTAGATGAGCGCCAGCGCCAGTTGGATGACGATCGTCGTCGGTTAGAAGAAGATGAGCGCAGGTTAGAAGACGATTACGATCGAGGCTAAAGCCTGGTGGCGCTTCGCTTACGCAGGCCTACAAAACCCTGGGCCGTAGGCCGGGTAAGGCGCAGCCGCCACCCGGCAAAACTCAGTCGAGTACCAAAACCATCCCGTCATAGCCCGCTTCTATGCCCTGCGGCAGCGGGTTATCCATCATCCACACGTCAAACTGATGGCTGATGTGCGTCAGGATCACCTGCGGGCAGCCAATGACCTCGTTCAGCGCAATCACGGTAGTTAAGTCGCAATGGTTGCGCGGCGTTTCCTCGCGCGGTTCATGGCTGCAGTCGATAATCATCGCCTGCGGCGGGTTGTTGAGCAGGAACTTCACCGTTTTCTCCGGCAGTCCGGCGGTGTCGGAAAGCCAGGCCACCCGGCTGTGGGCCGATTCAAGCAGATAGCCGAAGGTCAGTCTGGAATGGTTGAGCGGCAGCGGTGTGACCCGCAGCCCCTGGAGTTCAAACATCACAAACGGCTCCAGCGTGTGGCTGAAATCCAGAATCCCCGGGTGTTTAAACAGGTCGTCGCATCCCGCTTCGTCCGGCGGACCGTAAACCGGAATCGTCGCGCCCACGCCCCAGCGCAGGGGAAACAGCCCCTGAACGTGATCCATATGGTAGTGCGTGAGTAAAAATTGCTGAAAGCTGCCCGCGGGCCAGTCGTCCATCAGGTGCGGAATGCCCGCGTCCAGCAGCGTCACTGCATCGTTGAATTTGACTGCCGCGCTGCAGGGGCGACGGCGATAGTTGACCTGCAGGCGCGCCCGGCGGCAGGCCGCGCAGTCGCAGCCAAAGACCGGCACCAGCTGGGCGCCACCGGTACCCGTCAACGTGATGGTCAGACTCATAACGCACCTCTACAGCGGTTTGGTGAATCGGAAATGGCTCTGCGTATATCCTTCACGCACGTAAAAACGGTGGGCATCAGTGCGCTTTACGCTGGTGGAGAGCTCCGTTAGCTCAGCACCCGCCTGGCGAGCGATCGTTTCCGCCCATGCCAGAAGCTGGCTGCCCACTTTGTGCCCACGCGCCTGCGGCATCACCACCAGCTCCTGGATCTCGCCGATCCAACGCGCATGGTGCAGGTGAAACTGCATGTGCAGACCGATCATGCCAATGACCTGCCCGTCCAATTCGGCAAGCTGGTAGCGCATGTTGTGATCCTGCAGGTTGGCAAGGTAGCCCGCGTGAAACGCCTGATGATCGAATTCTGCCTGCTTAAGTTCGCAGATGAGGGCGTAAACACTCTGCGCATCGTCGGCGGTGGCGGGGCGAAGCTGGCAGTCAGGCATGCTGTTTCTCCTTCTGGCGGATCAGCGTTAAAAAGGTCTCGACTGACTGTAGCAAACTTCCGTCGTTATTGAGGACGTGACAGCCCGACGGGGTGTAGCGCGCCGCACGCTCCAGGCGCTGGTCTATCTCTTTTGCGCTTTCGCGGCCACGAGTTTGCAGGCGGTTACGCAAGATCTCCGGCGACACCTCTAAACAGACCGGCAGCAGCGCCGCTTCATATCGGGAACGCGCCTGCGGTAGATGCGCGCGCGAGCCGTTAACCAGCACGTCAAAACCCGCGTGCAGCCAGAGATCGATTTCGATGCCCACGCCATAGTAAAAGCCGTTGGCGTGCCAGCTCAGCGCCAGCAGATTTTGCCCGGCGCGGGTAAAAAATTCCTGCTCGCTCAGGGCGATATGGTTTTCGCTTCCGGCGTTGGCCGCGCGGGTGATGTACCTGTGCGCGACCAACAGTCGCGTGTGTTCCTGCTGCCGCAGCGCCGACAGCAGGCTGTCTTTCCCGGAGCCGGACGGCCCCATTAACCAGATGAGTCTTCCCATCAGAACACCCTTTTTCCCTGACGCCAGACGTGGTCGATATGAACGTGTTCGCCCTTGCGGTGGGCGAGCACCAGATCCGCGCGTTTACCTTCGGCGATTTCCCCGCGATCGTGAAGATTGAGCGCGGTGGCCGGGTTTTTCGTCACCAGGCGAATCGCCTGCGGCAGCGTAAAGCTGTTGCCTTCGTCGTCCGCCACCCGGAACGCCGCATCCAACAGGCTGGCGGGGTAGTAGTCGGACGAGAGAATATCCAGCAGGCCGAGGGAGGCGAGCTTGCTTGCCGCCACGTTACCGGAGTGCGATCCGCCGCGCACGATGTTCGGTGCGCCCATCAGCACGTTCATGCCGTGCCTGCGTGAGGCTTCCGCGGCTTCGAACGTGGTGGGAAATTCGGCGATCACGCTGCCAAGCTGGTGGGATTCGCGCACGTGATCGTGCGTGGCGTCGTCATGGCTGGCCAGCGCGATGTTGCGGTCACGGCACATCGCGGCAATCTTAAGGCGGTTAGGCTGCGACCACTGTGCCGCAAGTGCCAGCTGCTCTTCCTCGTAGCGCGCCATCTCCGCATCGTTGAGAGAATATTTGCCCTGATAGTATTCGCGATACTTTTCAATGTTGGCGAACTGGCGCTGCCCCGGCGAGTGGTCCATCAGGGAGACCAGCGAGACCGGCTCGCGCCCGACCAGCTTTTCAAACAGCGGCAGGGTTGTGTGGTGCGGCAGCTCGCAGCGCAGGTGCAGACGGTGCTCGGCGCGGTTGAGGCCGCGTTTTTGCGTCTCCTCCACGGCGTTGATCATCTTCTCCAGATTCTCCAGGCGATCGCCGCCGTCGCGCACGTCGCCAATGGCCACCGCGTCGAGCACGGTGGTGATGCCGCTGGCGACCATCAGCGCGTCGTGGCTGCTCATCGCCGAATGGGCGGGCCAGTCCACCTTCGGGCGCGGGGTGAAGAATTTGTCCAGATTATCGGTATGCAGCTCAATCAACCCCGGTAGCAGCCAACCGCCTTCGCCGTCCATAGCCTCCGGTGAGCGGCTCTGGGTTTCGGCAAAGGCGCGAATAACGCCGTCCTGGATCTCGATTGAGCCGCTAACCACTTCATTTTCCAGCACCAGCCTGACGTTATTGATAATCATGCGTTTGTCCCCATCGGGTGCAATCTGTCTGCGACGCGGCTGCGAACGGTTTCGTCGTGGAAGATCCCGACGATCGCCGCCCCGCGCGCTTTGGCCTGTTGGATCAGCTCAACCACTGCCGCGCTGTTTTTATCGTCGAGCGAGGCGGTGGGTTCATCCAGCAGCAAAATCGGGTAGTCAACGATAAACCCGCGCGCGATGTTAACGCGCTGCTGCTCGCCGCCGGAAAAGGTCGACGGGGCGAGGTGCCACAGGCGTTCAGGCACGTTGAGGCGCGTTAGCAGGCCGGCGGCTTTGGCGGCGCAGGTTTCGCGCGGCACGCCGAGATCCAGCAGCGGCTGCATCACCACGTCCAGGGCGGAGATCCGCGGGATCACCCGCAGAAACTGGCTAACCCAGCCGATCGTCGTGCGGCGCACGTCCAGCACCTTGCGCGCCGGAGCCTGCACCAGATCGACCCACTCATCGTTGTGGCGAATGCGGATATGGCCTTCGTCCGGGAGGTAGTTAGCGTACAGGGAGCGCAGCAGGGTGGATTTACCGCTGCCGGAATGGCCGTGCAGCACCACGCATTCGCCGCCGCTGACCTCTAACGAGGCGTTTTGCAGCACCGGCAGGCGCACGCCGTTTTGCTGGTGGAGCACAAAGGTTTTACTGACGTTTTGTACGTGGATCATGTTGGCCTCGCGATTCGTTTTGCCGGGTGGCGGCTTCGCCTTACCCGGCCTACAAGGTGCGGTGTTCGTTTTGCCGGGGTGGCGCCCTCAGTTCTGCAACACGGACGACACCAGCAGCTGGGTGTACGGATGGTGAGGATCGTCGAGCACGCGGTCGGTTAGCCCACTTTCCACCACCTGACCCTGCTTCATCACCAGCAGGCGGTCCGCCAGAAGGCGCGCAACGCCTAAATCATGGGTGACAATCACCACCGCCAGGTTCAGTTCCACCACCAGACCGCGCAGCAGGTCGAGCAGGCGGGCCTGCACGGAGACGTCCAGCCCGCCGGTGGGTTCATCCATAAACACCAGCTTCGGGTGGGTGACCAGGTTGCGGGCGATCTGTAGACGCTGCTGCATTCCACCGGAGAAGGTTGTCGGCAGGTCGTCGATGCGTGAGGCGGGGATTTCCACCTCCTCCAGCCAGTGCTGGGCGGTGGCGCGGATGTCGCCGTAATGGCGCGCGCCGGTGGCCATCAGGCGTTCGCCGATGTTGCCTCCCGCAGAGACCTGACGGCGCAGGCCATCCATCGGGTGCTGATGCACCACGCCCCACTCGGTGCGCAGCAGGCGGCGGCGCTCGGCCTCGCTTATGCCGTAGAGGGAGCGTCCCTGATACAGGATCTCCCCGTGTTGCGGCGCGAGGCGCGCGGAGATGGACTTCAGCAGCGTCGTTTTGCCGGAGCCGGACTCGCCGACGATCCCCAGCACTTCGCCCGGCCACAGCTCGAACGACACGTCGCTAAAGCCTTTGCCCGGCGCATAAAGGTGAGTCAGGTGATTAACCGAAAGCAGCGGTTTCATTGGCCGTTCGCCTCGCTCTGTTGGCGGCAGTAATCGGTGTCGGAGCAGACAAACATCCGTTTGCCCGTATCGTCCAGCACCACTTCATCCAGATAGCTATGTTTGGATCCGCAGATGGCGCACGGTTCGTCCCACTCCTGCACCGTAAACGGGTGATCGTCGAAATCGAGACTTTCCACGCGGGTGTAAGGCGGGACGGCGTAGATGCGTTTCTCGCGCCCGGCACCGAACAGCTGCAGGGCGGGCATCATGTCCATCTTCGGGTTATCGAATTTCGGGATCGGCGACGGGTCCATCACGTAGCGCCCATTCACCTTCACCGGGTAGGCGTAGGTGGTGGCGATATGGCCGAAGCGGGCGATATCCTCATACAGCTTCACCTGCATCACCCCGTACTCTTCCAGCGCGTGCATGGTGCGGGTTTCCGTTTCGCGCGGCTCGATAAAGCGCAGCGGCTCCGGGATCGGCACCTGGAAAATCAAAATCTGATCTTCCGTCAGCGGGGTTTCGGGGATGCGGTGACGGGTCTGGATCAGCGTCGCGTCTTCGGTTTTTTCAGTGGTGTTTACGCCGGTTACGCGCTGGAAGAAGCTGCGGATCGACACGGCGTTGGTGGTGTCGTCGGCGCCCTGGTCGATGACCTTCAGCACGTCAGACTCGCCGATCACGCTGGCGGTAATCTGAATACCGCCCGTGCCCCAGCCGTAGGGCATCGGCATTTCGCGGCCGCCGAACGGCACCTGATAGCCCGGAATGGCCACCGCTTTAAGTATCGCGCGGCGGATCATGCGTTTGGTTTGCTCGTCCAGATAGGCAAAGTTGTAGCCGCTTAAGTTAGCCATTGGCGCGCTCCCGTTGCAGGCGTTTCAGCAGTTCCAGTTCAGCCTGGAAATCGACGTAGTGCGGCAGCTTGAGGTGCGAGACAAAACCGGCGGCCTCAACGTTATCCGCGTGGGCCAGCACGAACTCTTCGTCCTGCGCCGGGCCTGCAATGTGTTCGCCATAGTCCGGTGCCTGGAGTGCGCGGTCGACCAGCGCCATTGCCATGGCTTTGCGCTCGCCGAGGCCGAACACCAGCCCGTAGCCGCGGGTAAAGTGAGGGTCTTCATTTTCGGGCGCGACAAAACCGTTCACCATTTCGCATTCGGTCATCAGCAGTTCACCGACGTTCACCGCAAAACCCAGTTCTTCCGGCACGATTTCGACGTCGATGTAGCCGCTGCGGATTTCGGCCGCAAACGGGTGGTTGCGCCCGTAGCCGCGCTGGGTGGAGTAGGCCAGCGCCAGCAGATAGCCTTCGTCGCCGCGCATCAGCTGCTGCAAGCGGGACGAGCGCGAGCACGGGTAAACCGGCGGCGTGCGGGTGATGTCATCCGGCTGCGCGCCAGAATCTTCTTCCGCCTTCGCCAGACCCTGTTTCGCCAGCAGGCTGAAGACGTGCGGAGACGGTTCTTGTTCGGCGTCAGAGGTGCTGAGCTGCGGTGCTTCGCCGTTCGCCAGCAGGGTAAAATCCAGCAGGCGATGGGTGTAGTCGTAGGTGGGGCCAAGCAGCTGGCCGCCGGGAATGTCTTTATAAACGGCAGAAATGCGGCGCTCCAGGCGCATCTGTGCCGTGTTGACCGGCTCGCTCACCGCCAGTTTGGCAAGCGTGGTGCGGTAGGCACGCAGCAGGAAGATGGCTTCGACGTTATCGCCGCTGGCCTGCTTCAGGGCCAGCGCCGCCAGCTCGCGGTCGGCGATGCCGCCCTCGGTCATCACGCGGTCGACGGCGAGGTTTAACTGCTGCTCAATCTGGGCGACGCTCAGCTCGGGAAGCCGTTCATCGCCCCGTCGTCTGTGCGCCTGCAGCGCATGGGCGGCGGCGATCGCTTTTTCGCCCCCTTTGACGGCAACGTACATCAGCACACCTCCACGTGGGTGGTCCGCGGGATCGCCAGCAGGCGCTCGCCGCAGGTCAGGATCAGGTCAATGCCCAGCGGGAACGGGTGCGGGCGTTCGGTCAGCTCGTGAATGATGCACTCCGGCAGCTGCGGCGCGACCATGCGTTCTTCGGCGATGCCTGCGCCCGTCAGGCGCAGCATGCGGCCGCCGCTCAGGCTGGAAACCTGCAGGATCAGCGTGGCGCTGGTCTCCGGAGCAACGGCGCTGCCTTCACTCAGGGCGTTAAGCTGCTCATGGCTGATTTGTTCATCGGCCACGGCAAAGATTGCCTGCTGGGGCTGATCGACCAGCGGGGCACTGGTGTGAAAACGCAGGTTCTGGCTGGCGATATCGTTGGATAATGCGCCTGAAAGCCAAACAGGCGTGTCGTTGTCGGCAAGGGTCAGCAGCACGCTGGTGGTCGCCAGGTTCAGCGGCAGCCAGCCCTGTGAAAGCTGGTGCAGCGAGACGATCACGCCCGGCTCGCTCATCGCCTTCAGCAGGCGACGAAAACTGTGTTGGGCATCCTGGACGGCCAGGGTAAAAGCAGGTTGAAGCGTCATGCGTTGTCTCCGCGAACGAGCGTAAAGAAGTCGACCCGGCTGGTGTTCACTTCGGCCTGACGTGCGGCAATGCGCGCGGCGCGGTCGGCTTCCAGCGGGGCAATAAGGGTTTCCATTAACGTCTGGAAATGCGGCTGTTCCTGTAAAAGCGCGTCGATCACCGCGCAACGCTCGGCGTGGGCTTTGTCGCGCCCCAGCACGTAGCTGTAGCCCAGCGTGCCGCTGTTCAGACGGATTGCTGCGCGGGTGAGGGTGGCGTCTCCGGCGAAGAAGCGCTCGCCGGTGCCGCCCATCCGCGCCTGGATTTGTACCAGGCCAATCTCCGGTGCGCGGAGGGTGTCGTAATCAGGTGCCAGGCTAAGGGCGCTCATGCGGGCAGAGAGCGCAGCAGGCTGGCTGTGGGCCAGCACGCGCATCCAGCGCTGTCGGGTGGAGATGTCGAAGTGCATTCAGTGCTCCATGGTGAATTCGATCATGTCGGCGCGGGTCAGGCTGACGGAGTATTCCGTCGCGTTGATCTCGCCGTCACGGTGGTTGAGGGTGCGTACGCAGAGCAGCGGGGCCATGTTGGGAATTTCGAGCACCTTGCTCTCTTTCGCCTGCGCGCGGCGGGCGCTGATGCGCGTCTGGGTACGCTTGAGCGCAATGCCGGTCGCATCCTGAAGAAAGTCGTGCAGGGAACCGCTGGCAAAGTTTTGCAGCACGGGCCAGAGGGCGAGGTCCGCGAAGTAGTGGTCGATCTGGCACACCGCCACGCCGTTAACGCGGCGCAGGGTGCGCAGGTGAATGACGTTATCGCCCTCCTGAATGCCCAGCGCGTCCGCCACGTGGCTGGAGGCCGGGCGCAATACCGAGAGCAGCTTTTCGCTGGTCGGATGGCTACCCTGATCCAGCAGGTTCTGGCTAAAGCGCGCCTGGGCGTTTAGCGGGTAGTCGAATGGGCGCATCAGTACCAGCACGCCCACACCCTGGCGGCGCTGGACCCAGCCGCGCTCGACCAGCTGGTCAATGGCGCGGCGCAGGGTGTGTCGGTTCACCTCATAGCGGTCGGCAAGCTGCTGCTCGGCGGGCAGGTAGTCTCCACAGCGGTAGTGCGTGCGCAACTCCACTTCGAGCTTTGCCGCAATCTCTTGCCAGCGGGTGGGGTAACTGGTCGGATGTCTGGATAAGTGCATAGAAAACAAAGCCTCGCTTCTCAGATGAAGTGCTTACGCAAACGTTGAGAGAGGAAATCCAGCAGGCTGACGGTGACGATGATGAGCACCATCAGGGCGCAGGTTTGCTGGAACTGGAAACCGCGAATGGCTTCCCACAGGGTGACGCCAATCCCGCCTGCGCCCACCATGCCGACCACGGTGGCGGAGCGGACGTTGGACTCAAATCGGTACAGGGAGTAGGAGATCAGCAGCGGCATCACCTGAGGCAGGACGCCGTAAAGGATCTCTTCGATTTTGTTGGCGCCCGTTGCGCGAATGCCTTCTACCGGACCGGGCTCGATGGCTTCGACCGCTTCGGAGAGCAGCTTGGAGAGCACGCCTGTGGTGTGGATGAACAGCGCCATCACGCCCGCGAACGGACCCAGGCCGACGGCGACCACGAACAGCATGGCGAACACCATTTCGTTAATGGCGCGGCAGGCATCCATCAGGCGACGCATCGGCTGGTATATCCACCACGGCACGATGTTTTCGGCGCTCATCAGGCCAAACGGAATGGAGAGAATGACGGCAAGAGCGGTGCCCCAGACGGCGATTTGCAGGGTGGTCGCCATTTCGCCAAGGTAGTCCTGCCACTGGCTGAAGTCCGGCGGGAAGAAGTCGGCGGCGAAGGTGGCCATGTTGCCGGAATCTTTGAAGAGCAGCAGCGGATCCATTTCCGCGCCCTTCCAGGAGATAACCAGCACCGCCAGCAGGATGGCCCAGCTGATGAGCGAGAACCAGCTGCGCTTTGGCGGTGGGAGGGTGATGGTTTGCATGTTGGCTCCTTTAGGTTTAGTCCCCTCTCCCTTGAGGGAGAGGGTTAGGGTGAGGGGGAAATGTGCGCGCTGATGCCCTCACCCCGGCCCTCTCCCACAGGGAGAGGGAGAAAAGCATTACTGCACCGCTTTATTCACGCTGGTCATTGCACCGAGCGCGGCGGTCAGGCGGTCGAGATCGTCCAGCTGGGCCTGAATTTCAGAGACTTTGCTGGTCTTCTCGTCTTCCTTGAGGCCTTTGTTGTCCTTCACGCCCTGCATCTGCTTGAACAGCGCCAGCTGGCGAATCGGAACCAGCTGCAGGTCGCTTGACGCGCGGAACGGTGCCCAGCCCAGATGTTCAAGAACCGCTTTCTCTTCCGGCGTTTTGCCGTAGTTCATAAAGAAGTCGTACACCTTCTCCTTGGTGCTTTCGGTGAGGTTTTTACGCCACACGATCGGGTCGCCCGGGATCAGCGGCGATTTCCAGATAACCTTCAGCTCTTTCAGCTTGTCCGGCGCGGAGGTCTTCAGCTTGTCGAGGTTTTCGGTGTTGTTAGTGGCAACGTCCACCTGCTTGTTGGCCACGGCGAGGGCGTTGGTTTCGTGGCTGGCGTTGACGGTGCGCTTGAAGTCGCTGGCGGAGGCGTTGTTTTTGGCGAAGACGTAGTAGCCCGGGACGAGGAAGCCGGAGGTGGAGTTCGGATCGCCATTGCCGAAGGTCAGCTCTTTGCGTTTAGCGAGCAGGTCGTTGAGGTTGTTGATCGGGCTGTCTTTGTTCACGATCAGCACGCTCCAGTAGCCCGGAGAACCGTCTGCTGCTACGGTCTGGGCGAAGACCTGTCCGTTCGCGCGGTCTACTGCCTCCATGGCGGAGAGGTTGCCGTACCAGGCGATGTCCACTTTATTAAAGCGCATCCCCTGGATGATGCCCGCGTAGTCCGGGGCGAAGAAGGCGTTTACTTTGATCCCCAGTTTGGTTTCCATATCTTTCAGGAACGGTTCCCACTGGGGTTTCAGGTTCTGCTGTGATTCCGTCGAAATGATGCCAAAGTTCAGCGCTTTTTCCTGCTCCTCGGCGTAGGCCGGGCTTAACAGAGTGCTGATGCTGAACATGCTGGTGAAGGCCAGCGCGGCAACCGTTTTATAGCTCATTTCCATTCCTCGTTATGGGGACGTTAAGCAGCCTGCGCGTTCTCTTCGACGCGATTAATGCTGCGGTAGAGATGGTCAAAACGTTCGTTATCAAACTGATGGCTTGCGCCATCAAAGAACACGTGCCCCTGTCGCAGGGCGACGATGCGCTCGCAGTAGCGCAGTGCGTAATCCACCTGATGCAGCGTCACCACCACGGTGATGCCGTCGTGCTGGTTAATGTCGCGCAGGGTTTCCATCACGATGCGCGCCGATTCCGGGTCCAGCGAGGCGATGGGTTCATCGGCAAGAATGATTTTGGCTTTCTGCATCAGCGCGCGGGCGATGGCGACGCGCTGTTGTTGTCCACCGGACAGGGTGGAGACGCGCTGGTGGGCAAAATGCGCCATACCGACGCGCGTTAGCGCCTGCAGCGCTTCTTGTTTCTGAGAAGGGGAGAACCAGCGCAGGCAGGTGCGCCAGAACGGGGTGCTGCCGAGCGCGCCAATCAGCACGTTCTCCAGCACCGTCAGGCGGTTCACCAGGTTGAACTGCTGGAAGATGTAGCCCGTCTGGGCGCGGCTTTTGCGAATATCGCTCGCCAGACGGCCTGCACGCTGCACGGTGTTACCCAGCAGTTCGACGTGACTTTCCGGGGTTTTATCGCAGGTAATGAGGCCGCTTAAATGGCGCAGAAGGGTGGATTTGCCTGAGCCAGAAGGCCCGAGAAGCGCCACCATGTCGCCCTGCTGGACGGTCAGATCAACGGCATGCAGCGCCTTGTTGTGATGGAAGGTCTTGCTCAGTTTCTCGACGCGGATGACGGTTTGCATGGGCTGGGCCTCACAATAAATGTGGCCTCATGCTGGCGCATCAATATGACATTTGGGTTAAGTCTGGGTTGCGGGAATTTGAAGAGTTGAGGGGAGTTTGATGACAATCACCGTAGGCCCGGTCAGCGCAGCGCCACCGGGCGCTGTTGCCGGATGCGCTGCGCTTATCCGACCTACGATTTAACGACGTTAATCATCCACGGCACACCGTATTTATCGGTGACCTTACCGAAGCCGTGCGCCCAGAAGGTTTCCTGCCAGTCCATTTCGACATTTCCGCCCGCGGCAAGACTGTCGAACCAGCGCTTACCTTCTGCCACGTCCTGGGTGTCGAGCACCAGCGTGAACCCGGCGTACTGCGCGCTGCTGCCGGGCGGCAACCCGTCGCTCATCATGATATCGCTGCCCGCAATGCGAACGTTGGAGTGAGCGATGGCGGAATCCGGAAACTGCATGCCGGACGGACAGCCTTCTTCGCTGTTTTCGTCTTTTGGCATTTCGCCGAAGGTGATTTTATAGAGGAGTTCTGCGCCGACGGCCTGCTGATAGAAGGCGGTGGCCTCAGCACAGTTACCGGCGAAAGAGATGTAGGGACTTAACGGCATAATCATTACCTCAGGTAAGAGAAGCCCATTAAGTTTAGTTATTGTAGGCCCGGTAAGCGAAGCGCCACCGGGCGGATAAATCAGTTCTTTTTAACGAACTCAGATTTCAGTTTCATTGGACCGAAACCGTCAATTTTGCAATCGATGTTGTGGTCGCCTTCAACCAGACGGATATTCTTCACTTTGGTGCCGATCTTCAGCATGGAAGAGCTGCCTTTCACCTTCAGATCTTTCACCACGGTGACGCTGTCGCCGTCGGCCAGAAGGTTGCCGTTCGCATCTTTTACGATGAGGGTATCGCTGTCCTGCGACGGCTCTGCGTCATTCCATTCATGTGCGCATTCCGGGCAGATGAACATGCCATTATCTTCGTAAGTGTATTCAGAATTGCATTTCGGGCAGTGTGGGAGTTGCATGTCGGTATCCTCAAAAAAGTGTTAACACGCTGGAAAGTGCCAGCTAAATGACGGCAGAGTGCCGAAAAAGGCGGCAAGTATAACGCAAATCCACACTTTTGTCGGTGCTATTGCATAATAAAAAAAAGGCAAAAATTGTGTGGCGAGTGACACTTGCTGTCAGTCAGTTAAGCGATGCTTGACGCATTAAGACGATGGAAAGAAATGATGCTAAATATATCGAATATTTTATTGCATCAAATTGCTACGCTCTTCCATTTCGGATAAGGTTAAGCAACAAGTTGTTATTTATCCACGTTCACCAACGCCATTCATCCCATGGTGGCGGGGAATTACCTCTCTTTTTAGGTGGGTAAATAGCAATGATATATCCTGATGTTTCCTGAAAATGAGCTACGCTTTTTATCTTTTGGCTTTCCGCCAAGGGGGCCGTTTTACGCGCCTTGCAAGGATGGTTATTTATTTCTTATTGCCATCAATTGGTTATATTTTGCGAACATGTTTTCCATACGTGATCATATAAGCCGAAACAGCATAATCAAAACAAAGTGGCTTAATAAAAGTAATAAATTTGCGTTAAGGAAAGGCTTTTATCATGCACACACAGACCATTTTTGAATTAAGCCAGGAAGCTGAGCGTCTGTTACAGCTCGCGCTACAGAATCTTGAGACGTTGAAATCAATGCCAGGTACGATGCTGGATAGCGCGACGGCCGCATTGAGAGGCGGTAATAATAATGTATTGCCTTTACATTTCAGCGCCCGTGGCGTCGATGCTCAGCAGGCGATGCTAAATAATGAATTGCGCAAAATAACCCGTCTCGAAATGGTATTGGCCATTGTCGGGACCATGAAGGCGGGTAAATCAACCACCATTAATGCGATTGTGGGTACCGAGGTATTGCCGAACCGCAACCGGCCAATGACCGCGCTCCCGACGCTGATCCGCCATACGCCGGGTCAAAAGGAGCCTGTACTTCATTTCTCGCATGTCTCTCCTATTGATGCGTTGATTCTGCAATTGCAGAAAAAGCTCTGCGATGACGATCGCGGTAAGCTGGCCCAGCGTCTGGAAATAGATAAAGACATGAATACCCTGCTGGAGCGTATCGAAAAAGGTGAGCCATTTGAAAAACATCATCTGGGCGCAGAGCCGATATTCCATTGTCTGAAAAGCCTTAACGACCTGGTACGCCTTTCTCTGGCGCTGGGCGTGGATTTTCCGTTTTCCGAATACACGGCCATTGAACATATTCCGGTCATTGAGGTGGAGTTTGTCCATCTCGCAGGGCTGGATGCCCATCTGGGTCAACTGACGTTACTCGACACACCGGGGCCAAATGAAGCCGGACAGCCGCATCTGCAAAAAATGCTCAGCGAGCAGTTGGCTCGCGCCTCGGCTGTCCTGGCGGTGATGGACTACACCCAGCTCAAATCGATTTCCGATGAAGAGGTCCGTCAGGCGATCTCGGTGGCGGGTAAATCGGTCCCCCTGTATGCGCTGGTCAATAAGTTCGATCAGAAAGACCGTAACAGCGATGACGAGGAACAGGTCCGGGCGTTGATTTCCGGCACATTAATGAAGGGGAATATTTCGCCTGGGCAGATTTACCCGGTTTCCTCGATGTGGGCCTACCTGGCCAATCGTGCCCGCTATGAGATGGCTGCTAACGGACGGCTCCCTGACCATCAGGCGCAGCGCTGGGTGCAGGATTTTGCCGAGGCGGCGCTGGGACGTCGCTGGCGAACAGCCGATCTGGACGATATCGACCATATCCGTCACGCCGCGGACCTGCTGTGGGAAGACTCGTTGTTTGAACAACCCATCCGTAAGCTGATTTACGCCGCGTATGCCAACGCCTCGCTGTTTGCCCTGCGTTCGGCGTCCCACAAGCTCCTCAACTATGCGCAGAATGCCCGGGAGTATCTCGATTTTCGCTATCAGGGGCTGACCGTGGCCTTCGACGAGCTGGAGTTGAATATTGCCCGGCTCGAGGACGACATGGCGCTGATAAAAACACGCCAGAGCGTGGTCAGCGATGAAGTGCAACACGAAGTTGAAGAGGCGCTTAGCGCAACAGATGAGTTCATGGCGCGGCAAAAGCACGCGCTGCAACAGGCGATTGGGCAGGTCTTTAGTCACGGCAATATCATGGGGGTCGCCGGTATCGATCCGCTGAATGTGCGAAATGACGCAGTGGAAGAGGCACATCATCTGGTGCTGGACGACGAAGGACAGGCGCAGATTGTACTGAGTAAGATCAGCTCCTCATGTGAACTGATTATGCTGGATGCGCAGGATAAGATCTGTCGAGAGCTGGCGTTGCGCTTCGATCAGCTGGAATCCACGCTGGCACGCTCGTTGAATGAGGCCATGCGCCCCATAGAGACGCGGATTAAAGCGCAGCTGAGCCATGCGGGTTTTCGGGCGCGGATCAGTTTCCCTGCGTTTCAGCCTAATCAGCTGAACTTCAACACGCGTGCGCTGTTTAACGATGCCATTGCGATGGATAGCCGTCCGGCAGGGCGAACCTCGGGGACGGGCAGCATGCGTGAAACCGTCTCGCGCTGGTTGAACAATCCGGGCTGGGGCTGGGAGGACGCTGTCGCGACGCGTACACGATACGTCATCGATATCGCGCAGCTTCATGACAAATTTAAGCAACATATCGACCAGTTTTGTGAACAAATAGGTAAAGCTTTGGCCGCGCAGGTCGATGTTTCTGTTACGGCAGGTATGGCGACATTCTTTGCGGAATTTTCATTATGCCTGGCCGGGTTACAGGAAAGCTTGCGTGATAGCCTCGCAGTGCGTCAGCAAAATGAGCATTCGACACGAGCGCTCAGCCAGATGCTGAAGCAAAGTCTTACGACTGCAACGTGGATTCAGGAAGATACCCGACTGTTACGCGATGATATTCAAACCCTATTCGCGGCAGAGCAACCATGACAACACAGCTACTGGACGGTCCCGGGCGGACGCTGGAGTGTATTCATCCCAAATTTATGGTCGATCTGGTTCAGGGTGTGGACGCTGCGCGTCATCCCCATCTGGGGCCGCAGCAGCTGCAGTTTCGTGAACGTTTGACTCAGGAAATCATGACGCACACCCGGCTACGGCCGTGGGCGATGTCGGGAATGTTCACCGAAAATACGGCATTGCGCCTGGGGCTGGCGGAGAAGCTGGCCGGAATGCTCGATCCTGGCCATCTGGCACTGACCCGTATGTCCGATAAATTGCTGGCGCTTCGGCAGCAGACGAACCCGCGCACCGTTCAGCCTCCTGGTCTGATACAGCAGTATGAAGAACTCACCGCTCACTTTAGCCAGCGTGCGGCTTATAAAGAGAAAGCGCTGACGCAGCGTGGGCTCACGGTTCAGGCGGGTGAGCATAGCGAGCAGATTTTTACCCGCTGGCGTGCCGGTCAATACGACAGTTGGTCTTTGGCTGGCCGCTGTTACGTTGTTCTGGAAGAGTTGCGCTGGGGGCCGTTTGGTGATGCGTGCCGGCTGGCAAATGACGATGTGGCGGCCATGCTCAAGGATAACCTGCGCAGCATGGCGGCGAATTATCTTGCTCAGGGTATTAATGCCTCTCCCACCACTCGACACTTTTACCCTCAATGGCTGACAACATCCGCCTCCCCCGGTCTGATGGATTACAAGGATATGCTGGGCTGGTTGGGGGACTGGTGCCTGGCGGATAAACATCCGGTGTGCTGGTCGGTGACGCAGAGCTGGCAGACTGTCGCGCTGGGCATGCCAAGGCTCTGTTCGGCAAAACGGCTGGTGGAGGGGATGGTGGAAGAGATTTTTGGCTGATCCCTTCCCCCTCACCCTAATCCTCTCCCCGCAGGGGAGAGGGGATGGTGTGGTGCGGTTTAATGATTCATTTCTACTGGTTTCGGTTCAGGCTGGGTCTCTTGCACATTTCCGTAGCGTTTCGCATACAGCGCCGTGATGATGGGGACCAGAATCGCGGTGACGATCACGCTGGCGGCAACCAGCGCTGTGGCTGACGCGGCGACCGGTTCGAAGGCTGGGTTAATTTGGGCAATAATCACCGGGTTTGCGACGGCAGCCCCGGCGGCCGAAGACGCGGCGACACCCGCGGTTCCATTTCCGCCCCCAATCACGCGGTCAGCAATAATCAGCGGAATACCGGTGATGATGATGACGGCAACACCCAGCACAATACCCAGCAGGCCGGTATCCAGGATCACGTTCAGGTTGATCGTGTTACCCAGTGCGAAGCCAAAGAACGGAATCAGCACCGGCGTAGCTTTGCTGAAGAAGTCGCGTAAATCGTGATCCAGATTACCCAGCGCAAAACCGATCAGGAATGGCAGGATCGCACCGACAAAGTGGTGAGGTTCAAAGGAGGCAAGACCGGCAGAGCCCAGGATCAACATGGTCATCAGCGGGCCGGACTCCAGCGACATCAGCACGAACGCACCGGATTCTTCCTTGGTGCCGTACTGATTCATCAGGCTGGCATACAGGCCACCGTTGGTCATATCCATCGCTGACACGATGGCCAGCACGGATAATCCGGCAAAGAATCCGGTCTGAATGCCGTTCTCCGGAATGAACATCGCACAGATCATTGCAACAACCCAGGCGACGGCAATTTTTGTGATAACCAGTGTGCCTGATTTGCGTAATACCGTCCCCGTGGCACGTAAATTAATGGATGCGCCGATACAAAAGAACCATACCGCCAGAATCGGTACCGTTCCGCTAATCATGCCTTTTGTGAATCCACCAAAATAAGCACCGGTATTCGGTGCCAGTGTATTTAAGATCGCACCAAGTACCAGCGGAACCAACATCATTCCGCCGGGGATACGTTCTATTGTGGCTTTAATCTTCATGTTTAACCCTCGCATCTCGCCCCGCGTATCTGGCGGAAAGCTTCAAAAAAATAAATAAATAAATTCAATGAATTACCGGCCTTTTTGAGGGGCTAACTTGGTATCCATGCAATAAAATTAAATGAGTGTCTTCCGTTTCTTTTGTTCGAAAGCACTGAAGATGATGTTTGCGGATTTATGATGCGATCTTTGGAATTGCGATTCAATGAAAATAAAACAGTGTTTTAGTTATCTCGATCACATAATGAATGTAAACAAAGGATGCGGCATTTTATTATTAAAATTTATGTAAATCTGATGTGAAGGATTGTGGCTTAATCTTTTGCTGAGACCCGAATAATAACGTACGTAAGCATATTTTTTCGGCCGCTTGAGTAAGTACGCATTCGCAGGAATTGACAAAGTCTGACGTCATTTGACGAACAGGAAAAAGATATGTGAAGTTGATCACATATATAAACACTGGTAGGGTAAAAAGGTCATTAACTGCCCAGGCAGGCGTCAACAGGTTCGGTTGTATCGACGTGAAACGTCAATGTAAGTAAACCTGCTACGCTTGAATAAGGCGATTCGCATGGAGCGAATCCCAGGTTCACAGAACGCGAGTTAGCTGTGGAACGGACAGGGCTGAGTCTACGAGGAAAGCTATGCTAAGAAGGAAAAAGGTTAAACCCATTACGCTTCGCGATGTCACGATTATCGATGACGCAAAACTGCGTAAAGCGATCACCGCCGCCTCGCTCGGTAATGCGATGGAATGGTTCGATTTTGGTGTCTACGGTTTTGTTGCCTATGCATTAGGTAAAGTGTTCTTCCCCGGTGCCGACCCAAGCCTGCAGATGATTGCCGCGCTGGGTACGTTCTCCGTTCCCTTTCTGATTCGCCCTCTGGGTGGTCTGTTCTTCGGTATGCTCGGTGATAAATACGGTCGCCAGAAAATACTCGCTATCACCATTGTTATTATGTCGATCAGTACATTCTGTATCGGCCTGATACCGTCCTACGCCACCATAGGCATCTGGGCACCGATTTTGCTGCTGCTCTGTAAAATGGCGCAGGGCTTCTCCGTCGGGGGCGAGTATACCGGTGCGTCGATCTTCGTTGCGGAGTATTCACCTGACCGTAAGCGTGGCTTTATGGGCAGCTGGCTGGACTTCGGTTCGATTGCCGGGTTTGTGATGGGCGCAGGTGTCGTGGTGCTGATTTCAACCGTGGTGGGTGAAGAGAACTTCCTCGAATGGGGCTGGCGTATTCCGTTCTTTATCGCGCTGCCGCTGGGCATCATCGGTCTTTACCTGCGTCATGCGCTGGAAGAGACGCCAGCGTTCCAGCAGCACGTTGAAAAGCTGGAGCAGGGAGATCGAGAAGGGCTACAGGAAGGCCCGAAAGTATCGTTCAAAGAGATTGCCACCAAACACTGGCGTAGCCTGCTGACCTGTATCGGTCTGGTGATTTCCACCAACGTGACCTACTACATGCTGCTGACCTACATGCCGAGCTACCTGTCGCATAACCTGCACTACTCGGAAGATCACGGTGTGCTGATTATTATCGCGATCATGGTGGGTATGCTGTTTGTGCAGCCGATTATGGGGCTGCTGAGTGACCGCTTTGGCCGTCGACCGTTCATCATCCTCGGCAGTGTGGCGCTGTTTGCGCTGGCGATCCCGGCCTTTATTCTGATTAACAGTAATGTGCTGGGTCTGATTTTCGCGGGCCTGCTGATGCTGGCGGTGATCCTGAACTGCTTTATCGGGGTGATGGCGTCAACATTGCCTGCGATGTTCCCGACGCACATTCGTTATAGTGCGCTGGCGGCGGCGTTCAACATCTCGGTTCTGATTGCGGGCCTGACGCCGACGCTTGCCGCCTCTCTGGTGGAAAGCACGCAGAACCTGATGATGCCTGCTTATTATCTGATGGTTATTGCAGTCATTGGTCTGGCAACCGGTCTTACCATGAAGGAGACGGCGAACCGTCCTCTGAAAGGGGCGACGCCTGCGGCATCCGATATTCAGGAAGCAAAAGAGATCCTGCGTGAGCACTACGATAACGTAGAGCAGAAGATCGAGGATATTGACGCAGAAATTGAAGAGCTGCAGAAGAAACGCTCTCGCCTTGTTGATCAACATCCACGGATTAACGAGTAATAATGAAACCCGCCGCTGGCGGGTTTTCTTTTATTAGCATCCGGCGGCAATGTAGTCGCCGTTGGCGCTGATGGGGATTACCGTCAGGAACAGGACGGTGGCGAACAGAATCAGCACGATCCCTCCCGATATTTTCACGACCGGGACCAGCCAGCTCAGCGTTGACCCGCCGCCGAAATATGCCACCGTGCGTTCACGGGCATAACGTACTGCCAGCGAGAGACCCATAATAGAAAGCGCTGTACCCAGTGACATGGTCATCACCGCGGCGATCCCCCAGGTGACAATGCCGAGCGCATTCGAGAACATCAGGATCATGATCGCGCCGCTGCACGGGCGCGCGCCAATCGCCATTACCACGCCCAGACGCGTTTTCCAGTCGCCTTTTGTCAGTTCGGCTCCTACGCCATGATGACCACAACCGCAATGCTCATCATGCTGGTGGAAGGGTTTGATCGAGGAGATTGTCATTCGACGCGGACGCAGGCTTTTCAGTGCCTGATAAATCATATATGCGCCGAATGCGCCAATAAGGACGGCGCTGACCTTCTCTACATACCATCGGCTGGTGCTGATATCCCCCGAGGCGAGGTTAAATCCTATCGCCAGTATAAAGACAAAGAGTATGGCACTGACGCCCTGCATCAGGCTGCCGAGAAACGGCACAACCCGGGCGGCCAATTCGCTTTCTTTATTTGTACTGAGATAGGTGGTGACAATGAATTTGCCATGCCCCGGTCCGATGGCGTGAAGTACGCCATAAAGGAAGGCACCGGTGAGTAGCCACAGACCGCCGCTGTACTGATGGTTATTCAGCTGGAGCAAGTACATCACCAGATAGCGATGTAAGGTGATCTGGGTGGCGAGGCACCACTGAATAAAGGCATTCCAGTGCGTATGGAGCGTAAAACCTGCAAAGAGAAGTACCAGCACCATCAGCCCTGCTGTGGGGATGCGCCAGTCACGGGTGAGACGTTGTGTGGTCATGGGAGGAGCCTGCAGGGGGAATATTTGTCGCTAGTATAGTGGATTTAAGGGGCGTCTGTGGATAAGTCTGTGTGTAAAAAGGTATAAGACGGGGTTTTGCTGTGTAATGCAGCAGTCAGTCATTTTTCTGTCATTTAGCGGTTGCGGCCTGCGGAGAAC
>NZ_JABXOU010000029.1:0-327 GCF_014103035.1 Enterobacter sp. RHBSTW-01064 | reverse complement strand
GCCTCATGCGGGCGTTCAAGGTTATAGACCGTCCGCCAGTGGTCGAAGGCGCGCTGCAGCTCACCCTCGCTCGCGAACCACTTCCCCTGCAGCACCTCTGCCTTCAGGCTGCGGTGAAAACGCTCCAGCTTGCCCTGCGTCTGCGGATGATACGGCCGGGAGTGCCCCACCCGGATACCCTGGCGCATCAGCCACAGCTCCAGCGCTGTCCAGGTGCCGGTGGTGTCTCCCCACGGTGAGCCGTTGTCCATCGTCATCCGGTCCGGCAGGCCGTAGCGTTCAAACACGCTGACCAGCTGCTGCTGCACGGTCTCACGCCGTTCATCG
>NZ_JABXOU010000028.1:0-392 GCF_014103035.1 Enterobacter sp. RHBSTW-01064 | reverse complement strand
CGGCCGGGAACTCAAAGGAGACTGCCAGTGATAAACTGGAGGAAGGTGGGGATGACGTCAAGTCATCATGGCCCTTACGAGTAGGGCTACACACGTGCTACAATGGCGCATACAAAGAGAAGCGACCTCGCGAGAGCAAGCGGACCTCATAAAGTGCGTCGTAGTCCGGATTGGAGTCTGCAACTCGACTCCATGAAGTCGGAATCGCTAGTAATCGTAGATCAGAATGCTACGGTGAATACGTTCCCGGGCCTTGTACACACCGCCCGTCACACCATGGGAGTGGGTTGCAAAAGAAGTAGGTAGCTTAACCTTCGGGAGGGCGCTTACCACTTTGTGATTCATGACTGGGGTGAAGTCGTAACAAGGTAACCGTAGGGGAACCTGCGGTT
>NZ_JABXOU010000027.1:0-394 GCF_014103035.1 Enterobacter sp. RHBSTW-01064 | reverse complement strand
CAGCGGATGGCAGCGGCCACCGCCGAAGGAAAAGTGGCCCTTAAAATCCATCTGCCAGAGGCGATTCGGTGCGTCGTGTTCGAAGCGGCCGGTGGCCGGAATGCCCGGTGAAGTGCCCGGCAGCAGGCCATGGCGGGCCATCAGGTTATGGACGGTGCTGAAGGCGGGCATGGTGTGCCCCAGGTCTTCGAGCCAGCGCTTTATCTTGCGTGCGCCCCAGCGTTGATGGCGCTCATGGGCCATACGCAGCAGGGCGGTGATGTCGTCAGATGAGCGGTTCGGGGAATGGTGCGGTATGCGCGGGCGGTCCTGAAGGCCGGCGGCCCCTTCCTCCGCCCAGCGGCGAAGCCACTTATAGCCGGTGGCAGGTGAAATGCCGAAGCGACGACAGAGG
>NZ_JABXOU010000026.1:0-444 GCF_014103035.1 Enterobacter sp. RHBSTW-01064 | reverse complement strand
GTACAGTGCGCCAGGCACAGGGAAAAACGGGAGTGGTCGTCCAGCAGGGTCAGCGGATGGCAGCGGCCACCGCCGAAGGGAAAGTGGCCCTTAAAATCCATCTGCCAGAGGCGGTTCGGCGCGTCGTGTTCGAACCGTCCCGTGGCGGGAATGCCCGGTGAAGTGCCCGGCAGCAGGCCATGGCGGGCCATCAGGTTATGGACGGTGCTGAAGGCGGGCATGCAGTGCCCCTGGTCTTCGAGCCAGCGCTTTATCTTGCGTGCGCCCCAGCGTTGATGGCGGTCATGGGCCATACGCAGCAGGGCCGTGATGTCGTCAGATGAGCGGTTCGGGGAATGGTGCGGTATGCGCGGACGGTCCTGAAGGCCGGCGGCCCCTTCCTCCGCCCAGCGGCGAAGCCACTTATAGCCGGTGGCAGGTGAAATACCGAAGCGACGGCAGAGA
>NZ_JABXOU010000025.1:0-710 GCF_014103035.1 Enterobacter sp. RHBSTW-01064 | reverse complement strand
AGCTGCTAAGAGAAGTATTGGGAACGGTGCAAATCAGGTTCCTGATATGGTTTTTTTCAAATCTCAGATAGGATCTAATGGCTACGCTTGCTCTCCAAGCGGATACATTTTGCAATGGGGCCTACTTACCGGGGGGAATCAGTATGATTTTAACTTTCCCATATCTTTCCCTACCGGAGGTTTCATTTTAATTGGAATGGCACATACTACCGATACTGCCGGTGTAACTGCACTATCGATAGTAAATGGGTTTATCAGAGGTAATTCTGCAGGATATTTAGCAAGTGCCAATATCGTTAACGGGGCACCTCAGTATTTCGCTAGATCGATACAGTGGTTCGCCTTAGGAAAATGATAATTTCAGTTAGTAACCAAGCATAATATAACAAGCTGTTTGGAGTCTCGTTGGGATGTGTGGGTATGGTGCATTAGAAACGTCTCTAAAGACTGCAGAAAATCCAATGGTTGACCGAGGACCGAAGGAAGCAGTGAAGCCACCATTGATGGTATCGGCTCCAGTCAGTAATCCACTTAAAATCCCGCTGGGAAAAGCAATCGGATAGGTTGCTTCTCCCACTGTGCCTGCTCCAGAATTTGAAACCGTCCCCCATTGAAGGATCAAAATTTTTTGTTTCCCCGCCTCACTTAATGGAATCTTCAAGTACCCACCGGCGGAAATTAGTCCTAGGATGCCGCTACGATCTGAGGCC
>NZ_JABXOU010000023.1:0-1025 GCF_014103035.1 Enterobacter sp. RHBSTW-01064 | reverse complement strand
ATGCGCATTCCCGTCGGGTCAATTGTCCAGCCCCACTCCGACACCGGCAGCAGCGGGTTTTGTATCATGCTCAGCACGTTACCCCGTGACTTCTCGATGGTGTCCTCGTCGGTTGTCGCACAGCCGCTGTTGTAATAGCTGAACGAGATGAAGTCCACGGTGTTGTTCTTCAGCTGCTCGCGGTCCTCCTCTGTAATATCCAGCACAATATTATTGTCACGGAAGAAGCGCAGCATGTACCCCGGGTAGGCTCCGCGGCACTGCACGTCGCCAAAGAACAGCCAGCCGCGGTTCTCATTCATCGTTTTCAGCACGTCATCCGGTTTGCAGGTCAGCGGGTAAAGCAGGCCCCCCAGGAGCATATTGCCGATTTTTGCATCCGGGATGATGTCATGGCACCGCCCCACGACGATGGCACTGGCGACCAGCTGATGGTGGATAGCCTGATAGATATCAGCCTGACTGCTGCCTTCAGGCAGGCCCACTCCGGTCAGCGGCGCGTGCAGGGACATGTTGATTTCGTTGAAGGTCAGCCACAGCTTGACCTTCTCTCTGTAGCGCCCGAAAACCGTGACGGCGTAGTCAGTGAAAAAACCAATCAGTCTGCGGTCAGCCCAGCCGTTATAGCGGGTCACCAGATTCCAGGGCATCTCATAGTGGGAGAGCGTCACCATCGGCGTAATTCCGTGCTGCAGAAGCTCGTCAAACAGCCTGTCGTAGTAGGCCAGACCGGCTTCATTCGGGGTCTGCTCATCACCCTGTGGATAGATGCGTGCCCAGGCGATGGAAACGCGCAGGCAGGTAAACCCCATCTCGCTGAAGAGTTTAATGTCCTCCGGGTAGCGGTGGTAAAAGTCGATGGCCACGTCCTTGATGCTGCTGACGCTCCCGTCACGTTCCACCACCTCGCCGAAGATACCTGCGGGCTGAACGTCCGAGGTGGACACCCCTTTGCCGTCCTTGTCCCATGCACCCTCGACCTGGTTTGCGGCAATTGCCCCGCCCCAGTAAAAATTATCCGGGAA
>NZ_JABXOU010000022.1:0-1195 GCF_014103035.1 Enterobacter sp. RHBSTW-01064 | reverse complement strand
GTAACAGTTATAACTGGCATAGAAGAGGAGACTCGCTATGCCCTGGACTGAGACCCGACCTATGCAACGCCTTGATTTTATCCGTGCCTGCCATGCAGGTACGGACTCCTTCTCCGCGCTTTGCCGTCTTTTTGGCATCAGCCGTAAAACCGGCTATAAATGGCTTCAGCGTTTTGACCCCGCTGACCTGTCATCTCTCTCTGACCGGTCGCGCGCGCCACACTCCCGCTCCCGGACGGTTCCTGATGATATCGCCGGACAGCTTACGGCCCTGAGGCAAAAACACCCTGACTGGGGCCCCAAAAAACTGCGGATGTGGCTGCTCAATCATCATGTCGATTTTACCGTACCTGCTGCCAGCACTATCGGCGATATCCTCAAGCGTGAAGGCCTGGTTCCGGATAAAAAGCGAAAACGCAGAACCCCGGGCAATCGCCAGCCCCTGACCACCATCAGTGAGAACAATCAGGTCTGGAGCGCTGATTTTAAAGGTAAGTTCAGGCTGCTGAGCCGAGAGTACTGCCATCCCTTCACCCTGACCGACAATCACAGCCGGTATCTTCTGAGCTGCCGGGGAACGGACCGGGAGAGTGAGCCCTTCGTCAGACAGTGCCTGACGGATGCGTTCCTGGAATACGGTCTGCCGGAAGTGCTCAGAACCGATAACGGTCAGCCCTTCGCGGGAACAGGGATAGCCGGACTAAGTCGTCTTGCCGTCTGGCTAATCAAGCTGGGCATCAGGCCTGAGCGTATCAGGAAGGGGCATCCGGAAGAAAATGGCCGTCATGAGCGAATGCACCGCTCCCTGAAAAGTGCGGTGAAACAGGGCAACACCTTCATGACGATGGAAGAACAACAGCGGTGGTTCAGTGACTACCGGGAGGAGTTTAACCACGAAAGGCCGCATGAAGCCCTGGCGGGTGCAACGCCCGGAACGGTATGGCACCCCTCGAACCGACACTGGGATGGCCGTGTTCCTGAATACGCGTACCCGGAAGGCGGTACGGTCTACAGGGTGAAATCGCGGGGGACACTCTATATGGGGAAAAAGGGGACGGTGTTCCTGAGTGAAGCGCTGACTGATGAGTACATCATGCTGGAAGAACAGGATGATGGCCTTGAGGCCATCATCTTTAACGGAATAACGCTTGCGTACTACGACCGAAAAACCGAGAGTGTGCTCCGGATAGACTGA
>NZ_JABXOU010000021.1:0-1281 GCF_014103035.1 Enterobacter sp. RHBSTW-01064 | reverse complement strand
ACCGAAGTCTACGACGACGTGAAAGCGTCAGGCGTGGTGGCTTCCGGCGGGGAAACCGACGATAACCGTCCGCTGATCAAGGGTACCGGCGCAGAGCCAGGCAACACCATCACCGTGTACAACGGCGACAAGGTGATTGGCACCGCGAAGGTACAGGCAGACGGCACCTGGTCCCTCGAACCGACCACCCCGCTGCCGGACGGCAAATACACCCTGACGGCGAAAGAGACCGACAGCGTGGGCAACGTCTCCGGCCCGTCCGCGGAATACGTCATCAACGTGGCCACCGTGCCGCCGCAGGCGCCGACGCTGGACACCGTGTATGACGACGTGGCACCGCACGCCGACTACCTGCAGAAGGGCGACGTCACCAACGACACCACCCCGACCCTGAGCGGCAGCAGCGGCGTGATCGGCGGCACCATCAGCATCTACGATAACGGCCGCCTGATCGGCACCGCCACCGTGGGCAGCAACGGCAGCTGGAGCTTCACGCCGGATACGGCGCTGGCTGACGGCAACCACAGCTTCACCGCCACCGTCACCGACGGCGTGGGACGCACCAGTGAGCCAACCGGCGGCTTCGGTATCGTGGTGGATACAAAAGCACCGGACGCGGCCTCTGACCTGCTGGTCACCGACAACGTCGGCGCCTACCAGGGCCCGGTCGTGAGCGGCGACACCACCGATGACAACACCCCGACCCTGAGCGGCAAGGCCGAGCCGGGCAGCACGGTGAACATCATCGACAACGGCCAGGTTATCGGCTCCACGAAGGTGAACCCGGACGGTACCTGGAGCTTCACCCCGGATCAGGCGCTCTCCAACGGCGAGCACGACCTGACCACCACCGTGACCGATCCGTCAGGCAACACCGGACCGGAAGGCTCGCACGTGGTCATCACCGTTGACGTGGTCCCGGGCAAGGTGGAAATCACCGGCGTGACCGACGACGTCGGCAGCGTGACCGGCAGCCTGTCCCAGAACGCGGTTACCGACGATACCCGTCCGCAAATCAGCGGCACGGCGAAGGCGGGCAGCACCGTAACCATCATGGACGGCAGCAACGTGCTGGGCACCACCACCGCGGGCGCGGACGGCACCTGGAGCTTCACGCCGAGCGTGGATCTGGGTCGCGGCGAGCACAGCTTCACCGCCACGGCGAAGGATCCGATGGGCAACGAGTCAAGCAGCAGCAGCTGGACCGTGACCATCGATACCGATGCGCCGGTGAAACCGACCATCGACGCGGCGCTGGACGACGTGGGCACCGTACAGGGC
>NZ_JABXOU010000020.1:0-1531 GCF_014103035.1 Enterobacter sp. RHBSTW-01064 | reverse complement strand
GCGTTTCACTTCTGAGTTCGGCATGGGGTCAGGTGGGACCACCGCGCTAAAGCCGCCAGGCAAATTCTGTTAAATCTGTATCAGGCTGAAAATATCGTGTCTGTCTCTTCGCCGAAACAGCTTCGGCGTTGTAAGGTTAAGCCTCACGGTTCATTAGTATCGGTTAGCTCAACGCATCGCTGCGCTTACACACCCGACCTATCAACGTCGTAGTCTTCAACGTTCCTTCAGGACCCTTAAAGGGTCAGGGAGAACTCATCTCGGGGCAAGTTTCGTGCTTAGATGCTTTCAGCACTTATCTCTTCCGCATTTAGCTACCGGGCAATGCCATTGGCATGACAACCCGAACACCAGTGATGCGTCCACTCCGGTCCTCTCGTACTAGGAGCAGCCCCCCTCAATTCTCCAGCGCCCACGGCAGATAGGGACCGAACTGTCTCACGACGTTCTAAACCCAGCTCGCGTACCACTTTAAATGGCGAACAGCCATACCCTTGGGACCTACTTCAGCCCCAGGATGTGATGAGCCGACATCGAGGTGCCAAACACCGCCGTCGATATGAACTCTTGGGCGGTATCAGCCTGTTATCCCCGGAGTACCTTTTATCCGTTGAGCGATGGCCCTTCCATTCAGAACCACCGGATCACTATGACCTGCTTTCGCACCTGCTCGAGCCGTCACTCTCGCAGTCAAGCTAGCTTATGCCATTGCACTAACCTCCTGATGTCCGACCAGGATTAGCTAACCTTCGTGCTCCTCCGTTACTCTTTGGGAGGAGACCGCCCCAGTCAAACTACCCACCAGACACTGTCCGCAACCCGGATTACGGGTCTACGTTAGAACACCAGCCATTAAAGGGTGGTATTTCAAGGGCGGCTCCACGCAGACTGGCGTCCACGCTTCAAAGCCTCCCACCTATCCTACACATCAAGGACCAGTGTTCAGTGTCAAGCTATAGTAAAGGTTCACGGGGTCTTTCCGTCTTGCCGCGGGTACACTGCATCTTCACAGCGAGTTCAATTTCACTGAGTCTCGGGTGGAGACAGCCTGGCCATCATTACGCCATTCGTGCAGGTCGGAACTTACCCGACAAGGAATTTCGCTACCTTAGGACCGTTATAGTTACGGCCGCCGTTTACCGGGGCTTCGATCAAGAGCTTCGCGTTGCCGCTAACCCCATCAATTAACCTTCCGGCACCGGGCAGGCGTCACACCGTATACGTCCACTTTCGTGTTTGCACAGTGCTGTGTTTTTAATAAACAGTTGCAGCCAGCTGGTATCTTCGACTGATTTCAGCTCCACCCGCAGGGGCTTCACCTACACATCAGCGTGCCTTCTCCCGAAGTTACGGCACCATTTTGCCTAGTTCCTTCACCCGAGTTCTCTCAAGCGCCTTGGTATTCTCTACCTGACCACCTGTGTCGGTTTGGGGTACGATTTGATGTTACCTGATGCTTAGAGGCTTTTCCTGGAAGCAGGGCATTTGTTACTTCAGCACCGTAGTGCCTCGTCATCACACCTCAGCGTTA